>NZ_CP026652.1:7917795-8541354 GCF_002946835.1 Streptomyces dengpaensis
CGCGACGCCTACGCCTGGCTGATGGAGATCGTCGCCGCCCCCGGCGCTCTCAAGGAGGGCTCCGCGGGCACGGTCCTGCACGGCGAACTCGAACGCGGCTACCGATCGGCGGTGATCTTCACCTTCGGCGGCGGCAACAACGAGATCCAGCGCGAGATCATCGCGTGGATCGGCCTGGGGATGCCGCGGGTGCGACGTTAGCCTGACGCGAATCTGCTGGCGATGCCGGCGGTCAGGTCGCGCAGTTCGACGACCTGAATCTCGACAGCGTGCCCCACGTCCGCCAGCAGCCGAGAGGCCGGCCGAAGGGACACGTATGCCCCGGCCGCGGCCGGTCACGGTGTTCGGGCATGTGTCGATGCGCCACGGCGGGTATTTGGCCCCCAAACCGTGATTGGCCGACCAATACAAGCACCGGAGCCGGTCGCGGCATCGGCAAGCCGTCGCCGAACGCCTCGCGCAGGGCGGCGCGAGGGTCGCGATCAACTACCGCAGCAGCGCGGCAGACGCCGAACAGCTGGTCGCAGAGCTCAAGAGGACGGCACCGACGCGATCGCGATCCAGGCGGACGTCTCCGACCCGGAGCAGACGGGACGCCTCGTCGACCAGGTCGTCGAGCGCTGCGGCAAGCTCGACATCCTGGTGAGCAACGCTGGTATCGAACACTTCGGCCGCCTCGACGAGATCACACCGTAGGAACCTCACGATGCGCGCTGTCGACGTCCAAGGATGCCGGATTCAGTGACGCCAACAGTTTCAGCAGTAGTGAGTGCACCTGCTCCTGCTCCATCGGCGTCAGCACCTGCAGAGCTTCGTCGTGGGTGGCTTCCACCGCGCTTCTGGCCTCCGCCGCGAGCCGCAGTCCGGCCTCGGTGGCGTACAGTCGATGCGTGCGCCTGTCGCCGGGGGCGGTCCGGCGCTCCAGAAGCCCCCGCTCGACCAGCCCGTTGACCGCGGTTCCCATGGACTGAGGGGTGATCGCCGCTCTGCGCGCCGCGGTCGCACTGGTGACGCCCGGATCGAGGACGGCCTGCGCCAGGGCGCTGTGCTGGGCAAGGGTCAAGTGGAACGAGCGCAGTGTGCGCTCGGCCCGAGTCGCGATGATCTGGCCGATCTGCCAGGCCACATAGCCCGTGCGCCGCTCGGAAGCGTTCACGCGGCGGACCTCCTTTGTAAGTCAACTGATTATGTGTACAAAGATTATCAGTTGGCTTCTATTCTAGGAATCTGTTTTCGATGTCCCAGCGAGTCTCCAACCGACCAGCTCACAAGCACGCCCTGGACGTGGCCCATCCGCCTCTGCGCCCTGGGACCGCGCGTGCCGTCCTGCTCCCCGTCGCGGTCGTCCTGCTGATCGGCACCCTTTTCGTCAGCGTCTATCTCGCCGCCTTCCACGCGCCGCGCCCTCATGAGCTCCGCGTGGGCACCACGGAGGTCGGCACGCGGCAGGCGCACCTGCGCGAGGACCTCGAGCGGGTCGCCCCGGGCGGCTTCACGCTCGAGACCTACCCCGACAAATCCTCCGCCCGGCAGGCCGTCGAGGACAGGTCCGTGTACGGGGCCTACCTCGGCAAGGGGAACCTGCTCTACGGCAGCGCCAACGGAGCGGCCGTCACCGCGACCCTGACCACCGCATTCGCTTCCGTGGCCCACGCGGACAACCATGACCTCTCCGTCGAGGACGTTGCCCCGGCGGCAGCGGGGGACACCCGGGGGCTCTCCGTCTTCTACGCGGCCTTCGGCCTCGTGCTGGCCGGATACCTCTTCGGTTTGACGACGTACCAGCTCGCACCCAGGCTCCAGTACCGCTGGCGTATGGCCAGCCTGGCCCTGTTCGGAGCGGTCGGCGGCGTCCTGGTCGCCGCCATCGGCGGGAGCACGGGCTTCGATGCGCTGCCCGGCGCCTTCCTGCCCCTCGCCCTCATCATCGCGCTGATGGGCGCCGCAGTCGGTGGCACGACCATGGTGCTGCTGCGACTGTTCGGCTCCGCGGGCGTCAGTCTCGCCTCGATCCTCCTGCTGATCCTCGGCAACAGCAGCAGCGGTGGGGTCATGCCGGCGGCCTACCTTCCCGCCTGGCTGCGCCCGCTGTCCGAGATCCTGCCCGTCGGGGTCGGCGTCCGCGCGATGCAAGGGCTGTCTCGCTTCGAGAACGACGGATTGGCCCGCGCCCTGGTGATCCTCCCGCTGTGGGTCCTCGGCGCCGCCGCCGTGCTCTACCTGAAGGACGTGTTCCGGCGCGCGGATCCGGCCGGTGTGCAGGAGGCAGTCGAGCTGAAGGAGACGGCCGTATCGCCAGACTGGCGAGCCGCGGCGCGCTCGGCCCCGCCGGACTGGCCGACTTCGACCCCGGCACGGGCGCCGTGGAGTTAGAACCCGGCGAGCAGGGCGGGCAGTTCCTGTTCGGGGCGGGCAAGCCGCTGCGCACCCCCGCGTACATGTGCGGCGGGTTCTGCCTCTCCAGCCGTACGCGCGTCGCTGAAGCCGTCGAGCGCTACCGGTCGGGCGCGATGCACGGACTGCTGACGGCGCCGTGATGAGCTGCGCGCGGGCACCGACGTGCTCGTGCCCACGTGCGGCAACGCCGAGTTCGACCGTCTGCGCTCCCGGCTCGCCCCCGGGCTCCGGATCCGGCTGTGCCGAGCGCATCGCGGCGCGCGGGGTCCGTCCCGCACCACCGCTCAGGTGTCCTGCCGGTTCAGCGGTCAGTCCGGCATCTTGTCGGCATCACCACAGGTCACGAACTGCTGCTGGTGCCAACGGGCAATCCTGGTCAGACTGACCGTGTGGACGCCTTCCCCGCAGGTGACCCGGGGCTCTTCACTCCGGATTCGGTGACCTGGCAGCTGCACAGCGACCCCATGATGTGGGTCGCCGGAATCCGTGCGCTCTACCTCCAGGCCCTGCACCCGCGCGCCGTACGCGGTGTCATGCAGAACTCGGACTTCCGGCGCGACGCCTGGGGCCGGCTGATGCGGACCGCGAACTTCGTGGGGACGACCACGTACGGCACCAGTGAGGCTGCCGAGAAGGCTGGGGCGCGGGTACGAAAGATTCACAGCATGCTCACGGCGACGGACCCGGACACGGGGCAGCGCTACCGCGTCGACGAGCCCGGGCTGCTGCTGTGGGTGCACTGCGCGGAGATCGACTCCTACCTGTATGTGCTCCGGCGGTCGGGGCTCCCGCTCTCGGACGCGCAGGCCGATCGCTACATCGCCGAACACCGGATCAGCGCACGGCTGGTGGGGCTCGATCCCGAGGCCGTCCCCGCTGACCAGGACCAACTCGCCGAGTATTTCGAGAAGACGCTGCCGGAGCTGGCGGCGGGGCCCGAGGCGCGTGACGTGGACGTGTTCCTGGTACGACCGCCGGTCCACCCGTTGCTCCTCCCGGCGCGCGCCCTGCTGTGGCGGCGCGTGGCGCGTCTGGCGTACGCCTCTTTGCCGCCGTACGCCCACGAGTTGTACGGCAGGGCGGCCCCGTCGCCCGCCGCCGTGACCCGGCGTCTGCGTGTCACGGGCACCTTGCTGCGCTGTATTCCCGCACGTCTGCGCTGGCAGCTCCCGCCCAAACACATTCTGCGCGCCATGTCACGGCTCGGCCCCGGCTCGCGCCCGGCGCCGTACAAAGTCGGCAGATAACTCGCCATACTGGACGGGCCAGGGGAGGGCGCGGCGATGAGCGACGGGGGCGATCGCACGAGATGGCGGAGACCAGGCTGATCCAGAGCCGGTACCGGCTGCTCGATCTGATCGGGCGCGGCGGCATGGGTGAGGTGTGGCGGGCGCGGGACGAGTCGCTGGGCCGGCAGGTCGCCGTCAAGTGCCTCAAGCCCCATGGCCCGCACCACGATCAGTCCTTCACGCGTGTCCTGCGGGAGAGGTTTCGGCGCGAGGCCCGGGTGGCCGCCGCGCTGCAGCATCGCGGGGTGACCGTCGTCCATGACTTCGGCGAGTCCGACGGTGTGCTGTATCTGGTGATGGAGCTGCTGGAGGGGCGCAACCTCAGCCAGCTCCTGGAGGACAACAGACAGCACCCGTTGGCGGTCGCCGAGGTCGTGGACATCGCCGACCAGGTGGCCGCCGCCCTGGCCTACACCCATCAACAGGGCATCGTGCACCGTGACTTGAAGCCCGCGAACATCATGCGGCTCGCCGACGGCACGGTGAAGATCTGCGACTTCGGGATCGCCCGCCTCGGCCACGACATCGGCTTCACCGCGCGGCTGACCGGAACCGGCATCGCCATGGGCACCCCGCACTACATGTCGCCGGAGCAGATCAGCGGCGCCCAGGTGGACCAGCGCAGCGACCTGTACTCCTTCGGGTGCGTGCTCTACGAAATCGCCACCGGGGCACCGCCGTTCGACCTCGACGACGCCTGGGCCATCCTTGTCGGCCACCGTGACACACCACCCGAACCGCCGCGCAGCCACCGGGGCGAAATCCCCGAGTACCTGGAGCGGATCATCCTGGATCTGCTGGCCAAGGAGCCGGAGCGGCGCCCGCGGGACGCGCGGGAACTCGGCCGCCGCATCAGCGCGGGCCGGACGGCTCCGGCCTATGTACCGACCGTCGTGTCCCCGGCCGTGGGTCAACCGGCCCATGGGCAGCGCTCGTTGGCGCCCTCGGCGCAGGTGCCGCCGTCGCGCGAACCCCGGCTGCCGTCCTGGACCCGGGGCATGACCACCGGCCACAAGGCGACCGGCGCCGGGCTGCGCAGCACCCCGCCGGACGCGGCGGCGGGTCTCACCGGCGAGTGGATCGCCCGCTCCTCCACGGCCCTCGCACGCCAGCCCGAGCGCACCGAACGGCCCACACCCTCACCGGAGTTGATCACCACCTTGGCGGGGCGGCACAACGCCGGCCTGAGCCTGGGGCGGCTCGGCCGGTGGACCGAGGCCGGCGAGGTGCACCGCGCGGTCGCCGCCGAGCGCGAACACGCCCTCGGGCCCGACCACCCCGACACGCTCGCCAGCCGCTACGAGGTCGGATTCACGCTCAGCCGCACCGGACGCCCCGCCGAGGCGCTGCGCGAGTACACGCATGTCGCCCAGGTCAGGGAGCGGGTGCTGGGCACCGACCACCCCGACACCCTGGCCGCCCGCCAGGAAATGGCGTACGTACTGGGCCAGTTGGGCCGTCACTTCGAGGCGCACCAGGCCTACACGTCCGTGCTCGGCGCCCGGGAGCGCGCCATGGGCCCCGACCATCCCGACACCCTGCGCTGCCGTCACAACCTCGCCTTCAACCTGAGCAGGCTCGGGCGCCTGGAGGACTCGTACCGGATGGCGAGCGAAGTCGCCGTCGCGCGCGCTCGGGTGCTCGGCCCGGCCCACCCCGACACCCTCGTCACCCGGTACGAAGTCGCGTACGCGCTCGGTCAGTTGGGGCGCTGGCCGGAGGCGCTGCGCACCTATCAGGAGGTGGCCGAGGCCCGCGCGCAGGCGCTGGGGCCCGACCACCCGGACACACTCGCCGCCCGCTACGAGGTCGGCATCAGCCTCGGCCGGCTCGGGCGCAGCGCGCAGGCCCTGGAGCTCTACCGCGGCCTGATCGACGACCGCACCCGGGTGCACGGGCCGGCGCACCCCGAAACCCTGCGCGCCCGGCACGGCCTCGGTGTGAACCTCGGCCGCATGGGGCGCTGGGAGGAGGCGCTCGCCGAGTCCCGCGACGTGTGCGCGATCCGCGAGCGCGTGCTGGGTCCCGACCACCCGGACACCCTTGTCAGCCGCCGCGAGGTCGCCGTCGGCCTCGGCTGGCTCGGCCGCTGGGCCGACGCACTCACCGAGTACCGCCGCGTCGCCACCGCCCGCGAGCAGGTCCTTGGCGTCGACCATCCCGACGCGCTGGCCAGCCGGAACGACGAGGCGCACTGCCTGGAGCAGTTGGGGCGCGGCCAGGAGGCCGTCGAGCTGTACCGCAGGGTGGCGGCGTTACGGCAGCAGCGGGCCGCGGGGGGCCACTGACGAGAACCCGGTCGAGGCCGCCATGGGTGAACCCGGTGCGCTCGCTGTCATCGGCTTGAACACTGAGCGGTGTCGAGCCGTGGTCCTACAGGGCGAGTTCGGCCCAGATGGTCTTTCCGTCGGGCCGTTTCCGTGTTCCCCAGCGTGCGGCGAGCTGCGCCACGATGAGCAGCCCGCGTCCTCCCTCGTCGAACACCCGGGCCCGGCGCAGATGCGGAGCGGTGTTGCTCCCGTCGGACACCTCGCAGATCAAAGTGTCCTGCCGGATCAGGCGCAACTGCACCGGGCCCCCGCCGTAGCGGATGGCGTTGGTGACCAGCTCGCTGACCACGAGTTCCGTGGTGAACGCCAACTCCTCCAGGTCCCAGCCTGTCAGCTGGAGCGAGGTGAGGTCGCGGGCGCGAGCGACCTCGGTGAGATCGTCCGACAAGTCCCATGTGGCGATATGTGCGCTGTCGAGCTCTTGGGTACGGGCGATGACGAGGGCGACATCGTCATGGGAGCGATCATCGACGAGTGTGTTCAGGACGTGGTCGCACATGTCCTGAAGAGAGGGCTGCGGCTCGGAGAGGGCCTTTCGCAGATGGTCGAGCCCTTCGTCCAGGCCTTGTCCGGGGGATTCGATGAGGCCGTCGGTGTACAGGGCGATGAGGCTGCCCTGGGGCAGGTGCACCTCCGCTGTCTCGAAGGGAAATCCGCCCACGCCGAGCGGGGGACCGGCAGGGATGTCGAAGTATTCGGCCTGCGAGCCCGGGCGCACCAGAGTGGGGGGAGGATGACCGGCGCTTGCGGCCGTCAAGCGGCGGGAGACCGGGTCATAGATCATGTACTGGCAGGTCGCACCGAACTCGACGACCTCTCCTCCCGCGCCGTGGCCCCCCTGCGCGTGGTCCGTGTCCGTTCCGAGCCGGATGACGAGGTCGTCGAGGTGGGTGAGCAGTTCGTCGGGCGGCAGGTCGATGTCGGCGAGAGTGTGTACGGCAGCACGCAGACGCCCCATCATGGCCGAGGCATGTACTCCGTGCCCGATCACATCGCCCACCACCAGGGCGACTCGAGCCCCCGAGAGCGGGATCACGTCGTACCAGTCGCCGCCCACTCCAGCCTGTGAGTCCGCGGGTATGTAACGCGTGGCCGTTTCCACGGCCGGCAGCTTCGGGGCCGCCTTGGGCAGGAGGCTTCGCTGAAGCGCCAGGGAAGTGTTGCGCTCGCGCGTGTAGCGGCGGGCGTTGTCCACGCACACCGCGGCTCTTGCCCCGATCTCCTGTGCCAGCAGTACGTCATCGGCATCGAAGGGGTCCCGGCGCGGGGAGCGTGTGAAGAGCGCCGCGCCGAGGGTGACACCCCGGGCACAGAGGGGGACGACGAGAACGGAGTGTGCCGCATCCGCGCAGACGGCTTCGGCGGACCAGCGGGCTGCATCGGCGACATCGGTGGTCTCCGCCGCCAGGGGCTCCCCCTTCATCAGTGAGAGGGCTGGTATTGACCCCTCGCGGTAGATGACAGCCTCGCCCGGCCCCACCGTCCCCGCGGGAGCGGCCGGGCCCGACCGCTGAGCGGTGCGGTGCAGGGTGATATCGCCCATCAGAGGCTCCAGAGTGGGTTCCTCGCCCTGGAGAACGCACTCCAAGATGTCCACGGTGGCGTGGTCCGCGAAGCGGTGGACTGCCACTTCGGCCAGTTCCTCGGCGGTTCGAGCCACATCCAGGGTGCTGCCGACACGACTGCTGGCCTCACTGAGCAGGTCGAGCCGCTCGCGGGCGATCATCAGGCGCTGGAGGCGCCTCACCCCTGCGATACGGATACGGCAGACGGCCAGGCTGATGCCCAGCGCTACAGCCAGCGCAGTGAGAACCATGATTTGACTGGCACGCCCGATGCCCTGGAGAAGGGTCGCGTAGATCGCGATGGCAGCGGCGAGATTGACAAGGCCCACGATCAAGGTCTGCCGCGGCGACAAGAGAGCGCCGGCCACGACGGGGATCAGCACGGAATACTCCGTTAGTCCCATGACGTGCAGGTGACCAGCCGTCAGAGCCACTTGTACGCCCGAGAAAAGCGCAATGCCGAGGAGCAGAAAGGCGAAGCTTCTGTTCAACCGAATCGGTTGCATGTCGTACACCTCCAGGGCCGAGACCGGGTCCGGGGCCAGTGCCTGGCGGCGTTGCTCCCCATGAGGATCGCAGTGTCCGTAATTGGCGTAAATTTCTAGACAATTACGTTATAGCACGCATGGTCGCCGGCATGTAGCCCCCTTTGCCTCCCTCTCTGCTGCCTCCGCGTCTGCGACAACGCGCTCCCCGGCACATTCCGGCTGTCCGTGCAGGTGTCCGGTACGGCAACGATGAGAGCGGTGAAGGGCGAACGGTGAGAGGAGTGAGGGGCGCCGTCCGGTGTATCTGCGGCATCCGGGAAACGGGTTCATCATGGCTTGTACGGCCGTCAGACGGCGCTGATCGCCGGCTGCTCGCCCTTCGGTCCTCGTGGTGCGTGACGAGCGTGCGCGTTCCCTGTGACGGACGGACGGACGGGCGGGCGGACGGGCGGACGGACCGCACCGCCGCGGCAGTCGCTGCTGCGGTGCCGGTTCCCCGCTCCCGGCGAGAAGAAGGCGTGCCGTGTCATGGAGATGAAGCTTGAGGTCGTGGTGATGCCGGTCGCCGACGTGGACCGGGCCAAGGCCTTCTGCAAGGCGCTGGGGTGGCGGGAGGACGCCGACTTCCCCTCCGGAGACGACTTCCGCGTGGTGCAAGTGACCCCGCCCGGTTCCCACTGCTCGGTGATCTTCGGTACGGGAGTCAGCGACGCGCCGCCCGGGTCGGCGAAGGGACTGCACCTGGTCGTGTCGGACATCGAGGCGGCCCGCGCGGAGCTCGTCGAACGGGGAGCGGCGGTCAGCGAGGTTTTCCATGACGCCGGTGGGGTGTTCCACCGCGCCGGTGGCGCCAACCAGGTCCCCGGGCCCGACCCCGAACGCCGCAGCTACAGCTCGTTCGTCTCCTTCAGCGACCCCGACGGTAACGGCTGGACTCTGCAGGAGGTCACCGAACGCCTTCCCGGCCGCTGACCTGGAGAGGGCCGTCGCGCCGACAACGCCGATACCCGTTCGTGGATCGATCCGCGGCTCACGGTGCTGACGTGTGACTGCCCTGCACGGCGCTGACGTGTGACAGCCCTCTACAGCGCTGACATGCGACTGCGCCTCTATGGCGTCACTTTCTTTCGGTCGCGGCCTTCTTCCGGGCTCGGTACGCGGCCACATTCGTCTTGTTGCCGCACACTTCGTACGAGTGCCAGCGCTGAGTGCGGCTGCGCGTCGTGTCGTAGAACACGCCGGCGCACATCTCGTTGGCGCAGGTGCGGATACGACGCCATGTGCCGTCGGTGACGAGTTCCGCCACCGCGAGGATGACGCGGCCTACGACCGGGTCGCCGTCCACTTGCTCGAGCTCCGCCTTCCCCGGCGCCGAGAAGACCTGCCGCAGTGTGACAGAGGATGTGCGCTCGGTGAGTGCCTCCCAGCCGAGCGCTGCCTGGGTGGTGTCCGGCGCGGAGACGATGTCCATGAGGATTCCGCGCAGGTCGCGGATCTTGGCGATGCGCCCCGTTGACGGCGCCACTCCGTCCGGCTGGCCGAACGGGCGCAGGACGGCGCTCGCCCCCTCAGGGGTTTGGAGCGTGTCCGGAAGGGCTCGAGCGGGGCTGTGCGGACGGGAGTTGAGCAGGTTCACGATCGCCGCGGCAGTCGCGGGCACCCGCCGCGCGGGGGTCGATCCTTCAACTCTGGCCACGGAGGCACCGTAGCACATGGTCTATTGGGGAAAGTAGCTTACACGCGTGCCGGTGCGACGCCGTTGGGTCGGTCGGCATCGTGCCCACGAGGGCGCCGGTGAGATCACCGGGTACCGCCATGCTCGCCGGACCTCGGTCGCGCGCTACGGACCTCCTCCGTGCTCACCCCTCCTCCCCGTGTCAGGTCCGTGATCGGACCGGACTGCGCCGCGGTGAGGAGTTGCGCCATGTCAAGATGGTCGGTCATATTGAATGAGGCGGTCGGTCACTTGGACCGGCCACGAGGCACCTTAGGAGCAGGAGCTGTGACCACGTACAAGGCCTGGGAAGTCACCGGCATCCGTGAATTCCGTCCTGTCGACCGCGAGTTGGTCGACCCCGAGCCGCATCAGGTTCGGCTGAATGTTGAGTACTGCGGTGTCTGCCACAGTGACGTGCTCGCCGTCGAGGGCCTGCGCGCCGACTCCGGGCAGCCGGTCGTGCCCGGACACGAGATCATCGGCGTCATCGACGCCGTGGGCCCGGGCGTCGCCGCCTGGCGCGTCGGCGAGCGCGTCGGCGTGGGATTCCTTGCCGGGCACTGCGGTGAATGCGACCCCTGCCGCCGTGGCGATTTCGTCAGCTGCCGCAACCAGCAGCAGACGGGCACCAGCACGGACGGCGGTTACGCCGAGGTCGCCTACGCCCGCACCAGCGGTCTGGTCCGTGTCCCCGCGGACCTCTCACCAGTCGACGCCGCCCCGCTGTTGTGCGCCGGCCTGACCACCTTCACCGCTCTGCAGCGGGTCGGTGCCCGCGCGGGCGCACTCGTCGCGGTGCAGGGCATCGGCGGGCTCGGTCACCTCGCCGTGCAGTACGCGCGCAGCCTCGGCTACCGCGTGGCCGCCATCGCCCGAGGGGACGAGAAGCAGGCCCTCGCACAGCAGTTGGGTGCCCATCACTACATCAACAGCAACGGGCAGGACGTCGCCGAGGCGCTGCAGGACCTGGGCGGCGCCTCTGCCATCCTCGCCACGGCGGCCAGCGGCTCCTCCATGAGTCCGTTGGTGGCGGGACTCGCTCCGCGCGGCAGGCTCATGGTCCTCGGTGCCGCCCCCGACCCCATCGAGGCGCAGACCGGTGAGCTGATCTTCGGCAACCGCACCATCCAGGGCCACCTCACCGGGACCCCGGTCGACAACGAGGACAACCTCGCTTTCAGCGCGGCCAACGGCATCCAGCCGCGCATCGAGGCCTTCCCGCTGTCCGAGGCGCCCAAGGCGTACGAGCACATGCTCTCCGGCCGTGCCCGCTTCCGCGCGGTCCTCGACGCGGCCTGACCGACCAGCAAACCCGGGCCGTCAACAGACCGGCGGCCCCTTTCCAAGGAGAGCCACCGTGAACGTCAAGACCGTTTTCCGTCCTACGCGCAAGAGCGTCGCCGCGCTGGGCGCCGTCGCCTGTGTGGGGGCACTCACGCTGACCGTCACCGCTCCGGCCAACGCCGCCAGGGCCGAGCACCGCCCGTCGGAGAAGAAGCCCACGGTCGTGCTGGTACACGGCGCCTTCGTGGACGCCTCCAGCTGGAACGGCGTGATCAAGCGTCTGCAGCACGACGGCTATCCGGTCGTGGCCCCGGCCAACCCGCTGCGCGGGCTGGCGAGCGACTCGGACTACATCCGCGGCTTCCTCAAGAGCGTGAAGGGACCGATTGTGCTCGCCGGCCACTCCTACGGCGGCTCCGTGATCAGCTAGGCCGCCGCGGGCAACCCGAATGTCAAGGCCCTCGTCTACATCGCCGCCTTCGTCCCCGAGAAGGGCGAGACCCCGGCCGAACTGGGCGACAAGTTCCCCGGAGCCGAGCTCCCTTCGGCCCTCAATCCCGTGCCCTTCCCGCTCCCCGGCGGCGGAACCGGCACCGACCTGTACGTCAAGGCCGACAAGTTCCACGATGTGTTCGCCGCCGACGTACCCGAGTCGGTCACCGACCTGGCGGCCGTCACGCAGCGCCCGGTGGCCGCGTCGGTCTTCGACGAGAAGGCGACCCAGGCCGCCTGGAAGACCATCCCGTCTTGGGACCTGATCACCACCGAGGACAAGGCCATCGCGCCGGACGCACAGCGCTTCATGGCCGAGCGTGCCCGCGCGCACACCGTCGAGATCAAGTCCTCCCACGCCGTCACGGCCTCCCACCCGGGTGCGGTGACCCGCCTGATCGAGCAGGCCGTCCAGGCCACCGCCCGCTGACACTCGCAGGGGCGTCGGCAGCCACCGCCCGCAGACGCCCGCACGGACGTCGACGGGCCACCGCTCGCTGTCGCTGGCACGCTTGCACTCGGCGCACCGGCACGACGCCTGGTGCCACACATCTCTCCCTGTCAGGAGTCATTCACCATGAGTCTCTTCACGCCCACCACCGGCGGTGCTTCGGCCCGCCAGTACGTCCTGGGAAAGGAACTGCAGCTCACCATCCTCACCTCCGCGGAGGAGACCGAAGGACGCCACGACGTCACCGACTCCGTCATGACGACGGGCCAGGCGACTCCGCTCCACCTGCACACGCGGTACGAGGAGCGGCTGTGGGTGGTGTCCGGCTCGCTGACCGTCTGGGCCGGACCGGACACAGTGACCCTGCGGTCCGGCGACTTCTTCACCATTCCGCGGCACGTGCCCCACGCGATCAAGTCCGGCCCCGACGGCGCGCGGGCGCTCAACATCAGCTCGCCGGCCGGATTCGCCGAACTCATCGCCCGGGCGGGCACTCCGCTGGCTCTGGCCACGCCCGAGACCGAGCTGGACGCCGAGCTGTTCATGGCCGTCACCGAGGAGCTCGGTGACGTCGTTCTCGGCCCGCCCGGTATGGTCCCCGCCGACCTGGACGGCCCGGGGAAGTAGCCTCCTCCGCTCCGTTGTCCTCTTCGCGGTCCTGCAAGCGGGCCGTCGGCCTCCGGGCCCGGCATGACGGTTGCCTCCGGTCGTTCTCGGACGACCTGGGGGTGGCGTCACCGGGCCCGACGGGTGCCGTCGAAGACGCCGATGAGAGCAGGTCAGGAAGGCGGAAGTAAAATGGTGGCCAGCATTGGGACCAACGAAAGTTGGGCGGCGAAACAGATGCAACGGTCTGGATCCACCCCGTCGGGTTCCCAACGTCCTCCCGTCACGACGCGCGACAGAGAGCGACTGATGGCCTCGGCTGCCGAGAACGTGGTTCGCGACGCGGGCGCGTCGGCGGCGACAGTCTTCCTGAAGGTGCCAGGCACGCCCGAACTGCATGCTGCCGCAGTGGCGTTGACCGCCCTGGGGGCGGGAGCAGTCGAACGCGTATCCCTGGATGACACCACCTTCCCGTCGTCGCGGGCATGGCAGACGGGCCGGGTGGAGATCGGAGACCACGTGGAAATAACGGCGGGCCACCCGAACCTGACGGTCTGCGCTCCTTTCCCACTGGAGGCCGCAACCGCTCCGATCTTCTCGCAGACCCGTCGCTTCGGGACGCTCACGGCCTTCTGGGTGCGCGTCGGCGTCCAGCCCACCGAGCTGGAACGCGGGCGACTGGCCACTGCAGCCGCGTCACTGGCCCGCGACCTCGACCGGCTGGCCGATGCTGGGATGTCGATGGCTCCGCCCCGGGTTCCGCACGTGGTAGCCGTGCAAGGTGGGGGAGCGCGAGACGAACGGCTGGCCTCATCAACGGCTCCGCTGATCTACCACCTGCACAAACTTGCCATGCTCCTGGCTACGGCGGTTCACACACGAGACGTTGCGGACCTCGCGATGGAGCGCGTCATGGACGGATTCCAGGCCAAGGCCGCCGTCCTCAGCCTGGTCGACGGAGACCGGCTTCGCCTGGCGGGTGCGGCGGGATGCGCCAAGGAATTCGTACGCACCTTGAACGGTTCACCGCTCGCGCGGCGCATGCCCGAGACGGAGGCGGTCGACCGGCAGCAGCAGAGGGGATACGCCGCCGGGGATACGCGGACAGCGGGCCGGCTGCCCGAGCCGCTCTCCGACCAGGATTGCTTCTGGGTGATCCTGCCGCTGCTCGCCGGGCAGCGGGCGGTGGGCACACTGTCGATGGCGTTCGGTGTCGGACGCGGCGACATCGTGGCCGGTCAGGGAACGCTGACGGCGCTGGCCACGGCGGTTGGCCAGGCATTGGAACGCACCCAGACGGACGCCGCTCAACATGCGCTGGCCGATGACCTGCAGCGCGCGCTGCTGCCACCCGTGCTGCCCCAGCCGGCCGGGGTGGTGTGCACCAGCAGGTATGCGTCGGCGACGAGCGGGATCGAACTCGGAGGAGACTGGTACGACCTCATCACGCTGCCCGACGGCCAGGTCGTGATGGTGGTCGGAGACGTCCAGGGGCACAATACGGCGGCCGCCGTGGTGATGGGCGAGCTGCGCAGCGGGGTGCGCGCCTACGCGACCGAAGGACACGACCCCGGAGTCGTGCTCACCCGGGCGAACCAGCTCTTGATCGGCCTGGAGACCGACCTGTTCGCCACCTGCTGCTGCGCCTGGCTCGATCCGGCCACCGGCAGGGCCCAGATGGCCACCGCGGGGCACCCGCCGCCGCTGATGCGCACGGCCGACGGCCGCATAGAGTCCCTCTCCCTCGAAGCAGGCATGCCTTTGGGCATCGACCTGGCGACGGTGTACGAGGTGACGGATCTGCAACTCGATCCAGGAACGCTGCTCGCCTTCTACACGGACGGCCTGGCCGGTGTCGGATGCGACGTGGACCCCGAAGTAGTGAGCGCGGCATTCGACGTCCCGGGAAACCTCGAGTCCGTCGGCGACCAGCTCATCCGCGGCTTCAGCAAGTCGCCCCCGCCGTACGCCGATGACGCCGCGCTGCTCCTGGTCGTCTACGAAGGTCCCTCGGCCGAAGCCCAGCGCAATGTGCATCAGCTGAGAATCCACCGGCGCGATCTGCAAGGAGCGCAGCGGACGCGCAGACTTCTGCGCGAGTGGCTGGCGGGGTGGGAGCTGTCCTCCATGGCCGACGACGAGGAACTGCTGGTGTCGGAGGTCGTCACCAATGGCCTGGTGCACGGTGACAGCGACGTGTACGTCTACGTCCGAAAGTATCCCGAGCACATTCGCGTGGAGGTCCGTGACAGCGATCCGCATCTCGCGCAAGCCGTGACGGTTCCCCGCGAGGAGGACCAGGCCGAGGGAGGACGGGGACTGGTCATCGTCTCCGCGCTGGCCTCGGCATGGGGCAATTCCCCCAGCGGGCGCGGGAAGACGGTGTGGTTCGAGCTGCCGATGCCCGATGTCCATGGCGCTGATGCCTGACAGGGCACGCATCTCGTCGTCGTTCGCCGCCGGGTACACGGTTCCGTCCGCCGCACGTCCGTCGTGTCCATGTGCCGCGTGGGCCAAGGCGTGAAAACTCAGGCCATGAACGAATCGAACAGGATGAAGAAGTGGTCCAGCGGCTCCCGGCTCCGGCCGCGGTATCTGTGCACTCCTCTACTCACACTCTCGCGCCAATATGACCGATCGTCTTGAAAATGTCAAGCGGTCCGCCCGGCGACGGGCCCTTGGACTGAGCGGCTCTGGCCGGGATTCCCGCGTGACCCGCCACCCCGACAGGCGGCGAACGCGGTTCCGGTACCCCGCCCGGTGCCTGTCGCCAGATCCTCGTACGGCCGCCCGCCGCCTGCCGCGCACCCCTGGCCGACGTAGATCATTTCGTGCTACGAAGAAGCATGCCTGCACACGAGGGATATGACGCCGTTATCGTCGGCGGCGGCCACAACGGACTGGTCGCCGCCGCCTACCTGGCCCGGGCCGGGCGGTCCGTTCTGGTGTTGGAGCGACTGGGGAACACCGGGGGCGCCGCCGTGTCCACCCGGCCGTTCGCGGGGGTCGACGCGCGCCTGTCGCGCTACTCGTACCTGGTGAGTCTGCTGCCCCGCAAGATCGTGCGGGATCTCGGCCTCGACTTCCGTGTCCGCGGGCGCACCATCTCCTCGTACACGCCCGTCGAACGCGACGGACGGCCCACCGGGCTGCTCGTCGGCGGCGGCGAGCGCCGCACCCGCGAGGCGTTCGCGCGGCTGACCGGCTCGGAGCGCGAGTACGAGGCGTGGCAGCGCTTCTACGGGATGACGGGCCGAGTCGCCCAGCGGGTGTTCCCGACGCTCACCGAGCCGCTGCCCACCCGGGAGGAGCTGCGCCGGCGCGTCGACGACGAGGACGCCTGGCGGATGCTCTTCGAGGAGCCGGTCGGCACGGCCGTGGAGGAGTACTTCGCCGACGATCTCGTCCGCGGCGTCGTCCTCACCGACGCGCTCATCGGGACCTTCGCCGATGCCCACGACGCCTCGCTGCGGCAGAACCGCTGCTTCCTCTACCACGTGATCGGCGGTGGCACCGGCGCCTGGGACGTGCCGGTCGGCGGCATGGGAGCCCTCACGGACGCGATCGCGGCGGCGGCGCGCAACGCCGGTGCCGTGATCGCCACCGGCCACGAGGTGCTGCGGATCGAGACGGACGGAGGGGCCGCCGAGGTCACCTATCGGAACGTGGACGGGGAGGGCACCGTCGCGGCCCGGCACGTCCTGGTGAACGCCTCGCCGCAGGAACTCGCCCACCTCACCGGCGACGAGCCGCCCACGCCGGCCGAAGGCGCCCAGCTCAAGGTGAACATGCTGCTCAAGCGGCTGCCGAGGCTGCGCGACACCTCCGTCGATCCGCGCGAGGCGTTCTCCGGGACCTTCCACATCGCCGAGGGGTACGAGCAGTTGGCCACCGCCCACGCGCAGGCCGCGTCCGGCGAGCTGCCCACGGCCCCGCCCGCCGAGATCTACTGCCACTCGCTCACCGACCCGAGCATCCTCGGCCAGGACCTGGTGGAGCAGGGCTATCAGACCCTCACCCTCTTCGGCCTCCACACGCCCGCCCGGCTGTTCGAGCGCGACAACGACGCCGTACGCGAAGAGCTGCTCAAGTCGACCCTGGCGCAGCTCGACGCCCACCTCGCCGAGCCGCTCGCCGACTGCCTGGCCACCGACGCGGTGGGCCGCCCGTGCATCGAGGCGAAGACCCCGCTCGACCTGGAGCGCGACCTGCGGCTGCCCGGCGGCAACATCTTCCACCGCGACCTCGCCTTCCCGTACGCGCAGGAGGACACGGGCCGTTGGGGCGTCGAGACGCGGCACGCGAACGTCCTGCTGTGCGGGGCGGGCGCGGTGCGCGGCGGCGGGGTGAGCGGGGTGCCCGGGCACAACGCGGCCATGGCCGTGCTGGAGGAAGGGACAGGGGAGCGCTGAGGGCGGGCGACGCCGTGCCCGAGAACCGCTCGAGCCGTCAGTCGCGGGACGCCACCCAGCCCGCCGCCTCGATGCGCGCGGCGTCCGCCTCCCGTTTCTCGTCGAAGGCGGTCCGGCCGGCGGCCTCGACCCGCAGACCGTCGACGTACGCGCCACGGCCCACGTAGAGCCGGTCGGTCGTGTACCGCCAGCGCAGGGCGAGCCGGGGTGCCTCGGGGAGATCAGCGGTGAGCCGGTGCCACACCCGCCCCGACCAGCCGGTGGCCGTACCGGCCGGATGCTCCAGCGGTTCCCCGTCCCGCGGCGCCGTCGTGAAGGGGACCGGCTGCCAGGTCGTGCCGTCGTCGGTCGAGGACTCCAGGAAGAGGAGGTCCGACCGGGGTTCGGTGTCCCACCACAGGGCGCAGGACAGGCGCGCGGAGCCCGCGGTGGTGTCGAGTGCCGGCAGGGTCAGCGTCGCCGTCGTCGCGCTCGACATCCCGGAGAACCAGGACGTACGGCCGCGTGCGGGGCGCACCGGTACGGCGCGCGCCAGCTGGTTCGTGGCGGCGACCCGGGGAGCGGAACCGGATCGCCAACTGCGCACGGGATGCACAGAGTTGCCGAGGATGACGAGGAAGGAGTCGGTCGTTGGGTCGAGGACGAGCGAGGTGCCGGTGAAGCCGGTGTGGCCCGCGCTGCGTGGCGTGGCCATCGCCCCCATGTACCAGTGCTGGTAGAGCTCGAAGCCGAGGCCGTGCTCGTCGCCGGGGAAGGCGGTGTTGAAGTCGGTGAACATCAGGTCGACCGTCGCCGGCTTCAGGATGCGCGCCCTGCCGTACGCGCCACCGTTCAGCAGCGTACGGCCGAGGATCGCGAGGTCCCACGCGCACGAGAAGACGCCCGCGTGGCCCGCCACTCCGCCGAGGGAGTAGGCGTTCTCGTCGTGCACCTCGCCCCACACCAGGCCGCGGTCGAGGCCCGACCAGGGCAGCCGCGCGTCCTCGGTGGCGGCGATCCGCGGCTTCCAGGAGGCGGGCGGGTTGTAGCGGGTGCGGCGCATGCCGAGCGGGGCGGTGATCTCGTCGTGCAGGAGCGTGTCGAGGGTACGGCCGGTGACCTTCTCCAGGACCAGTTGGAGCGAGATCAGGTTCAGGTCCGAGTAGAGGTACGTGGTACCCGGCGGGTTGAGCGGTGCCTCGTCCCAGATGAGTTGGAGTTTCTCCTCGCGGGTCGGCGCTTTGTAGAGGGGGATCCAGGCGCGGAAACCCGAGGTGTGGGTGAGGAGTTGACGGATCGTGATGTCCTGCTTGCCGCCGCCCGCGAACGGAGGGAGGTACGAGGCGACCGTCGCCTCCAGCCCCAGGGCGCCGCGCTCCATCTGCTGCACGGCGAGGATCGACGTGAACAGCTTGGAGACGGAGGCGAGGTCGTAGACGGTGTCCTCGGCGGCCGGGATCTGCTGGTCGGCCGGGAACTCGACGCCGGTGTCCGTCTTCTCGTCGTACGCCGCGTAGCGCACTGCCATGCCGATCGGCTGGTGCAGGGCCACGGTGCCGCCGCGTCCGGCGAGGAGTACGGCGCCGGCGTACCAGGGGTGTTTGGGGGAGGGGCCGAGGAACGTCTCGGCGTCGGCGACGAGTTGGCGCAGATGCTCCGGCAGCAGGCCCGCGCGCTCGGCGGATCCATGCCGCAGGGTCGGGTGTCCGCCGCTGTCCTCCGAGGCCGCCGCGGGGCCGGCGGGGAAGGGCGCGATGACCAGAGCGCCGCCCAGGGCCAGTGCCCGCCGCCCTAGTTGACGCCGAGTCAGCCCACCCGACTCTCTGCCCGCCGGGTCAGCCGGCCTGCCGGTCTCTCTGTCCGCCGCGTCGTCGATCATCCAAGAGCCTCCTGCCGCGCCGCCTGAAAGTATCTTTCCGGGTCCGCCTTGCGGGGTGAAACTTTCCTGTCAGGCGCGGGCATGTCAACCCTCCCCGGGCACCTTGAATGGATCTGACGATGCATCAGAAAAACTCTTCCCTCGTCCGGAGGTCTGCGGCATCCTGCGGCCATGCAGACGGAGCTGAGCGAGCAACTGGGAGTCGAGCACGCCATCTTCGGCTTTACGCCGTTTCCCGCCGTCGCCGCGGCCATCAGCCGTGCGGGCGGATTCGGTGTGCTCGGCGCGGTCCGCTACACCGCGCCCGACGACCTCAAGCGCGACCTGGACTGGATCGAGGCGAACGTCGACGGCAAGCCCTACGGCCTGGACGTCGTGATGCCCGCCAAGAAGGTCGAGGGCGTGACGGAGGCCGACGTCGAGGCGATGATCCCCGAGGGACACCGGCAGTACGTCAAGGACACCCTCGCAAGGTACGGCGTGCCCGAACTCGCCGAGGGCGAGGCGTCCGGGTGGCGCATCACCGGGTGGATGGAGCAGGTCGCCCGCAACCAGCTCGACGTCGCCTTCGACTATCCGATCAGGCTGCTCGCCAACGCGCTGGGCTCACCGCCGGTCGACGTGGTGAAGCGCGCCCACGAGAAGGGCGTCCTGGTCGCCGCGCTCGCGGGCAGCGCCCGGCACGCGCGCAAGCACGCCGAGGCGGGCATCGACATCGTCGTCGCGCAGGGCTACGAGGCGGGCGGGCACACCGGGGAGATCGCCTCGATGGTGCTCACGCCCGAGGTCGTGGACGCCGTCGACCCGCTGCCCGTCCTGGCGGCCGGCGGCATCGGCAGCGGCCGGCAGGTGGCCGCCGCGCTCAGCCTCGGCGCGCAGGGCGTATGGCTCGGCTCCCTGTGGCTGACCGTCACCGAGGCCGAGACACACTCGCGCGCCGTGACCCGGAAGCTGCTCGCCGCCGGGTCCGGCGACACGGTCCGCTCACGTGCCCTGACCGGCAAACCCGCGCGCCAGCTGCGCACCGAGTGGACCGACGCCTGGGACGACCCGAACGGGCCCGGCACGCTCCCCATGCCACTGCAAGGGCTGCTCGTCGCCGAGGCGCTCACGCGCATCCAGAAGTACGAGGTGGAGCCGCTGCTCGGCACACCCGTCGGACAGATCGTCGGCCGGATGAACAGCGAACGCAGCGTCCAGGCCGTATTCGACGACCTGACCCAGGGCTTCGAGCAGGCCGTCGACCGCGTCAACCGCATCGCGGGAAGGGTCCCCCAGTCGTGAGCGCGATCAACCGCATCGCCGGAAGGAGCCACCAGTCGTGAGTACGGAGCCGAACGGCTTCTGGGCCCAGGCGGCCGCCGACCCCGAGCGGATCGTCCTCATCACCCCGGCCGGCGAGGAGTGGACCGCGGGACGGCTGCACGCCTCGGCCAACCAGCTGGTCCACGGACTGCGCGCCGCCGGCCTCGAACGCGGCGACGCCTTCGCGGTCGTCCTCCCCAACGGCGTCGAGTTCATGGTCGCCTACCTCGCCGCCGCGCAGGCGGGCCTCTACCTCGTCCCCGTCAACCACCACCTCGTCGGCCCCGAGATCGCCTGGATCGTCGCCGACTCGGGCGCCAAAGTCCTCATCGCCCACGAACGGTTCGCGGACGCGGCCCGGCACGCCGCCGACGAGGCGAAGCTCGCCGGGACGCTCAGGTACGCGGTCGGAGAGGCGGCCGGTTTCCGTCCGTACGCCGAACTCCTCGACGGACAGCCCGAGTCGGCGCCCGCCGCGCGCACCCTCGGCTGGGTCATGAACTACACCTCGGGCACCACGGGACGCCCGCGCGGCATCCGGCGCCCGCTGCCGGGCAAGCTCCCCGAGGAGTCCTACCTCGGCGGCTTCCTCGGCATCTTCGGCATCAAGCCCTACGACGACAACGTCCACTTGGTCTGCTCGCCGCTCTACCACACCGCCGTGCTCCAGTTCGCGGGCGCGTCGCTGCACATCGGCCACCGCCTGGTGGTGATGGACAAGTGGACACCCGAGGAGATGCTCCGTGTCATCGACGCACACAAGTGCACCCACACTCATATGGTCCCCACCCAGTTCCACCGGCTGCTGGCGCTCCCCGACGAGGTGAAGGCCCGCTATGACGTGTCGTCGATGCGGCACGCCATCCACGGCGCCGCCCCCTGCCCGGACCATGTGAAACGGGCCATGATCGAGTGGTGGGGCCACAGCGTCGAGGAGTACTACGCGGCCAGCGAGGGCGGCGGAGCCTTCGCGACCGCCGAGGACTGGCTGAAGAAGCCCGGCACGGTCGGCAAGGCGTGGCCCATCAGCGAACTCGCCGTCTTCGACGACGACGGCACAAGGCTGCCGCCCGGCCAACTCGGCACCGTCTACATGAAGATGAGCACCGGCGGATTCTCGTACCACAAGGACGAGAACAAGACGAAGAAGAACCGCATCGGCGACTTCTTCACCGTCGGCGACCTGGGCTGTCTCGACGAGGACGGCTATCTCTTCCTCCGCGACCGCAAAATCGACATGATCATCTCGGGCGGGGTCAACATCTACCCGGCCGAGATCGAGGCCGCGCTGCTCAGTCACCCCGCTGTCGCCGACGCGGCCGCCTTCGGCATCCCGCACGACGACTGGGGCGAGGAGGTCAAGGCCGTCGTCGAGCCCGCCCCCGGCCAGGAGCCGGGCCCCGCGCTCGCCGCCGACATCCTCGACCACTGCGAGCGGCAGCTCGCCGGGTACAAGCGCCCCAAGAGCGTCGACTTCGTCGCGGTCATGCCGCGCGACCCCAACGGAAAGCTGTACAAGCGGCGGCTGCGCGATCCCTACTGGGAAGGCCGCACACGGTCCGTGTGACGTGGGCCCCGCTCCGAGGTGGTCCCGCACCCAGGCGGTGCGGGACCACAGACGGCGGTCAGTCAGCGGTGGTCGCTCACCCGGATCACCCGCAGCCCCGGCGAGGAGAGGATGTCCTTCTCGCAGAAGCGGGAGGTGATCCACTTCTCGTCCGAGAACCGCCGCGTCTGATCGCTGTAGTGCGGCGAGTTCGGGTTCGACGACTGCGCGTACGTCAGGAGGGTGCGCGCGACCGGGCAGCGGCCGCCGTCCCAGCCGACTGCCTGGATGTACGAGGAACCGGTGGTGACCTCGGTGTATCCGCCGGCCGTGGGGTTCCACACCGGCTCGATCTTGTTCCACACCCCGAGCGACTCGGTGCCGCCCGGGACGGGGATGCGCTGCCCGCCACGTACGACGAACTGGTTCTCGCCGAGCCGCGCGTTCAGCGCGATGCCCGCCGTGCGCAACTCGGTCACCGCGTCCGCGAGGGCCGTGGTGAAGCCCGGCGCGTCGGTGTTGAGCGTGTTCGGGGTGCGGACCGGGTCCGCCGCCGAGAACGGGACCTTCCAGAGCTGCGCGGCCGGCACGCTGGCCGTCAGCTTCCGCCAGAACCGGTCGAAGAGCAGCGCGCCCCGGCTGCCGGTGTTCATGGAGTGGTCCCACGCCTTGAGCGAACCGCACGCCTCGCTCACGTCAACGGCCTTGCCGTCACTGCCCGTTGCGCTGCCACCCGGCAGTGCGGTACAGACACGCACCACGTCGTCCGCGACGAGATCACCGGCGGGCACCCGGTTCACGAACTGCTGCGCCTGAAGATCCCGCACGGTCAGCCGGCCCCGCTGGGCCATCGCCGACACGTCCTCGACCGCGCCGCGCGTGCGCATCGAGCGCTGCGTGCCGATCGTGCCGAAGACCCGCTCGTACCCGGTCAGCGGCCGGTCGGCATTGGTCAGCCAGGCACTGTCGTTGGAATTCTCCGCGTACGGCGCGTCCTTGAGCACCGGCATCCTCGCCGGCCCGAAGATCCCCGGCTGCACGGCGTCGGGGTCGCTGCCCAGCGCGCAGTCGCCGCGCGAGCCGTCGAGGACCGCGACACCGGAGGCCGGATACGTGACCTTGCCCAGCGGCGTCGAGCAGCGCTGGACCAACTCGTCGGTGATGCGCGGCAGTACCTGCGACTGCGTGAACAGCGAGTGCCCGCCCGAGTCGGCGGCGATCGTGTTCACCCAGGGCAGCCCCTGGGTGCGCCGCAGGGCCGTGAGGACGTCGGCCGTGCCGCGGGCTTTGCTGAAGCCGAGCGCGGTGTCGGCGGCGCGGAGGTTGGCCGCGTTCGGGTCGTTCAGCGCGTAGGCCGTCGTGGATGTCCAGGGAAGCGGCAGTTGCGCGCCGAGCGTGGTGACGACCGGGCCGTAGCGCGTCCACCACTGGGTGCGGGTGACGGGTGTGCCGTCCAGCACGTCGACGGTGACGGTGCGCTTCGTCATGTGCTCCGGCTTGCCGTCCACCAGATACGTCGTCGGATCGGCCGGATCCAGCGTCAGCTGATGGAGGTTGAGGGTGACGCCCGTCGCCACGGTATGACTCCAGGCCACGCGCGCGGTGTGCCCGATGGCTATCGTCGCGGAACCGAGCAGCGCACCGCCCGCGACGTTCAGTTCGCCGGGGATCGTCTGCTGCATCTGCCAGAAGCGGCGGCCGCCCTGCCAGGGGTAGTGCGGATTGCCCAGCAGCAGACCGCGGCCGTTCGCCGTCGTGTCGCCGCTGAAGGCGACCGCGTTGGATCCCATGTCGGCGGTGTCGAAGAGTTCCCGCGCGGCTTCGGCGGTGCTTCGCGCGTCAGGGGTGGCGGTGCTCGTCGTGTCGGGCGAAGGCGTGACGGTGGACTTCGTGGCGGATGTTGTGGACGGCGGCTGCGCGGTGGTGATGCCGTCGACACCACGGCCCTGGCCGCCGAGCACGGACAGCGCGAAGTTGCGTGCGGCCACGTCCACCGAGGTCACCGGGCGGAGCCAGGCGGCCCCCCGGCAGGCCGGATCGGTGATGCGGTTCCGGTCGAGCCAGGCGTTGTAGCCGGCCGCCCAGCCGCGCATCAGGTCCTTGACCGCACGGCTCGGCCCCACGGGCGCGGGCTCGGCCACCAGCTTCTCCACCGTGCGCGCCTCCCGCACGCCGTGGAAGTACAGATCGCTGGAGAGGTTCTTGGCCGCGGAGGACAGCGATCCGTCGGGCGCCGCGTCGGGCCCGAAGAAGCGGGACCGCTCGCCCCGTACGGTCACGAAGCCGTCGGCGAGGGTGCACACCTGGTCGGCGGCCTGCGCCCAGCCGGTGCCGAAGCCGAGGTTCGCGTAGTCCTTCGCGACGATGTGCGGAATGCCGTACTCGGTGTAGCGGATCACGGCCGACAGGCCGCCGTGCGAGGGATGTTCCTGACGGCCTTGTTGCTGGGCCGCGGCCGCGGGCAGTGCGGTCGCGGCGGTGAGCAGGGCGACGGCCGTGACGACGAAGCGTCTCAGGCGGGTGCGCATCGTGCCTCCCAACGTCATTGGGGGAAGGGGTGGTTGAGCGTACCAACGGGTATGTGCGGCGGCGGGGTGTCTGCGGCGATCTCCGTGCTTCGGTGCCGGCCTCCTCGTGTCCGGCTGGACGGCCGCCTCGCGTTCGGCTGGACGGCCGCCTCGCGTTCGGCTGGACGGTCACCCCGCGTGCGGCTGAGCGGCTGCCTCGCGTCCGGCTGGACGGTGGCCGCGTGTCCGGCTCGACGACCTCCTTGCGTGCGGCTTGACCTCCCCGTGCCGCGGGCCGAGGATCATGTGTCATGACGCCAGGACACGGCAGCACGGTTGACGGGGTGCTGCGACGCAGCGCCCGGCGCACCCCGGCGCGCGTCGCGGTCGAGTACCGCGAGCGCTCCTGGACCTACGCGGAACTCGACGAGGCCGTGTCACGAGCCGCGAGCGTGCTCCTCGACCAGGGGCTCGCCCCCGGCGACCGGGTCGGCGCCTACGGCCACAACTCGGACGCGTATCTGATCGGCTTCCTGGCCTGCTCCCGCGCGGGACTCGTGCACGTGCCGGTCAACCAGAACCTGACCGGCGACGACCTCGCGTACATCGTCGGCCAGTCCGGGAGCACGCTGGTCCTGACCGACCCCGATCTCTTTGGTCAACTGCCCGACGGCGTACGTACGTTGCCGCTGCGCGACGCCGACGACTCGCTGCTCGCGCGACTGGACGCCGCGCCCCCGTACGACGGAGCCGAACCGGACACCGGCGACCTCGTTCAGTTGCTCTACACGTCGGGCACCACCGCCCTGCCCAAGGGCGCGATGATGACGCACCGCGCCCTGGTGCACGAGTACCTGAGCGCGATCACCGCCCTCGACCTGAGCGCGGGCGACCGGCCGGTGCACTCGCTGCCGCTCTACCACTCGGCGCAGATGCATGTGTTCCTGCTGCCGTATCTCGCGGTCGGCGCGTCGAACATCATCCTCGACTCACCCGACGCCGAGCGGCTCTTCGACCTCATCGAGGCCGGGCGCGCGGACAGCCTGTTCGCTCCGCCCACCGTGTGGATCGGCCTGTCGAACCGTCCCGACTTCGCGACCCGCGACCTGAGCGGGCTGCGCAAGGCGTACTACGGGGCGTCGATCATGCCGGTGCCCGTCCTGGAGCGGCTGCGCGAGAAGCTGCCGAAGCTGGCGTTCTACAACTGCTTCGGCCAGAGCGAGATCGGCCCCCTGGCCACGGTCCTCGCCCCCGACGAGCACAAGGGGCGGATGGACTCCTGCGGGCGTCCGGTCCTGTTCGTGGACGCGCGGGTGGTCGACGAGCACGGCAAGGATGTGCCCGATGGGACACCGGGCGAAGTCGTCTACCGTTCACCGCAGTTGTGCGAGGGCTACTGGGACAAGCCGGAGGAGACGGCCGAGGCCTTCCGCGACGGCTGGTTCCACTCCGGAGACCTCGCCGTGCGGGACACCGACGGGTACTTCACCGTCGTCGACAGGGTGAAGGACGTCATCAACTCCGGTGGTGTACTGGTCGCTTCCCGCCAGGTCGAGGACGCGCTCTACACGCACGAGCAGGTCGCCGAAGTGGCCGTGATCGGCCTTCCGGACGTGCGCTGGATCGAAGCCGTCACCGCGGTCGTCGTCGCACGGGGTGAGGTCACCGAGGCCGAACTCCTCGCCCACGCGCGCGAGAAGCTCGCCCACTTCAAGGCGCCCAAACGGGTCCTGTTCGTGGACGAGCTCCCGCGCAACGCCAGCGGGAAGATCCTGAAGCGGGAGCTCCGGGACCGGTTCAGCAGTGACTAACGCGGACGCAGGTCCACGATCCGCTTGATCTTCCCCACCGACCGCTCCAGCGACTCGGGTTCGACGATCTCGACCGTGACCGATACGCCGATGCCGTCCTTCACCGCCGCCGCGATCGCCCGCGCCGCCACCTCGCGCGTCTCGGGCGTGGCACCGGACCTCGCTTCGGCCCGCACGATGAGCGCGTCGAGGCGTCCCTCGCGGGTCAGCCGCAGCTGGAAGTGCGGAGCGACTCCCGGGGTGCGCAGCACGATCTCCTCGATCTGGGTGGGGAAGAGATTGACGCCGCGCAGGATCACCATGTCGTCACTGCGGCCGGTGATCTTCTCCATCCGGCGGAAGACCCGCGCCGTGCCGGGCAGCAGCCGCGTCAGGTCCCGGGTCCGGTAACGGATGACCGGCATGGCCTCCTTGGTGAGCGAGGTGAACACCAGCTCGCCCTCCGCGCCGTCCGGCAGCACCTCTCCGGTGATCGGGTCGACGATCTCGGGATAGAAGTGGTCCTCCCAGATGTGCAGCCCGTCCTTCGTCTCCACGCACTCCTGGGCGACACCCGGGCCGATCACCTCCGACAGGCCGTATATGTCCACCGCGTCGATCGCGAACCGCTCCTCGATCTCCCGCCGCATCTCCTCGGTCCACGGTTCGGCCCCGAAGATCCCCACGCGCAGCGAGGTGCCGCGCGGATCGACGCCCTGCCGCTCGAACTCGTCGAGGAGCGTCAGCATGTACGAGGGGGTCACCATGATGATCTGGGGCTTCAGGTCCTGGATCAGCTGGACCTGACGGGCCGTCATACCCCCGGAGGCGGGGATCACCGTACAGCCGAGCCGTTCGGCCCCGTAGTGCGCGCCGAGCCCGCCCGTGAACAGCCCATAGCCGTACGCCACATGCACCTTGTCGCCGGGGCGGCCGCCCGCCGCGCGGATCGAGCGGGCCACCATGTCGGCCCACATGGAGAGGTCGTTCTCCGTGTAGCCGACGATCGTGGGGCGCCCGGTCGTGCCGCTCGACGCGTGGATGCGCCGGATCTGGTCCTGGGGTACGGCGAACATGCCGTACGGGTAGTGCTCGCGCAGATCCGCCTTCGTCGTGAACGGGAACCGCGCCAGGTCGGCGAGCGTATGGCAGTCGTCCGGGTCGACACCCGCCTTGTCGAGGGACTCGCGATAGAAGGGCACGTTCTCGTACGCGTGGCGCAGCGACGTCCGCAGCCGCTCCAGCTGGAGCGCCCGAAGCGTCGGTACGTCGAGCCGCTCGCCCGCGTCCAGCAGGCCCTTCGAGTCCGTGGAATCCGCCATCGGGGTCGCTTCCTCGCCAACAGCATCATTTCGGACGACCGATCATTCGGTCGAGGTGTTCGAGATCAGTAATTCAGGCCACCCCGTCTCAGGCAAGAGGTCGACTCGCCTTTTCTTCGCGGAGTCGGCCGCGATCACGAAGCCCGTAGATCTACCAGGGCGGTCGCCGCGTTCGACGCGGCGACCGCCCGCACGTCCGCTAGCGCACCAGGCAGGGGCGCTTGGCGTCGAACTCCCAGTCGGGCACGAGGTAGCGCATGCGGATCGCGTCGTCCCGTGTCCCGAGGGCCTTCTCCTGGTAGAGCTCGTGGGCCGCGAGGAGGCGGTCCATGTCGAGCTGGATGCCCAGGCCGGGGGCGTCGGGGACGGCGATCTCGCCGTCGACGATGCGCGGCGGGGCGGTGGTGAGCCGCTCCAGGCACTCCTGCCAGATCCAGTGCGTGTCCAGGGCGTCGTCCACACCCGTGACCCGGGCCGCACCCCGTGCGATTCCCGCCGGCCCGCGCACCCCATTGGTCCGGGCCGGCGCTCTTTGTGCCGACAAGGGGTCCCGCCTGCGCGGCGGTTGCTAATCTGGGCACCCGCCCGGAGGACCGGGCCGAGGCTTTCGGGGGGATGGATGAAGCCTCGTCTGGTGTTCGTGCACGGCATCGGTGGACCGCGCGACCCTGCGACCGAACTCGACGCGTGGCTGCGCGCGTTGGCTGCGGGCACCCGTGCCGCGGGTCATTCACGCCGGGTCCTGGATCTGATCCAGGGATGGGCGGCCGATGCGCGATTCGCCTACTACGGAGACCTGTTCGGCCTGGCGCAAGGGCAAGGAGGCGGGGCCGACGAGGAGGACGACGACGACCTCGTCGGCGCGTTGCTTCTGGAAGCCGTCGAAGAGCGGCTGGCCGAGCCCGCCACAGGCGACGAGGCCCGCCTGCTGCGCCGCGCACACGCCCAGCTCACGCCCGAGGGCGACCCGCAGGGTGCGGGCGCGGTCGGGCGCCAGGTACTCACCGCCGCCAACACCCTCCTGTCGCTGCCCGGCCTGCGCACCTTCGGCGGCTGGGCGAGCGCGGGGCTGATGGTCGGCCATCTGCGCCAGGTGGAGCGCTACCTGCACCGTGGCGAACCGGACGACACGGGTGTGACGCTCGACGCCCGGATCCGCCGCCGCGTGGCAGAGGCCCTCGACCCGTCCGGCCCCACCATCGTCGTCGCGCACTCCCTCGGCACGGTCGTCTCGCTGGAGGCGCTGCACGCGCACCAGGGCCGCGTTGCGCTCCTGGTCACGGTCGGCTCGCCCATCGGAATGAGCACGGCCGTCCGTCCCCGGATACGACCCCAGCCGCTACAAGTGCCGCACTCTGTCGAGAGGTGGCTCAACTTCTGGGACCGGGACGACTTCATCGCCGTACGGCCGCTTCTGGAGAAGATCGTGCGGCCCAGCGAACTCTCCGTAGTGCCGGTCACCGGACGCGTCGACTCGGACGGTGTCTGGGTGCACCCCGCCGCCAAGTACCTGGCGCAGTCCGCCGTCGCGGGTCCCGTCGTCGAGGCGATCGAGACGGCCACGGGACGATGAGAGCGCCAACTCCCCGCCGCCACGTCCTCGTTGTCGCACCGCAGTGTCCGGACGTAGGACTGCTCGACGGGCTGGAGGAGGTGGCGGGGGCCCTGCACGGGGTGCTCCGGGACCAGTGGCGGGGAGCGTGCACAGGAAGTCCCGAGCCCTCCCTCTTGTGCGGTACGTCCGTCACACAGACCCAGATCGAGGCGGCGATCCGGGGCGCGGCCGAACGGGCGGGGCGGGCGGGGGCCGTGCTCGTCCTCGTCCTCATCGGGCACGGCATCACCCCTGGCCGCAACCCCACCCTCTACTTGATGGCGGGCAACTCCCGGGCCGACGAGATCGCTTCCGCGGTGAACGTCGGGGCACTGCTGACACAGGTGCTGGAAACACCGGGACTCCCCGGCGTGTTCGCCCTCGTCGACACCTGCCACGCCGGCGGCGCGATCCCCGACCTCGCAGGGACGGACGGCGGGGTGCGCCAGGGCGCGGCCCGGCTCTCCATGATCATGTCGGTCGGTGCCGCACAGAAGGCATACCGGCTCGCCTTCTCCCACGGCGTCGTCCAGGTCCTCACCAAGGGCATCCGCGGAGCGGGCGAGTTCCTGCGGGCCGACGCGGTGCTCGACGCCGTACGAGACGCGGCGCCGGGCCAGGACGCACGCCGGGTGGAGTACGACGGCGCCATGGTGGGCGAGCAGCCGTGGCTCGCGCGCAACGCGAGCCGTCGCGTGCGGTCCGGATCCGTACTGGGGCCCGTGGCGACGGAGGAACTGGAACAGGCGCTGGCCCCGTTGGGCTGCCCGGAACTGCTGGCGACACCGGTCACCGGGGCCGATGTCCTGGAACATCTCCGCGGTGTTCTGCCGGAGCGTTCGCCGGGCAGCGGCATCGAGCTGAGCTGGTGCTTGGTCGTCGTCGACGGGCTGCTGGACTGCCTGCGCACCATCGACCTGCTCACCTCGTGGCCGGGGCGACGGCTGACGTCCGAACGGCTGCGGCGCGCCCTGTGGCTGGCCGCCGGCCGCTCCGCGGACCGGCTGCCGGACACGTCCGGAAGTGAACTGCTCCGGGACGCGGTGGAGTACCTGCGCCTGCGCGCTGCGGCCGTCGATCCGGACGCCGGACGGACGCGCGTCGCTCCGCTGGCCGATTTCGTCGCCGCGCTCGCCGTCGAGGACCAACTGGCGGAGGACGGCGCCGAGCTGACCGCATGGGCGGACGCGGTGGGCGTCGTGGAGCTGGGCGATGCCTTCGAGCGGGTACGGCGCGGGAGCGCCAGGATGCGGCTGAGACTGGTCGTCAGTCTGCACGCGGCCGTCGCCGACGACTGGCCGGAGACCCTCGACGCGTGGCTGCTTGACCGCGGAGAGATGTACCGGCACAAGGTGTTCCGTTGCACGCCCGACCAGCCCGGGGTCGAGGAGCGGCTGGCCGGCGTACTGCACTGGGCGTCCGTGCGGGCGAGGAAACTCGGTGTGCAGCTCCGCAGGGTCGAGATCGCCGCCTCCGCCGCCCTGCTGCTGCGCTGGCGGCCCGAGGAGACCCATTTCGGCGAGAGGCTGGGGGAGCGCCACGATGTCGTGCTGCGCTGGAGCGAGCGACTGGGTCCGCCCAGCCACCTGTGGTGGATCAACGACCGTGCCCGGCAGGGGCTGGCGGCGATGAGCGCGTACGGAGCGGGACGCGCACCCGTCGACTGGCTCAGCCTTCGGGAGACCGAACAGACCCAGGAGCTCAAGAAGAGACTGGGACGCGGCACCTACGCACGAGCGGTCGCCCTGGAGCACCGGCCGCAGCGGTTCGAGCAGGTCATGGAGTTGCTCCTCGCCCACGCCCCGATCGTCCTCTGGCCGGGCGTTGAGGGGTGTGTGCCCGACAAATTCCGGGACAGCCTCGACCGGTTCTGGCATCTCCTGCCCGCGGAATTCAGCGAGGCCTATCGTCGCAGCTGGGAGCAGCGAGAGCGGCACGTACAGGCCGAGCTCGACGGCCATGAGCATCTGGCCCAATGGCGAACGGTCTGGCACGACGCCGAATGGCTCGACTTCTGCGACTGGTTCGAGCAGTTCACCATCGAGGGGGAGAACTCCGCATGACCTGGCAGCCCTTCTATGTCGGCGACGGCACCCCGCGGGACGTCGACCTCGGCGAACCGCCCCCGTGGCGGAGCTTCCCCCGGCAGGCCCTGCACCAGCAGTTCCAACCGCCGCCGGGCCTGGTCAAAGCTGTGAACGCGGCGCTCGTCCTGCGTCGGCCGCTCCTGGTGACCGGCGCGGCGGGCTCCGGCAAGTCCACGGTGGTCGAGCAGGTCGCGGCCGAGCTCAAACTCGGCGACGTACTGCGCTGGCACATCACCTCGCGCAGCACGCTCAAGGAGGCGCTGTACCGGTACGACGCCCTGGGCCGCATCCACGCGCAACGCCTCGCCGGCCCCGATGACAGCGACGACATCGCCCCGTTCCTGCAACTCGGCCCGCTGGGCACGGCGCTGCTCCCCGTCAGGCATCCGCGCGCCCTGCTGATCGACGAGATCGACAAGAGCGACCTGGACCTGCCGAGCGACCTCCTCGATGTCCTCGAGCGCGGTGAGTACGAGATCCCCGAACTCGCCCGGTACAGCGACATCCAGGCCGTCGTCGAGGTCCGCGAGTGGGGCGGCGACCCGCGCCATCCTGCCCGGAGCCCCATCAAGGGGGGATTCGTGCAGTGCGACAGCTTCCCGTTCATCGTGATGACGAGCAATGGCGAGCGTGACTTCCCGGCGGCCTTCTTGCGGCGCTGCATCCGGTTCACCATGCCGAAGCCTTCGGTCGACGAGTTGCGCAGGGTGGTGGAGGCGCATCTGCGGATCGGCAGGCGTGGCAAGGCGGTCGACCTGCTGATCCAGGATTTCCACCAGCGCCTCACGGCGGGCGAGAGCCTGGCCATCGACCAACTGCTGAACGCGGCCCACCTGTTGACGGGTGGCTCGCTCGCCGCGACGGAGCGGCAGGAAGTCATGGCCCTGGTCCTCCGCGAGCTGACCCGTGCGTGAACAGGGCTCGGCGGTGCCGGACGGGTTCGCTGGCCCGGACCGGTTCGCGGAGGTGATGACGGCACTGAGCGTCGCGGCGCCGGATCTGGACGGCACGGCGCTGGCCGAGCTTCTCTGGCTCGCCTCGCGCATGGACGGAGACACGGACGGCGCGTCCAGCCCGGCACCGGAGCAGGAGCACATGCACACGGCACCAGCGCCCGAAGCCGATGCCGAGGACATGGCCTCGCTTCCCGCCGACATGGGGCGGGCGCTGCACGAACGCCTCGGCGGGGCGGGCTCGCGCGTCCGGGGCGACCCCGTGGCGGTGCCGCGGGCTTCCGGCCTGCCGCTGACCCTGGAGGTGACGCGAGCGCTGCGGCCCTGGAAGCGGCCGTGGCGTCAGGGCCGCAGATCGGCCCTGGACGTCGACGCGACGGTGGACGACTACGCCCGCAGCGGCGAACTGCTCCCGGTGTTCACGCCCGCGCCCGAGCGGTGGTTCGACCTCATCCTGGTGGTGGACCGCTCTCCCGCGATGCGGGTGTGGCGGGAGACCGTAGCCGATTTCACGGCCGTACTGGCCCGGCTCGGTGCGTTCCGCACGCTGCAGGTGCGTGATCTCGGCTTCGGGGAGCGCGGCCCTGAACTCCGGGACGGGCAGGGTCGGTTGATGAGTCCCGGTCAGCTCAGATCACCCGACGGGCGTCGGCTGCTGGTGGTCGTGTCCGACTGCGCGGCCGCGGGCTGGCGAGAAGCGGCGGTGTGGCGGCAGCTGCGTACGTGGGCGTCGACGACGCCGCTAGCGCTGCTCAACCCTCTGCCGACGAAGCTCTGGCGCCGCACGGGGCTCGATCTGCCGTCCGCCCGGGTCGCGAACGGCGCGCCGGGCTCGGTCAATTCCCGGCTGGAGTTCGATCCGCCGCCGTTGCCGCTGCGGGAGGACGCCGAGGCGAAGGAGGGGGACTGGCTGCCCGTCCCCGTGCTGTCGATGTCTCCGCATTCTCTGGACCGCTGGTCACGCACGTTGATGCGGGCGGATCCCGAGGGCTGCGGCGCGGTGCTGGTCCCGCACGGCGGACGGCCCGAGGGGCAGGCGCGACGGCGCTCGGGGAGCGTCACGGCGGAGGGCTTCCTGCGCACCGCCTCGCCCTCGGCGGCGCGGCTGGCGGTCCTGTGCTCCACCTTCGACCGGCTGAGCATGCGCCTGTTGCATCTCATCCGCCAGGAGCTGGTGCCCGAGTCGGAGGTGGCCGATGTCGCCGAACTGCTCACCAGCGGACTCTTCTCGCTCGACGTCGATGAGCGGGGAAACGTCGAACTGAGCGTGCCGGAAGGCGTGCAGCGCCGGCTGAGACAGGATCTCGCGCAGTACGAGGTCTGGCGGATCAACAGGGCCCTGAGCCGTCATGTGCCGGGCCGGGAGAGCCGGGACGATCAGCTGCTCGCCGTGGCACACGACCCGGACGGCCGGGTCGACCTCGCCGCCGAACTCCAGGCGTTCGGGCAGGCGTCCCGGCGGACGCTGGAGCTGCTCGGCCTGTCGGATGCGGAGGACGTCGCGGGTGCCGGTGAAGGGCGACTGCGGCGAGTGACGATGCCGCCGGGCGCCGGATCCGATCAGCAGGAGCCGCAGCCGGACAACCGGCCGTATTTCTTCCTGAGTTACGCTCATACGCCCGTGGTGCCCGGCGGGGGCGATCCGGATCACTGGGTGTACGTCCTCTACAAGGATCTGTGCGACCACATCATGGCGCTCACGGATCTTCCGGCGGGGTTGCCCGCGGGTTTCATGGACCGGGAGATGCGCTCGGGGGACCAGTGGCCGCAAAAGCTCAGCGAGAACCTCGCGACATGCCGGGTGTTCGTGCCGCTGTTCTCACCGCGGTACTTCATGAGCGAGAGTTGCGGCCGGGAATGGTTCGCGTTCAACGAACGCGTTCTGCGGGCGCGGGCCATGGGTTCCGGTTCCCTGCCCGCGATCGTCCCCGCGCTGTGGACCCCTGTCGAATACGCTCAACTGCCGGACTCCGTACGGCATATCCAGGTGGACCACGCGACGTTCGGCGACCGGTACGCGGCCAACGGGATCTACGGTCTGATCAAGATCAACCGACTGCGCGACGAGTACGAGGAGACTGTCCTCGGGCTCGCCCAGCGGATCGTACGGGTCGCCCAGGAGGCACCGCTGCCGCCGAGCCCGCCCCGCCCCTACGAGAGCACCCCGAGCGCCTTCAAGCCGCGCGGCGAAGGCCCCCGGCGCATTCATCTCACCGTGGTGGCGCCCACGCGCGGGAGCGTTCCCGAGACCCGGGACGTGCGCGCGTACGGTGATGACCCGCAGGACTGGAATCCCTACCACCCGGAATCCACCCGGCCCCTGCCCGCGCTGGCCGAGGAGCTGATCCGCTCGCTCGACTACCGGGTCACCGTCTCCTCGTTCGATGACGACGAGGTCAGAGGCAAGGACTTCGACCACCCCGAGGCGGGGTCGGCGCCCGAGATCCTCCTCCTCGACCGGTGGGCGCTCAGCGATGAGGAACGGCGGCGCAGACTCCGGGAGTTCGACCATGACGCCCGCCCCTGGGTCAGCGTGATCGTTCCCTGGAACCGGGCCGACGTTCAGCGCTATGGCGAGGAGGCCCGTGACCTGGCGACGGAGCTGGAGCAGACGCTGCCCCAGATCGTCGACCGGGACCGGCGGACCGAGCACCGGACGGCCATGAACGGCGTATCCACGCTCAAGGCGTTCACCGACGTCCTGCCGACCATCGTCGCGTACGCGACGCAGCAGTACATGAAGTACCACAGCACGCATCCGCCCGCGGGCCCGTCGGTCAGCAGGCCGCCCCGCCTGAGGGGCCCGGATCCCACGTCGTACCCCGCAGGCGAAACCGACCGCGGAGCAGAAGAGTGACCGTCGGCCATGGGCTCAGCGCGCCGCCTCCACGGCCACCGCCCGGGCCCACCGATAGTCCGCCTTTCCGCTGGGCGACCGCTGGATGGCCTCCGTGATCACGAGCTGGCGCGGGATCTTGTAGCCCGCGAGGTGGGAACGGCAGTGGGTCTGGATGTCTTCCAGGGACGGGCGGCCCGCGCCCTCGCGGAGCTGGACGACCGCCGCCACGTGATTGCCCCACTTCTCGTCGGGGACCCCGGCGACCAGGGCGTCGTACACGTCCGGATGCGACTTGAGGGCCTGCTCGACCTCCTCGGGGTAGACCTTCTCGCCGCCGGTGTTGATGCACTGGGAGCCGCGGCCGAGAACCGTGACGATGCCCTCCTCGTCGACCGTGGCCATGTCGCCGAGGAGCACCCACCGCTCGCCGTCCTTCCGGAAGAACGTCTCGGCGGTTTTCTCCGGGTCGTTGTAGTAGCCGAGGGGCACGTGGCCCCGCTGTGCCACCCGCCCCGGCTCACCGACCGCGACCGGCTCGTGCGTGACCGGATCCACCACCTGGGTACGGGAGTTGACCCGGATACGGAAGCCGCGCTGCAGACCCGCGTCGGGCGTCGCCGTGCCGTTGAAGCCCGACTCCGACGAGCCGAAGTTGTTGAGCAGCATCACGTTCGGCACGAGCGCCTGGAACTGCTCGCGCACCGTGTCCGACATGATCGCGCCGGAGGAGGACACGCTGAACATGGAGGAGCAGTCCGTGCCCTTCATGGGCCCGTTCAGCGCGTCGATCAGCGGCCGCAGCATTGCGTCGCCAACCAGCGACATGCTGGTGACCTTCTCCTTCTCGATCGTCCGCAGGACTTCCTCGGGCACGAACCTGCGGTGGATGACGACGCGTTGGCCGAAGTTGAAGCCGATGAACGCGGTGAGCGTCGAGGTGCCGTGCATCAGCGGGGGAGTAGGGAAGAAGGTGATCCCCTCCCCGCCGGCCGCGACGCGCTCGGCGAGTTCCTCCGGCGTCTTGACCGGCTCGCCCGTCGGGGCGCCACCGCCGAGGCCGGCGAAGAACAGGTCCTCCTGCCGCCACATCACGCCCTTGGGCATCCCTGTCGTGCCACCGGTGTAGATGATGAACTGATCGCCCGCCGAACGCACAGGGAAACCGCGCTCCGGGGACCCGGCGGCCTCCGCTTCCGCGAAGTCCACCGCCTCCAACGGGGCCACGCCGGGTGCGGGGCTTCCCACCCGTACGAGATGCCGCAGCGCCGGGGCGTGCGGCAGCGCCGCCGCCACCCGGTCCGTGAACTCCGCGTCGAAGACCAGCCCCACCAGATCCGCGTCCCGGTAGAGGTAAACCAACTCCTCTTCCACATACCGGTAGTTGACGTTGACCGGCACGATCCGCGCTTTCAGGCAGCCAAGGACGGTCTGCAGATACTCGACGCCGTTGTAGAGATGGAGGCCGAGGTGTTCGCCCGGCCGGATGCCGCTGTCGATCAGGTGGTGCGCGACGCGGTTCGCGGCCGCGTCCAGCCGCGCGTACGTGAGGCGGCGCTCCGCGCCCGTGCCGGGGTGGTCGATGTACACGAGCGCCTCGCGGTCCGCGACCACGTCGACGACCGACTCGAACAGGTCGGCAAGGTTGTACTCCACCGCTCCTCCTGACCCCGAACGTCCGTGGCGGCTCTCGGCTCGACGGTCATCAGAGCAAAGCCCGACCCGACTGTGAAGGGTCCCGGCGGAAGAAATCTGACTGCCTGTCAGAAAACCCTTGTACTGGCTCCCCGCCTCCTGCAACCTGTTCTCGCATCCGAGACGGGAGGACGCCCATGGGTGGAACGGAACACCTCACCGTGCAGCGCGAAGGCGCCACACTGGTGCTCACGCTCAACAGGCCCGAGGCCAGGAACGCGCTCTCGCTGCCCATGCTGGTCGGCCTGTACGACGGCTGGACCGAGGCCGACGAGGACGACGCGATCCGCTCGATCGTGCTCACCGGCGCCGGGGGTGCCTTCTGCGCCGGCATGGACCTCAAGGCGCTGGCGGGAAAGGGCATGGAGGGCCGGCAGTACCGTGACCGGCTGAAGGCGGACCCCGATCTGCACTGGAAGGCGATGCTGCGCCACCACCGCCCCCGCAAACCGGTGATCGCGGCCGTCGAGGGGCACTGCGTCGCGGGCGGAACGGAAATCCTCCAGGGCACCGACATCCGGGTCGCCGGCTCGTCCGCGACCTTCGGGCTCTTCGAAGTCAGACGCGGCCTGTTTCCCATCGGCGGCTCCACGGTCCGGCTGCAACGCCAGATCCCGCGGACGCACGCCCTCGAAATGCTGCTCACGGGACGCCCGTACACGGCCCAGGAGGCCGCTGACATCGGCCTGATCGGCCATGTCGTCCCCGACGGAACCGCCCTCGACACGGCCCTCACCGTCGCCGAGCGCATCAACGCCTGCGGCCCGCTCGCCGTCGAGGCCGTCAAGGCATCCGTGTACGAGACCGCCGAGATGACCGAGACCGACGGCCTCGCCGCCGAACTCGAACGCGGCTGGCCGATCTTCGACACCGCCGACGCCAAGGAGGGCTCCCGGGCCTTCGCCGAGAAGCGCCCGCCCGTCTACCGGCGCGCCTGACCGCCCAGCGGCCCAGCTTCCCGTGGCGCGTCCGACCCTCCGAAGGAGACATCCGGGATGCCCGAAGTCCTCACAGCCCCCCTCGTCGTCGAATTCCCCTTCACCCGCTCGCTCGGACCCGTCCAGAGCGCCTTCCTCACCGGCCTGCGCGAGCGCGTCGTCCTCGGCGTGAAGACCGCCGACGGCCGCACCCTCGTGCCGCCCGTCGAGTACGACCCCGTCACCGCCGAGGAGATACGCGACCTCATCGAGGTGGCCCCCATCGGCACCGTCACCACCTGGGCCTGGAACCCCGCACCCCGCCGGGGCCAGCCCCTCGGCACCCCATTCGCCTGGGTCCTGGTGCGGCTCGACGGCGCCGACACCGCCCTCCTGCACGCCCTCGACGCCCCGGGCCCCGACGCCGTACACACCGGCATGCGCGTCCGCGTCCGCTGGGCACAGGAGCGCTCCGGCGCGATCACGGACATTGCCTGCTTCGAACCGTACGAGGGCGACCCGCCTGAACTCGCCGGTCACAGCGGCCGGTTCGAGAACATGGTCACCGGAATCGTCGCCCCCGCCCGCCTCGACTACGTCTACTCACCCGGGCGCGCCCAGTCCGGCTACATCAACGCCCTCTCCGACCGGCGCACCGTCGGCGAACGCTGCCCGTCCTGCCGCAAGGTGTACGTGCCGCCGAGAGGTGCCTGCCCCACCTGCGGGGTGGCCACGGCGGAGCAGGCCGAGGTGGGCCCGCGCGGCACCGTCACCACGTACTGCATCGTCAACATCAAGGCCGCTCATACGGCGAGCGACATCGAAGTGCCGTACGTCTACGCGCACATCGCCCTCGACGGCGCCGACCTCGCGCTGCACGGCCGGATCGGCGGCATCCCCTACGACCAGGTTCGGATGGGCCTGCGCGTGGAGCCGGTGTGGACGGCAGGGGCCCGGTATCCCGACCACTACCGCCCCACCGGTGAACCCGACGCTCCATACGAGACGTACAAGGAGCTGCTTTGAATCCTCCCCCTCGCGAGCGACGGGGATTCCTGGCTCACGCTGCTCGATCGCTCAGCGAACGACGGAGTCTCACGCGATCAGCGCCAGCCGGGTTGAAACCAGCCCGGATGTATGAAGTTTTGGAAGGAACTGCCATGCGGGCTTGGTTCTCGCTCGGCACTCAACGGCTCTACCGCCTGGAGACTCGGTGACGCGTGAGATCGCTGTAATCGCCTTCGCCCAGACCGACCACCGGCGCACCACGGAGGACGTCTCCGAGGTGGAGATGCTCATGCCGGTCCTGCACGACGTCCTCGAACAGACCGGCCTGAAGACCGCGGACATCGACTTCACCTGCTCCGGCTCCAGCGACTACCTCGCGGGCCGTGCCTTCTCCTTCACGATGGCGCTCGACGGGGTGGGCGCCTGGCCGCCGATCTCCGAGTCGCATGTCGAGATGGACGGCGCGTGGGCGCTGTACGAGGCGTGGACGAAGCTGCTGACCGGGGACGCCGACACCGCGCTCGTGTACGGGTACGGCAAGTCGTCGCCCGGTTCCGTACGGGACGTCCTGACCCGGCAGCTCGACCCCTACTACGTGGCGCCCCTGTGGCCGGACTCCGTCGCGCTCGCCGCGCTCCAGGCACAGGCGCTCATCGACGCCGGCGAGACCGACGAACCCGCGCTCGCCGCGGTAGCCGCCCGCAGTCGCGCCTCCGCGGCCGCCAACTCCCGCGCCCAGCTGAGGGGTTCGGTGCCGCAGGGCGACTACGTCGTACGTCCCCTGCGCACCGGCGACTGCCCGCCCGTCGGCGACGGTGCCGCCGCCGTGATCCTCGCGGCCGGGGAGCGGGCCCGTGAGCTGTGCGAACGGCCCGCGTGGATCCGGGGCATCGACCACCGCATCGAGGCGCACGGCCTCGGCGTCCGCGACCTGACCGACTCGCCGTCCACCCGGCTGGCCGCGGAGCGGGCGGGTGCCTTCGAACGGCCCGTCGACACCGCCGAGTTGCACGCCCCCTTCACCTCCCAGGAGGTGGTCCTGCGCAAGGCGCTGCGGCTCGACGGCAGTGTGAACGTCAACCCCTCCGGGGGCGCGCTCGCCGCGCATCCGTTGATGGCGGCCGGGCTGATCCGCATCGGTGAGGCCGCCGCGCGCATCCATCGTGGCGCATCCGACCGGGCGCTCGCCCACGCCACGTCAGGCCCCTGCCTCCAGCAGAACCTGGTCGCCGTACTCGAAGGGGACGCCCGATGAGCAAGGAGCCCGTGGCCGTCGTAGGCATCGGCCAGACCAAGCACGTGTCGGCCCGACGGGACGTGTCCATCGCGGGAATGGTCCGCGAGGCGGCACGGCGGGCCCTGGACGACGCCGAGTTGACGTGGGCCGACATCGACGCCGTCGTCATCGGCAAGGCGCCCGACTTCTTCGAGGGCGTCATGATGCCGGAGCTGTACCTCGCCGACGCGCTGGGCGCGGTCGGCAAGCCGATGCTGCGGGTGCACACGGCGGGCTCCGTCGGCGGATCGACGGCGCTCGTCGCCACGAACCTCATCGCGGGACGCGTCCACGGCACGGTCCTGACCCTGGCCTACGAGAAGCAGTCCGAGTCGAACGCCATGTGGGGCCTGTCGCTGCCCATCCCCTTCCAGCAGCCGCTGGTGGCCGGAGCCGGCGGCTTCTTCGCGCCGCACGTGCGCGCGTACATGCGGCGCACCGGCGCGCCGGACACCGTCGGCTCGCTCGTCGCGTACAAGGACCGCCGCAACGCGCTGAAGAACCCGTACGCGCATCTCCACGAGCACGACATCACCCTGGAGAAGGTCCAGGCCTCGCCCATGCTGTGGGACCCGATCCGCTACTCGGAGACCTGCCCGTCCTCCGACGGGGCGTGCGCGATGATCCTCACCGACCGTGCGGGGGCGGCCCGTTCACCGCGGCCGCCGGCCTGGATGCACGGCGGCGCGATGCGCAGTGAGCCGACTCTCTTCGCGGGCAAGGACTTCGTGTCGCCGCAGGCGGGCAAGGACTGCGCGGCCGACGTGTACCGGCAGGCGGGCATCGCGGACCCACGCCGTGACATCGACGCCGTCGAGATGTACGTGCCGTTCTCCTGGTACGAGCCGATGTGGCTGGAGAACCTCGGATTCGCCGAGGAGGGTGAGGGCTGGAAGCTCACCGAGTCCGGGGTGACGGAGCTGGACGGGGACCTGCCCGTCAGCATGTCGGGCGGGGTCCTCTCCACCAATCCGATCGGTGCCTCCGGCATGATCCGCTTCGCCGAAGCGGCACTTCAGGTGCGCGGGCAGGCCGGAGAGCACCAGGTCGACGGGGCTCGCAGGGTGCTGGGGCACGCCTATGGCGGCGGATCCCAGTTCTTCTCGATGTGGCTCGTCGGGTCGGCGCCGCCGGCCTCCTGAAACCGTCCTCCTCACGTGGCCTGTGCGCCGCCCGGACCGATCGCTAGGCTGGCGGCGGACGACGAACCGGGAGGAGCACGGACGTGGCCGAAAGCACCATCGAGCAGCACCCGCTCGCGGGCTGGGACAAGCCGGAGCTGGACCTCAGCAACGCCGAGTGGCAGTCCAGCAGCCGAGGGCGGGGAGACGTCCAGATCGCCTTTGTCGAGGGCTTTATCGCGATGCGCAACAGTGGCCGGCCCGAGAGCCCTTCCCTGATCTTCACACCCGCGGAGTGGGGTGCGTTCGTGTCGGGGGCGCGGGAGGGCGAGTTCGACCTGACCTGAGCCGTCAGCGGTCGGGGCCGTCAACCGCGCGCGCGTCGCGCGGGATCACGAACGACACCGTGCCGCCGCACCGTCGTTGCACGCCTGACCGTCGAGGCGTGCCGTCGGCGGAGTCGCGGCGAACCGGACACATTGACGGCCTCGTCAAGCGGCCACCGCGATGGTTCCCTGGTATCGGTGCCGCCGCCACAGGGCGCGTGCGGCAGACGGGGGAGAACCATGGCGACCAAGCTCATCCGGCTGGCCGACGGCACCCTTGTGGAGGTCGAGGTGCCCACCGCGCAGGCCCGCCGGATCTCGGGGGGAGTGACGGACAACGTCAACTCCCGTCTCGATCAGATCGATTCCCTGCTGGTCAGCGTGTGCAAGCCGCTGCTCAGCGCTTGGCGGGCCCTGGGCGAAGAGGTCTCCATCGAGCAGGCCCAGGTGGAGGTCGGGCTCAGTTTCGAGGGCGAGGGGAACATCTTCATCACCAAGGCGAAGGCGGGCGCGAATCTGACCGTGACGCTGACCATCACCAGGCGGGAGGGCCGGTGATGATGCCGCAGCGGTCGCCGGACATCGATGACGCCGTTCTGAGAGTCTCCAGCGCCCTGCCGAGCAACACGAGTTTCGGCACGGCGTATGTCGTGGACCTTGAGGAGTCCACCGGTATCGCACGGCTGGTGACCTGCGCGCACGTCGTGAGGGATGTGGGAGGGGAGCACCAGCTGCTGGTGGGTGACCAGCCCGCCGATGTGGTCAAGTGCGGTTCCCCGGACGGTCCCGACGACCTGGCGGTGCTCCAGGCCGTGGTCGCGCCGGGCACCCGAGTGCTGCGGGTCGGGTCCGGAGCCAAGTCGGGGCGCGCGTGCAGAATCGTGGGCTACTCCGAGCTGTACGGGCTGGCAGGTGCGTACCGCATCCAGGAGTTTCGCGGAAAACTCGGGGCCATCACATCGATGGAGCTGATGGGCCGCCGGGCGGGATCCTGGGAACTGGAGCTCGACGAGGAACTGCCGGACGGCTTCAGCGGATCCCCCGTACTCGACGCGCTCACGGACGAGGTCATCGGGACGGCCGCCATCGCGCTGCCCGGCAGGACGAGCGGGCTCGCCGTCACGGTCCAGGAACTCGCACGGCTCTGGCCGGACGTGAAGACCATCACGGCGGCCCCGTACTGGCATCGGGGGATGGAGTTCATCCACGTGCCGGGCGGTGAGTTCCCCATGGGCACCACGGATCGGCGGGCCCGTGACCTCGCGGAAGGGCGGTACCGGACCGAGTTCATGGACGAGACACCGCGCAGCGTCGTGCACGTCAACGGGTGCTACGTCGCCAGGTTCCCCGTCACATACGAGCAGTACGCCCGCTATCTCGACGACACCGGAGCCGACGTACCCTACCGCGGCGACTCCCTGTCCCTGCCGTACTCGTGGGACCGCGCCGACCGACGCCCTCCGGACGGACTGCGGACGCACCCCGTCGTTCTCGTCTCGTGGCGCGACGCCCTCCGCTACTGCCAGTGGCTCGGGGCGCGGCTGCCGACCGAGGCCGAATGGGAGAAGGCCGCACGCGGCCCCCACGGCCTCACCTGGCCGTGGGGGCAGGACTGGGACCCGGCCCGCTGCAACACCAGTGAGAGCGCACGGGGTTCGTCGACCGCCGTCGAACTGTTCTCCCCGTCCGGCGACAGCCCCTACGGCGTCTCCGGCATGGCAGGCAACGTATGGGAATGGTGCAGCAGCAGCTACGACCCCTACCCCTACGACGCCCTCGACGGCAGGGAGGACCCCGCCGGCGTCGGCCGCCGGGTGGTCAGAGGAGGCGCCTGGCCGCAGGACCGGCACATCGCCCGCTGCGCCACACGCCACGGCGTCGGCCAGGACAACTTCGGATTCACCATCGGATTCCGGGTCGTCCTGTCCCGGCTGCCGGGATGGTGACGGGTGCTGCCGCGCCGAGTGGTGTTCCTCGCCTCGGAATACCCCCCTCATGTCTACGGCGGTCTGGGCACCGTCATCGCCGCCCTGAGCCGGACGCTGGCCCAGCGGTCGGTCGCTGTCGAACTGTTCGTGCCGCAGCAGCCCGGCTACGCGGCCGCCCCGCCGGGCGTTCGGCTGCACGAGATCGCCGTAGAGGAGGCCACCAGCAACGAGGAGTACTGGCAGAACTTCTGCCGACAGGCCGTGGTGCGCGCCAAAGAGGGCCTGGCCGAGGACATCGACCTCGTCCACTGCCACGACTGGATGACGGCCCCCGCGGGCATCGGCTTCCGCGATGTGCTGGGTGTGCCGCTCGTGTTCAGCGTGCACCTCCCCCAGGCACCGGGACCCTACCGGCGGATGGAGGACCTCGGCCTGGTCCAGGCGGACGCGGTCATCGTCAACAGCCAGGCGGTGGCCGACGAGGTCGGCGAACGGCCCGTCGGCATCGCCCCTTTGGCGATCCTCCCCAACGGCGTGGACACGACGGCCTACCACCCGGCCGTGCGGCCTCCCTCCCGGGAGCCCTACGTACTCTTCGTGGGTCGCCTGGTGCCCCAGAAGGGGGTTGACGTCCTGCTCCGGGCCTTCGGTGCCGTACTGCGCAGGATTCCTCGCGCACGCCTCCTGGTCGTCGGGGACGGCGAGCAGCGGCTCTACCTGGAGCGGATGGCCCGCGCTCTGGGGCTGATGCCGCAGGTGGTCTTCCTGGGCTGGCAGACCGGCCCGGAGCTGGTCCACCTCTACCAGCAGGCCGAAGTACTCGCGGTTCCCAGTGTCTACGAACCCTTCGGGCTGGTCGCGTTGGAGGGGCTGGCCTGTGGCCGACCGGTGGTGGCCTCGCGCACCGGCGGGCTGGCCGACATCGTGACCGACGGCACGGACGGCTGGCTCGTCGACCCGGCCGACCATCTGCAACTGGCCCAACGGCTCGCCTGGCTCCTGCTGGACCGACGCCTGGCCGAGGGATTCGGCAGCGCGGCGGTCGCCCGGGCCGCACAATTCGCCTGGGAAGCGGTCACCGCCCGCACCCAACGGCTCTACGCGGACGTCATCGACGGAAGGCGGAGCGATGGAAGCTGAATTCTTCGGCTACAACCCCGAGGAATGGGTCTCGGCCCGACTCCTCGAACTCGTCGCCCGGCACATAGACCCCACCATCGCGCTGCAGATCAACGACGCCAACACCGTGAACCATCGCCGCAGGACGGAGATCGGCAACCGCTACGCGAAGCTCCTCTACGCCTCCATCCCACCGGACCTCGGGGTCTCCATCGAGGTGCACACGGACCTGGACATCATGAACTCACGTGTCTACGTGCGGATTTACTGGCCAATGATTCAGTGGCGGAACTGGCAGCCGTTCGGTGGGGGCCAGGGGTACGGCTCCCAGATCTACGGCTATCAGGAAGTGAACTTCTTCGCCGACGGCAAGGGACTCCAATACTTCCTGCCGGCCCTCGCCATCCGGAACCGCATGGTTCTCGTCCCGGCCGGACAGAACTCGGTGTTCGAGGCCACCGACGAGGAGGACGAGGTCGGCCCGCTCCAACGGGACGTCATCGAGGTCGACTTCAGCGACGACGCGGCGCTGGAGGCCGCCGTGATCGAAACGGGCCGGATGCTGCGCCGCGAACTGCGCCGGGAGGTGGCCGCCTACGCGAGCTTCCAGCAACCGGGCAGCTGGACCTACCTCGACGCCGCCGCCCACCTGGAAGTGCCGGTGGGCTTCGTCAAGAGGGCCCTCCAGGAGGAGGGCGAGGCGACCGAGAAGGCCTACCGGCTGCTGCGCTGCGACATCGATCAGGAAAGGATCAGGCACGGCCGCTGGACGAAGATCCGTCTCCAGGTCCGCAACGATTCCGACCTCGACTTCCCGGACGTGACCGTCACAGTGTCGGGTCCGGTCCAGGTACTGCCCGCGATGATCTCGGCGACACTGCCCGCCCAGGAGACGACCATCGTCGAACTCGCGCTCAACCCCGCTGACATCGGCGAATTTCCCATCGAGATCGCCTTCGTCCTCCCGGAGGACCAGATACTCGCCGAGTGGCTGCCCATCCACCACGTCTGGCTCGAGAGCCTCGAACCGGACCGGGCTCCCTGACGCCCGCCGATCGCCCCGGTCGGTCACGGCACAAAGGGCTCCCTCGGAGCAGCCGCGGGCGTACGCTGAGGTGCTTGAGGGTCACGGTGCGCACTCGCTCCCCGCGCTGGATGCACCACCGTGGCAGGGGGTACACCATGGAGCAGCACAGCGTACGGAGTCGACGGACGCTCTTCGAGCGTGAGGGTGAACTCGCCGCTGCCGACGAGGCGTTGGGCGAGCTCACCGGACTGCGCAAGGACGGTGTCGAACCACCGGAGCGCCCACGCGGCGCGCTCCTCGCGTTCGCCGGACGTGCCGGAATCGGCAAGACCACCCTCCTCGCTGAAGTACGTCGCCGCGCCGCCGCCAAGGGCTGCACCGTGCTGTCCGCGCGCGGCGGCGACCAGGAGCAGCGCGTCGCCTTCCACGTCGCCCGCCAGCTCCTGCAGCCACAGCTCGCCGGGTTCTCCGAAGTCGAACTCCGTGCCTCGCTGGGGAGTTGGTACGCGATCGTCGGCCCCGCGCTCGGCCTGTGCGCGCCTGCCGAGGGCGCCCCGCCCGACCAGCAGGGCCTGCGCGACGGCCTCGACTGGGTGCTCACACATCTCGCGGTGCAGCGCGCCCCGATGGTGCTCGTCCTCGACGACGCGCACTGGGCCGACCCGGAATCATTGAGCTGGCTCGCCGCGTTCGCGCCACGTGCCGAGGAACTCCCGCTGCTGCTCGTGGTCGCCTACCGGCCCGACGAACTCCCCGACCACGCCGAGGCGTTCAGGGGACTGCCCGGGCGCGCGGGCCAGCGCCCCATCGGCCTCGAACCGCTCAGCGCCGCGGCCGTCGCCCGGCTGGTACGGGAGGACCTGGGCACCCAGGCCGACGACGCGTTCTGCCGCGAGTGCTGGGCGGTCACCGCGGGCAACCCGTTCGAGGCAGTCGAGCTGACCGCGAAGGTGCGCGACCGCGGGCTGACCCCGACGGAGGCCGGCGCGCATCTGCTGCGAGACCTCGCCGCCGCCGTCAAGGGAAGCGGTCTGATCGCCCGCCTCGAACGCCTCGGCACCTCGACCGTCCGCTTCGCCTGGGCCTGCGCGGTGCTCGGCACCGAGATCCCTCCGACGCTCGCCGCAGCGGTCGCCGGCCTCGGCCCCGGGGAGGCCGCCGACGCGGCGGACACCCTGCGCAGCGCCCGCATCCTCACCGGCACCGTAACGGACGCGGGCACCCTCGAATTCGTCCACCCGCTCATCGCCACAGCCGTCTACCGCGCCATCCCCGGCGGCGTCCGCGTCGCCCTGCACGGCCAGGCCGCCTGGTGCATCATCAACGAAGGCCTCGGCGCGTCCGCCGCCGCCCGCCACCTCCTGGAAACCCACCCCGACGGCGACGCCTGGATCGTCCAGCAACTGCGCGCCGCCGCCCGCGAGACCCAGCGCGCCGGAGCCCCCGACGCCGCCCGCCGCTACCTCGCCCGCGCCCTGCGCGAACCTCCGCCCCCGGACGATCGGGCCGGCGTCCTGTACGAACTGGGCTGCGCCTCCCTGCTCACCGAACCGGCGACCACCGTCAACCATCTGCGCGCCGCCCTCGAGGAACCCATCACCGACCCGGAGCTGCGCCACAACATCGTCTACCGCCTCTCCCAGGTCCTCGCCCACAGCGACCGCCTCGCCGAGGCATCGGAGACGCTCGCCCGCGAGATCCGCGTGACCGGTGACGCCCGGGTACGGCTGCGGATGCAGTCCGAGCAGTTCATGTGGGACGCCTTCCGCGCCGACGAACCCGACTCGCCCGCCCGCTCCCGCCGCCTGGCCCGCCTCGCCGACCGGCTCACCGGCCGCGAACTCACCGAGCGCTACGTCATCGGTCTGCGCGCCTGGGACGCCACCCTGCGCGGCGAACCCGCCCACATCGCCCTCCACCACGCCGAACGCGCTCTCGCCGGCGGACTCGGCTGGGCCGAGGCCGACCGCGGCTTCGAGGTGCCCGTCCTGGTCGCACTCACCTTCATGTACGCGGACCGGCCGGGGCGCACCGAGGAACTCTTCGCCACCGGCATCGCCGACTTCGAGGCCCAGGGCTGGCACGGGGCCCACCTCTCCTTCGGCTACACCATCCTCGGGTACGTCCGCTACCGCCGTGGTCGGCTGGCCGAGGCCGAGGACTTCGTCCGAGCGGGCCTCCGGCTCGCCGAACGCGTCGGGCCCGGCACCCCCGTTCACTGGTACGCCGTCGCCACCCTCATCCAGATCCTGCTCGCCCGCGGCCGTATCGCCGAGGCCGCGCGGACCGGGGAGGACTACGCGTTCCGCGCGCCCTTCCCGGCCGCCGTGACCTTCCCCGACGCACAGACCGTGCACGGCGAGCTGCTGCTCGCCCGCGGCCTCACGAAGGACGCCGCAGCCGAGCTGGCCGCGGCCGGGCGCCGGCTCGACCCGCGCGGCATGCGCAACCCCGCCTGGTGCCCCTGGCAGGTCCTCCTCGCCCGCGCCGAGAGCCACGACGCCCCGGAACGCGCCGTCACCACGGCCCTCGAAGCGGTGAACCGAGCCCGCCAGTACGGCGCCCCCTCCGCGATCGGCCAGGCCCTGCGCGCCGCCGCGGAGGTCTCCTCCGGCTCGGCCCGCGTCAAGTTGCTCGAAGAGTCCGTGGGCCATCTGGAGTGCTCCCCGGCCGCGTACGAGCTCGCCTGCGCCCTGGTCGCGCTCGGCACCGAACTGCGCCGCGCCGGACGCCCCAAGGAAGCCGCCGAACACCTGTACCGGGGGCTCGACGCGGCCGTGCAGTGCGGCGCCGACGGGCTGGTCGGGGAGGCCCGCGACGAACTGGCCGCCGCCGGGCTCAGGCCGCGCCGCCTGCACAGCACCGAGACGGACACGCTGACGGCCCGCGAGCGCGCCGCCGTCGCGCTCACCCTACGGGGCCGCGCCACGGCCGAGATCGCCGAGGAGCTGCAGACCGACGAGCCGGCCGTCGTACGCCTGCTGTCGGCCGTCTGCCGGAAGCTGGGCACGGACCGTGCGGGACTCGGTGCCGCACTGGGGGAGCGACCATCTCCATGAACCTGTGAGGAGCCGCTCCACAGCCGCTCACGAGGGCGCCCCTCGCGGCCCGGGGCACGCCCGTGCACGTACCATTGCGGCATGTCCTTCCTCCGCCGCCGCAGCGCTACTCCCGCCGGGCCCGACTTCGACGTTCTGGCCATGGACCCGGGCGACTGGCCTGGCAATCTCGGCGCGGGCCTGCTGCCCGCGCCCGACGGCAGTTGCCAGGGTGTCTTCCTGCGCTACGACCTGTTCGGCGGCCGCGGCCCCGCGATGATCATCGGCAATCTGCCGGAGGGCTCCCCGGCCCGTGACGTCGCCGAGGGCGAGGTTCCCTTCGAGGTGGCCCAGCTGCTGCTCGCGCTGGACAACGACGAAGAGGTCACCGTCACCGGGACCGAGGACATGCCGGTGATGCAGGGCGACAACCTGCTGATCGTGCGCCGCCTCAAGCTCTCCGAGACCCGTATCTCGTGCGTGCAGTTCGACCGCAGCGACAACGTCCTGGTGACCATCGCCGCGTGGGACCGCCCCATCACCGACGACCTGTACACCCTCCTGAAGCCGCTCCCGGCGGAGCTGTTCCAGCAGCGCTAGGGCCTGTCCGGCGGATCATGCCGCAGACGCGGGGCTTGGCACGCCCATCTGCGGCGTTGTCGTCAGTCGCCGACTCCCCCACGCTCGAATGCGCTCGCGCGGGGGCACCCCCATCGCGTCGACTGCCTCCTCCGCCCCCTCGCTGCCCGCCTGGCTGGCGCCGCGCTCTTTGGCTCCCTCCTTGGCTTCCTTGTCGCAGCTGCACGCACCAAGCCCCGCTCACCGGCGCCTATGAGGTGCCCTTGCTTCTCTGCGACCTGATCTCTCGGACGGCGACGTTCCCGGGAGGTCCTGGGCAAGGCGATCGCGCGGTACTTCGACCCGTCGGAAGTGGCCGTGGTCGTCGGCGGGGTCGAGCTGAGCGCGGCATACTCGGCCCTGCCGTTCCACCACCCGATGCTCACGTGCTCTCCCGGCGTGGGCGAGTTGGTCCGGAGGGCGGCAGCGGAACACCTCACCCCGGTCACCCTTGAACTCGGCTGCCAGAACCCGGTCGTGGTGGGCCATGACGCCGACCTCGCGGACGCCGCGGGGGCTCGCGACTGTCCAACGACGGACAGTTCCGCCTCGGCCCGGACCACGTCTTCGCGCCGATGGACCTCGGCAACATCACGGATGGGCCTCAGCCCGGCGCTCGGGATCGGGGATGGTCTGGAGAGCCAGTACCGCGGCAACCCGGCTGGGGGCGATGAACGCCGACTGACCGGACCTGTAGAGCACGTGGACCGCCGGGTGGCCGCCCGACACGCTACGGGGAAGTGATGTCCACTTTTATGCATTACATCACTTTCAATGTCAGTGGCAACGGACGAAGAGAGGACGCGAGGGCCCATGAGCACGCAGACCCCGGCCGGCTACACCTACGGCTCCACCTCACCCAGCCCGGTCACCAGGGACGACCTGGCCAAGCTGGAGGCGAGTGTCCTGTTCACCGAGGAGGATGAACAGGCGCTGCGCATGGCCGGCGACGTGCTGGAGGACCAGGTCGAGGACGTCCTGGACGTCTGGTACGGATTCGTCGCCTCGCATCCGCACCTCGTCGCCTACTTCGCCACCCCGGACGGAACCGTACTGCAGGACTACCTGACGCGCGTCCGCGGCCGTTTCGGCCAGTGGATCCTTGACACCTGCCGCCGCCCGTACGACGACGACTGGCTCTCCTACGCCCACGAGATCGGCCTGCGCCACACGAAGGACAAGAAGAACCGGACCGACGGGGCGGACTCAGCGCCTTACGTCCCGCTGCGCTACATGGTGGCGTTCATTTACCCGATCACCGCCACCATGCGCCAGTTCCTGGCCAACAAGGGGCACGACGACGAGGCAGTGGAACGCATGCACCAGGCGTGGTTCAAGTCGGTGACGCTGCAGACCGCACTGTGGCTGCAGCCCTACGCGGGCGACCAGTGGTGAAACCCTGATCAGGCCCTCCGGTGTTCGAAGCGGGCGCCGGCGCGGACTGTTCACGGCCCGCCGGCAGGCCTGGGTTGGCTCGCCGCCGCGTGGGATGAGCGAGCCGGAACGGTGCTGACGGTTGGCGGGTCAGTGAGCCGTGTGCATCGTGAAAGTTGCAGGTCACGGGGCTGGTGTGCGCGGGGTTCGGGATGCTCACGCTGGTCGCGGGCGCATGACTCCGGACAAGATCGGCGGTCAGCGGGCGACTTCACGGTTCGTCAGGACAAGCAGAGCCCTCGCCAGCGCGGTCGCCCACGCCGGGTCGGTGCGGATCTTGCCCAGGACGCGCCAGGCATACATCCAGCACCCGACTCGAACATCCGAAGAACTGCGTCACTCCCTCGGGATGCCCTTGGAAAGGGATTAGTTCTTCAGGTGGGCGAATCCGTGCTCGACCGGTGCCCTGACGGCCGCCAGTGCCTTGGTGGACAGCTTCTGCCCTCGTGTCAGAGGCCGGTTCCGGGCGGGCTTGTAGCCGGTGATCATCGCCGGGTCGGCGCCGGGATCACTGTCCTCGAGCCCGACGAATGCCAGGTCGGCGATCGCGCCGAGCCCGGCAGCCCGCAGCTTCTGCGTGAGCTTGTCGTGACGGCAGGCGGTGATCTCCGAGGTCCGTCCGGGTCTGACCGCGGAGACCCAGACGAGTCGGCCCCGGTCGTCGGTGAGCGCGATCACGAGCAGGCCATGGCATTTGTGCTTGCCGGAATAGTTCTTCCGGTTGTCCGGGCCGGTGCGCCGCCGGGTGCGGATCAGCGTGCCGTCCAGCAGCACCACCCCGCCACCCTCCCGTGCGATCTTCTTCAGGGCCCGGTCCAGGCGCGGGGCGCGGGCGGCCAGCAGGAAATCAGAAAGACGCAAGAAATCAACAGCTGGAGGAGGTGCGCACGCACACGCGAAGGGCCGGGCCGCACCCACGCGACCCGGCCCCACCCTTCACCGAACGCTACGAAGCCGAGGACATCACCCGTACGTCCGCGGCCCGCACGAACGCCACCCGATGACCGAACTGGATCTCGTAGTACATGTCCTTGCCGATCACGACCTTGTGCGGAGCCGTGTCGAAGGTCGGCGCGTAGTAGTACTCGCCCGGGACCTTGTCGCCCGCCGCGTACCGCTGGCCTTCGAGCAGCTTGTACGGCAGAGGTGAGACCGACTGGACGGGTACGCCTGCCGGGTACGCCTCCTTCTCCGGGTAGGCGCGCCCGTAGACGGGGATCTCCTTCAGGCCGGCCTTGGGCGTGATGACCGGCCCGGACGCGTTCACCACCGTCGGCTGCTTCCCCGGGTTCTTGAACCATGCCTTCTGGCCCAGATACCAGATGGCCGTCCAGTCGCCGTCACGACCGGCGACGGCATAGCGCTGCCCCGTGGAAACGCGTGAACCGATGTCGTTCACACCGATCGTCGAGTCGTCGCCCTGGGGATACAGGCCGATGTCCTTGATGAGGGGCGCGCTTTCGTCCGACCGGGAGTACAGCCGCACCGCGCTCGACCCGTGCACCGCGCACGGCTCACCGCCGGTGACGCAACCCGTGTACTCCGGACGGTTCTTGGCGTAGTCCGGCAGTACGGTCACCAGGCCGCCCGGGCCCTTCCCATCGCCGTGGAAGGGGTGCTCCAGCAGCGTGAAGTAGTGCTGCCAGTCCCAGTACGGGCCCGGGTCCGTGTGCATGCCGGGAATGGTCGGCGTCGTCGGGCCCGGCACATTGTCGTGCCCGAGGATGTGCTGACGGTCCAGCGGAATGTCGTACTTCTCGGAGAGGTACGACACCAGCCGCGCCGAGGCCCGGTACATCGCCTCGGTGTACCAGGCGTCGGGCGAGGCCAGGAAGCCCTCGTGCTCCAGGCCGATCGACTTGGCGTTGACGTACCAGTTGCCCGCGTGCCAGGCCACGTCCTTCGCCTTCACGTGCTGGGCGATATGACCGTCGGTGGAGCGCAGGCTGTAGTTCCACGACACATACGTCGGGTCCTGGACCAGCTTCAGTACGCCGTCCCAGGTGCCCTCCGTGTCATGGATGACGATGTACTTGATGCTCTGCGCCGCCGGCCGGTTGCCGAGGTCGTGGTTGCCGTACTCGCCCTCGCCGAACTCCTCGTACGGAGCAGGAATCCACTCGCAGGATACGTTCTTCGGGCACTCCGTGCCCTCGGCGGAGACCGTACGCAGTCCCGCGCGCCCCAGTTGGGCGGTGTCGGGGCTCAGCTCGGGCTGGGCGGCGAGGGCCACCCGCTGACCGGCGTCCGTGACGCGTTCCTCGCCGCCGCGGATCACGTCGTACACGTCATCGGCGTACGTCGCCGCCGTCGCCGTGTCGTCCGCGCCGGAGAAGCGTGCCACCGCCCCGTACCAGTCGGACGCGTCGTCGCTCAGCGGCTCGCCGAGCTCCCGCTGCGCGGCGGCGAGCAGCGCGGCACCGCCCGCGAGGTTCGCGGCCGCGTCCGTCCGCAGCCGCTCCGCGGGCAGGCCGGTGAGCTCGGCGGCCTTCGTCAACGTCTTGAGCCGGGGCGGGAGTTCGGAGTTCTCCGGCACGTGCGTCTCGGGGAGGAGGGGGGCGCGCGAGCTGTCGCCGCGGGCGTCCTCCGCGCCGTCGCTGTGGTGCGGTGCCTCGGCGATCGCCGTACGGGCGTCGGTGAGGTGCATCGGGCCGTAGCCGCCGCTGACGCTCGGGGCACCGGCGTGCGTGTCCCAGCGGGACTGCAGATAGGAGACGGCGAGAAGGACGCTCCGCGGTACGTGGTACTCGGCGGCCGCGGTGGCGAAGGCCCTCTGCAACTGGGCGGAGGAGGCCTGTTCGGCGGTACGGGACGGGGTCGCGCCGAGCAGCGGCAGCAGCAGCGCAGCCGAGGCGAGGGCGCCCGCGGTCCTGCGCGCGCGATGGCGCCCGGCGGTGGCCTTGGGGATGGTGGCGGATCCTCGCAATGCAGCCTCCTGGGACGGTTGGGCGCGGTGGGGCGTGCGGGGGCCGAACGCGTCAGTGGTACCCGTAATCCGATGGCCCGTCAATCATGCGCAGGCCCAGGCGATTTCCCATGTCAGCGCTGGTTGCGAGCGTTTTCGTGGCGACGGGCACCCGGCCTGCGGGGCGTCAGTGGAGTGGACCAATAATCCGAACGGGCGACGCCCGGACATGACGAAGGTCCGCGGTGCGCCGCTGTCCAGGCGCAACCGCGGACCCAAGTCCCCGTCAGCGAGTGCCGACCGCCGCTCGAACGGCCCGACGGGCCATCTGGCAGTCGTCGTGCAGCCGCCTCAGCAGCAGCCGCTGTTCCTCGCCGGACGGCGCAGCACCCGGGTGGGCCGCCGGTCCCGGTGCCGCCGGGGTCGTGTCGTGCATCGAACGCTGCACGGCCGTCTCGTACGTACGGATCTCCCTGGTGAGGACGAGCATCAGGTTCACCAGGAACGCGTCCCGCGCGGCGGGCCCCGCCGACTGCGCGAGCTGGCTGATCTGCCGCCGGGCCGCGGTGGCGTCCCCGAGCACCGCCCACAGCGTCGCCAGGTCGTACCCCGGCAGATACCAGCCCGCGTGCTCCCAGTCCACCAGCACTGGACCTGCCGGTGAGAGGAGGATGTTCGACAGGAGCGCGTCGCCGTGACAGAACTGGCCCATGCCTTGTCGCCCTGCCGAGTGGGCGATTCCGTGCACCAGCTTCTGCAGATCGCCCATGTCCCGGTCCGTGAGCAGACCCAGCTCATGGAACCGGGAGATCCGCTCCGCGTAGTCCAGCGGGGCGTCGAACGTGCCCGCCGGTGGCCGCCACGCGTTCAGCCGGCAGATCGCGCCCAGCGCCGCCCGGATGTCCGCGCGGGGCGGAGCCTCGGCCGGATGCCGCTGCAGCGCGGCCACCCGGCCCGGCATCCGCTCGATCACCAAGGTGCAGTTGTCCGGATCCGCCGCGATCAGCCGCGGTACCCGGACCGGCGGCCGGTGCCGCACGAACGAGCGGTAGGCCGCTATTTCATGCCGGATCCGGTCCGTCCAGATGGGGGAGTGGTCCAGTAAACACTTGGCGACGGCCGTGCTGCGCCCTGTCGTGCCGACGAGGAGCACGGAGCGCCCGCTGCGGCGCAGCACCTGGACCGGAGCGAACTCCGGGCAGATCCGGTGCACCGACGCGATCGCCGTGCGCAGCTGCGCGCCCTGAGGGCCGGACAAGTCGAGTCTCCCGCTGAGCGGCTGGGTGCCGAGCCCCGGAACGCGCCGCGTCCGGCCGGCCCCGAGCACGGGTGTCGCCTGACGCGCGGGGTCGAGGTAAGGGCCGCTGCCCGCAGGGCGGGGGTGCAGCGACCGGGGCGGAGCGGACACGGAGGACGATGCTGCGTACATGGGCGATACAGATCCCTTCGTGTGCCTGCGAGTTACGGCGCTACCCGCCCCGGCCGCCCTGGTGCACCCTGGGGAATGTCCTTGAGGCAACCGGGTCGGGGTGGCGCGTTCCTACCTGACACCCGTTGCCCAGTGGCACACCATCTGGCGCACCCTGGCGAACCCTGGCGAATAGTCGCTCTGCAACTGACAGACGGTTACTGTCATTTCAGCCGAGAACCTGGGGGCTTGACGTGAACGGACAACCCAACACCCGCCTGGCGGACCTGTTCGGCCTGGCCGGCTGGTCCAAGGGCGAGCTCGCGAGGATGGTCAACCGGCAGGCGGCGGCCATGGGCCACCCCCAACTGGCAACCGACACCTCGCGGGTGCGGCGTTGGATCGACATGGGAGAGATCCCGCGCGATCCGGTGCCGCGGGTGCTGGCGGCTCTTTTCACCGAGCGTCTCGGCCGTGTCGTGACCATCGAGGACCTCGGTCTGGTCCGGCACGGGCGCGTGGGGAAGCGGCAAGGCGGCGGGAGTGCGCAACATCCCGACGGAGTGCCGTGGGCGCCCGAGCGGACCGCCGCGGTCCTCACCGAATTCACGGGAATGGACCTCATGCTCAACCGACGCGGCTTGGTGGGCGCGGGTGCCGCGCTCGCCGCGGGATCCGCACTCAGCACGGCCATGCACGACTGGCTGCACACCGATCCGGCCCTCACCGCCGACTCTCCCCAATTCGACGACCCCCTGCACGCCGACCCCGCTGGGTTCGACCGTTACGAGGCCGCCCCCATCGGGTCGCAGGAGATCGAGGAACTGGAGCGCTCGGTCGAGGTGTTCCGGGCCTGGGACGCCGCCCGCGGCGGCGGGCTCCAGCGCAAGGCTGTGGTGGGCCAGCTCAACGAAGTGGGAGGCATGCTCTCCTACCGACACCCCGACCATCTGCAGCGGCGCCTGTGGGGCGTCGCCGCCAACCTCGCCGTCCTCGCGGGCTGGATGTCGCACGACGTCGGCCTGGAGCCCACGGCTCAGAAGTACTTCGTCATCGCCGCCCACGCGGCCCGTGAGGGCGGTGACCGGCCGCGCGCCGGGGAGGCGCTCTCACGAGCGGCTCGCCAGATGGTGCACCTGGGCCGGCCCGACGACGCACTCGACCTCATGAAACTCGCCAAGTCCGGTTCCGGCGACGAGACGCTGCCCCGCACCCGGGCCATGCTCTACACCATCGAGGCCTGGGCACAGGCGTCCATGGGCAAGGGCCAGGCCATGCGGCGCACCCTCGGGCAGGCGGAGGACCTGTTCGTCTCCGACCGGGGCGACGTGCCTCCGCCGAGCTGGATGCAGCTGTTCGACGAGGCCGACCTGCACGGCATGCAGGCCCTCGCCTACCGCACTCTCGCCGAACACGAGCCGACCGCGGCCGTCACCGCGCAGCGCCATGCGAAGGAGGCGCTCAAGCTGCGCGAGTCGGGCCGGGACCGGTCACAGATCTTCGACCACCTCTCCCTCGCCTCCGCCTGCTTCATCGCCGACGATCCCGAACAGGCCGACCGATACGCGCGACTGGCCCTGACGTCGATGGGGGCCAACTCCTCCCACCGCACCTGGGACCGGCTGCGCGAGATGTACCGGCTCACCGGGCAGTACTCCAACTATCCGAAGATCCACGACCTGCGTGAGGAGATCAAACTAGCTCTTCCCAAGGGCTCGTTGAAGCCCAGGGGCGGCAACAGCGCGCGGGCGTAAGGGGGGCCGTGTCGCACCGCGGGTTGGCTTCCGGGGCGTTACCCCGACTGGCCAAGGACGACTCGCCTTCCAGGGGCGTGGTGTGATCCCGGCGGGCAAGGGCGTCAGGAGCCGACCCGGGCGATGAGCACGCAGGCGTCGTCCTCGCGCTCGGTCTCTCCGAACTCCTCGACAACCATCCGTACACAGTCCCGGGCCGTAGGGGCCCCGTCGAAGCGCGGGGCCAGGTCTAGCAGCCTCTGGGCGGCCGCTGTTCCCCTGCGCCGCGGCACCAGTCCGTCGGTGCGCAGGAGCAGAAGGTCGCCCTCTTCGAGGGGCTCCTCGGCCTGCCCGTAGACGGCACCCGATGTCGCTCCGAGCAGCACGCCGTCCGGTGCGGCCAGCGCGCGCCCCGTCCCGTTGCGGAACAGCAGCGGGGCGGGGTGTCCTGCTTGTGCCCAGCTGAGGGTGCGGGTCTCGGGCCGGTAGCGGCAGCAGACGGCGCCGGCGAGGGTCGGCTGGACGGAGGCGTCCAGGAGCTGGTTGAGCAAGGAAAGGAGCCGGCCCGGCTGGGTGCCTGTCACGGCCATGCCGCGCAGGGTGCCGAGCAGCAGCGGCATGCCCGAGGTCACGGCGACTCCGTGGCCGGTGAGGTCGCCGACGCTCAACAGGGTGTCCCCGTCGGGCAGTTCGAGGGCGTCGTGCCAGTCGCCGCCGGTCAGTGCGCCGGTCGTCGACGGCAGATAGTGGGTGGCGAGGTCGAGGGTCCCGGGACCTCGCCGCGGGAGCCGCAGGGAGTCACGCCACGGCGGCAGCACGTCCTCCATCGGCTCGACGGTGAGCCGGTGCTCGGCCAGTTCGATCTGCCGCTCGCGCTGCAGCGAGTCACGGGTCTCGCTCACCGTCCGCTGGCTGAGGCGCAGTTCGCTGATGTCGCGCAGCACGGCCCACATCGAGGCGGTGCTGCCTTCGGCGTCGAGCACGGGCTCGCCCATCATGTGCACGGTCCGCATCCCGCCGTCGGGGCGCGCTATGCGGAACTCTCCGTCGATGGGCTTGGCGTCGATCAGGCAGTTCGTGACCATCGCCGTCAGCATCGGCCGGTCCTCGTCGAGCACCACCGAGGGCAGTTCGTCGAGCGTGAGCGGCGCAGCGGCGGGGTCGCGGCCCAGGATCTGATAGAGCTCACCGGACCAACTGGCCTCGTCCGTCAGCAGGTTCCACTCGGCGCTGCCGACCCGGCTCAGCAGCGAGCCGCGCCGGGGTGCGGGCGGCACGGCGGATCCGGCTGCGGGTTGGACGGGCGCGGGCGGCGGTCCGTCCCGCAGCTGGGCCAAGTGCTCGTCGAGGTCGCTGAGTTGATGCAACGCCAGGTTGCACAGTGCGCGCTGCCAGCGTCCCTGCGGGTCCGTGTGGTCGGCGGGAGCCTCACGCCGTACGGCGTCCACCTCGCCGCGCAGCCGCCGCGTCTGCGAGATGAGCGCGTCGACCGTGCCGCGCCGGGGCGGCTGTGCGGCTGTGCGGTCCGCAGAGAGATGGGAGGGCATGACGTACTCCGAGGGGGGACGGTACGACCAAGGCTGTCGGAAGAACCGTTACGACTGTCGCACAGCCTGCCACGCGCTGTAAGGGATTTGGCAACACACGATCCGGTGGTGCTTCCGGCATATGCCGTAGTCCTCGCGGGCCAGGTGTGTGGGTCCGATTCGGTACGCGTCCGGCGTGGTCAAGTCGTAGGCAGCGTACGTGACTTGATGGTCTGTCGAGGCCAGGGCGCTAGGCGCGCCTGCCCTTCGCCCTCCAGTTCGAGGGGCGTTTGTGCGAGGCCTTCTCTCCTGTGGGATCTGGCGTGCATCTCCTGTGGAACTGGCGTGCACTCTCCCGGTTCACAGTGAGCGTACGAAGTCCTTCACGTCGGCGTCGTAGAGAGTGGCCGGGTTGATCCCCATCGAGCTGAAGTTGCCCTCGATCTCCAGGCTGACCAGGCCGTGCAGACGGGCCCACAGCAGGGTGGTCCGCGCGGCGACCGCCTCTGTCACGTCCTCGATCGCGTGGCGCTTCATCCACTCCCGGAACTGCGCTGCCGAGCCGTCCGGGGCAGGCGTCCCCGGCTTCGCGAGCGCGCTCACGACGTCCAGTACGACACTTATGGCGGGCTGCGAGGCCTCGACCAGGCTCGTGGACTGGGCGTCGTAACCCTGAAGGGGCGCCCGGAAGAGGAGCCGGTAGCGGTGCGGCTCGGCCAGCGCCCAGGCGCGATAGGCCCGGGTGACCGAGGTCAGACGGGCGACCGCGTCCGGCGCGTCGGCCTCGGCCGCCTGGGCGAGGGCGGACGCCAGGTCGCCGTAGGCGTCGATGACCAGCTCGGTGAGCAGGCTGTCCCGGTTGGCGAAATAGCGGCAGAGGGCGGGTCCTGTCATGCCCAGCTGCTTGGCGATGGCGTTGAGGGACAGGGCCTCCGGGCCGCCGGTGGCCAGCTGCTCGAGCGCCGCCGCCTTTACCTCCTGTCGTACCTGCGCGCGGAACCGGTCGCGCGGGCCCGTTCCGGCACCGTCACCGGCAAGGTGATCCTCGTACCGGACCCGGCGGACGACGCGCCGGAAGCCGAGTGACATCGCCCCTCGGGGTGAGCGAGCTCCCTACCGGGACCGGACGGGCCGCGCGTCGGCGGACCAGCCGCGGTCTGCCTTCACCGCCGCCCCAGCGACCGCCTCACCACCACGCCCGGCACATTCCGCGCCGCCCGCGGAACAACCCCCCGCTGTCGCGCCTGGCGCTCGTACTCCCACGTCCGGGGCGCCGGCCGTCAGCCACGTCCGTCACGCGTAGAGGGCGGGGCGCGGGGCGAGTTCGACGGTCACCCGGCCTCCGTGCTCGAGCGACAGGACCCCCGCCTCGGCGACGGCGGACGCCGCGTACCCGTCCCAGGCGCTGGGCCCGGTGACGCGGCCCTCCCGGGTGGCGTCCACCCAGGCCTGCACCTCGCGGTCGTACGCGTCGGCGAACCGTACGAGGTAGTCCTGCGCGACCTCCTCGTAGGCACCACTGGCCGTCGTCACGACCATCGCGTGCTCGTCCCCGATCCGCGCGCTCCCGCTCTCGCAGACCGCCTCGCACCGCACCTGGTAGCCGAAGCCGGAGTTCACGAAGACCTCGACGTCGACCAGGGCGCCGTCCGCGGTCTCGAACAGCACGAACTGGGGGTCGAGCAGGCCCTCGGGGGCAGGTGAGGACGGGCGCGGGCGCAGCACGGTGACCGCCGTCAGCTCCTGGCCGAGCAGCCAGCGGGCCGCGTCGATCTCGTGCGACGCGGAGCTGTTGACCAGCATCTCCGAGGTGAAGCCGGGAGGGGACGACACATTGCGGTGCGTGCAGTGCAGCATCAGCGGACGGCCCAACCGCCCGCTGTCCAACAGGGACTTGAGCCGCTGGTACTCGGCGTCGTACCGGCGCATGAAGCCGACCTGCGTCAGCCGCCGGCCGAGCCGCGCCTCGGACTCCACCACGCGCAGCGCCCCGGCCGACTCCGGCACCAGCGGCTTCTCGCACAGCACCGGCAGACCGCGCTCGAAGGCCGCGAGCAGCGCCTCCTCGTGCGCGGGTCCGGGGGAGGCGATCAACACCGCCTGTACGCCGGGCGCGTCGAGCGCGGCCGTCACCTCGGCATGGACCGCTACGCCGTCGATTCCGGCCACGGCGTTCTTGGCCCGGTCGGTCTCCGGGTCCGCCACCGCGGCGACCCGCGCGCCACTCACGACCCGGTCGATCCGCCGTATGTGGTCGGCCCCCATGTGCCCGGCACCCAGGACCGCCACACCCACCAGTTCACTCACGCTCCGCACGCTCCCGCCGACAGCTCAACGCACCCCTTGCGATCAACAGCTCAACGCAAGCCTTGCGGGCCATTGTCGGCCGGAGAGATCAGTAACGCAGTACCCCGGCAATGCCTTTCGCGTCCGCGAGGCTGCCGTCGGGCACGAAGCGGACCTCGGCGCCGGTCTCCAGACACTGTTCGACGATCTCGTCGACGATGTCGTCGCGGGAGTCCAGGTCACCGCTCTCGGCCGGGACGAGATGGTCGCCGTCGTCGCGCACGGTCACGCGGTAGTTCTCCTCGACGGCGAGCAGCTGGATCCGGCCGTCGGAGGCGCTCTGCCAGACTTCGTCGACCCCCGCGGCGAACGCCTTGCGCCCGCGGGCCGTTTCGAGTTCCCGGGTCACCTCGTCGGTGTGCTTCCTCTCCTCGGCGGTGATCAGCGGACGTACCGCCTGCCACACGGCGTCGGGGGTGCCGTGTGCGAGGCCGCCGTGCGGGATGTGGACCGCGTCCTTGCTGACCGTGCTGATCTCGTCGAGGAAGGAGAGGGCCGCGGTCTCTCCGGTGATGTACAGCGGTCGCGGATTCTGGCGCAGGACGGCGCTCACGGCCGCGTCCGCCTCGCGCAGGAAGCGGCGGGTGTCCTCGTCGCGGAAGGTGCTCGGCACGTCGCCGATCCGCTCCTTGCGCTCCACGTCGACATCTTCGAGGTCCCTGGTCAGCGGGAAACCGCCCGAGTGGTCCTCGACGACATGACCGGCGCCGCCGCTCCACAGCGTGACCCGGTCGGCCGACACCGCGAGCACCCAGAACGGCCGATCGGAGGCCTGTGCGGCGACCAGGTTGCGGGTCAGGAAGGTGTCCGAGAGCACCACGCGCTCGGGCACGGTGCGCGCCAGCGACCAGACCTGGTGCTCGCCCGGCGCCGCGAAGATCGCCAGACCGTCCTCGGCGTGCGCCAGATCGACCTCGGCCAGCGCCTGTTCGAGCTGGTCGATGACATCGGTACGCCGCTCGCGGGTGACTGAGGGATCGGCCTCCAGCTGCTTCTTGGCCTCGGTCACCACATTGCGCAGCCGGACCGGATCCTGAGCGTTGTCGGGCTCGCGGCGATGCGTCGGCGTCAGCACCGACACCGCCGGATAGGGCCGCGGCCTGCGTAGCTCGGTGAGGGTCGCGGGGTTGAGTGCGTGCTCCATACCAGCACCATAGGACCGATTCGCGTAACGGGCATTCGATGCACAGATCGGGCATTTGGTGTATTTGATTGCTAACGTCGATCGGGTCGCCAGATGACGTTCCCCGCATCGAGATCGCCGTACGACGATGCCCGTCTCCGCAGGACGCCCATGACGCAGGCCGACACGGAAACCCAGGCGCCGCCGGCCGCCAAACTGACGCTGCTGACCCTCATCACCATGGTCGTCGGCTCGATGGTCGGTGCCGGGGTCTTCTCGCTGCCGGGGCGCTTCGCCCAGGAGACGGGCGTGGCCGGTGCCCTGATCGCCTGGACGGTCGCCGGTGCCGGGATGCTGATGCTCGCCTTCGTCTTCCAGCGGCTGGCCATCCGCCGCCCCGACCTCGACGGGAGTGTCTACTCCCGGCACGCCAGACGCCGCGAGGATGTCGGCCGGGCGACCGTCCTCGGTTTCCTGAGTGTCTTCGCCGTCTTCGCCTCGGTCACGATCGTGTCGTACGGGCTGATGCCCATGGGTGAGATCGCCGAACTGCGGCAGCCCTCCATGGCGGGAGTCCTGGAGCACGCCGTCGGCACCTGGGGGAAGGTCTTCGTCAGTGTCGGCCTGATCATCTCGGTGCTCGGTGCCTATCTCGCCTGGACGCTGATGTCGGCCGAGGTGCTGTTCGCCGCCGCCAAGGACGACGACATGCCGCGTTTCCTGGGCCGCTCCACCGCGGCCGATGTGCCGGTGCCCGCGCTGCTGATGACGACACTGCTCACCCAAGCCGTGCTGGTCGTCACGCCGTTCACGCAGGACGCGTTCAACTTCGCGCTGGACCTGACCAGCGCGCTGACGCCGATTCCGTTCCTGCTGGCGGCGGCCTTCGCCGTGAAGATCGCGCGCGGGCGGCTCAGCGGTGACCTCGTCATCGCCTTGCTCGCCACGGTTTCCACCGTGTTCCTGCTTTACGCGGCCGGGCTGAAATACCTCCTCGTCTCCTTCATCATCTACGCGCCCGCCACGGTCCTGTTCATGATGGCCCGGCGCGAGCAGGGCCGACGGCTGTTCTCGCCGCGTGAACTCGTCATCCTCGTCGTCTCGGTCGCGGGCGCGGCCCTGGGGATCACCGCCCTGGCGCTGGGCTGGATCAGCCTCTGATCCGTCCCGGCCAGTCAGACCGTACGGCCTGTCCGACCTGTCCGACCTGGAGAAAGGCACACCGTGAGCAGCCAAGACACCGCGAGCCGTCCGGCGTACGGCGTCCACTCCGAGGTCGGCAGACTGCGCAAGGTGCTGGTCTGCGCGCCCGGCCTCGCGCACCGCCGGCTCACCCCCACCAACTCCGACGACCTGCTCTTCGACGATGTGATGTGGGTGGAGAACGCCCAGCGCGACCACGCCGACTTCGTCGACAAGCTGCGCGAGCGCGGCGTGGACGTCGTGGAGCTGCACGACCTGCTCGCGCAGACGATGGCGATCCCGGTGGCCAAAGACTGGCTCCTGGACCGGAAGATCATCGCGAACGAGGTCGGACTCGGACTCATCGACGACACCCGGGCCTTCCTGGAAACCCTCGAACCCGCCCGGCTCGCCCAGTACTTGATCGGCGGTCTGGCCACCGCCGATCTGCCGGACGGGTTCCGCTCCGGCTATCTCGCGCTGGCCCGTGAGTCGACCGGCGGACGCGCCTACCTGATGCCTCCGCTGCCCAACACCCTCTACACCCGCGACACGACATGCTGGCTGTACGACGGCCTCACGCTCAACCCGCTCTACTGGCCCGCCCGGCACGACGAGACGCTCCTGATGAAGGCGGTCTACATCTTCCATCCGGACTTCGCCGGCTCCACCGTGTGGTGGGGCGACCCCGAACGGGACTGGGGCGAGGCCACGTTCGAGGGCGGCGACATCATGCCGGTCGGCAACGGAATCGTGCTCATGGGTATGAGCGAGCGGACCTCACGGCAGGCCATCACCCAGGTCGCGGCCGCGTTGTTCCGGAACGGGGCCGCCGAGCGTGTCATCGTCGCGGGCATGCCGAAGCTGCGCTCCGCGATGCACCTCGACACCGTCTTCACCTTCGCCGACCGCGACGTGGTCACTCTCTACCCGACCATCATGGACGCGGTCCACACCTTCTCCCTCCGCCCGAGCGACAAGGCCCCCGGGTTCGAACTCACCGACGAGGGCTCGCGTCCCTTCACCGACGTCGTCGCGAAGGCGCTCGGGCTGTCCGAGCTGCGGGTCGTCGAGACGGGCGGCGATGTGTACGCCTCCGAGCGGCAGCAGTGGGACAGCGGCAACAACGCCGTCGCCCTGGAACCCGGCGTGGTGATCACCTACGACCGCAACACCCAGACCAACACGCTGCTGCGGGAGGCCGGCATCGAGGTCATCACCATCGTCGGCGCCGAACTCGGACGGGGCAGGGGCGGCGGCCACTGCATGACCTGCCCCATCGTGCGGGACCCCATGGACTTCTGACCGTCAGCCCCCGGATTGCCTCGGACGGCCTCGGATCGCCTCGGACGGCCTCCGGCTCTTGAGCAAGTCCTTGGCGGACCTTTGGGCAGGGGAGCGTTCTGCGACCACCGGCTCGTCGAGTACGTCTACAACACGCCCTGGTCCCTGAAGTCCTTCGACGGCCGGGAGAAGAGCCTGTTGCGGGAGGCGACGGCGGACCTGATCCCGACGTCCGTCTATGACAGGGTCAAGAGCCCCTACCCGTCCACCCAGGACCCCAAGTACGCGACCGCCCTGCAGGGCCACGTCAAGGATCTGCTGGCACGCCCCTCGCACCCGGTCTTCGATCTCGTCGACCGGGAAGCAGCCCGCCGCGCCGCTGACCGCGACACCCCGCAGATCACGCAGGCGTCGCGGCGCGGTCTCGAACGGACCCTCGGCCTGGCGCTCTGGATGGACCTCTACGCCCCGAGCTGACGCTCAGCTGAGCCCGAGCGCCTTGTCCGCGGCGGCCACGGACGGCTTCCACCACGTCGTCACCGGCTCCCACACGAGGACGGCGCCCCCGGCGCCCACCTCGCGGGCGGTGAAGGAACGCCCGTAGAGGGCCGGGTCGGCGGAGACGGTGATCGAATCCACCCGGCGGGCCTGCGGGTCGGCCTGGTCGGCGATGGTCCGCACCGCCGCGTACGCCGTCCTGCCCGCGCCGAGCCGGTACGGCCCGCTCTCCCCGGCGGGCGTCGGCAGGGCCGCGCCGTCGAGGTCGCCGAAGGTGACGGTAGGGATCCGGTCGACGGTGCACGCGCGGCCGGCCCGGTTGGTGACGCTGATGCGCACGACGGTGGGGTCCGCGGACTGCTTGGCCCGCAGTTCGAGGGCCTTCTCCGCGCACTTCGCGGGCTGACCGGTGGCCTTCGCGGGCCGCGGGGCGGCCGAGCCGCTCTGCGGCACAGCGAGGAGCAGCGCGGTGGCGGCGGTCGACAGGGCGAGGACGGTTCGGACGCGCATCGGTGATGTTCCCCCTGGTGTGGTCATGTACGGGTGCGGCGTGCCCGGTGGAGGCGACGCCTGCCCAGTGTGACGGCCGGGGGGTACGAGAGGTTGTAGTCGGCTTGTCCGTGTCCCGTGGTTGTCGCACATCCCGCCCAGCAGGCGGGTCCCGGGTTCAGCCGTCGGACTCCCGGCCGCACGAGCTGCCGTTGTCCGGCAGGGAGCCGTACAGCAGGAAGTCGTCGATCTTCTTGTGGACGCACTTGGAGGACACGTACCCGGTGTGCCCCGAGCCCTTGTTGTCGAGTACGACGGCGGACGAGCCGAGCCGCTCGGCGGTCTCCACGGTCCAGCGGTACGGGGTCGCGGGGTCGCCACGGGTGCCGACGAGCAGCATCTTCGGGGTCTTGACGTCCCGCACCTCCTCGCGGATGAAGTCAGTGCCTTTGGGGCGGCCGTAGCACATCAGGACCTGGGTGAGCCGGAACCGGCCGAAGACGGGGGACGCCTCCTCGTACGAGGCGCGCAGCTTGTCGATGTCCTTGGCCATCTGGGCGGCGGTGGGCCGGTCGGGATCGTCCGCGCAGTTGATCGCCATCAGGGCGGCGGGGAGGTTGTCGACGGGGATGTACTCATCGTCGACGAGTCCGCCGTCCTGCCGGGCGGCCGCGGTGGCGTCGGGGAAGGAGGCGCCGCCCGACAACTGCGTGAGGTGGCGGGGGTCGCCGTCCTCGATCAGGTGATTGAGGGCCTGTTCGAGGGTGGGCCAGAACTTCTTGCTGTAGAGCGCCTGCGTGATGGCGCCGACGAGGCTCTGGCCGGAGAACTCCTCACCGAAGTCGGCCGGGACCGGGTTCGCGTCGAGCGAGTCGACGAGCTGCACGACCTTCTCCCGCGCTCTGCGCGGATCCTGCCCGAACGGACAGGCCATGTCCTTCGTGCACCAGTTGAGGAAGTCCTCCAGTGCGACCTGCTGCCCTTCGGCGGACGCCAGCCCTTGCTCGGACAGCGGTTCGGTGAGTGTGTCCACACCGTCGAACACCAACCGGCCTGTCTTCGTAGGGAATTGGGCCGCGTACACCGCGCCCAGCCGCGAACCGTACGAGAAGCCGAGGAAGTTGAGCTTGTCGTCACCGAGCGCCTCGCGCATCACGTCCATGTCCCGGGAAACGTTGACCGTGCCGATGTGCGGCAGCACAGGACCGGAGTTCTTGGCACATGCGTCGGCGGTCTCCCTCACCGCCGTGAGGGCGGCCTGCGGATCAGCGCTGTCGACGGCGGCGTCCGTCGACTCCGCGGCCGCGTACATGCCCTCACCACAGCTGACGGGCGAGGACTTGCCGACGCCTCTGGGGTCGAAGGTCACCACGTCGTAGCCGTTCGTCAGGCTCATGAAGTCCTTGTCCCTGCCGGCGAGTTCGGTGATGCCCGAGCCGCCGGGGCCGCCGAAGTTCAGCAGCACGGAACCCTTCGGCTTGCCCGTCGCCCGGTAGCGGGCCAGCGCCACGTCGAGCGTCCCGTCGGCCGGGCGCGCGTAGTCCAGCGGTACGGTCACCTTCCCGCACTGCATGTCCTTGGACATGCCCTCGCCCTTGCAGGCCGACCACGTGACCTTCTGACGGTAGAAGCGGGTCAGGTCCGGCTCGGCGGCGGCCGTCGCCACCGCGGGCAGTCCGGCAGCCAGCAGGGCCAGCGCCGCGGTCGCGGCTCCGGCGAACCTGTTGCGTTGGTGCACGGACAGCATGCAAGCCTCCCGGGACCTCCGGCGGTGGACCGGCGATACCCCCTCGAACACGATAAGCACAGGTCCGGAGCCCCGCCTCTGGGTGAGCGGACCGGGCCCGCGTGCCGCGACCTGCGCGCGCCCCGGCGGTCGCTCTTCGTGGCGAACGAGGTCGCCATGGCCATGCCGCTCTTCGGCGCGAACGAGGATCGCCATGGCCATGCCGCTCTTCGGCGCGAACGAAGTCGCCATGACCATGCCGCTCCTCAGCACGAACCAAGTCGCCAGGACGATGCCACCGACTCCGTACGAGCCGCTGCGCCCGTTCGATAACGGTGACGCTCGATGGGGTGAAAGACCGATAAGCCAGAACGTCTGATGGTGCTCACGCGTTTTACGCGATGCGGGTGAGTGCCCGCGACCATGTCTGGAAGGCAGGGAACCTATGAAACGGGTTACCCGAAATGGTTTGATCGTCGCGGCCGCCGCCTCGGGCGCGCTGGCCGCGACCGTGCCGGCGCACGCCGACTCCGCGGCGGACGGCACCGCGGCGGGCTCACCCGGGCTGATCTCCGGGAACACCGTCCAGCTCCCGGTGCACGTTCCCGTGAACGTGTGCGGCAACACCGTGAACGTGGCCGGACTGCTCAACCCGGCGGCGGGCAACCGCTGCGCGAACGAGAGCGACGGCGGCGGGGCCGAGGAGCCGGGCGGGGCGCGGGGCGGTGCCGTCGCGCACGGCAGCGGAAAGGATTCGCCGGGCGTGCTCTCGGGCAACGGCGTACAGCTCCCGGTGGATCTTCCGGTGAACGTCAGCGGCAATGCCGTGACGGTGGTCGGCCTCGGCAACGCGGTCGTGGGCAACAAGTCCACGAACACCCGCCCCCAGCAGCCCGTCGGGCCTGCCCCGAAGCCGGTCGCCCCGCCCAAGGCGCACCCGCACCCGGCGCCCCGGCACACCCCGCAGCAGCAGCCCGCGGCCTCCCTCGCCCACACCGGCACGGACCAGACGGTGCCCGGGATCGCCGCCGGCGCGGCCCTGGTTCTGGGCGGTGCCGTCCTGTACCGCCGGTTCCGGCCCGCCGCGGTGCGCTGACCCACGGGCCACCGAGGACGGAAGGCCCCGCCGGGACCGCGACCGTGGGGCCTCCTCGGCTCGTCGGGGATGGGCGTTCGCGGTACGCGCCTGCGCGCGCCTACGTGCCGACGGCTCGGCTGTGCGGGTGAGCTGGCCGAATCACTTCCCCGGCGCGACGATCGGACCCGGAGATCGGGAAGGATGCCGCGCGTGCGACCGGCCACCGCGGCGACGTGACCCCCGCGGCGGCGGCCGGTGCCGACGCGACCCCCGTACGGAATGGAGCGCCCGCATGACCTCTCCGGGACGCGAAGACCTCGTCGTCACCCAGGCCTCGATCGACGACTGGAAGGTGGTCGTCGAATGGGCGGCGGACGAGGGATGGAGTCCCGGCCTTTCCGACAGCGCGAGCTTCTTCGCCCAGGACCCCGGGGGCTTCTTCATCGGCCGGATCGGCGGAGAACCCGTCTCGGCCACCTCGGTGGTCACCTACGGCGCCGACTACGCCTTCCTGGGCTTCTACCTCGTACGCCCCGACCTGCGCGGCCACGGCTACGGCCTGGCCACCTGGAAGACGGCCCTCGCTCACGCCGGAAGCCGTACCGTCGGCCTCGACGGGGTGGTCGCACAGCAGGACAACTACCGCATGTCCGGCTTCGAACTCGCCCACCGCACCCACCGTTTCAGCGGAACCGCCCCTGTGGGGGAGACACCCTCGGGAGTCTGGCCCGCCACACCGGCCGACCGTGCGGCCATCACGGCGTACGACAGCGCCTGCTACCCCGCCGACCGCCCGGCGTTCCTGGAGTCATGGCTGACCGGCCCGGAGCACCGCACCTTCGTCCGCCCCGCCGACGACGGGCACGTCACCGGGTACGCCGTGATCCGCCCGGCCCGCGGCGTCCTGCGCGTCGGCCCGCTGTTCGCCGACACCGCCGACGACGCCCGGGCACTCCTCGCCGCGATCGCCGCCGACGCCGCCGGAAGCGAGGTCGCCATCGACGTCCCCGAGCCGAACGCGGCGGGCATCGCCCTCGTCGAGGAACTCGGCCTCGTCCCCTCCTTCGAAACGGCGCGTATGTACACCGGGCCGGTCAGGCCGTTCGCCCAGGAGCGTGTCTACGGCGTCACGACACTGGAGCTCGGCTAGCGCCCGTCCGGCCGATCAGCACCTGGCGGCGCGGAAGGCCACGCAGCGCCGCCGCGACCGGGACGCGCTGCGAGCCCCTCTGGCGGCGGTGCGGCGGGACGGCGTCAGCCGAGCGGCTCCCGCGCGCGTTGCACCGCGTCCAGCAGCGGACCGCGGTGCAGGGGACCGTGCCCCGGCAGCAGGACGTCCGCCGCGAGTGCCTCGATGTGCTGGAGGGACGCGAGGGCACCGGCGCGGTCGGTGTCGAACATCGCAGGCAACAGCTGCGGGCCCCGAATCCTCGAGGTGGGGTGGCCGCTGACCAGGGCGTCGCCGGAGATCAGGATTCCGGCGTCCGGCAGATGGTAGACGCAGTGCCCGGCCGTGTGGCCGGGCGTGTGCACCGGAACCGGACGGCCGGGCAGGTCGAGCGGCCCGGCCGCGGGAAACGCCTCGGGCCGGGTCATACGGACATCAGTCTTACCGCCGGACCTGAGGGCGTGCACCGCCCACGGCAGTACGCCGGGACGCCACGCCTGGCGCATCACCTGGCCCACGCTCACCTGGTGAAGGAACTCGCGGCGCGCGTGCGGAAGTTCGGCCTCGTGCAGGTGGACCGGGATGCCGAAGGTGCTGCTGAGGTACTCGGCGGAACCGAGGTGGTCGTTGTGCGCGTGCGTGATGAGCACGGCGCTGACGGCCTCGGGCGCGTGGCCCAGGGCGTCGAGTGACGCGAGGACGTCTTGGCGGTCGCCGGGATACCCCGTGTCGATCAGGGTGACGGCGTCGCCCTCGGACAGGACGACCCAGTTGGTGTTGCTGCCGTGGACCAGATGAACTCCGGCGGCCGCCTCTACGATCGCATCCTCACGCATGACCATCCCGACGCTTGAGATCTGTTCGCGGCCGGACACGACCACGTCAGGGCGAAGGTATCGCGAGTGCGCCCGAGGACCACCGCCGCCCTCTTCGCCAGTGCGTGCCCCCATCGCCGGCGCTCCGGGCGGCACGTCCGCCCTCGTGGCTGAGCGCGCCCCGGGTGCCACCTCAGCTTGACCGGGTGAGGCGGCCGCAAGGAATTCCGGTGCGCCGCACGCGCCGGCTTCCCTACACTCGCCACGAGATCGCGCGCCGCCGGTACGGGCGGTGCGCGGCGTGACGAGTGAGGGGAGCCGGGCCGTGCGTGAGCGCACCGCTGTCGTCGTTCCCCGATCACGGTACGAGGTGATTCTGGTGTCTCCGGGCGCCCGGTGCCGGCTGCGCGGCCGGAACCGGATGCCCGCGACGTGACGAAGGCCTGACCCCGACACGCTCCAACAGCCTGCTCACGCATGCCTGTTGGCGGTTCGGCGGGTCCGTTTCGTCCGGGAATCGCGCTGCCCCCTTCGAGATCACCGTGAAAGGCCACGGGCCGTGCGTACCAACCTGAACCGTCAACCGACCAGTCCGCTCACCGCCGTGCGCAACCTGGGCATCCTCGCCCACGTCGACGCCGGCAAGACCACTGTCACCGAGCGGATCCTGTACGTCACCGGGACCACCCACAAACGGGGCGAGGTCCATGACGGAACGACCGTCACCGACTTCGACTCCCAGGAGCGCGACCGTGGGATCACCATCTTCGCCGCGGCCGTGAGCTGCGCGTGGGACGGCCACCGGATCAATCTGATCGACACACCGGGCCATGTCGACTTCTCCGACGAGGTGGAGCGCTCGCTGCGCGTCCTCGACGGCGCGATCGCGGTGTTCGACGCCGTCGCGGGCGTCGAGCCGCAGAGCGAGTCGGTGTGGCGGCGGGCCGATCGGCACGGCGTACCGCGGATCGCCTTCGTCAACAAACTGGACCGTGCCGGTGCCGACCTCGACACGGCGGTCGAGTCGATTCGGCAGCGGTTGCATCCGGCCCCGCTGGTCGTCCAGTTGCCGATCGGCTCGGAGGACGCCTTCACCGGGGTGGTGGATCTGCTGCGTATGCGAGCGCTGGTCTGGGCCGACGGCGGCGACGCGGCCGAGGAGGGCCCGGTGCCGGAATCCCTGCGGGAGGAAGCGCGGCGGCGGCGCATGCTGCTGGAGGAAGCGGTGGCCGAACTCCACCCGGTGGCGCTGGAGGAGTTCTGCGCCCGGTCCGCGCTCTCCGCGGGGACGCTGGCCACGGCGCTGCGCGATGTGACCCGTACCGGCGAGGGGGTGGTGGTGCTGTGCGGTTCGGCCTACCGCAACCGCGGCATCGAGCCGTTGCTGGACGCCGCCGTGGCCTACCTGCCGTCGCCACTGGACGTGCCGGCGGTACGCGGCACGCACGGCGACGCCGCACAGGAGCGGGTCGCCGATCCGGAGGCGCCGTTCGCGGGACTGGTGTTCAAGGTGAACGCGACGGCGACCGGGCGGCTGACGTATCTGCGCGTGTATTCCGGAACGCTGGAGAAGGGAGAGACGGTGCTGGACGTGGGTGCGGGGCGTACCGAGCGGATCGCCCGGATCCTGCGGGTCCGGGCCGACCGCCACGCGGAGTTGGAGTGCGCGGTGGCCGGTGACATCGTCGCGGTGGTCGGGCCGAAGTCGGCCCGCGCGGGGGCGACCTTGTGCGCCCCCACGGCGCCGCTGCTCCTCGAACCGCCGGCCGTCGCCGATCCGGTCGTCTCCGTGGCGGTCGAGGCGCGCAGGAGCACCGACACCGACCGCTTGGTGTCGGCGTTGACGCGCCTGGTCGAGGAGGATCCCTCGCTGGTCGTCCGCACCGACCCCGAGACCGGTCAGACGGTGCTGTCGGGCATGGGCGAACTGCATCTGGAGGTGGCGGTGGAGAAGATCCGGCGCGCCCACGGGCTGGAGGTGGGTGTCGGCCGGCCGAAGGTGGCCTACCGGGAGACGGTCGTCCGTGGGGTGTCCGGGCTGGTGTACCGGCACGTCAAACAGGACGGAGGCGCCGGTCAGTTCGCCCACGTCGTCCTCGACGTGGAACCACTGGAGGCCGATCCGGGCAGCGTGGACGGGAGCGCGGCGGGCTTCGTGTTCCGCTCGACCGTCGTCGGTGGCCGGGTTCCGCAGGAGTATGTGCGCGCGGTGGAGGCCGGCTGCCGGGACGCCCTTGCCGAGGGGCCGCTCGGCGGTCACCCGGTGACCGGGCTGCGCGTCACCCTGACCGACGGTGCGACCCACCCGAAGGACTCCTCGGAGATGGCGTTCCGCACGGCCGGCCGATTCGCGCTCCGCGAGGCACTGCGCGCCGCCGCGATGGTTCTCCTGGAACCGGTGGTCGAAGTCACCGTCACCGTGCCCGACGACGCCGTGGGCGGGGTGCTCGGCGACCTGGCGGCGCGCCGCGGCCGGGTCTCCGGCTCGCTCACGCGAGCGGGCGCGACGGTGATCACGGCCACCGTGCCGCTGGCCGAACTCTTCGGCTACGCAACGCGGTTGCGCAGCCGCACCCAGGGCCGGGGAGTCTTCACGACCCGCCCGACCGGCCACGCCCCGGCACCGAGCCTGGCGTCCAACGGGACACCGAGCCGGTAGCCCCTACGACGGCCCCGCCCCTGCGACCGGGGCGGGGCCGTGCGACCGGGGCGCAGCCGTGCGACCGGGGCGGGGCCGTGCGTGTGTGCGCTGCTCCCGACCGTCGTCGGGGCCGCTGAAGCATGTCTGCAACAGGCCGAACAAAATTGTTGACAATCTTCTCGCCGCCGGCGACTACCCGCTGGTCGCCACCGCCGAGCTGCCCGACCAACTGGTGGCCGTCTACCGGGAGACCCGGCCCGAGGTCGTCCTCACCCACCCGACCGAGGACCCGTACAACGGCGACCACCCGGCCGCCAACCGCATGGCGCTGGAGGCCCGCGTCCTCGCCCAGGCCGTCGGCTACCCCGGCCCCGGCGAGATCATCGGCGCCCCGCCGGTCTTCTCCTTCGAGCCGCACCAGCCCGAGATGAGCGGCTTAAAGCCCGAGGTCCTGCTTGACATCACCGAGGTGTGGGAGACCAAGCGCAAGGCCATGGAGTGCCTCGGCGCCCAGCGGCACCTGTGGGACTACTACACCGACCTCGCCGTACGCCGTGGCGTCCAGCTCAAGCGCAACGCCGGCCCCAACCTGGGCCTGGCCCACAAAACCATGGCCGAGGCGTACATGCGTCCCCATCCGCAGATCGCGAAGGAGCTGGCATGAGCGGCGTGATCGTCACCAACCCGCCGAAGGCGGACGCCAAGGACGTCGAGGCGCTGGCCGGGTACGGCGTGGCCACTGTGAGCGAGGCGATGGGCCGCACCGGTCTGCGACACGCCTCCGATCGACTGAAACCGGCCATACCAGGAGTGGAGGGCTCCCGTCTGTGTGCCCTCCACCCTGGACCTTCCTCTCCCCGCCGCCGGAGGCCGACGGAAACCCCATTGCCCCAGGCGTCCCAGGATGCTGGAGTGACGCCATGGATCACGTCGCGGTACTGGCCCTGTTCGATCGGGACATGCGGGAGGGAGCGCGGCCGGATGCCCCGGATGCCCGGGTCGAGCGCGTCGGCAAGGTGGTGCGCCAGATCGGTGCCGAGCGGGGCTGGAACGGGGTGATCTGGTCGGACCTGGACGAGACCGGCGCCGACGCGGCGATCGCCGAGCAGCTCCGGTACTTCGCCGACCTCGGGCGGGAGTTCGAGTGGAAGCTGTACGGGCACGACAAGCCGGAGGACCTCGGGCACCGGCTGCGCGCGGCCGGATTCACCGCCGAGCCCGAGGAGACGCTGATGGTCGCCGAGCTGGGCGATCTGGCACTCGACGCCGAGCCGCCCGAAGGCGTACGACTGCTCCCCGTCACCGACCGCGCGGGCGTCGACCTCGTGGCGGACGTCCACGAACAGGCCTTCGGCACGGACAGCACGCGGCTCCGTCACCAGCTGCTCGCCCAATTCGCCGGCGACGCGGACACGGTCGTCGCCGTCGTGGCCCTCGCCGGTGACGTTCCGGTCAGCGCGGCGCGCATGGAGCTCCTGCCCGGCACCCGGTTCGCCGGACTCTGGGGCGGCGGCACCGTCGAGGCCTGGCGCGGCCGCGGCATCTACCGCGCCCTCGTCGCCCACCGCGCCCGCGTCGCCGCCGACCGCGGCTACCGCTACGTCCAGGTCGACGCCTCCAGCCAGAGCCGCCCCATCCTCGCCCGCCTGGGCTTTCAGCCCCTGACCACGACAACGCCGTACGTACACACGTGCTGAAGCTCAGCCGAGTTCGAGCTGGTACTCCACCGCCCGGTGCGTCGGCCGATAACCGAGCGCGTCGTTGATGCCGAGCATGGGGGCGTTGCTGTCGGCGGTGTCCGTCAGCAGGCCGTCGAGTTCCGGGTAGCGCTCACGGGCCAGACGGATCGACGCCGCCTTCATCCAGAGGCCCAGCCCGTGGCCCCGGTGCTCCGGCAGAACCCCGGTGCCGTAGTGCTGGGCATCGCCCAGGCCGTCGCCCGGCACGACGAGTTCGGAGAAGCCGGCGATCGAGCCGTCCGAGAGGTCCACCGCCGCGACCGTGTGGAGCAACTCCCCGCGCTTCGCGATGGTTTCGGCCGCCGACACGACCCGTTCCACGTCCCACACGACGGTCCCGTAGTCGGTTCCCTCCATCGGCATGTCGTCCATGGCGCGCCGCGAGTCGGCGAACGTCCGTGCCAGCGCGGGCGGCACGGTTTTGTCCCACACCGTCAACTCGTAACCCGGATGCGGCCGTTCGACGATCTCGGCGATGCGCGCGAGAGCGACATCGGCCAGCGTCAGCCGCGCGTACGTCAGCGCCAGCACACGGCGGAAGCCGCGCGCCGCCAGGAACAGGTCACCGGGGGAGTCGGTATTGGCCTGCGCGACGAGCGACCGCCGCCCCTCGTCCCGCGCCGCGGCGACGGCCGCCTCCAGGAGACCGCTGCCGACCCGCTGCCGACGCTCGGCAGGGTGGACGGCGATCTCTAGTTCGGCGAGATGCTCCTGTCCCTCCCTGGTGAACAACCGCAGAAAGGCGGAGCCCACGGGAGCTCCCTCGGTGCCGGAGGCCAGCCACGCCAGGCGACGGCTCGACGAGGTGGACTCGGGATCGATCAGCGGCGTGATGCGCGGCGGCAAGGTCTCTCCGTGGCGTTGGGCGTGCGGGGGCGGCGAAGCCCGCAGAACCTAGCCGTACGGGCGCGCCACCGCAACGGAATTGACAGCGCCCAGCGGCACACGGCCATGCACCCGCGCCCGCAGCCGTGCCCGTTGGCGCACCACGTCCGCGAGATACGTCTGCGGGTTACGTCCGCGAGATTCGACCGCGATACGTGCCCGCCCCACCCGTCAGCGGCGCACCTTCGAGCGGTCCAACGCCGCGACGCCGAGCGCCGCCAAGCCGATCTGGATGAGCCACTCGATCCAGTCGATGCCCTTGGTGTCGGCGACACCGAACGCGGCGGCGACTCCCGAGCCGATGAACGCGGCCACGATGCCGACGGCGATCGTCCACAGGATGCCGATGCGCTGGCGCCCCGGAACCGCGAGCCTGCCGAGTACGCCGATGATGATGCCGATGAGGATGGCACTGATGATGCCTGAGATCTCCATCTCCGCCCCTCTTTGTCGGTCCCCGCAGTTATTCATGTTCCCCTTCGGAGCGGAGGCAGTCCGGTCCGCTCCCGGCGGGTATCCAACCGGTGGCGGCCGCGACCTCGCGGCCCGCAGCCGCGCCGAAACCTCCCAGCCCACCGTCGACTTGCCGACACCGGCGCGCCCGCCGATGAGCAGCACCTCCGCGCGCCCGGCCGGACGTCGCTGTGTCACCTCCGGCGCCCTTGACTCACCGCGTCGCCGCCCTCGAGATGGCTCCACGTGCGCAGGACGACCTCCCCGCGAGATGCGGGCTCGGTTTCTCCGCGCACCGCACCGCCGCGCGGATCTCGTCCGCCGGATCTCCCCGGTGGTAGGGCCACTCCGAGGGCTCGATGCCGTCGAGGAACTCCTGATAGCGGACGGCGTACGTGAGATGGGCGAGCGGCTCGGCGATGGCGAGGGCGCGTGCCGGGTCGGCGGCGGGGAGCCGCGCCTGCCAGGCGTCGATCCAGGCGCGGGCGGCCCGGGCGCGGTGCGACTCGGGCAGGAAGTCCTGGACGCGCAGTCCGTCCAGGACCGGGTTGCCCCAGTGGGCGTCGGCGAAATCCACCACCACGGGCGAGCCGCCGTCGCCGCGCCAGTTGCCGGGATGGAAGTCTCCGTGCACGAGCGTGTCGGGCAGCCCGCACTCGGCGAGGAGGTTCCACCGGCGTGTCAACTCCCGTGCATTTGCGAGTTCTTGAGCGCTCAGCTCCAGGGCGACCGGTCCGGCGAGCAGCTCGTGGATCCGTGCGGTGAGGACCGGTGCGCGCCAGTCCCGGATGCGGTTCTCGTCGGCAGCGGCTGGAGTGCTGGACGCCAGCGCCGACTGCGCGGCCACGAAGCGCTCCATGACGGAGGCGATCGTCTCGGGCGAGGCCCGCCAGCAGTCCTCGCCGGGGATGTGCTCCATCAGTATGCGGTGCTCGCCGGAGCCGAGGACGGCCGCCACCAGGTCGGGGTCGACCCCCGCGAACGCACCCGCGACCGTGGCCTCGTCGGCCGCGAAGTGCGGTGTCGTCTTGAGCCAGACCGTGCCCCGCGCGGTCGGCAGGCGGAAGAGTCCGGCCAGGTTCCAGGTGCGGCGCTGCTCGACCGGACCGGTCACCGGCCGCCCCGCCGAGGCCAGCGTGCCGGCTGCCCAGTCGAGGAGTTCGCGCAGTCCGTCGGCTCGCGCCCACGGCGACCGCAACACCTGATGGTCGTGCAAGAGACCTTGATCGACGCTCTGTCGCTTCAGCAAGCCTGGTACCGGGCGCTCCAACGCTTCGACGTGGTACGTCACATGACCGTCCCGTCCGCCCCCACCTCCGTCGACGTCGACGAGACGCAGGACCAGCGTCGCAATGCCGAGCAGCTCACTCAGTCGGGCGATGACCGGCTCCACCTCGGACCACCACGGGCTGTCCACGGGGAAGGGGCCGGCAACACCGAGGAACTCCCCGCCCGAGGTCACCCATGCGCTCACGGTTCGGCTCACGGCGCCAGTGTGAGAGGCGACGGTTGCTCCTGGCGAGCGAATATCCGGGCGCCGCGAGCGAATATCCGGGCGCCGCCGTGACGCGTACGGCGCCCTGCGCGTCAGCCTGTCACGCCGCCCGCGGGACGATGTCCGGCTTGACATGCAGGTAATTGCCTGCATTACTTTGAGTGTGCGATCACAGAACGACTCCGGAATGGACCAGGTCTTCAAGGCGCTGGCCGACGGCACGCGAAGGCAGCTGCTCGACGAGCTGCACGAGCACAACGGCCAGACGCTCAGCGAGCTGTGCGGGCGCATCGACATGACCCGTCAGTCGGTGACGCAGCACCTCACCGTCCTGGAAGCGGCCAATCTGGTCAGTGTCGTGCGGCGAGGTCGGGAAAAGCTGCACTACCTCAACCCTGTGCCGCTCCATGAGATCTCGGAGCGGTGGATCGACAAATTCGAGCGCCCGCGTCTGCGTACGCTCAGTGACCTCAAACGACGAGCCGAGGAAAATCCATGACCGACAAGCCGAGCTTCGTATACGTCATCTACATTCAGAGCACCGCAGAGAAGGTCTGGGACGCGCTCACCGATGCCGATCTGAGCGCCGCGTACTGGGGGCACAGCAACGTCTCCGACTGGAAGCCCGGATCGCGCTGGGAACATGTCCGTACGGATGACTCCGGCATCGCCGACGTCGTCGGCACCGTCGTGGAGAGCGAGCGCCCGCACCGGCTGGTGACCACCTGGGCCGCCCCCGAGGATGAGGGGCAGGAGGACAAGTACTCCCGGGTCACCTTCGACATCCGGCCGCACGCCGACATCGTCCGCCTCACCGTCACCCACGAGGATCTGAAGGACGAGGGCGAGCGCGCCGACGCGGCGTCCGGCTGGCCGGCGGTGCTGTCGAACCTCAAGTCGCTCATCGAGACCGGCAGCCCGTTGCCGCAGGAGCCGTGGCTGGTCTAGGGCCTGTCCGGCATGATCCGCCGGACGGACCCTGGGGCCACTGGCGGATCCGGGCGATCGGCGGGCGCGAAGGGGCCGGCCCGTGCTGGACGGGCCGGCCCGCGATTCCCTCAGTTTTCCTCGGTCCTTCCCTGCTTTCCTTCACTTCCTTCCGTGCTCGCTTGGTTACGCCCGGGAAGTGGTCTTCGCCGCCGTAGCAGCGCACACGGCCCCCAGCACCACGGCCAGGGCGCCCATGATGATGTTGTTCACCACGACTCCGGCGTCCGGGCTGGTGCCGACGATCCACGGCGAGATGATCAGCCAGGCGCCGATCGCGCAGATGGCCCAGCTCAGGCCGTACATCCTCTCCGGAGTACCGGTGAAGCCGAGGGCCAGCAGGGCGATCGCGATGCCGATGACCAGGTTGTGGGTCACCAGGGCGGGCTGGCTTGTCGTGTAGTGAAGTATCCACGGGGACACGGCACAGTACAGGCCGAGCAGGAACACCGGCCCATCCACGAGGGCCACATCACGACCACCGAGCACGCGGTCATACCGTGCCCGCATTTCGGATAGATCGGGGTGGCTGGTGATGTCCCTGGCGCGCGAGACGTCGGCCATGATTCGTCTCCTTCGATCTCCGCGGCCCCACCATGTCTGGGGGTGGTATGCGGTGAGTGCCGCATACGTCCATTCTGCGCTTATTTCTTCTTTATGTGTAGAGCTGGTGGGCCTGAAGGGGCCTGAGTGACGCGCGCCGCCGCTCCGTGCGGTCGAACGGGCTGCCTCAGGGGGCGATGAGCAGGCGGGCGATGGCCCGGCGTGCACGCGTGGGCGCCAGTGGATCGCGGTGCAGCTGGATGGACTGACTGGCCGCGAGGGCAACGCCGTTGAGCTCGAAGACGAGCTGTTCCACGTCGGTGCGCTGCGGGAGTTCGCGGTTCGCGACCGCCGTGTCCAGCTCCGACGCCACGTACGCGGACCAGGCGGCCAGTGCCTGGAGCACCGCGTCGCGGACCGGGCCGGGGCGGCCGTCGAACTCGCTCGCCACCGAGGTGAGGAAGCAGCCCGCGTAGCCTTCGGCCTCGGCCATGGAGTCGATCCACTCGTCGAAGGCGCGCGCCAGCCGCTCGGCACCGGGCCTTGCGCCCACGGCCCGCGCCGGCACCCGCAGCCGGAACCGCTCGATCGCCGCGTCCAGAACGGCGAGTTGCAGCGCCGCCTTGCTGCCGAAACGGCCGATCACCCCGGCCTTGCTCATCCCCAGGTCGGTCGCGAGCCGGCCGATGGTGAGGCCTTCGAGGCCCTCGGCGGCGGCCAGCGCGAGGGCGCGCTCGATGACCCGGTCGCGGGTGGCGGCGGTTTCGGCGACGGACTTGCGCGGGCCCATACAGCCACTTTAATCGAACGGTCGTTCGCCATGGGCTTACGATCGTTCGTTCTCCTCGACCGAGGAGGGGAGCAGCCTGCCCACGCGCGCAGGCGCCCGCCCCCGCGGCACAGGTTCCTTTCACACGCTCAACGCCTCCCGCACCGAACCCTCCGCCTCCTGCCCGCCCTCACCGGACGAGGTGACCCGGCCTGCCTCCAGGACGTAGTACCGCTGCGCCGCCCGCATCGCGAAGCCGATGTGCTGCTCGACCAGGAGGACCGAGAGGCCACCGCGGGCGGCCAGGGCGAGGATCGTCTCCTCGATCTCGGCGACGACGGAGGGCTGGATGCCCTCGGTCGGCTCGTCGAGGAGGAGGATCCGGGGCTCCGTCACCAGGGCGCGGGCGATGGCCAGTTGCTGCCGCTGGCCGCCGGAGAGCAGGCCCGTGCGGCGGCCGGCCAGCGCGCGCAGCGCGGGGAACAGGTCGAGCGCCTCGGCGATCGCCTCCTTGCCGCGGCGCCGCCCGTCCGCGACCAGCTGGAGGTTCTCGGCGGTCGTGAGGTGCGGGAACGCCTGCTGGCCCTGCGGGACGTAGGCCATGCCGCGCGCCACCCGCTCGTGGGGCTTGCGGCGCGTGATGTCCTCGCCGTCGAGCCGCACGGCGCCGCTCTGCGGGGTGAGCAGACCGACCGCCGCCCGCAGCAGGGTGCTCTTTCCGGCGCCGTTGTGTCCCAGTACGGCGGCCACGCCGTCCTTCGGCACTGCGACGCTCACCCCGTGCAGGACGCTGCTGCGGTGGTAGCCGACGTGGACGTCGTCGATCTCCAGCATCACGCCTCCTGTACGGCCGCAGGGGCCGCGGTCTCGCGTACGCAATCGGAGTCCGCGGTCTCACGTACGTCCTCGGAGTCCGCGTGTCCGAGGTACACCTGCTGCACCTTCGGATCCGCCTGCACCTCGGCCACCGTCCCCTCGCTCAGCACCTTGCCGGCGTGCAGCACGCTGACGCTGCGCGCGAAGGAGCGCATGAAGTCCATGTCGTGCTCGATGACGACCACGGTCCGCTCCTGGCTGATGAGCTCCAACAGCTCGCCGGTGGCCTGCCGTTCGTCATGGCTCATGCCCGCGACCGGCTCGTCGAGGAGCAGCAGCCGTACGTCCTGCACGAGCAGCATGCCGATCTCCAGCCACTGCTTCTGACCGTGCGCGAGCGCCCCGGCAGGGGAGTCGGCCAGGTGCGTGAGTCCCACCGTCTCCAACGCCTTCGCGACGGACTCCGGCACGTCCTTGCGCCGGCGCAGCATGGTCCACACGCCTCGGCCCGCGCCGGCCGCGATGTCCAGATTCTGAAGTACCGTCAACTCCTCAAAAACGGTGGCTGTTTGGAACGTACGGCCGATGCCCGACCGGGCGATCCCGTGCACGCTCCGCCCGAGCAGCTCGTCGCCCCCGAAGCGCACCGAGCCCTCCGCCTTCACCAGGCCGGTGACGGCGTCGACGAGGGTCGTCTTGCCGGCTCCGTTCGGCCCGATGAGGAACCGCAGATCACCCGGCCGCACGTCGAGGTCCACCCCGTCCACGGCGGTGAACCCGTCGAAGGCCACGCGCAGTTGCCGTATCCGAAGTCCGGACAGCTCACTCATGCCGTTTCTCCCACGGGAAGGGCGGGCGCCGGTTCCCCGGCCGTCCGCCGGGTGGCGCGCCGCCGTACGATCCCCACCAGCGAGGCGAGACCGCCCGGCAGGAACGCCAGGGCCACGATGAACAGGAGCCCCTGGAAGTACGTCCAGGCTGCCGGGAACTCCTCCGAAAGCGCCGTCTTGGCCCAGGCGACGCCGATCGCGCCGAGCACCGCGCCCACCAGGCTCGCCCGGCCGCCGACCGCGGCGCCGATGACGAGTTCGATGGACGGCACGATGCCGATCAACGCGGGGGAGATGATGCCGACCGCGGGCACGAACAGCGCGCCCGCGAGCCCGGCCATGCCCGCCGCCACGACGTACGCGACGAGCTTCACGTTCGCCGGGTTGTACCCCAGGAAGCGCACCCGCTCCTCCGAGTCCCGCACGGCGACGAGGAGTTCGCCGTACCGGCTGTGGATGAGCTGGCGGGCCAGGGCGATCAGCAGGAGCAGGGCGGCGGCGATGATGAAGTACACCATCCGCTGGTTGACCGGGTCGTTGAGGTCGTAGCCGAAGAAGCCCTGGATGTCGGTGAGTCCGTTGGTGCCGCCGGTCGTGGCCTGCTGACCGATCAGCCAGATCGCGAAGGCCGCGGCGAGCGCCTGGCTGAGGATCGCGAAGTAGGCGCCCTTGACCCGGCGCCGGAAGACGAACGCCCCGAGGACCGCCGCGACGGCCATCGGCAGCAGCACGGTCGCCGCGAGCGCGAAGACCGGGTTCGCGAACGGCCGCCACCACCAAGGCAGTTCGGTCGCCGTGCCGTACAGCTGCATGAAGTCCGGGAGGTTGCCGGGTCCTGCGTCCGCGATCTTCAGGTGCATGGCCATGGCGTAACCGCCGAGCCCGAAGAACACGCCCTGCCCGAGCGTCAGCAGCCCGCCGCGGCCCCAGGCCAGACAGATGCCGACCGCGACCATGGCGGTGCACAGGTACTTGGCGAGCAGCCCGAGCCGGAAGTCGGAGAGCACGAGCGGGGCGACGGCGAAGAGCACCAGGGCGGCCGCGGCGAAGCCGGCCGCCGGGCGCGCTCCGTCGAACCGGCCCTTGACGCCGGTGAGTTGCCTCGCCTTCGCAGCGAGGGGAGTGGTGGTACTGCGCGAGGTGGACCGACGCGTGGTGGTCCTACGAGAGGTGGTCATACGAGACTCCTCGTACGCAGCGTGTACAGCCCCTGGGGCCGCCACTGGAGGAACGCGACGATGGCCACGAGGACCAGCACCTTCGCGACGCTGACGGTGGTGGAGTACTCCAGGACGGACTGCAGCACACCCAGCACGAAGGCGACGATCACGCTGCCCTTGAGCTGCCCGATGCCGCCGACCACGATCACCAGGAAGGCGTCGATGATGACGTTGGTGCCCATCGTGGGCCCGATCGGACCGACCAGCGTCAGCGCGACCCCGGCGACTCCGGCGAGCCCGGACCCGATGAAGAACGCGGTGCGGTCGACGCGGCTGGTGGAGATGCCGGACACCTCGGCCAGGTCGCGGTTCTGCACGACGGCGCGGATACGCCGCCCGAGCGGGGTGAGCCGCAGCGTGAGCGACAGCGCGACCACCGCCGCGATCGCCAGCCCCAGAATGAACAGCCGGCTGTTGGCGAAGGTGAGCGGGTCGTCGCCGCCGATGACGGTGATGTTCCCGGTGAGCAGATCCGGCGCGCGGGTCTGCACATTGGGCGCGCCGAACATGTCGCGCGCGAGCTGCTGGAGCATCAGTGAGACGCCCCATGTCACGAGAAGTGTGTCGAGCGGCCGGAGGTAAAGGCGGCGAATGAGCAGCCATTCCAGCAGTGCGCCGAGTGCGCCCGAGACGAGAAAGGCGACGGGCAGCGCGACGATCAGTGAAATTCCCGCGCCGGAAAGGGACTTCTGGAGTACATAGGTGGTGTAGGCGCCGGCCATGATGAACTCGCCGTGGGCCATGTTGATGACATTCATCTGGCCGAAGGTGAGCGAGAGGCCGAGCGCGATGAGCAGCAGAACGGCACCGATACTGACGCCGGTGAACATCTGCCCGAGGATCACGGTCATGCGGCGGCTCCGGGGAGGCGGGACGCGGGGGCCTCTTGCCTCGGGCCCCCGCGCGACGGGTGATCAGGAGAGGCCGGAGGCCCAGTCGTAACCCTTCAGGTAGGGGTCCGGCTTGATCGGCTTGCCGGAGTCCCAGACCTGCTTGATCAGACCGTCGGTGCCGATCCTGCCGATGCGGGCGGTCTTGTAGATGTGCTGACTGGCGCCGTCCACGGTGACCTTGCCCTCGGGCGCGTCGAACGTGATGCCGTCGGAGGCCGCCCTGACCTTCTCCGGATCGAACGACTTCGCCTTCTCGACCATCGCCTTCCACAGGTAGACCGAGGTGTACGCGGCCTCCATCGGGTCACTGGTCGGCTTGTCCTGGCCGTACTTGGCCTTGTACGCCTTCACGAACTTGGTGTTCGCCGCGCCCGCGGTGGTCTGGTAGTAGTTCCAGGCCGTCAACTGGCCCGCCAGGTACTGCGATCCGATCGACTTGACCTCCTCCTCGGCGATCGACACCGAGACCACCGGCATGCTCGTGGCGGTCAGACCCGCGGATTTGTACTCCTTGAAGAAGGCCACGTTCGAGTCGCCGTTGAGGGTGTTGAAGACCGCGTCCGCCTTGGAGGCCTTCACCTTGTTGGCGATCGTGCTGAACTCCGTGGAGCCCAGCGGTGCGTAGTCCTCGCCGAGGACCGTCATGCCGTTGGCCTTCGCGTACGCCTTGATCTCCTTGTTGGCGGTGCGCGGGAAGACGTAGTCGCTGCCGACCAGATAGATCTTCTTCTTGCCCTCGCTCTTGAGGTAGTCGAGCGCGGGGACGATCTGCTGGTTGGTGGTCGCGCCCGTGTAGAAGATGTACGGGGACTCTTCGAGGCCCTCGTACTGCACGGGGTAGAAGAGCAGCGACTTGTTCTTCTCGAAGACCGGCTTGACGGCCTTGCGGCTCGCGGAGGTCCAGCAGCCGAAGGTGGCCGCGACGCGGTCCTCCCTGATCAGCTTCTGCGCCTTCTCCGCGAAGGTCGGCCAGTCGGAGGCGCCGTCCTCGCTGATCGGCTCGATCTTCTTGCCGAGCACTCCGCCGGAGGCGTTGATCTCGTCGATCGCCAGCTTCAGTGAGTCGCGTACGGTCACCTCGCTGATCGCCATCGTGCCGGACAGGGAGTTGAGCAGGCCGACCTTGACCGTGTCGCCGCTTGTGTCCGCCTGCACGGCCTTGTCGGACGTACCGCCCGCGTCGGTCTTGGCACCGCACGCGGACAGCGCGACGAGCGCCGCGAGCGCGGCGGCACCGGCCGCCATCCGGCGTCGGAGAATACGGGAACCGCTGGAACCGCTGGACAAAAGAACCCCCTCGGGCTGTGGAGGAGACGACCTCCTGAAGTGCGGTCCACAGCCTCAAGTCACCCTGTTTCCAAGGTGTTTCGCGTTACTTTCCCGGCGGTATCTTCCCGCTCTCATGAACCCGTCACGGGGCTTAGCGGGGCAACAAAAAATGCCCGGGGCGGAATTCCACATGTGAATTCATGGTGCGCCCGAGGCATTCTGGTTACTTCCTGTGGGAAGTATCTTGGCGGGGACGCGTCCATGTCAAGGGCGGGATGCGTGGAGATCGAGCTCCGCGACCACGTCGAAGTCCACACCGTCCGCCCGTGCCAGATAGATGCGCTGGCGTACGTGACGGCCACGCAGGTGCAGCAGACCGCGAGGGCCCTCGTACGAGACCGTCTCGGCCGCCGCCCCGATCGCCGACACGTCGAGCGTCCTGGCCCGGCCGATGAGCGCGGCCAGCAACAGCACGCCTTCGTAACACGATTCGCCGAGACTGCCCAGGGCCGGCGCCTCGATGCCGAACCGCCCGGCGTACTGGCCGTGGAAGTCGAGGGCGTCCTGGTTCGCGAGCGAGGCGAAGAACCCGGCGGTGCTGTAGAGGTCCACGGTGGCCGTCGGTCCACTGGCCATCAGCATGTTCTCGTCCATCAGCGTGCTCAGCCGCAGACAGCGCGCGTCCAGCCCGGCCGCGGCGAACGCCCGGTTGAACCGCACCGCGTCGCTGCCCACGAGCAGCAGGAGCACGGCGTCCGCGTCCGACCGCTCGATCCGGCGCAGCACCGCGTCGAAGTCGTGCGTGCCCAGGGGCAGATAGACCTCTCCCTGGATACTCCCGCCCGAGGCGTGCGCGTAGGCGTGGGCGGCCCGGGCCGTACGGCGGGGCCACACATAGTCGTTGCCCACGACGAACCAGCGGCGCACCCCGCGCTCATGGGCCAGCAAGCCCATCGCGGGCCGCAGTTGATCGCGCGGCGTCTCGCTGGTGAGGAAGACGCCCGCGGTGTGCTCCCCGCCCTCGTACAGGGCGGTGTAGACGTACGGCACCCGGTGCGCGATCCTCGGCGCCAGTGCCTGCCGCACGGAGGAGATGTGCCAGCCCGTGACGCCCTGCACGACTCCCAGATCCACCAACGCCTCGACATGGTCGGCCACTTCGCGCGGCCGGGTGCCTCCGTCGACGGGCAGCAGCCGCAGCTCCTTGCCGAGGACGCCGCCCGCGCGGTTGATCTCCTCCGCCGCCAGCTGCGCGCACAGCTCGCACGTGGGTCCGAAGATCCCGGCCGACCCCTGCATCGGGAAGACGAGCGCCACGCCGAGCACGGAGTCGTCTGCCGTGAACCAGTCGGGCGGGGGTGCGTCGTGCCGGAACATGGCGTCATGATCTCGGGTCCGCCTGGTGAACTCCAGTGTGTCTCGTATCATGTACGCCCCCGGGAGCGAGGAGCAGGATGCCCACCCCATCTCCGCGTCGGCCCCAGGATCTGATCCACCTCCTGACGCGGGCCGAGCGGCTGGCCGCGCGCCGGCTGCGGGCCGTGCTCGACGAGGACGGGTGCTCGCTCGACGCCTGGCGGGTGCTCGCCCTGCTCTCCGACGGCCAGGGGCATCACATGACGGCGATAGCCGAAGCCGCCTTCCTGCCGCCCGCGACCCTGACCAAGCTCGTCGACCACCTCGTCGACCAGAACCTCGTCCACCGTCGCGTCGACCCACTCGACCGGCGCCGCATCCTCGCCCACCTCACCCCACGCGGCCAGACGTACTGGCGGCGCCTCGACCGCGAGGTCCGCGCGCGGTGGCCGGTGCTCAGCGACGGCGACGACGAGCTGCTGCGGGCCCTGCTGGGACGCCTCGTGGACACGCTCGACGGGGCGAGCGCCGAATCCACCCTGTGAGCCGACGGGCTTACTGCGCCACCTCCCCACCAGTGACCGTGCCGCGCAGCGGCACAGCAAAGCGACCAGTGCAGCGTGTGCGAAACTGCCGCGATGACCTCAGAGCCGATCACCGCGGCAGCCGCGGGCACCTGGAAACTAGGAGATCTCACCGTCAACCGCGTCGGCTTCGGCGCCATGCGGTTGACGGGCAGCGCGGCCTTCCACCACGGCACGCCGAGCGACCGTGACCGCTCGATCGCCGTGCTGCGGCGCGCTATTGAGCTGGGCGTCAACCACATCGACACCGCCGCCTTCTACTTCTCCCCGCTGCGCTCCGCGAACGAACTGATCAACAGAGCGCTCTCCCCGTACGCGGACGACCTGGTCATCGCCACCAAGGTCGGCCCGTTCCGCGACTACTCGGGGGAGTGGGGCACCTCGGCCAGACCCGAGGACCTGCGCGGCCACGTCGAGGAGAACCTGCGCCAGCTCGGCCGCGACCACCTCGACGTGGTGTATCTGCGCCGTATGCGACAGGACTCGATCGCCGAGCACTTCGGCGCGCTGGCCGGACTGCGCGACGCCGGCCTGATCCGGCATCTCGGCATCTCGAGTGTCGAGACCAGGCACCTCGCCGAGGCGCAGGCCATCGCGCCGGTGGTAGCCGTGCAGAACCAGTACGGCCTCGACTCCCCGGACCCCGAGGCCGACGCCGTGCTGCGGGCCTGCGGTGAACAGGGCATCGCGTTCGTGCCGTTCTTCGCGATCGCGGGCCAGGGCGGCGCGCTGGGCCCGAGCGGCGCCACCGACGACGAGGTGCTGGCCGTCGCGCGGGCGCACGGCGCGACGCCCGCCCAGGTCCGGCTGGCATGGACCCTCCAGCAGGGCCCGCATGTGCTCGCCATCCCCGGCACCGGCAATCCGGACCACCTGACCGAGAACGTGGCCGCGGGCGCGCTCCGGCTCACGGACGAAGAAATGGCCCGGCTCGACGCGCTCCACACCCGGGGACAGTGAGGCCGAGGGCCCTTGCCCGGTACATGGCAGGGGCCCCATGCGCCGGCGCGGCAGCCGCCCGCCCGAGCGGAACCGCTGTGGGGCGGACGGCTGCCGAGGGCTCAGCCCAGCTGCTCGTGCAGGAAGGCCACCGTGCTCTCCCAGGCCTGGGCGGCCGACCCGGCGTCGTACGTCTCGGGGCGGCCGTCGTTGAAGAAGGCGTGCTGGGCGGGGTAGAGGCGAAGGTCCGGGGTGATGCCGGACTGCTCGTGGATCGCCTTGCTCAGCTGGTCCAGGCTCTCCGTCGGGATGCTCGTGTCGAGTTCGCCGTAGTGGCCCTGAATCTGTGACTTGAGGCCGGAGAAGTCGGGCAGCTCGCCCCGGATCACGCCGTAGAACGGCACCGCCGCGGAGACGCGCGGGTCCGCCGCGGCCAGGTAGATGACGAAGCCGCCGCCCATGCAGAAGCCGATCGCACCCACCGTGTCCGAGGTGACCTCGGGCAGATCCAGCAGATAGTGCACCGCGCCGGAGAGCAGCTCGACGCCGCGCGGCACCGGCAGTTCCCGCATCATCCGGAGGGCCTCGCCGCTGTCGTGCGCCACATTGCCGCCGTACAAGTCGGGAGCGAGGGCGACGAAGCCCTCGGCGGCGAGCCGGTCCGCGACCTGCGCGATGTGGTCGGTCAGGCCCCACCACTCCTGGATGACGATCACGCCGGGGCCCCGCCCGGAGGGCGGCAGCGCCAGATAGCCGTGGGCGGTGCCCTCGGCGCTGGGGAAGGTCACGTTCTGATGAGCCGGGGCTCCGGTCGGCTTCGGCAGCTCGGACATGTCACTCAACTCCTGTGGGGGCAAGCGTCAAAGGGGGGCGGCGGGCCGGTCCCGAGTCGATCTCCACCCTGCCATGCATGCGCAGGGCGTGCTGCCCCGGCCCGGACGGCACGGGGCGGAGCACGCGGGCATGATCCGGGGCGGCCTGAACGACAGCCCGCGGGCGACCGTTCCCGGACCACCCGACGGGATGCCGTACCCTACGTGTCAACCCGACGTGTTACGTATAACCCTGGAAGGGCCCCGATGAGACGCATCGCCCTGGTCACCCTCGTCGTCGACGACTACGACGAGGCGATCCGCCACTACACCGAAGCCCTCGGATTCCGGCTCGTGGAGGACACGGCGCGCCCGGACAGCTCCCGCTGGGTCGTGGTCGAGCCGGGCACCGAGGGCGGCGGCAGCGGACTGCTGCTGGCCCGGGCCAAGGACGAGGCGCAGCGCGGCCGGATCGGTGACCAGACCGGCGGGCGCGTGGGCTTCTTCCTGCACACCGACGACTTCGCCCGCGACTACGGGCGGATGCGTGCGGCGGGCGTGACCTTCCTGGAGGAGCCGCGCCACGAGCCGTACGGCTCGGTCGTCGTCTTCCAGGACCTGTACGGCAACCGCTGGGACCTGCTCCAGCCCACCGCATAGCCCGACCTTCCCCAACCTCCCCGAGACCCGACCCACCTGCCGAGGAACGACACGCATGACCGCGCCCCGCATCGACATCGACACCCTCCGCCGCCTCCCCAAGGCCGTGCTGCACGACCACCTCGACGGCGGTCTGCGCCCCACCACCCTCGTGGAGCTCGCGGAGACGGTCGGCCACACCCTTCCCACCACCGACCCGCGGGCGCTGGCCGACTGGTACTACGAGGCCGCCAACTCCGGTGACCTGGTGCGCTACATAGCCACCTTCGAGCACACCCTCGCCGTGATGCAGACCCGCGAGGGCCTGCTGCGCACCGCCGAGGAGTACGTCCTCGACCTGGCCGAGGACGGCGTCGTCTACGGCGAGGTCCGGTACGCGCCCGAGCTGATGGTGATCGGCGGGCTCACCCTGCCCGAGGTCGTCGAGACCGTGCAGGAGGGCCTGGCGGCGGGCATGGCCAAGGCGGCCGCCGCGGGCACCCCGGTGCGTGTCGGCACCCTGCTCTGCGGCATGCGCATGTTCGACCGCACCCGCGAGATCGCCGACCTCGCGGTGGCCTTCCGGGACGCCGGCGTCGTCGGCTTCGACATCGCCGGGGCCGAGGACGGTTTCCCGCCCGCCGACCACCTCGCGGCCTTCGAGCACCTGCGCGGCGAGAGTGTCCCGTTCACCATCCACGCCGGTGAGGCCCACGGCCTGCCCAGCATCCACCAGGCTCTTCAGGTCTGCGGCGCCCAGCGCATCGGCCACGGCGTCCGCATCACCGAGGACATCGTCGACGGCAAGCTCGGCCGTCTCGCGGGCTGGGTGCGCGACCGCCGTATCGCCTTGGAGATGTGCCCCACGTCCAACCTCCAGACGGGGGCGGCCACCTCCATCGCCGAACACCCCATCACCGCGCTGCGCGACCTGGGCTTCCGCGTCACCCTCAACACCGACAACCGGCTGGTGTCGGGCACGACGATGACCCGCGAGATGTCGCTGCTGGTCGAGGAGGCGGGCTGGAGCGTCGAGGACCTGCGCACGGTCACGGTGAACGCGGTCAAGAGCGCGTTCATCCCGTTCGACGAGCGCAATGCCCTCATCCGCGACGTGGTGCTGCCCGGCTACGAGGCCGCGCTTTAGTACGCGCAGGACCAGCACGTCCCACGGACAGGGCAGCGCTCAGAGCAGCCCGCGTACGTACGCGGCCTGGCCGACATGCTGCAGATCGTCGGCCAGGACGCTCACCAGCCGTACGCCGAGGGTGACCGGCGGGGTCCAGCCCTCGTCCACGACGCGCTCCAGGTCCTTGGCGGTCAGGCCGCGCAGAAACTTCAGGCTCTGTGCGTGCACCGCGTCGTAGTACCCGGTCAGCAGCTCACCCGACTTGACCTGGACCTTGGCCACCTTCGCCGGGCTGTGACCGTACCCCGTGTCCAGGCGGGGCAGAGCGAGCCCGAAACGCTTCTCCCAGCCCTCGGCCGGCCAGACCTGGTCGAGCCCGGAGGCGTCGGCGACATGGTCGTCCTGGACACGGGTGAGATGCCAGATCAGCCATGAGAGGGAATTGGCGCCCTGGGCGGGACGGGTATTGAGGTCCTCCGGCGACAGACCGTCGACGGCGGCATGGACTTCTTCCTGGATGCGGCTGTACGCGTCGATGAGGATGTCCTTCGCATGCATGCGTCCACCCTCGCGCATGCCCGTCCTTCGCGCGCCTTTCACGCGTCCGGAATCCAGCTGTCGAGCAGCACCATCAGCGCCCGCGCCGCCGGACTGGTGGCGGCCGGCGGAGGCAGCATCGCGACGGTCTCGTACGACGTCTCGGCAGCGCCCTTGAGAGGGAGAGCGGTGAGATCGCCCGCCTCGGGCTTGAGGCCGAAATGGCGAGGTACGACGGCGATACCGAGGCCTTCGTGCACCAGTGCCAGGAGGCCGTGCACGTCGTTGACCTCGAGCGTCACGGTGCGGTGCACGCCCGCCGCCGTGAAGGCCGCGTCGGTGGTGCGGCGCGGCCCCCAGTCGGGGTGGAAGTCGACGAAGTCCTCGCCGCCCAGCTCCTCGGGCGTGAGCACGGCAGCGCTCGCGAGGTGGTGCGCGGGATGGCAGAGCACGGTCATCGGCTCGCTGGTCAGCGAGACGTTCCGCAGCTGGTCGGTGTCCGCCTGGGTCCGCACCCCGAAGGCCAGGTCGAGACGCCCCGCGGCGACCTCCTCGGCCAGCGCCGCGGACCCCGCCTGCCGCAGCCTGATCTCGACATCGGGGTACCGCCGCCGGAACCGGGCGAGGAGCCTGGCCACATGCACACCGGCGATGCACTGTTCGGTGCCGAGGGAGAGCGTGCCGCGCAGCACGCCCCGCACGGCGGCCACCGCGTCGTGCGCCGAGCGGACCTGGGCCAGGATCCGCTCCGCCTCGCCCAGCAGGGCACGCCCTGCCTCGGTGAGCGTGACCCGACGGGTGGTGCGGACGAACAGCGGGGCCTGCAGTTCCCGCTCCAGGGCGCGGATCGAGGACGACAGGCCCGACTGCGAGACCATCAACCGCTCCGCGGCACGGGTGAAGTGCTGTTCCTCGGCGACCGCGACGAAGTGCTGAAGGTGGCGCAATTCCATGAGGGCCAAGGGTAAGCCCCGATTGAGAAGCGCCATCGCTGAATCCCATCCGATTCTCCCGTTGGACCGCTGCCCCGGGCGCGCGCGAGAGTGGGAGACCTATTTTCCCGGCCTCCCAGGAGTACGCGTTGTATACCGCACACCCCGACCGTTACGCGGACATGCCCTACCGGCGCACCGGACGAAGCGGCCTGAAGCTCCCCGCGCTGTCGCTCGGCCTGTGGCACAATTTCGGCCCCGACCGGCCGGTTGAGACCCAGCGCGCCATCCTGCGTCGCGCCTTCGACCTCGGGGTCACCCACTTCGACCTGGCGAACAACTACGGTCCGCCGCCCGGCGCCGCCGAGTCGGCACTCGGCGACGCCCTGAAGGCCGACTTCGCGCCCTACCGCGACGAGCTGGTCATCTCCACCAAGGCCGGACACCTGATGTGGCCGGGCCCGTACGGCGAATGGGGCTCGCGCAAATACCTGCTGTCCTCGCTCGACCAGAGCCTGGGCCGGATGGGCCTGGACTACGTGGACATCTTCTACTCGCACCGCCCCGACCCGGAGACTCCCCTGGAGGAGACGATGGGCGCCCTGCACTCGGCGGTCCAGCAGGGCAAGGCGCTGTACGCCGGCGTCTCCAACTACTCGCCGGAACAGACCCGCGAGGCCGCCCGCATCCTGCGCGACTTGGGCACCCCGCTGCTGATCCACCAGCCGCGCTACTCGATGCTCCACCGCCGGCCTGAGGAAGGGCTCCTGGACACCCTGGACGAGCTTCAGGTGGGCTCCATCGCCTACTCGCCGCTGGAGCAGGGCCTGCTGACCGGCCGCTACCTCGACGGCATCCCGGAGGGTTCGCGCGCCGCGGGCGACAGCCCCTTCCTGAGTGCCGACACCGTCACCGAGGACCTCGTACGACAGCTGCGCGACCTCGACGAGATCGCCAAGTCGCGGGGCCAGTCCCTGGCGCAGCTGGCCCTCGCCTGGGTGCTGCGCGGAGGCCGGGTGACCTCCGCGCTGATCGGCGCGAGCAGCCCGCGGCAGCTGGAGGACAGCGTCGCGGCCGTCGGCAACCTGGGGTTCGATCCGGAGGAGCTGGCCCGGATCGACGCGATCATCAAGCAGTGACGCGGTTCCAGGCCTGGTCCTGGCCCGGCATGATGCCGGACCAGGACCAGGACCACGACCTAGACCGGCAGGCGGTCCAGGAATCCGTACACGCTCCGGATGCGGTCCTCGCCGTCCAGGGTGATCACGTCGAATCCGGCGACGGGGGCCGATCCGTCCGCCTCGTTGGCCAGCTCCCATCCGAAGCGGGCGATGTCGTGGTGCCCGTCGACCGCGCCGAGGAGCCGGAAGGTGAATCCCGGGAACTGCTCGTGCGCCCCCGTGATCTGCTCATGGCCGCGGACATCGGCCAGCGGGTCGGTGTAGCTGCCGTCAGCGGCCCAAACGGCGGCGACCGCCTTCGCCGGACCGTCCGGCCCGGCCGCGTTCCAGGCCTCGAAGTAACGGGCGACAGCGGTCTCGTAACGGTGGTTGCTCGCGGACATGGTGAATCAGCCTCCATCGAGGTCGTACGTGCTGGTGAGGGGCCAAAATCCCTCCGCGCTGTGCCCCGTTGGGATCCGGTACGACCACCCTGCCCGGGGGCGCTCGCGGCGTCGATTACCTCACGGGTAATGCCGCGAGCGCCCGGCCGCGGCACTGTCGGTGCCGTTTCGGCCAAACCAAGCTGTGAATATGCCAAGAGACTGGCTGGAATGGCATGGTGACAGAGGGTCAGGAGTGACGATACTCAATCTCAGGGCAATTGACCCACGCCCGGACAGCACCACCGTGCTCAGCGATTGAGTCGTACAGCGCCAGCGCGCACAGCCAGAAACGAGCCGCAGGGAAAGCGAGGCCGGACCGGCGACGAGCGACGCCTACGGGGGAGCGATCGTGCACGACGAATTCCTGTGCCATGTCACCGCGTACGGAATGTGCGGTGGTCAGCGCGTCGGCGTACCCCTGGGAACGTATCGCGCGCCGACCCTGGCGCTGGCCCTGTGGTGGATGCGGGACCGCGCGGCCTGGATGGCCGAGCGGCTCGATCCACAACCCGAGGATCCCACCTTCCCGCCGAATTCCATCGCACCAGTGGCGGACAACGTCCCGGACGTGCCGAGCATGCTGCGCGCCTGGGCCGGGGACGATGTCCAACAGGAGCTGGTCGCCGAGGAATTGGCCGCGGGAAAGCTGGTCCGCATCGCCACCAGCGACGACACCACCGAATACGAACTGCTCGCGGAATCCGTGGACGCGCTGCGCATGCAGCGGACCGCCGCGGTGCTGGGCATTTCCGCCGCCTGACCGCGACGGCGGTCCCGGCCGATCTTCCACCCCTGGCGCACCGACTCGGCGGCTCCGTCACCCCCGGCGTAATGGTCAGGCGCACATATGGACAGATGGCTAGAATTCTGGCATGGGAGAGCGGCCGGTCGCGCCGACTGCGCCCGAACTCGTCCTCGAGACCGAGACGGGCTTCACGGTGATGCGTCCGAGCCGCGACGGTCACGTAGGGCGCGCCCCCTTGAGCGAGGTCGTCATCGACGGTGCCGACGTCTCGTCCCACCACGCCGTGCCACGCCCCGAGGCCGGCCGCTGGACGCCGGAGGGCGAGAACTGCACGTCTTCGCATAGGCGGCGGACCACCCGCTGCGGCGGCACGGACCCGTGGTCATGCGGGGGGAGGCGCCGATGACGACCCCACACTTCCGCCCCACGCACGTCGTCCCCCAGGAGGGCCTGCCCACCTGGGAGAGCCCGGATCCGTCCCGGCCCAGCGTGCCCCTGGACGGGCTGCTGCCCGTCCAGCTGGTCGACCGGCTCGGGGACTGGGGCCGGATCCTCTGCGCCAACGGCTGGTCGGCCTGGGTCGACGGTCGCCTCCTGATCGCCGTACCGCAGGAACCGCCCGCCGCGAGCTGCCCTCTCACCCGCACGGCGGACCCCCGTCCGCTGCTCGCCCGCGTCGAGGAGGCGCTCACCCGCTACCGCGCCGCCGCCGAGGAGCTCGCGGACGGGCAACTCGACGGGGAGTCCTTCCGCGGCCGTACGCAAGGACAGCGGATCGGGGTGGTCATCGACGGCGAGTCCCTCTGGCTGTACGACGGCGAGCACGAGCGGTGGGTGTACTGCGACGGGACGCGCCTGAGCACGTTCGCGGCTTCGGAGCCCCTACAGGACCAGGCTGCGAAGCCCGTACGGGAACAGGCTCCGGAGGACCGCGAACCCACCCGCGTCGTCACGTTCGAGGAAGACGACCAAGGCGAGCGTTGACGAACGGCTCCCTGAAGGAATAGTCAACGCCGGTCGGGAGCCGCCGTCTTGACCTAGCTCTTGCGGTGGACGCCCTTCGCCAGCCGGCCACCGAGGAACCCGGCGGCCAGCCCCCACAGGACGGCGGACCCGAGCGCGGTCCACACCTGGGGCTTCAGAAGGAGTTCGCCCTTGAAGCCGCCGCCGCTGTCGCCGATGCCGAGGAACGACAGGTCGTAGTGCGCCGAGACGCGGCCGACCAGGCAGATCATGAGCACTGTGAGCGCGAGCGCGACCGCCATGTGCACGGCGTGCTGCCGGGCCCGCATCCGGGCCGGCGAGCGGACCGCCATGAGGAACGCGGCGGCCACGAGCAGCACCGCGTCGACGACCACGAGCCACCACACCCTGCCGTCGTAGTCGGCAAGGGAGTTGAGATGGAGCGTGGCGACGTCCGGGGTGCGCAGCGCCGCGTCGAGCGGATGCGGCATCGGCAGCCCGAAGGGTTCGTCCACACGCCCGTTCCAGGTGGCGCCCAGCCCGATCGTGAAGCCGAGCCAGACAAGGTTCGGGAGTCCGAGCAGGATCACGGCGAACGTCTCGGGGGCACGGCCACGGGTCGCCGCCACCAGCAGTCCGATGACCACGCCCAGGGCGACGTACGCCAGCAGCAGCGCGACCATGGCGAACGCGGCCGGACGCACCGACTCCCGGAACCGCGACAGCCGTGCGGGGAGCGGCGCCGCGCGCGAGACCAGCAGGGCGAGGACGAACACGCCCGCCAGCCACAGCGCTCCGAAGACCAGCGCCGGCGCCATGTCGGTCTGGAAGCCCGCCTCGGGCGTGGCACCGAGCGAGTCGCCGATGTCGTCGATGATGCCGTTCCCGAGGGACATCGTGAAGTTCTGGTGGGCGAAGAGCGCGAGTGCGACCAGGGCCGGCACCCACAGGACGGCGATCCGGGCGGCCCACCCGGCCAGTTCGGCGGTGCCGGCGACGGCCCGCTGGCGCACCGGCCGCAGAAAACCGGCCGAGATCACCAGGGCCCCGGCCAGCGTGACCGACAGCGGAGTCACTGTCAGATCCGCCTGGGTGTCGGCGATGACTCCCCCGTCGCCGGCGAATTCGACGTGGCCGCCCAGCGCTGTCACGACGGTGGCCGCGACGACCCGCGGGAACGCGTTGCCGGGGAGATTCGCGGCACCCGCCGCCCACAAGCCGAGCGCGGCGACCACCCCCATGACGATCATCCCGGTCAGCACGATCACGACGGCCTGGACCCAGCCGTGGTGGACGACCGCCCGCCCACCGGTGCGGGCAACCCGGTCGCCATTGCGGGGAACTGCCTGGTCGGACGGTGTTCGGGGGCTCACGCCGCCACGCTAAGCAGGGTCGGCGCGGTCCGCCCCTCGGGAGGGCCGACCGCGTCGGCTTGCGGGCAGTACGGGATCGGAGCACACAATGGGTTCGATACGCCAAAAGAGTTATGAAGTGCGTTAAAGCTCTGAAATGTGTTAAAGCGCTGCAGTATCCCTACTGCGGGGAGAAGAGCTCGTGAGCGTCGAACCGCCGCCCCCTGGCCGGCCTACCGGACCGCCTTCGGGCCCCCTGTCGGGTCCGTCGCAGCCGAGCGCGAGCCGTCCCACACCGCCGAGCGGTGCGGGCGGTGGCGCGGGCGGGCCCGGTGGACCTCCCGGGCCCGGTGGTCCCGGCGGCCCGGGTGAGCCGGGCAAGGGGCCGGAGCACCCCTGGTGGAAGTCGGCGCCCCGCGTCGCGCTGATCAGCGGTGGTGTGGCGGCCGCGGTGGTCCTGGGTCTCGTCTTCTCGAACACCGGCGGACAGAGCACCGGCAGTGAGGTCTTCCTCCAGCCCGCGGCGGAGGCCGGTCCCGACCCGTTCACCGAGTCGACGGCGAACGACAGTGCCGTCCCGCCGGAGACCCTGACGGCGTCGCCCGCGCCGGAGACAACGACGGGGTCTCCGGCACCGGAGACAACAACGGGGTCTCCCGCGACGGAGACAACGACGGGGTCTCCCGCACCGGAGACCCGGACGACGTCTCCCACACCGGAGACCCCGACGGCGCCGCCCACGACGGGACCCGCCAACGTGACGCGCAGCGTGACCGGTTCCGCGCCGGGCGTCTACAGCGGCGCCCGCAACACCTCCAGTTGCAACGTGGAGAAGCAGATCAGCGCACTGCAGGCGGACTCGGCGAAGAGCAAGGCGTTCGCCTCGCTGCAGGGCATTGAGCCCTCCCGGGTCCCGGAGTATCTGCGCTCGCTCACCCCGGTGCAACTGCGGATGGACACCCGCGTCACCAACCACGGCTACCGCGAGGGCGCGGCCACCAGCTACCAGGCGGTCTTCCAGGCGGGCACCGCCGTCCTCGTCGACTCCCACGGGGCGCCCCGCGTGCGCTGCGCGTGCGGCAACCCGGTGCAGGCGCCCGTCCAGCAGAAGTCCACCCCCAAGCCGGTCGGCAAGCAGTGGTCGTCGTACCGGCCACAGAACGTCGTGGTCGTCGCGCCCTCGGTCACGGTCGTCAAGGTGTTCGTCATCTTCGACCCCCGCAAGGACGAATGGATCGCCCGGCACAAGGGCTACAACGTCCGCCACGATCAGAAGACGAAGTCGCCCAAGTACCCGTATCCCTTCCCGACGGTGACCACCCTGTCCCCGTCACCGACTTCCCCGTCGCCGAAGTCTCCGTCGCCGACTTCCCCGTCGCCGACTTCCCCGTCGCCAACGTCGCCGTCACCGACTTCGCCGTCGCCAACGTCTCCGTCGCCGACTTCCCCGTCGCCAACGTCGCCGTCACCGACATCTCCGTCGCCGACTTCCCCGTCACCGACGTCTCCGTCGCCCGAGACCACGTCGCCTACGTCACCCTCCACGCCGTCGTCGCCGTCGGAAACCAAGTCCCCGCCCACCGAACCTCCGACGACCACACCGGAGTCGGAGCCGGAGTCGCCAACGGAGCCGACCCCGACGCCCGAGTCTCCGACCGCCGAACAGACAACGGAGCCGACCCCGACGCCGGAGTCCCCGACCGCCGAACAGACAACGGAGCCGACCCCGACGCCGGAGTCCCCGACCGCCGAACAGACAACGGAGCCCCCGCCCACGACGACGGAGCCCTCGCCGGAGTCGCCCGCCACCCCCGCCCCCGAGACCGGCGAAGCCACGCAGCAGACCCCTGAGGAAGCCACGGAGCAGGCCCCCGAGGAAACCCCCGAGGAAGCCACGCAGGAAGCTCCGCAGGAACAGACCCCTGAGGAGCAAGCCCCGGAGGAGGAAGCCCCGGAGGAGCCGGCCGAGCCCGCCCCGGAGGAGAGCTGAGGAGCCGAGCGAAAACCGGTGGCGGAACCCCTGGCCGCGGTGGATGCTCGTGCGCATGGAGGCCAACAGCGTGCGACCGAACTCCGGTGAACAGCCCGGGATCGAGCGGAACTTCGGATGGTGGGACATGTTCGTGCGGCCGGAGGAGGATCCGCGGAGCGACGGGGGGTACGTGGGGGAGCAGGACACGCTCGTCGGATATCTGCGGGACCAGCGGCTGACGTTGGAGATGAAGTGCGCCGGGCTCGACGCCGAGGCGATGGCCCGGCGCTCGGTCGAGCCGTCGAACCTGTCGTTGCTCGGGCTCCTGCGGCATATGGCAGACGTTGAACTGACCTGGTTCCGGCAGGTGATGGCCGGACAGGACGTGCCACGCCACTACCGCTCCGACGCCGATCGCAACGGCGACTTCAACGGCGCGGTGCCCGACCCCGAGGTCGTCGCCGAGGCCTGGGCCACCTGGCGCTCCGAAGTGGCCTTCGCCGAACACTTCGTGGCCGAGGCCCCTGGACTGGACATCACCGGCACGCACCACGACGAGCCCATCGCACTCCGCGAGGTGCTGGTCCACATGATCGAGGAGTACGCCCGGCACAACGGCCACGCGGACTTCCTGCGCGAACGGATCGACGGCCGAGTAGGTCAGTAAGGCAGCAAGGCCCACCACCCCGGATTCCACCGACGGCGGAACGCCGATCCGTTCCCGTACGGCTCGGCGCTTCTAGGCTGAAGGGGTGAGCAACCAAGCGCCGCACAACCCCGGCCCGGACGCAGCCCGCGTCATCCCTCTGCGCCCGGCGGCCACGCCGGAACCGGCCACGGCTCCGGCACCGGCGCCACAAGGGCCCCGGCAGGTCCTCGCGCCCCGGCCGACGCCACCGGCCCCCTTGCGCCGGGTCAAGGAGCCGCTCTGGCGTGACCTCGTCGGCGACGTCCTGCGGCGCGAACGTCTCGCCCAGGAGCGCACGCTCAAGGACGTGGCCGACGCGGCCCGGATCTCGATGCCGTACCTCTCCGAGCTGGAGCGTGGCCGCAAGGAGGCCTCCTCGGAAGTCCTCGCGGCCGCCGCTCGCGCCCTCGGTCTCGGCCTCACCGACCTGCTCTCGCTGGCGCAGGACGAGCTGACGCGCCTCGCGCAGGCCGGACCGGCCCACAGCCGCTCCGCGTCGGCCTCTCGGTACGACGGCATGTGTCTCGCCGCCTGACCGGCCGACGGCGGCCGGGCACCACACGGCGTCTGAGCCCGGTGTCCGGGGTGCCGCAGGGATGTCAGGCCGCCGTGAGCCGTCGGCTCACCACCTCGTCGGCCAGCCCGTACGCGACGGCCTCTTGTGCCGTGAAGACCTTGTCGCGGTCCATGTCCGCGCGGAGGGTGGCGACTCCGTTCGGCGAGTGGGCGTTCCATCGCCTCGTCCTGGACGATGCGGTTCACGAGACGGTCCCACAGCTCGTCGTCGACCAGATGGCGCTGGTCGGAGCGGGTGCGAGCGTCGGAGATGGTTGCCAGGTTGGTCACGGGTTTCCGGTTTCCCTTCGGTTCCGAGTGTCGGAAGCGGCGGCGAGCGCCTCGCTTCAGACACCCCCCATGGGTATCCCGATCAACGTAACATACCGTTAGGGGGTATAGGTAAGGGCTGCTGTTGCGCCAGAGGGGCCACGCGTGTACCCCTACCCCCCATAGGTATACCGCCGGCGTGCAGACGGCCTCGGAGCTGCGGGCGCAGGGATGGAAGGGCCGCATCACTCTCCTCGGGGAGGAGGCTCATCTCCCGTACGACCGGGCGCCGGTGTCCAAGGAACTGCTCACCGGAGCAGTCGAGGCGTCCACGTTCGAGGTCGACTGGTGGGCGATTGACATCCAGCTCCTGCTGGGCCGCAGGGCGCTCGGGTTCGAGTCGGGTCCGGCTGCGGGTGTCCGGCCCCACCATGACGGCGGCTCGGTCGAGGCGGACCATCTCATGCTCGCCACCGGCGCGGTACCCCTCACGCCGCCGGGCGTCTGGCAGGAGACCGGCGTCCACCTGCTGCGCACCGTGGAGGACACGTGGTCGTCGTCGGAGCCGGCTGGATCGGAGCCGAGACGGCGACCTCGGCCCGGCTGCTGGGGTGTCAGGTGACAGTCGTTCAGAGGGCGGATCTGCCGCTGGCCGGAGTCCTGCCGTCCGAGGCGGCGCTGCATACCCTCCCCTGGTACCGGGAAGCGGGCGTGGAGCTGCGTACTGGCGTGGCGGTCACCGGCTTCGAGGCCGACGGCGTGCGGCTGGCGAGCGGTGAACACCTCAAGGCCGATGTGGTGGTGGCGGGCGTGGGGGCCCGGCCGGCCACCGACTGGCTTCGGGGCTCCGGCCTGGCGCTCGGGGCCGATCTGTCGGTGGAGACGGACGACCACCTGGCCGCGTCCCGGCCCGGGGTGTGGGCGGTCGGCGCCTGCGCCTCCTTCCCCTCCGCGCGCAGGCTGCTGGTCCACCACTGGGACCACGCCATGCGGGGTGCCGCAGTGCTGGCCGCCAACATCCTGGGCGGCGACCGGGCGTTCGACCCGGTGCCGTACTTCTGGTCCGACCAGTTCGGCCGCCGGGTGCAGTACGCCGGGCGGCACGAGGGCGCCGACTCGCTGATATGGCAGGGCGATCCGGCATCGGACCAGTGGGCGGCGTGCTGGCTCCGCGACGGCTCCCTCGCCGCGCTCGTGACCGTCGACCGCCCTCGGGACATGCTCCAGGTCCGCCGCCTGATCGAGTCCGGCACGCCGGTGGACCTCGATCGGCTCGGCGACCCGGCGGTCCCCCTGAAGAGCACGACCCTCTGACACGGCCGACCGAACCGCCCACCGCACCACACCGGTTCAACGAAAAACCCGTCCAAGAAGAAGGAGCCCCGTCATGACCGATTCCCGCTACATCCCCGCCTGCGAGCTGGCCGCCCTCCCCGAGGGCACCCCGGTCCGCGTCGACATCGAGGGAGTCGCGATCTGCCTGGTGAACACGGGCGGAGAGGTGTTCGCGATAGGCGACACCTGCACGCACGTCCAGGCGTCACTGAGTGAGGGTGACGTCGAGGACTGCCTCATCGAGTGCCCCTGGCGCGGCGCCCGCTTCGACCTGCGCACGGGCGAGGGCACCAAGCCGGCCAGCGGCCCGGTGCCCGTCTACCCGGTCACGGTCGCCGACGGCGCCGTACTGGTGTCCCTCACCGCCGCACAGCCGCGGCCTTCGGCACGGGGGATCGACTGAGAGACGGCTCACATCGGCACACCCGTGCCTGTCATATACCCCCCAGGGGTATATGTTGCTCTGGGTGAGCCGCTCGCCGCGGCCACGTATCCATCAACCAACGCATCACGAGATCAAGGGAGAACGGCATGCTTCAGGACGTCTACACCGTGACGGGCATGACCTGCGGCCACTGCGTCGGTTCGGTCAGCTCCGAGATCGGCGGCATCGACGGGGTGAAGGAGGTCGAGGTGGATCTCGCCACGGGCCGGGTGACCGTGACCAGCGAGCAGCGCCTGGACTACGCCGCGGTCTCGGCGGCCGTCGACGAGGCCGGTTACGAGCTCACGGCCCGGGAGGAGAAGTGAGTACGGCCGCCAGGCTGGGGCTCTACGCGGCGGCGCTCGCCGTCGCGTTCCTGGCAGCGTTCGGTATCGGCCGGCTCGCGGGGCCGATCGGGGACGGCGGCTCGGGAGGCGACGAGATGCCCATGGACCACGACATGGGCATGAGCATGGGCATCGCGGCGCCTGCCGCGTTCATCACCGACTGGGAGGCACGGTGAGCAGCACCGGACAGGATCTGAAGGTCGTCGGCGACGGGGCGCTCGACGTCGTCGAGCTCGCGATCGGCGGGATGACCTGCGCCTCGTGCGCGGCCCGCATCGAGAAGCGGCTGAACAAGCTGGAGGGCGTCACCGCCACCGTCAACTACGCCACGGAGAAGGCGAAGGTCCACTACCCCGGCTCCTACGTGCCGGGTGACCTGGTGGCGGAGGTCGAGAAGGTCGGGTACACCGCGCAACTGCCCGCGCCGCCGCGTGAGGACGGCGCCGGGGCCGACGCCTCCGCTCCGGCCGAGGTGGACCATACGCGTTCGCTGCGGGACCGGCTGCTGATCTCCGGGGCGCTGTCCATCCCCGTCATCATCATGGCGATGGTGCCCGCCGCACAGTTCGACTACTGGCAGTGGGCGTCGCTGACCCTGGCCGCCCCGGTCGTCGTGTACGGAGCCTGGCCGTTCCACAAGGCCGCCTGGACCAACCTGCGGCACGGCGCGGCCACCATGGACACGCTGATCTCGCTGGGCACGCTGGCGGCGTTCTTCTGGTCCCTGTACGCCCTCTTCTTCGGCACCGCGGGCACGCCGGGGATGACCCACCCGTTCGAGCTGACCATCTCCCGCTCGGACGGGGCCGGGAACATCTATCTGGAAGCCGCCGCCGGCGTCACCACGTTCATCCTGGCGGGGCGCTACTTCGAGGCCCGCTCCAAGCGCCGGGCGGGCGCCGCGCTCAAGGCCCTGCTGGAAATGGGCGCCAAGGACGTCGTCGTGCTGCGCGGCGGCCGCGAGGAGCGCATCCCGATCAGCCAACTCGCCGTGGGCGACGTCTTCGTGGTGCGCCCCGGCGAGAAGATCGCCACCGACGGCGTGATCACCGACGGCACCTCGGCCATCGACGCGAGCATGCTGACCGGCGAGTCGGTGCCCGTGGAGATCGCGCCCGGTGACGAGGTGATCGGCGCGACCGTCAACGCCGGCGGCCGCCTGCTGGTGCGTGCCACCCGGGTCGGCTCCGACACCCAGCTCGCCCAGATGGCCAGGCTGGTCGAGGACGCCCAGAACGGCAAGGCCCAGGTTCAGCGGCTCGCGGACCAGATCTCCGGGTTCTTCGTACCGATCGTGATCGCTCTCGCCCTGGGCACCCTCGGGTTCTGGCTGGGCGCGAACGGCAACTGGGCCGAGGCGTTCACCGCCGCGGTGGCCGTGCTGATCGTCGCCTGCCCCTGCGCCCTGGGCCTCGCCACCCCGACCGCGCTCATGGTCGGCACCGGACGCGGAGCACAGCTCGGCATCCTGATCAAGGGCCCCCAGGTACTGGAGTCCACCCGGCGGATCGACACCATCGTGCTGGACAAGACCGGCACGGTGACCACCGGCAAGATGGGCCTGGCGCTGGCCGCCCCCGCCGCCGGAGGCGACCGGCTCGAACTGCTGCGGCTGGCCGGCGCGGTAGAGGCCGCCTCCGAGCACCCGATCGCACAGGCCATCGCCACCGGGGCGGTACAGGAGACCGGCGAGGACCTGCCCGACGTCGCCGACTTCGCCAACATCGAAGGCCTGGGCGTCCAGGGCGTCGTGGAAGGCCACGCGATCATCGTGGGCCGGCCCCGGCTGCTGAGCGAGTGGGCCATCACCCTGCCCGAATACCTGGAACGGGCGATGACCGACGCGGAGCGGGAGAGCCGCACCGCGGTGGCGGTAGCCTGGGACGGCGAGGCCCGGGGCGTCCTGGTGGTCTCCGACACCACCAAGCCCACCAGCGCCACGGCGATCCGCCAGTTCCGCGACCTCGGGCTGCGCCCGATCCTGCTGACCGGCGACAACGCCACGGCAGCCGCTACGGTCGCCGCCCAGGTCGGCATCAGCGCCGACGACGTGATCGCCGAGGTGATGCCCGCCGACAAGGCGGACACGGTACGCCGACTGCAGAGCGAGGGCCAGAAGGTCGCCATGGTCGGCGACGGGGTCAACGACGCCGCCGCCCTCGCCCAGGCCGACCTGGGCCTGGCCATGGGCACCGGCACCGACGTGGCCATCGAAGCGAGCGACCTCACGCTGGTACGGGGAGACCTGCGGGTCGCGGCGGACGCCATCCGCCTCGCCCGCCGCACCCTGTCCACCATCAAGGGCAACCTGTTCTGGGCCTTCGCCTACAACGTGGCCGCAATACCACTGGCCGCGGCCGGGATGCTCAACCCCATGCTCGCGGGTGCCGCGATGGCCTTCTCCTCGGTCTTCGTGGTCGCCAACAGCCTCCGGCTGCGCGGCTTCCGCGCGCTGGCCGAGAACCGCGACGACACCCCGGGGGCGTCCTCGGCCGCCCGGGAACGGCGCGCCACCACCGGCGCCGCGGCCTGACCCCGACGACGGTCCCTCCGACCTCCGTGCGACCTGCCCCTCCCGCCCCCTTCGGGAGGGGCAGGCCATACGGAGGCCATCGCGTGAAAGGGTAAGAGATCCCGCCATGCACCAGACACTGAACCTGCTCCGGCGCACAGCGGCCCACCCGGTCGTACGCATCATGGCCGCGAGCCTGCTCCAGGCGGCCGCCACCAGACTCGAACAACCGAGCGCATCCGCGGCGAACCCCGCCCGGTGCAGGACGCCGGGCTGTGCGCCGCGCTGAAACCGCCTCGGGATACCCCGGCCCCGTATGTACAGGGACGGGTACCCTTGCGAAGGGGTGAGGGCTCCGCAACATCCTCCAAGGGCGATTCCAAAGGCGAGGACACACAGAACCATGGCCGGCCAGAAGAAGCACAAAGACGACGTACTGCTGCGCCTGCGCCGCATCGAGGGCCAGGTACGCGGTCTGCAACGGCTTGTCGAGGAGGACACCTACTGCATCGACATCCTCACCCAGGTGTCGGCGACCACCCGGGCCCTCCAGTCCTTCGCCCTCCAGATGCTCGACGAGCACATGGCCACGTGCGTGAGCGACGCCGTGGAACAGGGCGGCGAAGAGAAGGAGCTGAAGCTCAAGGAGGCGTCCAACGCCATCGCCCGCCTCGTGCGTTCCTGAACCGGCCGACCGCAGTTCGGAAGCCGGCCCCAACAAGGCCACCGGCGACCCGAACACGCCTGACGGTGTACCGCTGACTGATGGAGCATCCATGCTTCCATCTGCACTTCACTCCGACGTACCGTCGTGGATCAATCAGGTCGAGCAGTCGCGAAACTCGAACGGCGCGGTCTGGAAGGCGGTGTCATCTGCTCGCTCGAAGACCGATCAGTTCCCACAGGCCGTCAGGGAGCCAGGGCCGGTGCCTGCTGGCAGAGCTGGGCAACCTGGGGAAACCGGAAGGGAGTTCGGCGCACCTGCGGCTAACCACCGGCCGGTGGACCAGGCGCTTGCCGGCGTGCCCGCCGACCCGACCGCCAGGGAACGGCGGAGACGCCAGGTCCTGGCCGGTGCCTACGCGCTGCGGCGGACGGAGAAACCCGCGGTGACCATCGCCGTGATGGGCGCCATGGTGCCGGAGGCCCTGACCTCGGCGGACCGGCTGGCGGGGCTCGGGTTCCCGGCCGACGTGGTCTGCGTGACCAGCCCGGACCTGCTGTTCCGCGCCATGCGGGGCCGACGCGGCCTGGACGACGAACCGGGGTGGTTCCTGGACCAGGTCTTCCCCGCCAACCGGGCCACCCCTCTGGTGACCCTGCTCGACGGCCACCCGCACACGCCCGCCTTCCTCGCCGCGATCAACAACGTGCCGGTCACCGCGCTCGGCGTCAGCCGCTTCGGCCAGTCCGGCGCCCTCGACGACGTGTACCGCTACCAACGGCATCGACGCCGACAGCGTGGTCCACGCCGCCCAGACCCGCTCGTCGGCCGATGGATCACGTCTCCCCCGTAGCCCTCCGGGCACGGGTGGGACCCCCATCTCCACCGTCTCCAGCAGCGCGGTGAGCGCGATCCGGGCGTCGGCGTGGATGCCCAGCGCGGGGTAGTTGGACTCCAGCTTGCCGAGGTCCGCCTCGATCTGGATGACCCGGCCGCGCGGCGCGAAGGTGCGGTAGTTCGAGGAGAGTTCACCGAGGCCGGAGCCGACGACCAGGAGGACATCGGCGTCTTCGAGGAAGTCGGTGGTGTGCCGGTCCTCCAGCCAGGACTGCAGCGAGAGCGGGTGCTCCCAGGGGAAGGCGCCCTTGCCGCCGAAGGTGGTGACGACCGGGGCGTCCAGCTTCTCGGCGAGCGCCAGCAGCTTGCCGGAGGCGTCGGAGCGTACGACACCACCGCCCGCGATGATCGCCGGGCGCTCCGCGTGCTGCAGCAGCTGTGCGGCGACGGCGGTCAGCTCGGGGCGGGGGAGCAGCTCGCGCGGTGTGGCGTCCAGGGCGGTGACGGGCGGCAGGGTCGTCTCGGCGAGCAGTACGTCCTGCGGGATCTCCACCCAGACCGGCCCGTGCGGGGCGGTCAGCGCGGACTCCCAGGCGGCGGCGATCGCGGAGGGGATCTGGGAGGCCGTACGCACGGTGTGCACGGACTTGACGATGTCGCGGAACGACGCTTTCTGGTCGCGCAGTTCATGCAGATAGCCATGACGCCCGCCGCCGAGGGAGTCGAGGGCCGCCAGGATGTCGGCCGGCTCGGCCCGGGTGGTGTAGTCGGTGCTGACGAAAGCCCAGCGGATGGTGGCGTCGCGGTCGATGACGTATGTGGCGGGCAGCGGCAGGGTGCGGGGGTGGCCTGCGTTGACGTGCTGGAGGTCGAAGCCGAGCTTGTCGTAGACGGCCGCCAGATCGTCCGGCAGGTCGAAGGCTAGGCCGTACTGCCTGGCGGTGTCGGAGCCGAGGTCGCTCAGGACGTCGAAGGCGAGCTCATGCTTATAGCTCAGCGACAGGGACCCGTCGGGGACCTGCGGCGACACGGCCACCAGCCGGGCGCCGCGTGCGGTGATGTCGTGGTGGTGCTGCTGCAGAGCACGCAGGGCGATGTTGCAGTACGGGCACCAGGCGCCGCGGTAGAACGTCAGCACCACCGGCCCCTCGGCTAGCAGGCCGTCCAGGGTGACGGTCGGCCCACCCGCCGAGGGCAGGCTGAAGCGGGGGGCCTGGGCACCAACGTTCAGAGCGCGGTCGGCCTGGCCGGACTCGGCGAGTTCCTGGCCGGCCCGGTTCATGATCTCCCGGATTTCGGCCGGGATCTCCTGCTGCCGGGCGTCGAAGAAGGCACGCGGCTCGGCGTTGAGGGTCATCGGGGTGTTCCTCCTGAGCGGGATCCCATCTTGGAATAGTCGTTCCAAGATAGTGCTCCACGTGTCCTCCGACCAAGTGCGGAACCGCGGTATCTTGGAATTTCCATTTCAGGATCGTGGGGTGAACAATGCCGGACATCAAGCACTTCGATCCGGACGCGGCTCTGGAGACGGTGGTGCGGCTGTTCTGGCGGAAGGGCGCTGCCTCGACCGGGATCCAGGACGTCGTGACCGCGACCGGCCTCAACCGCTCCAGCCTGTACGCCACCTTCGGCGGCAAACAGGAGCTCTACCGCGCCGCTCTGCGCCGCTATCTCGAGAACCGCTGGCAACCGGCGTTCCGCGCTCTCGCGGAGGACGAGCGGGGCCTGCCCGCCCTCACCGAGTTCTTCACCAAGCTGATCGAGACGCGTTGCTCGGGGGAGTACGCCCAATGGGGCTGCATGGTCGCCAACGCCCAAGCGGTCGGCGAGAACAGTGACCCAGAGGTGCGATGCATCCTCGACCAGCACCACCAGCAGCTGCGGAACGCCCTGCACGCGACGCTGCTCACGGCCCAGGCCCAGGGCCAGCTGGCCCTGGGTACCGACCCCGGGGCCGCAGCCGAGCTGCTCGCCCTGCTGGCATACGGAGTGAATCTGCGCTCCCGCGCCGGGGTCGATGCGCAGGAGCTCGGGACGGCGGTGACGGCGGCCTTCGACTCGATCGGCGTCCAGGCGGCCACCTGAACGCGTCCGTGATCAGCTCTGGGCCCGGCGCTCCGCCTCCTCCTTGACCGAGGCGAGTGAGGCCGCGACAGTCGCCTCCCAGCGGCCGGCGACCTTCGCACCCCACCAGGCTCCGGCCCGCCACAGGTCCGTGCCCAGCGTGCCCTCGTAGACCAGACGGGTGCCGGCCGGCTGCTCGGTCAGGAGGAACGCTTCGACGACGTGCGGGACCGGGCCGCGCAGCAAGCGGAAGTCGACACGCTCGGGTCGGCGAAGCGGACCGACTCCACCGTCACGGCCTTGAACCGTCCGCCCGAAAACGGCGTGACGTGGGCGGCCAGCACCATGTCGTTGCCGCGCTCGAGGATCCGGATCTTCTCCCGCAAACTCGGGGGGCGTTCTCCCTCTGAGGCATTCGGCCGAGCCGGAGCCATGGCAACTTCCTACTGCCGTGCTCACGCAGGCGAGTTCGAGTGGCGACCCGACTGTGGACGACGGAAACTAAGACCCGACCACGGACTACACGGCCCAAAGGTAAACGGAGACAAGATGTAAAGACAGTTTTGCGACTGAGAAGCGTCGCACGACCTGTGGCTTCCGGATTGCTCGCTCCGGCTGTTGCCGGAGCACGTCGACGCCGGGCGCCAGCCGCACTGGCCGATGGTAGTCGATTTCTCATCAAGGAGCTCGCATGCTGGAAGAATCCGTCGAGGCTTCGACAGCCGATCCGGATCAATCGTCAATCGCCAGGCACGGAAACGCCGACCCGGAAATCGGGACCGAAAGCCTCATGGCCGAACTTCTGGCTGGCATTGTGCGCGTCGATCAGGTGCCCGTCGACAGCCATTTCTTCCACGATCTCGGGGCCGACTCCCTGGTGATGGCCCAGTTCTGCGCCCGGGTCAGAAAGCGCGCTGATCTGCCGCCGGTGTCGATGAAGGACATCTACCGGTACCCGACGATCAGAAGTCTGGTGACGGCACTCGGGGATTCCGCTCCCGATCCTGAAGAACCTTCGGTCCCGGCGGTGATCGAGCCGACAACACCGGTCAGCACGGCGGAGTACCTTCTCTGCGGGACGCTGCAGTTCCTGTTCTTCCTCGGCTATTCCTTTCTCACGGCGTGGGTGGCGGTCCGGGGGTTGGTATGGATCTACGCCGGCTCGGCCCTGATCGATATATATCTGAGGGCGGTTGTCTTCAGCAGCGCGACCTTCCTGGGCCTGTGTGTCGTCCCGATCCTGGCGAAATGGGCACTCATCGGGCGGTGGAAGCCCCAGCAGTTCCGGGTCTGGAGCCTGGCGTACTTCCGCTTCTGGTGCGTCAAGAGTCTGATCCGGTCGAGCCCGCTGGTCCTGTTCGCCGGTTCGCCGCTCTATGCGCTCTATCTGAGGGCGCTCGGCGCGAAGATCGGCCGGGGCGTCGCGATCTTCTCGCGGAGCGTTCCGGTATGCACCGACCTGCTCACGATCGGCGACAACACGGTCATCCGCAAGGACTCGTCCATCGCCTGCTATCGCGCCCACTCCGGTCTGATCCAGACGGGTGCCGTCACTTTCGGGAAGGACGTCTTCGTCGGCGAGATCACGGTGATCGACATCGAGACCTCGATGGGCGACGGCTCTCAACTCGGCCATGCCTCCGGCCTGCACGCCGGGCAGGCGGTGCCGGCCGGCGAGTGCTGGCACGGCTCTCCGGCCCAGCGGGCGGCGGGAACGGACTACCGGATGGCCGACTCGGCCGACTGCGGCATCTGGCGGAGAGTGGCCTACTGCGTGCTGCAACTGCTGTCCATGCAGGTGCTGTACGTTCCGCTGGCGGTCAGCACCACGATCGTGGTGTTCACCGCGCTCCCGCAGTTCACGGCGCTCCTCGACCCAGGGCCGCTGGCCTTCACGAGCTGGACGTTCTACCGCAATGCACTGGTCGTCTCCGCCGTGTTCCTCTTCGGCTCCGCGCTCCTCTCCTTGCTTGTTGTGGGCACGGTGCCTCGCCTCCTCAACCTCGCCATCAAGCCGGGCAAGGTCTATGCACTGTACGGCTTCCACTACGGGGTCCACCGGACGATCGCGGTCATGACCAACCGAAAGTTCTTCAGGCACCTGTTCGGCGACAGCTCCGCCATTGTCCACTATCTGCGCTATATCGGGTACGACCTTTCCCGGGTCGAACAGACCGGCTCGAACTTCGGCACAGAAGTAAAGCACGAGAACCCATTTCTGATCTCGGTCGGCACCGGAACGATGGTCGCCGACGGACTGTCGGTCCTCAATGCCGAGTTCTCCAGCACCGCCTTCCGCGTGTCCCCCGTCTCCGTCGGGAGCCACAGCTTTCTCGGCAACCAGATCGCCTACCCCCCGCAGGGAAAAACAGGTGACAACTGCCTCCTCGCAACGAAGGTCATGGTGCCCGTCGACGGTGAAATCCGGGAAGGCGTCGGCCTGCTGGGCTCACCCAGCTTCGAGATACCCCGCACGGTCGAACGTGACAGCATGTTCGACCATCTGAAGAGCGGGGAGGAACAGCGCCGCTGCCTCGCCGCCAAGAACAAGCACAATACCGTCACCGCCGGGCTGTACCTGCTGTTGCAGTGGTCCCACTTGTTCGGGCTGACCGTGATCACTGCGTTTGCCGTGGACCTCTACGACTCGCTCGGCTCCTCGGCAGCTGCGCTGGCCAGTCTCCTTGGGCTCTCCTTCAGCGTCGCCCACTTTGTACTGGCCGAACGTACCATCACGGCAATTCAGAAGGTGAAGCCGCTGTACTGCTCGATCTACGACCTCAGCTTCTGGAGGCACGAGCGCTATTGGAAGGTCGCTGCCGGGACCGAGCGCATCACCTTCTTCAATGGCACCCCGTTCAAGAACGTCATCTGGCGGCTGCTCGGCACCCAAGTCGGCAGCAGGGTGTTCGACGACGGATTCGACATTTCGGAGCGGTCGCTGGTCACCATCGGGGACGACTGCACGCTCAATTCGGGGTCCGGGATCCAGTGCCATTCGCAGGAGGACGGCGCCTTCAAGATGGAGGGCTGCACCATCGGGGCCGGCTGCACGCTCGGGGTCGGCTCCTTCGTCCACTACGGCGTGACGCTGGGCGAGGGCATGGTACTTGCCCCCGATTCCTTTCTTATGAAGGGCGAGACGGTCCCCCCGCATGCGCGGTGGGGCGGAAACCCCGCCAGGCCGATGCAGGAACACATGCCGGATCTGCAGGGGGCTGGTGGGTGATGTCCGCCGGGCGGAGGCGGAGCTGGGGGGTGCGGGGATGTTCCGGTCGGCAGGGTGCGGGGTGAACCCGCCCCGCCAGCCCCTCCAGCTGAAAACGCAACTCCCCCGCCGACAGCAGACTCTGCCCCCCCCCGCAAGCGGGGACCACTACGCCGACCACGGTGTGCTGCGGGTTGTTCGGCCCCTCGAGCAAGGCTGGCATGGGTTCTCGGACACGATGCGCAGGACGCCGTGGTCGGGAGAACCCTCGATCCGGTAGCCCCCTGCAGGCGGGATTGCCACTCGTGGTGCACCGCAACCGCCCTGCCGTCGAACGCGCCGATCCGGGCGCCAGCTGTCGACCAGTTCGACCACTTCACCACGCTCCACCCGGGTCCGTGAGCCGGGAGCACGTCGGAGAGGTCGGGGTGATCCTCATTAGCGGCACCCGCCGGTCTGGACCCCGACGACATCGGTGACCGCCTGGTGGGCCGTCCGTCGGTCACCGAAGTTCACGACCTGCACGTGTGGGCCATCACCTCCGGCCAGCCTGCCCTGTCCGCGCACGTCCTCGCAGCACCCGGTGCCGACTGCCACGCCGTGCGCCAGGACCTGGAGAAGGTCCTGCACACGGAGTACGAGGTCACCCACGTCACGCTCCAGGTCGACCACTCACCCGCCGTCGCGCAGTCCGAAACCGGCCAGCGGGCCCACTGCCTGGATCCCCACGGTCCTGTCCACCTCGTGGGTGCGCACGCCCATTGACGAGCCCAAGGCCCCGGGCTCACGGGCTCACAGGGCCATGGCTCACCAGATCCAGCGCGATGTCCGTGATCATGTCCTCCTGGCCGCCGACCATCTTCCGGCGGCCGACCTCGACCAGGATGCTGCGGGTGTCGAGCCCGTGGCGCTTCGCGGCGGCCTTGGCGTGGCGCAGGAAGCTGGAGTACACGCCCGCGTAGCCGAGGCTGAGGGTCTCGCGGTCGACGCGGACCTCACGGTCCTGCAGCGGTCGTACGAGGTCGTCGGCGGCGTCCATGAGCGGGAACAGGTCGCAGGCGTGCTTCCAGCCCATCAGGTCGGCGACCGCGATGAACGCTTCCAGCGGGCAGTTGCCCGCTCCCGCGCCCTGCCCGGCGAGCGAGGCGTCGACGCGTACGGCGCCGCTCTCGACGGCGACGACGGTGTTGGCCACGCCCAGGGCGAGGTTGTGGTGGGCGTGGATACCGAGCCCGGTGGCCGGGTCGAGGACGTCGCGGTAGGCGCGGAAGCGGTCGCGGACGCCGTCCATGGTGAGCCGTCCGCCGGAGTCGGTGACGTACACGCAGTGGGCGCCGTAGGACTCCATCAGCTTGGCCTGGCGGGCGAGTTCGGCGGGTTCGGCCATGTGGGACATCATCAGGAACCCGGCGACGTCCATGCCCATTTCGCGGGCGGCGGCGATGTGCTGGGCGGAGATGTCGGCCTCGGTGCAGTGGGTGGCGATGCGGACCGAGGCGATGCCGAGGGCGTGGGCCTGCCTGAGGTCGTGCAGGGTGCCGATGCCGGGCAGGAGCAGCGTGGTGGGCACGGCGTTGTGGGTGGCGTCGGTGACGGCTTCGATCCACTCCCAGTCGGTGTGGGCGCCGATGCCGTAGGTGATGCTGGAGCCGGCCAGGCCGTCGCCGTGGGCGATCTCGATGGCGGCGACTCCCGCCGCGTCGAGTGCGGCGGCGATGGTGCGGGCCTGCTCGACGGTGTAGCGGTGGCGGACGGCGTGCATGCCGTCCCGCAGGGTGACGTCCTGGACGTACAGCGTGGGCGTGGTGTCGGGCCGCGTGGTCACCGGGTTCATCGGGTTCATCGGGCCACCTCACGGGTCGGGCGGTGTGCGGCCATGCGTTCCGCGGTGCGCAGTGCGGCGGAGGTCATGATGTCGAGGTTCCCCGCGTACGCGGGCAGATAGTGGGCGGCGCCCTCGACCTCTAGGAACACGGACACCTTCGTGGCCAGGCCGTGCGCGGCCCCGGCGGGGAGCAGGCTGCGCAGCGGGTCGTCGGCGGCGACGTCGTCGAACTGCACCCGCTGCTTGAGGCGGTAGCCCGGTACGTACGTCCGGACCGTGTCGGCCATCTGCTCAACGGAGGCCCGTACGGCGTCCCGGTCGCAGTCGCCGACCAGGCAGTACACGGTGTCCCGCATGATCAGCGGCGGCTCCGCCGGGTTGAGGACGATGACGGCCTTGCCACGCGCCGCACCGCCGACCGCCTCGATGGCGGAGGCGGTGGTCTCGGTGAACTCGTCGATGTTGGCCCGGGTGCCCGGGCCCGCGGAGCGGGAGGCGATGGAGGCGACGATCTCGCCGTAGTGGACCGGGGTGACGGCCGAGACGGCGGCCACCATCGGGATGGTGGCCTGGCCGCCGCAGGTGACCATGTTGACGTTCGGAGCGACGAGGTGCGCGTCGCCGTTGACCGGCGGCACCACGTAGGGGCCGATGGCCGCCGGGGTGAGGTCGATCAGGGTCCGGCCCAGGGCGCCCAGCACCTCGTCGTGGTGCCGGTGGGCGCCGGCCGAGGTGGCGTCGAAGACGATCTCGACGTCGGCGAACTCGTCCATCTTCACCAGGGCTTCAACGCCCTCGTGGGTGGTGGCGACCTTGAGGCGGCGGGCCCGCGCCAGACCGTCCGAGGCGGGGTCGATGCCGGCCATCGCCACGATCTCCAGGCTCTCGGAGAGCCGCAGCACCTTGATCATGAGGTCGGTGCCGATGTTGCCCGAGCCGATGACGGCGACCTTCGTACGGCCGACGGACTGCGCACTGCTCACTGGGTGTCTCCCTGGTCCGGGATTACGGAGGAATCGGGAACATCGGGGGCGAATCCGACGCGTACACAGCCGAGACCGGAGATCCGGGCCTCGAAGGCGTCGTCGGGCGCGGCCGGGACCATCGGGCCCAGCGCGCCGGTCAGTACGACGTCGCCCGCGCGCAGCGGGTCCCCCATCGCGGCAAGGGCCGAGGCGAGCCAGACGGCGGCGTTGAGCGGGCCGCCCAGGCAGGCGCTCCCGGACCCCTCGGAGACCTTCTCGCCGTTGCGGGTGAGGGTCATACGGACCGAGCGCAGATCGACCGAGGTGAGCGGAACGGGCGCGCCACCGAGCACGAACAGGCCGGACGAGGCGTTGTCGGCGACCGTGTCGACGATGGTGATGTCCCAGTCGGCGATCCGGCTGTCGACGATCTCCAGGGCGGGCAGCGCGAAGTCGACGGCGCGCAGCACGTCCGCCACGGTGGTCTCCGCGTGCGGCAGGTCCGCGCCCAGGACAAGGGCGACCTCGGCCTCGATCTTCGGCTGGAGCAGCCGCCCGGCCGGGACCACCCCGCCGTCGGGCACCGCCATGTCGGACAGCAGGGCGCCGAAGTCCGGCTGGTCCACACCGAGTTGTCGCTGCACCGCCGGTGAGGTCAGACCGATCTTACGGCCGACGACACGACGGCCCTGAGCGATCCGACGCTGGATGTTGACCCGCTGCACGGCGTAGGCGTCCGCGATACCGCCCTCGGCGAGCTGGTCGCGTATGGGGACACAGGGAATGCCGGTCTGCTCGGCCTGCGCGAGGATGTCGGCCAACTTGTGGACCGAGTCGGGAACGGAGGCGGCGCTCATGAACACCGCCCCAGGACTCGGAACGAACGAGCGCGGGGCGCGGGCATGCGGAACCTCCGGTACGAGGACGAGACACGGACATCGGCGATGCCGACCCCTTCGGTATAGACGTGCCGCCGAGGAAGCGACAAACTCTGTTCCGTGACACGGAACAACTCGGCGGGCAACATGCTGGACAAGGCAGTTTCTGTCCTGGACTGTTTCCGCGAGACCGGGGGGCCGTACCGTCTGACGGAACTCGCGAGGCGGACAGGGCTGACGAAGACCACGGTCCACCGGCTCGCTGCCGATCTTGTGCGCCTGGGGCTGCTGGAACGCTCGGGCGAGGTGTACCACCTGGGCGGGAAACTCTTCGAGCTGGGCACGCTCGTGCCGCGGCGCCTGGATCTGCGGGAGGCGGCACTGCCGTTCCTCCAGGACCTGTTCGAGGCCACCCGGGAGACCGTCCACTTCGGCATCCGGGAGAACCACGAGGTCGTGTACCTGGAGCGGATCCACGGCCACGACGTGCTGCCGCTGCCGTCCCGCGTCGGCGGCCGTCTGCCGCTCAGCTGCACAGGGGTGGGCAAGGCGCTGCTGGCCTTCGCCGGGCCCGGGCTGCTCGACGAGGCGCTCCAGACACTGCTCCCCCGCCTGACCCCGCACTCGCTGACCGATCCCGCGCGGTTGCGCACCGAGATCGAGCAGGCCCAGGTGTCGGGCCTGGCGTACGAGACCCAGGAGGCCGCGCTCGGCGTCAGCTGCATCGCCGCCCCGGTCTTCGCCGGCGGCGGCACCGCGGTGGCCGCTCTGTCGGTGGCCGTTCCCGTGGCCCGCTACCACCCTGCCCGGCTCGCCCCCGCCGTACGGACGGCGGCACTGGGACTGTCACGCGTGCTCAGGAGCGCGAGCGCGGCCTGAGAGGGCCACGCACATCACCCGCCGACAGGCCGATCGCGCCGGACAGCACCATGGCAGTGGCGATCCGCACGTAGACGTCGTGGTGACGGGAGAAGCCTCGTGCAGTGGGGTGTATGAACACGTCACCCCCTGAAGAGCCGCGCTGGCTCAGTGACGAGGAACGGTGCACCTCGCGTGCGTACATGCACGCCTCCACGCTCCTCGATGGCCATCTCGACCGTCAGCTGCAGCGTGACGTTCCGAACGACGCGCGCGGGAGATCAGGCCTGGTAGGCCACGTTCGCCATCATCCCGGCCTCGCCGTGGTACGCGTTGTGGCAGTGCAGCATCCACTGGCCCGGGTTGTCGGCGTCGAAGAAGACGGAGAGCTTCTTCTTGGGCAGCACGATCGCGGTGTCCTTGCGCGGGCCGGAGCCGCCGAGTTGGTACGTGTGGCCGTGCAGGTGCATCGGGTGCCACATGTCGGTGTCGTTGACGAAGTCGAGCCTCGCCCGCTGCCCCTCCTCGAGGAGGATCGGGTTTGCCTCGGGATCGCTCATGTCGAACGGCTTGCCGTTGATGGCCCAGTTGTACCCGTGCATGCCGCCGGTCAGCTTGATCTGGTGCGTGACGTCGGTCCTGGCGGACTTGAGCCGCACGTCGTCGGCGGCGCGCAGCTGGGACGCCGTCATGATCATGCCGTCGAGTTCCTTCGGGCGGACGCTCGCGGACGGCGTGCTCCCGGAGCCAGTACGCACCAGGGCCAGGCCGTTAGTGTCCTTGCCCTCGGCCAGGGCCACGAGCGGGAACACTCCGTCGCCGAGGGTGACGAGGACGTCGTACCGCTCACCCATGCCGACCAGCAGGGCGTCCACCTCCTGGTGCCGGACCGGGAAGCCGTCGGTGTGGGTGATGGTCAGCTTGTGATCGCCGAGGGCTACCCGGTAGGCGGTGTCCGAGCCCGCGTTGACGATCCGCAGCCGCACCTTCTCGCGGGGCTTGCCGGTGTAGACGTCCGGGTCGGCCGGCACGCGGCCGTTGATCAGGTGGTACGGGTACTTCACGTCCCCGGCATCGCCGCCGAGGAGGTCGCTCTCGGCTCCCATGAGCATGAACTTCATCGACATGCCGTCGGACGAGGCGGAGGCCGAAACGGAGGGGGACGCGGAATCGCCCATGTCCATCCCGTCCATGTCCCCCATGTCGTGGCCGTCCGAGCTGCCGGAACCTGAGCTGCTGCCCATGTCCATGCCGCCCATGCCCTGCCTGACTTCGGCGAAGACCTCGTCGGGGGTGCCGGTGACGCCGTCGACCCAGTCGTCGAGGACGATGACCCACTCGTCGTCGTACGTGAGGGGCTCCTTGGGGTCCTCGACGATCAGCGGGGCGTACAGGCCGCGGTCGAGCTGGACGCCGACGTGCGGGTGGAAGAAGTACGTGCCGGGGGCGTCGGCGATGAACCGGTAGCTGAAGGTGGAGCCGGCCCGGACCGCGGTCTGGGTGGCGGGCGGTACGCCGTCCATGTCGTTGCGCAGCGAGAGGCCGTGCCAGTGGATCGACGTGGTGGTCTTGTCCGGGAGCTGGTTGGACAGCTCGGCGACCAGGGTGTCGCCGACGGAGAGCCGGACCTCCTTGCCCGGGGTGCGGCCGTCGAAGGCCCAGGTCTTGGGCATGACGCCGCCACCCAGGTCGATGACGGCGGGCGCCGCGGTGAGGGTGAGCTTCTGCTGCCGTCCGGTGCTTGTGCGCTTCTTCTCTGACGCGGCGACCGCCGAGCCGGAGGGGTTGACGAGGGCGGTGCTACTGCCAGAGCCACTGCTGCACGCGGCGAGCGCGCCGGCCCCGGCGGCGCCCAGCCCGGTGAACAGGAGGGAGCGGCGGTTCATGCTGTTCATGGTGTTGTGTCCTCTGCGGAAAACTGCCGATGTGGTCGCGGAGGGACGGCACATCGCGCGCCGTCCGGCGCGGCCTATCTGCGCAGTTGAGAGAGGACGGACAGGTCGGGCGGGGCGCGACCGGTCACACCGGCGGGTGCGCGTGCCGCCACGGCCTTCGGCAGGTGCACGAGCGGGTCGTACTCGCTCCGGTGGGGCACGACGAGCTGTACGGTGCCGACGCTCGCCGTGGCGCAGTGCTGCATTCCCGGCATGGCACAGCCACCGGAGTCGGCGCTGTACGCGGAGGGCTGCGAGACGGACTGCGGGGCCTCGGCCGCCATCTCATGGGTGGCATACGGGGAGCCCCGCATAGATGAGGCATCGGCCGCGGGCGTCTCGTGGTGGACGAGCACGGCCAGTGCGACGCACAGGGTGAGGAACACCCCGTACGCCCAGCGGACGGCCGTGCCGTTGCCGCGAGCTGCCCGCATCGTCATGGAAATCCACCTGCAGCTATCGATCGCCGGAGTCGACATCATACCCCCTAGGGGTACGTGAGGCTCGGCGGCGATGTCGTTCCTACTTGTCCTGAAGCTCTCAGCAGGAGTGCGGACCGGTGATGAAGATGTTGACGCCGCAGTAGAGAACGCGAACCGCACAGGTGGCACCTGGGTCTCCGGCGCCCCCACGTACGGGTCCCGGATGAACGCGCCCCGGGTGCCGGGCTGGAAGACCGGTGCTTCCGTGGGCATCGCCGTCAACATGCGCATCCGCATCGGCGAGCGGAACGTCACCAACAAGGCGCTCTCGTACACGGTGCTGCGGACCGTGACCCGCTTCTGCCAGTCCGCCGACCGCACCATCCAGCGCCACCACGTCCCGCGCCTGCGCGGCATCGAAGCCGAAGACCTGCACGCCCAGCTCGTCGACGTTGTGCTGCCGTACGCCAATCGGGCGTGGGAAGACGTCCAAAACCCGCAGGAGGGCGTCGTCCGCTTCGACCACGACCACTACCTGAAGATCTGGGCCCTGACCGAGCCCAGGATCGAAGCGGACTTCCTGCTACTCGACGAGGCCCAGGACACCAACCCTGTCGTTGAGAAGATCTTCAACTCCCAGCGCGACCACAGCCAGCGGGTGATGGTCGGCGACTCGGCCCAGGCGATCTACGGCTGGCGCGGAGCCCGGGACGTGATGAGCGCCTTCGGCGGCACCCAGCTGGCCCTGTCCCAGTCCTTCCGCTTCGGCTCCGCGCTCGCCGAGGAAGCCAACCGGTGGCTGCATATCGTCGACTCCCGGATCCGGCTGACCGGCACCCCGGCGATCAGCACCCGCCTCGAACGCGTCCAGGAACCGGAACGCGATCCTGTGCCGGTCCAACGTCGGCGCGATGCTCGAAGTCATGCACCTGCTGTGGTGCGTGTGCCGCGAGAGAACCTCCTCGACCTGCGAGCGGATGCGGAGCATTTCCTTGGCCTGCAGGCTGAGGTCCGAGACCGTGCCCTGCCGCCCACCGCTCGCGGGCTGGCCGAGCAGCACGCGCGCGTGCTCCAGCACGAACCGCCGCCCGGGATCGCCCCCGGCCAGCAGCACCGCCGCCGTCGAGGCCGCCTGCCCGACACAGAACGTCGAGATCGGCGCCTGCACGTACGTCATCGTGTCGTAGATCGCCATGAGTGAAGTGAAGGAACCACCGGGCGAGTTGATGTAGATCGCGATCTCGCTCTCCGGGCTCGCCGACTCCAGATGGAGGAGTTGCGCGATGACGACGTTCGCGACCCCGTCGTCGATCTCCGTGCCGAGAAAGATGATCCGCTCGGACAGCAGCCGGCTGAAGACGCCCACGGCAGATCACCCCCTGGCGTCGTCGAGCCGTTACCCGCAACGGTAAAAGGTAATGACATCCACGTCCATCTAGGCCTCTCGAGCGGTCGCGTGCAGTTGCCGGAAGAACGCCTGCACATCCGTGATCAGCAGATCCGGCTCCTCCATCGCGGCGAAATGTCCGCCCCGGTCGAATTCGGTCCACCGGACGATCTTGTCGGTGCGCTCGGCCAGGTGCCGCAGCGGCACGAAGTTCTCCCGGGGGAAGACGGCGAGAGCGGTCGGGGTGGCCGACGGCTCGGACGACAGCACCCGATAGTCCGCGTGGGCCCGCTCGTAGTAGATACGGGCGGACGAACCGGCCGTGCCGGTCAGCCAGTACAGCATCACGTTGGTCAGCAGCAGATCCCGGTCGACGGCGTCCTCGGGGCGGTCCCGCGCATCCGTCCACTGCTTGAACTTCTCGGCAATCCAGGCGAGTTGGCCGACCGGCGAGTCCGTGAGGGCGTATGCGAGCGTCTGCGGCCGGGTCGACTGGAGGTCGGCGTACCCCTGTTCGTCGCGGCGCCATTCCTGGCCCCGCCGCCAGGAGAGGAGTGTGCGCTCACGCTCGGCGGGGCTCAGCTCGGCCAGTTCTTCGGGCTCCGGTTCGGCCGCAGCCGAGGACCCCGGCAGCAGATTGAGATGGACGCCGATGACGCGCTCGGGGTGGGCCCGGCCCAGTTCGCGGGAGACGGCCGCGCCCCAGTCGCCGCCCTGGGCCCCGTACTGCCGGTAGCCCAGGCGTTCCATCAGTTCGGCGAACGCGGCGGCCACCCGGTGGTGCTCCCAGCCGGTGTCCCGCGTCGGCCCGGAGAGCCCGAATCCGGGAAGGCTCGGTACGACCAGATGAAACGCGTCGGCCGGATCGCCGCCGTGCGCCCGCGGATCGGTCAACGGCCCGACGACGTCGGTGAATTCGACGATCGAACCGGGCCAGCCGTGCGTGATGATCAGGGGCGTCGCATCCGGCTCGGGGGAGCGGATGTGCGCGAAGTGAATCCGCGCTCCGTCGATCTCCGTCGTGAACTGCGGCCATTCGTTCAGCCGCGCTTCGGCGGCGCGCCAGTCGTAGTCGTGCCGCCAGTACCGTACGAGCTCTTCCAGGTAGTCGCGCGGGATCCCGTAGGCCCAGCCCACCCCCGGCAGTGCGTCGGGCCAGCGGGTGCGGTCGAGGCGCTGGTGGAGGTCGTCGAGGTCGCTCTGCGGGAAGCCGATGCGGAAGGGGCTCAGCCGAAGGTCGTCCGAAGAAGTCATGTCCGCGGATGCTAGCTCCCGTCGTGGCCGGGAGCGCTCGAATATTGCCCAGCTCAGGGGGGTGTCCTCGCCGTGCCGGGTACCGTGGCGGCGCGCGTCGTCAGGCCGCCGATGAGTTTTCGGGCGGCGATCAGTCGACAGATGTGACGATGTTTTCCGCCCGAGGAGGTAGGCATGCCCGCCGACGGATTCACCACGTGTCTGTGGTTCGACAACCAGGCCGAAGAGGCCGCTCACTACTACGTCTCGACGTTCAAGAACTCCCGGCTCGGCAACATCAGCCGCTACACGGAGGCCGGGCCCGGACCCGCCGGTTCCGTAGTGACCGTCGACTTCGTGGCCAACGGACAGAAGTTCGTCGCGCTGAACGGAGGCCCGCAGTTCACGTTCGACGAGGCCATCTCGTTCCAGATCCACTGCGACGACCAGGAAGAGGTGGACTACCACTGGAACAAGTTCGTCGACGACGGCGGCGAGGCAGGCCCCTGCGGCTGGCTCAAGGACAAGTACGGTCTGTCCTGGCAGGTCGTCCCGCGCAGGCTCATCGAACTGGTCAGTGACCCGGACCCGGAGAAGGCGGCCCGCGCGACCCGGGCGATGCTCCAGATGTCCAAGCTGGACATCGCGGCCCTGGAGAAGGCGTACGCCGGCGAGTAGCGGACCAGTGCGGTCGCCCGGCGAGCGACCGCACCCGAAGCCCCCGCCGCGCCGCGGAAGCCGATGGCCCCGTCAGCGGACGTGGTCGGCTATCACCCGTGTGATCTCGCGCGTGATGCGCACGATCCCCGGGGAGCGGACCGGGCACGGCTTCGGCGTGGACGTGGTGGGTGCCAGGCAGAAGTGCAGATAGTCGTCGTCGCGGTGCAGGGCGGTGCGGTCGCGGTTCGGCTGGGTGCAGTACGCGGAATGCTCCTGCTCGTACTGCGTGCACGGCAGGTACTGGGTCCATGTGTAGCGGGCCGACGCCGGGCTCACGGTTCCCCCGGCGTCGGCGACGAGGTCGCCGGAGGTGTCGGCCCGCTTCTGGTAGAGCGCGTTCACCCGCCGGACCCGGTCGGGTGTGATCGGGTCAGGCCCCTGGAGCACCCACACGACCTTCGGCGCGCGGGCGCCTCCGGCCCCCTCGATCTGATCGGCCAGCTGGCCCGCGTCCGCCGCGTAGCGCGAGAAGTAGGTGTCCCGGTTCGCGTCGTACGTGATGCCGTCCATGCAGGGCGTGTAGCCCCATGAGTTGCCCCAGAACTGCAGCACCACGAAGTCGGGCCGCAGCGAGCGGACCAGGGCGGCCGCCTTGTCCGCGGCCGGGACAAGCGACTTCGCCGAGGTGCCCTCCAGGTAGTCGCACAGGGTGGTGCCCGCGTACGGGGCGCTCGTGTACCGCGCGTGCAGCCGGTCCCGGAGCGACTGCCCCAGCACCTTCTGGTTCTCCATGGCGAGCGAGTCGCCGAGATAGAGCACGGTGGGAGCCTTGGGCGGCGTCGTGGGGGAGGCGGCCGGCCGCGGGCGCGTGGTCGAGGTCGGTGACTCCGGGGCCCCGGACGCAGCGGTCGTCGGCGGCGCCCCCTCCGGCCCCGACGCCGGATCCCCGCACGCGCCGAGCAGCAGCCCGGCCAGCGACATCCCCACGATCCACGGCCTTCGCATGACGCAACTCCCGCCCCGCTGCCCGCCGAAATGGTTCCCCAGGCAAGCACAGTGGGGCGCGAGGGGGAAGACGTACGTCGGCCACGAGGCGCCCGCACCAGTACCGTGACGGTCCGTCAGGTCTCCGGCTTCCTCTCGAAGCCCGAGACGGCAGGGCGGGTTCCCGCCTGGCGGGAGACGAGTCGTCGGTGGAGCTTTCGGAGGGCGATCTCCCGGACGGCTGACGTCCGGACACCTCGGGCTCAGCCGACGCGGGTGTCACGTCGTGTGCCGACGGCGGATGCGGGCCACCAGCACCGCGACGTCGTCCTCCGCGTGACGGGCGTCGAGCTTGAGGAGGACCTCCTCGAGCAGTTCGTCCACGCTCGCCTTCGGGTGCAGCCGCAGCCCGGCCAGCCGGTCGAGCGACTCGTCGATGTCCTCCCCGCGGTGCTCCACCAGGCCGTCGGTGAACATCACCAGGGTGTCGTCGGGCGTGAGCGCGCGGGTGACCCGCTGGTAGCCGCCGACCCCGGTGCCCAGCGGGGGACCGACCGGCAGATGCACCAGTTCGCCGGTGCCGTCCGCGCCGAACACCACCGGAGGCAGATGTCCGGCCCCCGCGAACGCGGCCGTACCGCGAGCCGGGTCGACCTGGACGAGCAGACAGGTGGCCGGACGGCGGTTGCCCTCCTCGGTGACCGCCGCGTCGAGGCGGCGCAGCACCCGGTGCGGCGGCAGATCCGTGGAGGCCGTGTAGCGCAGCATCGAGCGGTACGCGTTCATGTCCACCGCCGCGTCCAGACCGTGTCCCATGACGTCGCCCACGACCAGCAGGGTGCGTCCGAAGTGCAGCCGTACGGTCTCGAACCAGTCCCCGCCCACCAGGGTGCTGCCCCCGGCCGGCAGATAGCGGGTGGCCAGGTCGAGGTTGGGGTGGGGGCGTCCGGGCTCGGCCAGCAGCGCCCGCTGGAGGTCCTGGACCGTACTGCTGACGGCGTTGTGCTCGCGCGCATGCCCGAGGTGGACGGCCGCGATGTGGGCCGCGTGGTGCGTGCCGTTGCTCTCCACGTGGCTGAACACCGACCCGTGCCGGACGGCCAGCAGAACCCCGTACAGACGGCCGCGCGCGAGGAGCGGCACGGTCATCACCTGCCGCGGGAGCCGGCCGGACAGGTCGAGGGAGGTGATGACCGGCTGCCCCGAGTCCAGCGCCTTGAAGGACACCGGCCGCGGGCCCTCCGGGGCCCACGGGCTCAGCAGCCCGGAGTGGCCCGCCATAGCGACCCGGGAGAGCTCAGGTTCACTCGGGGGCCTCGTGGCGGGGGTGTCCTCGGGCAACAGATCCACCGCCGCGGCGTCACAGAAGTGGCGGCATACGTACGAGGCGAGCTCGGTACACGTGATCCGCTCGTCCAGGGTGGTGCCGATCGACTCGACGGCGTCGTCGATCCCGCCGAACGGCGCCCGCGCACCCGCGGGGTCCTCACCGCCTCGGCCGTCCATGACACCTCCCGCCGCCACGCACGCCAGTTCCATCCACGCACGTGCACGATTCCATCCACGCACGTAGGCTGCGGGGGCGCATGCTCAATGCCCCGGCGGGCGGTCGTTGACCAGCACCGCCGCCCCGTCGAAGCGGCCCGCCTTGAGATCCTTCAGGGCCTGCTGGGCCTCGGACAGCGGGTACGCGTGCGTGGTGGCGCGTACACCGTGCCGGGCCGCGAGCGTCAGGAAGTCCTGCCCGTCCTGGCGCGTGTTGGAGGTGACGCTCCGCAGCTCCTTCTCGTAGAACAACTCGCTTTCGTAGCGCAGCGGCGGGGTGTCGCTCAGGTGGATCCCCGCCACCGACAGGACCCCGCCCCGGTCGAGCGCCCGCAGGGCGACCGGGACCAGGTCACCGACTGGTGCGAACAGTATCGCGCTGTCCAGCGGCTCGGGGGGCTGTTCGTACGCTCCGCGGGCGGAAGCGGCGCCGAGGTCGAGCGCCAGCCGCCGCGCCGCCGGGTCGCGGGTCAGGACGTGCACGACGGCGCCCTGTGCGACGGCGAGCTGCGCGCACAGATGGGCGCTGCCCCCGAAGCCGTACAGCCCGAGCCGCCCGCCCGGCGGCAGTGCGGCCCTCAGCAGCGCGCGGTAGCCGATGATGCCCGCGCACAGCAGCGGCGCCAGGGCGACGTCGTCCACGCCGGCGGGCAGCCGGTACGCGAAGGCGGCGGGAACGGTCGTGTACTCCGCGTAGCCGCCGTCGGCGTCCCAGCCGGTGTACACGGACGCCGGGCAGAGGTTCTCGGACCCGCGCGCGCAATACCGGCAGGTGCCGTCCGTGCGGCGCAGCCAGGCGACGCCCACCCGGTCGCCGAGGGCGTAGCCGCTGACGTCCTCGCCCATCCCCGCGACCACCCCGACGACCTCGTGCCCCGGCGTCACGCCCTGCCGGTGCACAGGCAGGTCGCCCTCGCTGACGTGCAGATCGGTGCGGCACACTCCGCACGCCCGGACGTGCACCAGGAGCTCGTCGGGCCCCGGCGCCGGCACCGGTTTCTCGACCCAGCGCAGCGGCTCCCGGTCGATCGGCCCAGGCCGGGCCACCTCCCACGCGCGCATCATTCCGCGTCCCGTCCCAACGACGACAACCACCACGGTTCCGTCCCGTTGACGATAGCCACCACGCGTAGTCCAGTGTCCCGCAGGGCCGCCCCCTTCGGCGCGCGGCCCCGCGTGAGGCTGGATAGCGTGAGAAGCGGAACCGTTCACCGATCCGGAGAAGGTCGACGTCATGGCCGTACAGCCTGAAGGAACGCCCTGCTGGGCGGACGCGATGTTCAGCGATGTCGAGGGAGCCAAGAGGTTCTACGGCGACGTTCTCGGCTGGACGTTCGGCGAAGCGTCGTCCGAGTACGGCAACTACACGCAGGCGTACGCGAACGGCAAGGCGGTGGCCGCCGTCGTCCCGCCGATGCCCGGGATGGAGGGCCAGTCCGCCTGGTGCCTGTACTTCGCCTCGCCCGACGCCGCCGCGACCGTCACGAAGATCAAGAACAACGGGGGCGACGTGCTGATGGAACCGCTGCAGGTCGGCGATTTCGGCACCATGGCGCTGGCCCGCGACCCCGGCGGCGTCGTCTTCGGCGTCTGGCAGGCGGGCTCCCACGAAGGTTTCGAGGCGATGGGCGTACCCGGTGCGTACTGCTGGGCCGAGATCTTCACCCGCGAACCCGAGAAGTCCGACGTGTTCTTCCCCGGCGTCTTTCCGTACAGCGCCCAGCAGATGGAGGACGATGCGATCGACTTCAGGATCTTCAACCTGGGCGACAGCGCGGTCCTTGGCCGGATGAAGATGACGGAGGACTTCCCGCCCGAGGTGCCGCCGTACATCAACGTGTACTTCGCCGTCGAGGACTGCGATGCGGCGGTGGCGAAGGCGACCGAGCTCGGCGGCACGCTGCACTTCGGGCCCATGGGCACCCCGTTCGGACGGTTCGCGGCACTGAGTGATCCGCAGGGTGCGCCGTTCTCCGTCATCGACGTCAAGACGACCGAGGGAGACATGCCGAAGCTGAGCGACGTCTCCTGAGGCCTTCTCCTGAGGGGCGAGCAACCGCGTGGCCGCGGTTGCTCGCCCCTCCTTGTGTCCGCGGCACCTTCCCGAGACAGGCGCGGGGGCCCGGCCGGAAGCGTGGCATGATCGGAGTCATGCTGGAACGCGTTGTGGCCGCCTGTGACGGGGCCTCGAAGGGAAACCCGGGACCCGCCGGATGGGCCTGGGTCGTCGCCGACGGGGACGAGACCCCCACCCGCTGGGAGGCCGGCCCGCTGGGCACGGCGACCAACAACGTCGCCGAACTCACCGCGCTGGAGCGCCTGTTGACGGCGATCGCGCCAGAGGTGCCGCTGGAGATCCGGATGGACTCCCAGTACGCGATGAAGGCCGTCACCACCTGGCAGCCCGGCTGGAAGCGCAAGGGCTGGAAGACGGCCGCGGGAAAGCCCGTCGCCAACCAGGAACTGGTCGCCCGCATCGACGAACTCCTCGACGGCCGCACCGTGGAGTTCCGCTACGTCCCCGCGCACCAGGTGGACGGCGACCGCCTCAACGACTTCGCCGACCGTGCCGCGAGCCAGGCGGCCACCGTGCAGCAGCCGGCGGGCAGCGACCTCGGGTCCCCGGAGCCGCCGGCCGCTCCCGACGTGGTCCCCGCGGGCCAGGCGCGCCGCCGCACGACCACGAAGACCGCGCGGAAGGGCACGTCGAGCCGCACGATCAAGGCGAAGTTCCCCGGCCGCTGTCTGTGCGGCCGCTCCTACGCGGCGGGCGAGCCCATCGCCAAGAACGCCCAGGGCTGGGGACACCCCGAATGCCGTACGGCCGAGACGGCCGACGCGTAACAGCACCCGCCATCAAGGGACTTCGCGCGACGGTGCGCCGGGACCGGGTCCGGCTGCGGCCTCTGCCGCTACCCTTCGTGGTCAAATGACCGCTTTGTGCAACAAAGGGGATGGCGCGTGAAGGTCGCGTGCGTCGGCGGCGGACCCGCAAGTCTGTGCTTCGCAATCCTGATGAGGCGTCAGGACCCGTCCTATGACATCGCCGTCTACGAGCGCAACCCGGCCGGATCCACCTACGGCTGCGGCGTGACCTACTGGGCGGGCCTGCTCGGCAAACTGCGTGAGGGCGACCCCGAGTCCGCGCCCGCCGTCGGCGCGCACTCGGTGCGCTGGAGCGACGGGGTCGCCCACGTCGGCGACCGTACGACGGTGCACCACGGCGACACGGGATTCGGCATCGGCCGACGCCGGATGCTCGACCTGCTCGGCAAGCGTCACTCACCGCTGCTTCCGTACATCCCGCCGCAGCTGTACTACCGCATCGACCGCGCGGCAGGACAGCTGGAGGCGCTGCGCCGGTTCAAGCGCCGGCTGGGGCCCGGGTGGCCCGTACGGTGCAGGCCCGCTCCCACCGGTGATCGGTGGCGGCGCTCAGTTCACTCCCTGCGGGCGGAACTGGATGCTGATCCGCGGGCCCGCCGCCCGTGCCGTCTTGGGGATGGCGTGCTCCCAGGTGCGCTGGCAGGAGCCGCCCATCACGATCAGGTCCCCGTGTCCGAGGGGGTGCCGCACGGTGTCCCCGCCATGGCGCGGCCGCAACAGCAGATCGCGCGGGGTGCCCACGGACAGGATGGCGACCATCGTGTCCTCGCGGGCCCCGCGCCCGATCCGGTCCCCGTGCCAGGCCACGCTGTCCCGGCCGTCCCGGTAGTAACAGAGCCCGGCCGTCGTGAACGGTTCGCCGAGCTCGGCGGCGTAGTGCGCGGACAGCGCGTCCCGTGCCTCGTCCAGGATCGGATGGGGCAGCGGGTCGCCCGCACGGTAGTAGGCGAGCAGCCGCGGTACGTCCACCATGTGCTCGTACATCTGCCGCCGTTCCGCCCGCCACGGCACGTCGGCCGCGAGCAGGGCGAAGAGCGTGTCGGCCCCGCTGAGCCACCCGGGCAGGAGGTCGATCCAGGCCCCGTGGCCCAGCACGGTGCGGCGCATCCCGTTCAGCGGACTGAGGTGGAGCTCGTCGGTCTGGTCGAAGAGCGAGCCCTGGAGGTGCGTGGCCATACGACCAGCGTAGCCCCATAATCGAATATGTGTTCTATGTCGGGGTGGCTCGGCCCGCTGTGCCTACCAGGGGACCGTCCCGGCGGCGTCGAAGTAGCCCCCGGTGGGTCCGTCCGGGCCGACCTGCGCCATGCGGACGATGATCTCGGCGCCCTCCTACACAGGCGCTCGTGGAGTGACGACAGGGCCTAAAGCGCGGCGAGGACCTCCCCGATCACGTACGCGGCGTTGCCCGCGATCACGGGATTCGTCGTGCGGTAGTACGGGAGTTGGATCAGGGCCATGGACAGGGCCCAGCCGCGTCCTCGTGCCCACATGGCGTCATCGGCGCCCAGTATGTCCCGGAAGGCGGGCCTCGCCTCGGCGGGGAGGAGGTTCCAGGCCGCGATGAGGTCGCAGGCGGGGTCGCCGGTGCCGAGGGTGGCGAAGTCGAGGACGGCGCTGAGGCGGCCCTGCCGGGTGAGGAGATTCATCGGCATCAGGTCGGAGTGGACCCACACGGGCGGGCCGCTCCAAGGCGGCGCCGCCAGGGCTGCCTCCCAGGCCGCCGTGGCGGCCGACGTGTCGATGATGCCGTGGAGTTCGGCGGTCGCGGAGCGCGTCTCGTCGTCCACGGTCGCCAGTGGGCCGCCCCGGTAGGCGGGCGGCCCACCGGGCAGGTCGACCTGCCGCATCGCCGAGACGAAGCCGGCGAGGTCGGCGGCCAGCGCACCCGCGTCCGTGAGGCGGCCGGCGACGGGGAGTTCACCGTCGAGCCAGCGGAGCACGGCCCAGTGCCATGGATAACCCTCCCCGGGCACACCGACCGCGAGGACCTCGGGGACGGCGAACGGCAGCAGGGGTGCGAGGCGCGGCAACCACGCCCGCTCCTTGACCACGTCATCGGCGCCCTCCGGAATGCGAGGGAGGCGTACGGCCAGGTCGTCACCGAGCCGGTAGACGGCGTTGACGGTTCCGGACGACTCGACGCGCTTGAGCGGAAGGCCGGCCCAGCCCGGGAACTGCGCGGCCAGCAGCCGGCGTACGAGCGGCTCGTCGATCGGTACCTCGTTGGCGTGCACGGGCCCCCTGCCTTCGGTGGACGAGATCAACTCGCGCCATCCTGCGGCCAGTCCGGGCCCCTTCGCAACGCACTTCGCGAGGGTGCCCCGCCCTGGCTCGGTGGGGCACCCTCGCTGCCGGGTCAGTGCTGCTGCGCCTTGTGAGGCGTCGCCTCGCTGGGGCGTACGACGACGAAGCCCTCGCCCTCCAGCTTCAGCTGCACGGCCTCGCCGGAGCCGCCGCGGATCATCGAGCCGATCGACTGCGAGCGGTGCAGCGAGGTGTTCAGGTGGGCGGTCCAGCCGACGACGGCATCCGTGTCGACGTACACCGGCTGCTGCTGCGAGACGGGGATGACCAGCGGGTTGCCGTCGCAGATCAGCCCCAGACCGCCGTGGCCGGTGAAGACGCTGTTGAAGAGGCCGCCGCCGGTGATGCCCGCGCCCTTCACGGTTTTGATCTCGTACGACAACGAGGCGTCGAAACACAGGACGTTGCGGCCGTTGACGGTGAACACGTCGCCCGGCTCGATGCCGACGATGAAACAGTTCTGTGCCTCGTGCGCGAACCAGGCCTCGCCCTGCCCGCGCACGGTCATCAGCGGCAGTCCCTCACCGGTGACCGCCCGCTTGAGCATGCCGCCCATGCCCTGGCTCTTGCGCTCGAACTGCAGGTTCCCACGGTAGGCGATCATCGCGCCCTGCCGCGCGAACATCTCTCCGTTGACGGCGTACTTGATGGACTTGGCGTTCTGGATGGTCATGCCCGGCGCTACGGCGGGCTGCACCATGTGGTCGCTGGAAAAGAGGTCACCCTTCATGCGGGCATCCTGTCCCGGAGGGTTTCCTTCCGCCAAGGTCGTGGACACCTTGAGACATGCCGCAGTGATCTTGTGACATGCGTGAGGGCCGGCCCGGATGAACCGGACCGGCCCTCACGGGAGTCGTCAGGCGGCGTCGGCCGCGCCGGCCTTGCTGTGCAGGCGGTGGACGACCTCGGTGAGCTGCTCGGCGACCTCGGTGTCGTCGACGGGGTGGGTCTCGGCGAAGCGGGTCACGGAGCCGGGGATGGAGAGCTTGACGTCCTCCAGGACGGTGCCACCGGCGATGCCCACCGCCTTGCGGGCCTCGTCCTGCGCCCAGACGCCGCCGTACTGGCCGAACGCGGTGCCGACCACGGCGACCGGCTTGCCGGTGAAGGCGCCGGCGCCGTAGGGGCGGGACAGCCAGTCGATGGCGTTCTTCAGGACGGCCGGGATGGTGCCGTTGTACTCCGGCGAGAAGAGCAGGAAGGCGTCGGCGTGACCGGCCACCTCCCGCAGGCGGGCGGCCGCGGCGGGTACGCCGCCCTCGACGTCGATGTCCTCGTTGTAGAAGGGGATCTCGGCCAAGCCCTCGAACAGCTCGACCTCCGCGCCCTCGGGGGCGAGCTTGACGGCCGCCTCGGCGAGCTGACGGTTGTGCGAGCCGGCGCGCAGGCTGCCGACGAGCGCGAGGATACGTACGGACATGGGTAACTCCCGAAGCTTTCCGAAGCTGAAACACTGCCGCAATAAACCGGACCGGGGTCCGCTTAAATGTGTACCACTTAACCGGACCGCAGTCCAGTTGTCCTTGTCAGCGGCTAGGCTGGGGCCATGTCCACTCCGCTCCCGCCCTTCCCGCAGCCACAGGAACCGTCCGACGAGCCCGTGCTGATGGAGCTCACCGCCCCCAGCGGCGCCCCGCAGCTGCGCGCCGACGCCGCGCGCAACCGGGCGCGCCTGTTGGAGGCCGCCGCCCGTCTGGTGGAGGAGCACGGGGTGGCCAAGGTGACGATGGACGCCGTCGCCGCCGCGGCAGCGGTGGGCAAGGGGACCGTCTTCCGGCGGTTCGGCGACCGCACGGGCCTGCTGATGGCGCTGCTCGACCACACGGAGCAGCGGTTCCAGACCGATTTCATCAGCGGTCCGCCCCCGCTGGGTCCCGGCGCGCCACCGGTGGAGCGGCTGCACGCCTTCGGCTGCCGCTCCCTGCGCCAGGCCTCCGAGCAGCTCGACCTGTTCCTCGCCGCCGAGCCCGACGCCTCCCGCCGCTTCAGCTCCGCCCCGTACCGCGTCCGCTTCATGCATGTGTGCATGCTGCTGCGCCAGGCAAACCCGGCCGCGGACATCGAACTCGTCGCCCAGACCCTCATGGGTTACCTGGACCCGGCACTGATCCACCACCTGACCCGACAGCGCGACATGCCCCTGGAGCGGCTGGAGGCCGGCTGGCACTACCTGGTGGACCGGAGCACCCGCCCGCACCCCGCGTAGCTCCACTCACGGGGGAGGGCGGACAATGCGGCCATGGGGCATCGACTTGACGACGTGAGCGCGCCCGCGCGGCTGGCCGGGCCGGACGAGGCCATCAGCACGGAGGAGCTGGTCCTCGCGGCCCGGAACCACGGGATTCCGCTGGAGGCCCTCCGGTACGACGTCACGCCGCCGGGGCTGCACTATGTGCTGACCCACTACGACATCCCGTACGCCGAGCGCTCCTCGTGGCAGATCGCTCTCGGCGGCCGGGTACGGCAGCCGCTGCTGCTCGGGATGGACGAGCTGCGGGCGTATCCCGCGGTCACGGAGCGGGTGACCCTGGAGTGCGCGGGCAATGGGCGGGCCCTGCTCACGCCCCGGCCGGTGAGCCAGCCATGGCTGGTGGAGGCGGTCGGGACGGCGGAGTGGACCGGCGTGCCGTTGCGGGTGCTGCTCGCCGAGGCCGGGGTCGCCCCCGACGCGGTGGAGGTGGTCTTCACCGGCGCCGATCACGGGGTCGAGCGAGGGGTCGAGCAGGACTACCAGCGTGCCCTTCCGCTGGACGTGGCCCTGGGCGCCAAGCCCGAGGTCCTGGTGGCGTACGAGATGAACGGCGCCCCGCTGCCACCGCAGCACGGACATCCGGTGCGGCTCGTGGTGCCCGGCTGGTACGGCATGGCGCATGTGAAGTGGCTGCGCGAGATCACGGTGACGGACACGCCGTTCACGGGCTTCCAGCAGGCCGTGGCCTACCGGCTCCGGCAGCAGTCCGGCGACGAGGGCGAGCCGGTCACCCGGATCGCCCCGCGCGCCCTGCTGATCCCGCCCGGCTTCCCGGACTTCATGTCCAGGACGCGGGTGGTCCGGCCGGGTGCCGTCACGCTCGAGGGGCGGGCCTGGTCGGGGCGTGCGCCGGTGACCGGGGTCGAGGTGAGCTGTGACGGGGGAGGCACCTGGCACGCGGCGGATCTCGACCCGGAGGACGGCCACCGCTGGGCCTGGCGCCGGTGGCGCTTCGCCTGGGCGGCCACGCCCGGCCACCATGTGCTCAGTGCGCGGGCCACCGACGCCGAGGGCCACACCCAGCCTCTGGACCAGCGGTGGAACCGGGGTGGCTTCGCGAACAACCTCGTCCAGCGCGTTCCCGTCCTTTGTCTGGATCCTGACGACACGGCGTGAAGGAGCGGCGGCCGGAGTACCTGCCGGCCCCGGCCGCCCGGCCCCGCTCTCTCAGCTGAACGGATCCAGCGTGACGTAGGCCCGTTGCGGATTGCCGTCGTGGACGAGCGACTCGTGGTTCCCGACGTCGTCGAACGCGAACGCGTAGGCCTTGCCGTCGGCCATCTGCGTGTGGACCGCGCGGGCGTAGTGGTTGGTCACCGTGTCCTGGTAGAAGTTCGCCGAGCCGGTGTCCGGCTGGTTGGGATTGACCAGGAGCGTGGAGCGGTTGAAGCCCGCGCACAGGGTGCGGGAAATGGGGCCGCGCACCAGGTCGTTGGGCGCGTCGAGCCGCTTGTAGCAGCCGAAGATGCTGTCGGAGTCGGGCTTCTGGAAGCTGGTGACGACGGCTCCGGCGCTGTTGGTGAAGTTCATGACGTCACCGGAGACCCGGCCGAAGTACTTCGTGTTCGGCTGGCCGGCGAACGGCGTCACGGTCAGCGTCGACGAACTGTACTTCTGCCACACCCGGTTGACGTAGCCGTCCATGACGGTGCTCGGCAGCGTGCCCGCCCCGATGCCATGGCCGGGGGCGAGGGCCCGCAGGACGGTGCCGTCGGACCGGGTCTGGATCAGATTGCCCCAGCCGCCCGGCTGACCTCGCAGGGCGTTGAGGACGCCGGTGTATCCGCCCGGCTTGAGGTGACCGGTGGTCTTCGTGGTCCCGTCGGAGAGCTGGACACCGACGGCGTACGGAGCCGAGAACATATCGACCTGTGTGCTGTTGAGCCACAGTCCGGAGTCGTTGAGTGTGTACTCGGACCAGTTGAAGAGGATGTTGCGGTTGGGGTCGCTCGGATTCTGCACGGCCGGCTGCACCAGTCCGCCGGTCGTCAGCCGGAAGTCCAGCTTCTGCCCGTAGGAGAAGTAGATCCGTCCGGAGAACTTGGGGATGTGGATCGTCATCGACTGCCCGTTGGCGGGTCCCGCGATCGAGGCGTCGGGTGCGGGCGTCGGCGGATTGCCGCCCGTGGGCCAGGCGTGGAACGTGCCGTTCGCGTCGGCCCAGCCCTGCCGGCCCGTCGACAACTGCGTTCCGAGGTCGTAGATGTAAACCGGTTCGCCGCGGCCGGAGTTGTTGGTGAACGTCAGCGGGATGGTCTCCGGGACGGCGGCCTCGGACGGGGACGGGACCCCGAACATCAGCACCGCCGCGGTGAGGGTGGGCGCGGCCACCGCCAACGCCCGCCATATGAGTCTCCTGGGCACTCTCGTCCTCCTTGATGTGGGGGGAGTTCAGCGAGGTGGAGTTTTGCGGACGGGATCCGTCCGCTTCCCTGTGAGAGCGCTCTCACGATGGCGCCGGGTGGCGTACATGTCAACGACTCGCGCACAGTTGGTCTGGTCCAACTGCGCGTCAAGGGTGTATGCGTGCTTGTCAGCTCTGGATGCGAGGATCGCGGCATGGTGATGTGCGACTACTTCGCGGCCTCCGGTGACGCCGTGGCCGTCCGCGTGCTTGACCAGCCCGGCGGGCCCGACCCCGCCACGTTCGATGTGGTGCCGTTGAAGGGCATTGATCCCGTCGTCGCCATGGCTCAGCTCGAAGCGATCCTGACCGGCTGCACCTATGACGAGGCATCAGAACGTCCACGCGCGGGACAGTTGTTCTCATCTCCGGACGCCGCGAGCGCCTTCATCGTCAGCGTGTCCGACACCCTGCAGGAGGCCCTCGCATCAGCGACACACGTCTCCTTGGCCGAAGCCGCCGGACCCTGGTCCGAGACCGACGAACTGCGCCAGGGGGGAATCACCTCCGGCACCGGGCTCGACGTGCTCGTCCTGCTCGCGGCGCTGGCCGGACGCGCACGACCGGCGGGCCTGCGCTTGTACTGCTGGTGGGCACTTTGAGCGTCGCCCCCGGGGCTCGGCGCCGCAGCAGGAAGGTGCCGGAGGCCTGTCAGCCCGCTTGTGGTCCGCCGAACGCCCGCAGAATGCCTTCGGCGGCGAGCGTGGCCGTCAATTCGCCCTCTCTGACCTGCTGTTCGAGAGCGGGAGCGACGGCGCGTACGGCGGGAGCCGCGTGCAGACGGCCCAGCAGTTCGTCGCGGACCATCGACCACGTCCAATCGACCTGCTGGTCACGGCGTTTGGCGGCGAGACGGCCGGTCGAGTCGAGGAGTGTGCGGTGCTGTTCGAGACGTTCCCAGACGGTCTCCAGGCCGGTCGACTCGCGGGCGCTGCAGCTCAGCACGGGCGGTGTCCAGGCGGCGTCCTTGCTGTGCATGAGACGCAGGGCACCCGCCAACTCCCGTGCGGCGGTCCGGGCGTCGCGCTCGTGCGGCCCGTCCGCCTTGTTGACGGCGATCACGTCGGCCAGCTCCAGAACGCCCTTCTTGATGCCCTGGAGCTGGTCCCCGGTGCGCGCCAGCGTCAGCAGCAGGAACGAGTCGACCATGTTCGCGACCGCGGTCTCGGACTGGCCGACGCCGACGGTCTCCACCAGGATCGTGTCGTAGCCCGCGGCCTCCATCACCACCATGGACTCGCGGGTCGCCTTGGCCACCCCGCCCAGCGTGCCCGCACTGGGGGAGGGGCGCACAAAGGCCGCCGGGTCCACGGCCAGCCGCTCCATCCGGGTCTTGTCGCCCAGGATCGAGCCGCCCGTACGGGTCGAGGACGGGTCCACGGCGAGCACCGCGACCCGGTGCCCCAGCGAGGTCAGCATCGTGCCGAACGCGTCGATGAACGTCGACTTGCCCACGCCCGGCACCCCGCTGATGCCGATCCGCCGCGCCCGGCCGCTGTGCGGGAGCAGCTCGGTGAGCAACTCCTGCGCCAGCGCCCGGTGCTGCGGACGGGTGGACTCGACGAGCGTGATGGCGCGCGCGATGAGCGCGCGCTTCCCGTCGAGCACACCCTTCACATACGTGGCGAGCTCGATCACAGGGCGTGCCCGAGATCGGCCGACAGCCGCTGAACGAGGTCGTACGCCGCGTCCGGAATCACCGTCCCGGGCGGGAACACGGCCATGGCGCCCATCTCCAGCAGGGTCGGCACGTCCTGCGGCGGGATCACCCCGCCGACGACGATCATGATGTCCTCGCGTCCCTCCGCCGCCAACTCCTCCCGCAGCGCCGGTACGAGGGTGAGGTGACCGGCGGCCAGCGAGGACACCCCGACCACGTGCACGTCCGCCTCGACGGCCTGGCGGGCCACCTCGGCCGGGGTCTGGAACAGCGGGCCGACGTCGACGTCGAAGCCGAGGTCGGCGAAGGCGGTGGCGATCACCTTCTGGCCGCGGTCGTGCCCGTCCTGGCCCATCTTGGCGACCAGGATGCGCGGCCGGCGTCCCTCGGCCTCCTCGAAGGAGTCCACCAGGGCGCGGGTGCGGTCCACGGACGCGGACTGGCCTGCTTCGTTGCGGTACACGCCGGAGATCGTACGGATCTGGCTCGCGTGCCGCCCGTACACCTTCTCCAGGGCATCGGAGATCTCCCCGACGGTGGCCTTCGCGCGGGCGGCGTTCACGGCCAGCTCCAGCAGGTTGCCCTCGCCGGCGGCGGCCCGCGTCAGCGCGTCAAGCGCGTCCTGGCACGCCCGCTCGTCCCGCTCCGCCCGCAGCCGCCGCAGCTTCTCGATCTGCTGGGCGCGTACGGAGGAGTTGTCGACCTTGAGGACCTCGATCTGCTCGTCGCTGTCGACGCGGTACTTGTTCACGCCGATCACCGGCTGACGGCCGGAGTCGATCCGGGCCTGGGTACGGGCCGCGGCCTCCTCGACCCGGAGCTTCGGGATGCCGGCGTCGATGGCCTGCGCCATGCCGCCCGCCGCCTCGACCTCCTCGATGTGCTGCCAGGCCCGGCGGGCGAGGTCGTACGTCAGCTTCTCGACGTACGCGCTGCCGCCCCACGGGTCGATCACCCGGGTGGTGCCGGACTCCTGCTGGATCAGCAGCTGCGTGTTGCGGGCGATGCGCGCGGAGAAGTCGGTGGGCAGGGCGAGCGCCTCGTCGAGGGCGTTGGTGTGCAGCGACTGGGTGTGGCCCTGCGTGGCCGCCATCGCCTCGACGCACGTACGCGTGACGTTGTTGAACACGTCCTGCGCGGTGAGCGACCAGCCCGAGGTCTGCGAATGGGTGCGCAGCGAAAGGGACTTGGTGCTCTTCGGGTCGAACTGCTTGACCAGCTTCGCCCACAGCAGGCGCGCCGCCCGCATCTTGGCGATCTCCATGAAGAAGTTCATGCCGATCGCCCAGAAGAAGGAGAGCCGCGGCGCGAACGCGTCCACGTCCAGGCCGGCCTCCCGTCCGGCCCGGATGTACTCGACACCGTCCGCGAGCGTGTACGCCAGCTCCAAGTCGGCCGTCGCGCCCGCCTCCTGGATGTGATAGCCGGAGATCGAGATGGAGTTGTAGCGCGGCATCCGCTGCGAGGTGAAGGCGAAGATGTCGGAGATGATCCGCATCGACGGCTTCGGCGGATAGATGTAGGTGTTGCGGACCATGAACTCCTTGAGGATGTCGTTCTGGATGGTCCCGGCCAGCTTCTCCGGCGGTACGCCCTGCTCCTCCGCCGCCACGATGTACAACGCCAGTACGGGCAGCACGGCGCCGTTCATCGTCATCGATACGGTCATCTCGTCGAGCGGGATGCCGTCGAACAGCTGCCGCATGTCGTAGATCGAGTCGATGGCCACGCCCGCCATGCCGACGTCACCGGTCACGCGCGGGTGGTCGCTGTCGTAACCGCGGTGGGTGGGCAGGTCGAAGGCGACCGACAGGCCCTTCTGGCCGGCCGCCAGGTTGCGGCGGTAGAAGGCGTTGGACTCCTCGGCCGTGGAGAAGCCCGCGTACTGGCGGATCGTCCACGGCTGGTTGACGTACATCGTCGGGTACGGGCCGCGCAGATACGGGGCGATGCCCGGATACGTGCCCAGGAAGTCCAGGCCCTCCAGGTCACGGCCGGTGTACAGCGGCTTGACCGCGATGCCCTCCGGGGTCTCCCAGAAGACATCGTCGCCGCCGGCCGCCTTACGCCACTCTCCGGCGCTGCCGTCGGCCGTGGGCGCCCCCAGCTCGATCGCGGAAAAGTCGGGGATTCCCATCAGGACACTCCCATACGGTCGAGGGTGGCGGAGAGCACGGCGACGGCGTCGCAGCCCGCGAAGACGTACGCGTCGACGTCGGTGTACGCGCCGGGGCGTCCCGCCAGGAACACGTGCCGGGCACCCGAGGCCTTGAGGGTCTGGGCCGTGCGGGCCGCCTGCTCCTCGTACAGCGCGTCGCTGGAGCACAGGCAGACCTCGGTGGCGCCGCTGTCCTCGAAGGTGCCGTCCGTGACCGGCTCGATGCCGCCGGCCTGGAAGAGGTTGGCGGCGAACGTCGTCCGCGCGGTGTGGGCGGCGGTGGGGCCGATGGAGGCCAGGAAGACGCGCGGCCGGGTCCCCGTCGCGGCGAGGTGGGCGTCCGAGCGGGCGCGCAGAGCCTCGTACGCCTCGTCGCGCCGCACGCGCGGGAGTCCGCCGGACGGCGGCTCGGGAGCGGGCTCGCGCTCCAGCGGCTTCTCGGTGAGCAGCGGGAACTCGCTGACGCCGGTGATGGGTTCGCGGCGCTTGGCGAGCTTCACGCTGCGCGCCTCCCACGTCTTGGCCAGATCCTCACCGAGACGGCCCGAACGCAGGGCGGCCGCCTGACCGCCGATGCCCTCGATCCGCTGGAAGAACTCCCAGCCCGCCTGCGCGAGTTCGTCCGTGAGCCGCTCCACGTACCAGGAGCCGCCCGCCGGATCGATCACCCGCGACAGATGGGACTCCTCGACCAGGATCGTGGAGGTGTTGCGGGCGATACGGCGCGCGAAGGCGTCCGGCAGGCCCAGGGCGTGGTCGAAGGGGAGCACGGTCACGGCGTCCGCGCCGCCGACTCCGGCCGCGAGCGTGGCCACCGTCGTGCGCAGCATGTTCACCCAGGGGTCGCGGCGCGACATCATCACCGGCGAGGTGACGGCGTGCTGGACCTGCGCTCCCGCGCCCGGCGCCCCGCACACCTCGGCCACCCGCGCCCACAGCCTGCGGGCCGCGCGCAGCTTCGCGATGGTCAGGAACTGGTCGGCGGTGGCCGCGTACCGGAACTCCAGCTGAGCACAGGCCTGTTCGACGGACAGGCCCGCCTCGGTGAGGTCCCGCAGATAGGCGACGCCGGTCGCCAGGGAGGCGCCCAGCTCCTGCGCGGCCGAGCCGCCGGCCTCGTGGTACGGCAGCGCGTCCACGGTCAGCGCCCGCAGCCCCGGGTACTCCTCGGCGCACAGCCGCCCGAGAGCGGCGGCCGGCGCGAAGACCAACTCCTCGCCCGTACGGGCCTCGTGGCCCAGCGGGTCGGCGCCGAGACTGCCGCGCACCGCGTCCTTGGCGACGCCCCGCTCTTCGCACAGGCGGAGCAACTCCCGTGCGGCAGCCTCGACTTCGCGTCCCGCGTCGAGCACGACGGGGGCCAGGTCGAGATAGACACCGTCGAGGGCTCGGTCGAGCGACCCGGCCGGAATGCCGCCCGCACCGACGACCAGCCAGAGCGAGGTGACGCCGTTCTCCAGGTCCGCCAGCACCGCACCGTCGCCGAGCGTCGAGTGCCGTTGCCGTACGTCCCAGCCGCTGGTGGTGTTGCCCGCTGCCCGGCCGCCCCGTACGAACGGAGCGAATCCGGGGAAGCCGGGATCGAGCGCGGTGTCGTGCGCCGTGTACAGAGGCCGGGTGCGCAACCCGTCCTCCAGCGCGGTGGACAGGGCATCCTCCGCCGCTGCGCCCGAGACTTCCCGGCCCGACTTGCGCAGGACGCCCTCCACCAGGCGTTGCCACTGCTCATGAGTCGCGTCAGGGAACTCGGCGGCCAGCGAGAGCCCGTCGTCAGGCAGGACCGTCATGCTCGGATGCTAGGGCAGGACGACAAAGGAGCAGCAGAGGACGCGGCTGTGACCTTGCACTCTCAGGGATTTGCTTGATCCCCGGGCGGGGTTCGTACTAAGGGCGACACGCTTCTGCGAGAGGGCCGGGTGCTGTAGGGCCCGTTACGGCTGAGGGTGTGTGACAGAGGGTGTCCGGCATGGATGCGAGATGGCTCGGCGAGGGGCAGCATTGAGTCAGTGGCGCACATGCGTCGAGCATGACTCGCCTCGAAGGATGACCGGAGAGACTCATGACCACCGCACATGCCCCTCACCCCGATCACACGCACACGCACGGCGAGGGCTGCGGCCATGTCGCCGTCCCGCACGAGGACCACGTGGACTACGCCCACGACGGCCATCTGCACCGTGTGCACAACGACCACGTTGACGAGTGCGAGTCCACCGCCCACTCCGCCCACGGCGACCATGCGCATCAGCACGGTGAGGGCTGCGGCCATGTCGCGGTGCCGCACGGGGATCACGTCGACTACGTGCACGACGGCCACCGGCACGCCGGTCATGACGGGCACTGGGACGATCACTGACCCCGTTGAATGATCAAAGTGACGCAGGTTTAGCATATGAGCGCCGCCTAGCTCGAAAGATAAATCTGTGACTGTCAACGACGACTCGTTCACCAACTGGAAGAACCGCGAGGAGATCGCGGAGTCGATGATCCCGATCATCGGGAAGCTGCACAGGGAGCGGGACGTCACCGTCCTGCTGCACAGCCGCTCCTTGGTGAACAAGTCAGTGGTCAGCATCCTCAAGACCCACCGGTTCGCCCGGCAGATCGCCGGTGAGGAACTCTCGGTCACCGACACGCTGCCGTTCCTGCAGGCACTGACCGCGCTCGATCTCGGACCTTCCCAGATCGACATCGGCATGCTCGCCGCGACCTACAGGGCCGACGACCGGGGTCTGACGGTGGACGCGTTCACCGCCGAGGCCGTCGCCGGCGCCGCGGGTGCCAACAAGATCGAGCGCGGCGAGGGCCGCGACGTCGTCCTCTACGGGTTCGGCCGCATCGGCCGCCTCGTCGCCCGCCTGCTCATCGAGAAGTCCGGCTCCGGCAACGGCCTGCGGCTGCGCGCCATCGTCGTCCGCCAGGGCGGCGGCCGGCCCGTCGAGGATCTCGTCAAGCGGGCCTCGCTGCTGCGCCGCGACTCCATCCACGGCCAGTTCCAGGGCACGATCACCGTCGACGAGGCGAACAGCACGATCATCGCCAACGGCAACGAGATCAAGGTGATCTACGCGGGCGACCCGTCGGAGGTCGACTACACGGCGTACGGCATCAAGGACGCCATCCTCATCGACAACACCGGCAAGTGGCGCGACCGCGAGGGCCTGTCGCAGCATCTGCGCCCCGGAATCGACAAGGTCGTCCTGACCGCGCCGGGCAAGGGCGACGTCCCCAACATCGTGCACGGCGTCAACCACGACATGGTCAAGCCGGACGAGCAGATCCTGTCCTGCGCGTCCTGCACGACCAACGCGATCGTTCCGCCGCTGAAGGCGATGGACGACGAGTACGGTGTGCTGCGCGGCCACGTGGAGACCGTCCACTCGTTCACCAACGACCAGAACCTGCTGGACAATTACCACAAGGCCGACCGCCGCGGCCGCTCGGCGCCGCTCAACATGGTGATCACCGAGACCGGTGCCGCCTCCGCGGTCGCCAAGGCGCTGCCCGACCTCAAGGCACCGATCACCGGCAGCTCGATCCGCGTCCCGGTGCCGGACGTCTCGATCGCGATCCTCAGCCTGCGGCTCGGCCGCGAGACCACCCGTGAGGAGGTCCTCGACCACCTCCGCGAGGTGTCGCTGACCTCACCGCTGAAGCGCCAGATCGACTTCACCACCGCCCCCGACGCGGTCTCCAGCGACTTCATCGGCTCGCGTCACGCCTCGATCGTCGACGCCGGCGCCACCAAGGTCGACGGCGACAACGCGATCCTCTACCTCTGGTACGACAACGAGTTCGGCTACTCCTGCCAGGTCATCCGCGTCGTCCAGCACGTCTCCGGGGTCGAGTACCCGACGTACCCGGCTCCGGTGGTCTGACCGAGAGGGGACTCCCGCCGCGGGCAGGTCGCACGCGGCGGGAGTCCCCTCACAAGCGGCGAAGACCTCGTGATTCCTAGGAGTTGCCCGCCCTCGACATGCGCAGGGCGAGATCCTGGAGGAGGTCAGCCGTCTTGATGTCGGTACGGCCCGAGTCGTGGACGTCGGCGAGTTCGGAGAAGAGGAACGCGAAGGCGCCCACGAGGGAGATGGTGGCGGGGAGATAGGCGTCCGCGACGGCTTGCCCGGCCTCGGCGGGGCCCGCGTCGCCGGGTACCTCGACGCGGGGGAACACCTCCGTGACGAGCGCGCCGAGTTGGGTCTCGGGCGACGCGACCTCGGCGTTCTCGTCCTGGGCGATCCTGCGCACCATCGCGTTGGTCTCGGTGAGCACGCCGATGGCGCGCAGGATGATCTCCGTCTGTTCCATGCCGTGAGCCTAGACGGGTGAAGCCCCGCCGTGGCCTTGGTCTTCGCTTCGGGGTGGTAGACAGGGGCCATGAACGACATGAGGGACTCGTCCCGCTCCCGCCCGGCCCGCGCACGATGACCGCGGGCATCGACACCCCGGACCGCCGGGGCCGCACCGGACTCGACCGCGTCGGCCGCGACCTGCACGGCAACCCCCGCGTCAAGGTCCGGGACGTGCGACTCCTGTCCTGCCACTGGTACGTGGAACGCACCACCACCTTCGACTTCCAGCACGCCGACGGCACCTGGACCACCCAGGAGCGCGAGACGCACGACCGCGGCAACGGAGCCACCCTCCTGCTCTATGACGCCGAGCGCGAAACCGTGCTGCTGACCAGGCAGTTCCGCTACCCGGTGTACGTCAACGGGCACCCCGACGGCATGCTCGTCGAGACACCGGGAGGGCTGCTCGACGAGGAGGACGAGCATCCCGAAGTCGCCGTGCGGCGCGAGGTGACCGAGGAGACCGGGCACACCGTCGGCGAGGTCCACCACGTCTTCGACGTCTACATGAGCCCCGGCTCGGTCACCGAGCGCGTGAGCTTCTACGCCGCCTCGTACGGCCCCTCCACTCGGACGCACGAGGGCGGAGGCCTGGACGAGGAGGGCGAGGACATCGAGATCGTCGAACTGCCCTTCCGCCGCGCCCTGGACATGATCCGCACCGGGGAGATCGCCGACGCGAAGACGATCATGCTGTTGCAATGGGCGGCTCTGGAGGGGCCGTTCAAGACGGCTTGACTTGGTCTAATGACCCACGCCGCCCTGCGACCTGTACTGGCCCCCGCCGCCCGGCGACCTGCGCGTCGTCAGAAGGAGCGCGATGTCGTCCGGGCGCTCGGTGGCCTTCCGGGCCTCCGCCGTGAGCAGGTCGGCCGCACGGGACAAGGAAGGGCCGCCCCGCCTGCCGGGCGGGCTGCTCGCGCGCGACAGGGTCGCCCGGAGGGTTTCGACGCCCTCGTCGATGTCGGTGCCGGGGCGCTCGACCAGGCCGTCCGTGTACAGGGCCAGGACGGCGTCGGGTTCCAGGAGCAGGTCCGTCACGGGGTACCGCGCGTCCCGGTCCACGCCGAGCACCACCCCGCCGGGCAGGTCCAGCACCTCGGTGCGGCCGTCGGGATGGCGCAGCAGTGGCTGCGGATGCCCGGCCCGCGCGGCGCGGACGACGCCGGTGACCGGGTCCAGGCGGACATAGCAGCAACTGGCGAACTGACCCGGATCGAGGTCGATGAGCAGCCGGTTGGTGCCGTTCATCACCTCGTCCGGGGAATGGTCGCCGTGCGCGAACGCCCGTACCGCGCTGCGCAGTTGACCCATGGTGGCAGCCGCCTGCACGCCGTGCCCCTGCACATCGCCGATGACCAGCGCGAGCCCGTCGCCGGCCTCGACGACGTCGTACCAGTCGCCGCCCACGTCCATACCGAGCGTGCCGGGCAGATACCGGCCGGTCGTCCGCACCAGGGGATGCGCCGACAGGCGGTGCGGCAGCAGGGCCTCCTGGAGCCCACGGGCGAGGGCCGCCTCGTTGTCGTAGCGCCGCGCCCGCTCCAGGGCCTGCGCGATCAGTCCGGCGAGCGCCGTCAGGACCGTACGGTCCTCGGTGCTGAAGCCGCGGGGCCGGTCGAAGCCGAGGGTGCAGGAGCCGACGGGCCGCCCCGAGGCGATCAGCGGCAGGTACGCCCGGGCCCCGTGACTGGCGTCCAGCGCCATGCCCGGATAGGCGGCCTCCAGCCGCTCCATCGACTCGAAGAAGAGCGGGCGCCCACTGGTGAGTGCCTCGACCCCGGGCAGCTTGGCATCCAGCCCCGCCCCGTCGAACTGGGCGAGGAATCCCTGCGGGAAGCCGGTCTCCCAGGCGAGGTACAGGCGCCGGTCCTGGACCAGATAGATGGCCAGGCGGCGTCCGCCGAACGCGGGCAGCAGCTCCCGCATCACCATCTCGGACACCTGGCGGGCCGTCACGGCCTCGGTCAGCGCGATGGCGAGGGCGATGGGCCGGTACAGCGGCGCGGTCGTCACGGCGTCGGTCCCGGGTGCGTCCGCATCGGGCTGTTCGGCCGCCACCGATCTCGTGTCGAACGGAGTGGCGACCGTGGTGTCCGCGACCCGCCCCACCGGCACGATCTTGCACGTCAGGCTGTCGGGGCCGGGGTAGACCGACAAGGTCAGACTGGCGCCTTCGGTGCTCCCGGAAGTCGCCTCGCGGCCGTCTCCGCGCGGGCGTGTGACCTGGAAGTGCACCGGATCCGGTGACAGCAGCGCGCCGCGCAGATGATCCTCGTACGCCGGCCGGTCCAGCCAGGGCACCGCCTGCAACAGTGGCCGCCCCAGCAGCTCTGTCCGGGCCAGGCCGAGCAGTTCGGCGGCGCGCGGGTTGGCGTAGGTGATCAGTCCGAGCCGGTCGAGCGCGAAGACGCCCTCCGGCAGCAGATCGGCAGCTCCGTCCGCGGCCGTGCCCGGGCCTGGATCGACGACCACGCCGCTGACCCGGTAGGGCGGGGCGGGCGCCGCACCCGAAGTCCACAGCTCCAGCAGACGCAGTCCGCCGTCCGCGGTGCGCACCGGCAGCGGGTGGGGCGGTGGACGCCCGGCGGCCGTCTCGCGCAGCGCGGCCAGCAGCAGGCGCGGATTCTCGTGGTTCACCGCGTAGGCGAGTGCCTCCGGCGTTCCGGCGAAGCCCTCGCCGCTGGTGCCGAGCAGGGTCCACAAGGCGTCGTCCGCGGTGACCGTGCCGTCGGCAGGATCCCAGGTGAACCCCCCGACAGCCCGTGACGAAGGACAGGCGACCGGTGGCCGCCTGCAGAGCGGCTCCCCGTCCCAGAAGACGCCCGTCCCGGCCTTCTCCAGCGCCGCCAGAGCGGCACCCAGTTCATCCGCCACCGTGGTCATCCGGTCACGGTCCGGCAGCACCTCGGTGGCGTCCGAGGCCGACGGCCGCAGGACTGTCAGGACGCCGAAGGGGATCGAGGCGCCCACGACCGGGACGTACAGCGAACCGAACGGGAAGGGCAGCCCCGCGGCCAGTTGCGGATAGCGGCGCATCGTCTCGGTGGCGTCGGCGAGCAGCACCTCCACGCCGCTGCGATGGACATCGGCGACGGGAAGCGGCCGGTCCATGTACATGTGCCACCAAGGCCGGAACAACTGGCCGGGCAGCCCCGCGAGCACGGCCAGTCTCAGCAGCCCGGGGGTGCTCGAGCGCAGATAGACGCCCCCCGCGAAGCCGCGGGCCGCCCGGATCGCGTCCGTCACGGCCCCGCTGAGCAGGGTGGCCAGGCTTGCCGTCGCCTGGTCCTCAAGCCCGGCGCTCCCAGTCATCGGTTTGCTTCCGTCCGCCCGCCGCCAGGGGGGTATCACAGCAAGAATGCGCCTCGCGGGCCCCTGACCGCACCTCGACGCCTCCGGAGCACGGGCGCGTGCCGCCGGGAATGACCTGGATTCCGGGCGGAACGCACCGAACTCGCGCCCGGAATGATCCGGAATACAATTGAGTCGCCGTCGTTGACGGAGTTCCACGCAGTTTTCCCCTGGAATTGGGGGTACGCGAGCAAATGATCATGGCGAGCTTTGAACTCATCGCGGCGAGCGAGACCGTGAACGCCATCGGTGCCTTCGTCGGTGGTCTCTTCATCGCCGGCGCGCTGGTCTGGGCCGTCCGGCTGGGCATCAGCGTGCGGAGCAAGGAACTGCCCCCGCCCCGCCCCGAAGAGCAGCCCAGGCTGCCCGACGGTGGAGCGGTGCACGAAGAGAGGGAGATACGGGAACCCGACGAGGTTCCGCGCGCCGCGGACGAGAGCGAGCGGCTGATGCCGTACAACATGCACGCGGCAGGGACCAAGCACGCTGCGGACCAGCATCGGAAGCGCTGGGTTCCGGGATCCAGCGGGTCCTTCGGCGGCGGTGGACCCGGCAAGACCTAGCGGGGTGGGCAGGACGTGACCGCCCGATCGGGCGGTCACGTCCGTACGCTCTGAGGAAGATCAGCCGCGGACTCCTACGGGAGATCAGCCGCGTACTCCTACGGAAGATTCGCCGCGGAGTCCTACGGGAGATCCGCCGCGGAGTCCTCGGGGGCCAGGTCCCGGCGCAGGCGCAGCCACGACGGCTGCCGCAGCAGTCCGGCCCGGGTACGGGTGCTGTACCGGACCTCGCCGACCAGCCGCGGAACGACCCAGCGCGCGCCTGACACCCGTGGGACGCTGTCGAACGGGCAGCGGTCGGTCGCCGCGGCTCCCAGCAGCCGGGCGAGTTCCGACCGCTCGGCCTCGCTCCAGCCCGTCCCCACGCTCCCGACATAGCGCAGCCGCCCCGCGTCGCGCTGTCCCACCAGTACCGCACCGGGCAGTCCTGACAGGCGCCCCTTGCCGGGGACCCAGCCGCCGACGATGACATCCGCGGTGCGCACGTTGCGGATCTTGATCCAGGCGCGGGAGCGCACCCCGGGCTCGTAGACGGAGTCCAACCGCTTGCAGACCAGCCCCTCCAGACCGCTTTCGCGCGTCGCCCGCAGGGCCAGCTCACCATGGCCGACGAGCGCGGAGGGCGTCGACCAGAAGGGCCCGGTGAGGGCGAGGCCTTCCAGCTCCCGCCGCCGTCGCGCGTAGCGCAGGCCCGTCAGATCGCCCCGCAAGTACATGACGTCGAACAGGACGAGATGCGCGGGAGCCTCCGCCGCGCGACGCGCCGCCCTGGCCGGCGACTGGGCCAGTCCCATGCGGGACTGCAGGAGCTGGAAGTCGCCCCGCCCCTGTTCGTCCAGGACCAGGACCTCGCCGTCCAGGATCGCGGGGGTCGCGCCGAGCGTGCCGCCCAGTGCACGGAGTTCGGGATACGCGGCGGTGATGTCCTCCCCCGAGCGGGCGCGCAGCAGCACGCTTCCGTCTCCGGGGAGGTAGACCACGGCGCGCTGCCCGTCATGCTTCGTCTCGTACGCCCAGCGCATGTCCTGCCCGGCGGGCGGCAGGGTGCCGGGTGTGGCGAGCATGGGAGCGATCAGCGGCAGTCTCACAGCTGTGTTGTCGACACACCCCCAGGTGCCCACGCACCCCGGCCCGCCGTTTCGCCTGAACGGCGTCCCTTCCGGTTCTAGCTGTCCAACGCATGGGCCATGAGGGTCTGCAGATACAGCCCACGATGGGCATCGATCGCGCCGGACCGCCCCGTCCGTACGGCGGTGGCGAACTCCCGGCGCAGCACGGGCCAGAGTTCCTCGTGGTCGAGTGCCGAACTGTCGAACACGTGCTCCGGGTGCCGGCCGAACAGCTCGACCCGCATCAAGCCCCGCTCGAGTTCGACCGCCCCCGACAGGGACGCCTGGCTGACGGCTCCGCTCTCGTGCTCGCAGGTGAGCTCGATCCAGCGGCGGACGTCCCCGGCACCGCGCACCCGGACGATCGGCCCCAGAGCCGCGTCCAGCAGGTCGAGGAGGTGCGGCCCGAGGTCCAGCAGAGCACCGTGTTCGAGGCGCCACGGGGTCGCGAAGTCGCCGCCCAGGAAGGCGCCGCTCAGGCAGCAGGACCGTGCGCCTACGGTGTCGAGACCCTGGGCGGCCTTCAAGAACTGCTGGGTGACCGGGTGGTAGCGGTTCGTCAGGACGAGCTGGGAGACGACGCCGGCGGTGTCGATGGCGCCCACGAGACGCCGCGCCGACGGCAGATCCAGCGCGATCGGCTTCTCCAGGAGCAGGGCCTTGCCCGCCTTCGCGGCCTGCGGCGCGAGCTGCGCCTGCACGGCGGGCGGAACCGCGAAGGCGACCGCCTCGCAGCCGTCGAGCAGTTCCTCGAAGGTCGCGGCGACGCCCGCACCGTAGGGGGCCGCCGTCGCACGGGCCGCCTCGGGGCGGCGTGCCCACACCGACGTCAGCCGCGTCTCGGGCCCGGCGGCGAGCACGCGCGCGTGCACGGCGCGTGCCCACGGCCCTGCACCGACGAGCCCGACCTCGACGGGTGCGTGGGGCCAGTTCTGCGAGGTTCCGGTCACGCGAAGTCTCCTCTCCGGATGGGCTCATTCTTAGCCCGTCCGGCGGTTGAGGACGAGCGCGTCAGCGCGACAAGCGGGGATCCGGGGGCGGCAGCCCGCCCCCATTACCGGACGGGTAGGGGCGGAGCGGGTGAAAACACTCCGAGGCAGGTACGTGTGCAGGGCCGCGGACGCACTGAGCCGGTGCAGGCTCCGCTGGTGGAGGTCCCGCGCGCGGCTGGTCAGCTCGCTGAGAACGCGATCGGGACTAGCGGCGGTGCGCAGCTCATTCAGGACCGACTCAATGGTCGTGAGCGGGTAGTTGCCTCGACGTGGAAGCGCGACGACGCCCGGCGACGGTTCGGTCATCAACGACTCGGACTACCGCGAGGTCGGCCAGTGGCGCGTTGCCGCGACTGCCGGGCCCTCAAATGCACTGAGTCAACCTATGACGGTGAGAGGTCCCTCAGCGACGGGCCGCCGCGATGAGGCGTCGCAGTGCGGCGTGGGCGGGTGGGCCCCAGGTGGGCTTGCCGCCAGGGCGGCCGCGGACACCGGCCTCTCCGATGAGGATGCCGCTGAGGGCGCGCAGCACTGCCCAGCCGCGGGCGCGGCGCAGGGTCGCGGCGTCCGGGATCGGTTGGTAGGCGTCATGGAAGCGGTCGGCGGCGCCGTCCGGCAGCAGCGCCCACGCGGCGGCGAGGTCGCAGGCCGGATCGCCCGCGCAGAGATCGCCGAAGTCGATCACGCCGCAGAAGGTGCCGTCCGTGGTGAGGATGTTGGCCGGGTGCAGGTCGCCGTGGAGCCACACTGCCGGGCCCGCCCAGCCGGGCGCGGTGGCGGCGTCTTCCCACACCGCGCGGACGGCTTCCGGCTCGGGGACCAGCCCCAGCTCGGTGGCCGAGACGAGTTGCTCGGCGAACTGCTCGGCGCGGTCGGCCGGCGCGCCGCCGCGGCCACGGCCGGCGGGTGCTTGGTCGGGAGCGGGTCGGTGAAGAGCCGTCAGGAAGGCGGCCAAGCCGTCGGCCGCATCTGCAGCGCGTGTGGCGGGGGCGCGGTCGGCGGGCATGCCCGGCACCCATGTGGTGACGATCCAGGGCCGCGGAAACCGCTCGGATGGCTCCCCGAGGCGCTGCGGGATGGGCACCGGCAAAGGAAGGTGCGGGGCGAGGGAGGGCAACCAGGCGTGCTCCTTGCGCAGCAGAGCGTCCGCAGACTGCGTCGCCCAGGGCAACCGGACGGCGAGGTCGTCGCCGAGCCGCCACAGCTGGTTGTCCCAGCCGTGCGCGCCGAGCCTCAAAGGGTGATCGGCCAGGTCGGGGTGCTGGTCGCGCAGCAGATCCCGGACCAATTCAGCGGTGATCTCGATGTCGGTGTGGGTCATGCCGAGCAACGGTAGTCAGGCGGCCACTCTTCCTGTCGAGCGCCTCCGGGGCGCCGCCGCGCTTCCACGCATGAGGAAGAAAATCACCTACTTACGCCGGTCGCAGCCACACGGTGGCGAGGGGTGGCAGGGTCAGCTGGATGCTGGCCGGGCGGTCGTGGGCGCCGATGGGTTCCGGCTTGACCGGGTCGGGGTTGAGGACGTCGCTGCCGCCGTAGCGGTGGGAGTCGGTGTTGAGGATCTCGTGCCAGGCGGTGATGTCGTCGGGGACGCCTAGGCGGTAGCCGTGGCGTACGGCGGGGGAGAAGTGGGTGATGGCGAGCAGCGGGGTGCCGTCGGCGGCGTGGCGGAGGAAGGCGAAGACGTTGTCGTCGGCGGCGTCGCTGACGATCCAGGCGAACCCGGAGGGGTCGGTGTCGCGCTGCCAGAGGGCGGATTCGCGTCGGTAGACGGCGTTGAGGTCGTGGACCAGGTCGCGCACACCCCGGTGGTCGGCCTCGGCCCCGTAGGCGGGGTCGAGCAGCCACCAGTCGGGCCCGTGCCCCTCGGACCACTCGGCCCCCTGGGCGAACTCCTGGCCCATGAAGAGGAGTTGTTTGCCGGGGTGGGCCCACATGAAGCCCAAGTACGCCCGTACGTTGGCGCGTTGCTGCCACCAGTCGCCCGGCATCTTCGATACGAGGGACTGCTTGCCGTGGACGACTTCGTCGTGGGAAATCGGCAGGACGTAGTTCTCGCTGTAGGCGTACACCATCGAGAACGTCATCTCGTTGTGGTGGTACTTGCGATGAATCGGGTCGCGCTGCACGTACTCGAGCGAGTCGTGCATCCAGCCCATGTTCCACTTCAACCCGAAGCCGAGACCACCGTCCGAGGTGGCCCGGGTGACGCCGTCCCAGGCCGTGGACTCCTCGGCGATCGTCACGAAACCGGGGTTGCGGCGGTAGACGGTGGCGTTCATCTCCTGGAGGAAGGCGACCGCGTCGAGGTTCTCCCGGCCGCCGTGCTCATTGGGGGCCCATTGGCCGGGTTCGCGCGAGTAGTCGAGGTACAGCATCGAGGCGACGGCGTCGACGCGCAGCCCGTCGATGTGGAACTCCTCGCACCAGTACACGGCGTTGGCGACCAGGAAGTTGCGCACCTCGCGGCGCCCGTAGTCGAACTCCAGGGTGCCCCAGTCGGGGTGCGCGGCCCGCCGCGGGTCCTCGTGTTCGTACAGGGGCCGGCCGTCGAACTCGGCCAGCGCCCAGTCGTCGCGCGGGAAGTGCGCGGGTACCCAGTCCATCAGGACGCCGATCCCGGCCTGGTGCAGCGCGTCCACCAGGTGCCGGAAGTCGTCGGGGCTGCCGAGGCGTGCCGTCGGCGCGTAGAAGCCCGTCACCTGGTAGCCCCACGAGCCGCCGAAGGGATGCTCGGCCACCGGCATCAGCTGGACGTGGGTGAAGCCCAAGTCGGCCACATACGTGGGAAGTTGCTCCGCCAGCTGGCGGTACGTCAGGCCGGTTCGCCAGGACGGCAGATGCACCTCATAGACCGAGAACGGCGCTTCGTGCACCGCCCGCCGCTTCTCCCGATCCGCCATCCACTCCGCGTCGCTCCACTCATACGACGACGACGTCACGATCGAGGCCGTCGCCGGAGGCACCTCGGTGCGGCGGGCCATCGGGTCGGCGCGCAGCGTGCGTGTACCGTCGGGGCGGGTGATGTCGAACTTATAGGTCGTTCCCTCACCGACACCGGGAAGGAACAGCTCCCACACTCCAGAGGATCCGAGCGACCGCATCGGAAATCCCGTGTTGCCGTCCCAGTGGCAGAAGTCCCCGCAGACCCTGACGCCCTGCGCGTTCGGGGCCCACACCGTGAAGCGGGTGCCGGGGACTCCCTGATGGCTCATCGGGTGGGCGCCCAGCGCGCGCCACAGTTCCTCGTGGCGCCCCTCGCTGATCAGGTGCAGATCGAGTTCGCCCAACGCGGGCAGGAAGCGGTACGGGTCCTGCACCTCGAACTCGGTGCCGTCATAGGTCACCACCAGCGTGTACTCGGGGATGGCATCGAGCGGCAGTACGCCGGAGAAGACGCCGTCGCCCACGTCGTCCAGCTTCGTGCGCCGCCCGTTCACCACCACGGCCACTGCCTGGGCGTAAGGACGCAGTGCGCGGAACACGATGCCGCCCGGCACCGGGTGTGCGCCCAGCAGCGCGTGCGGATCGTGGTGGGCCCCGGACAGCAGACGCCCCCGGTCCGTCGCGTCCAGCGAAGCGGGAGCGACCGGCCGTGTGTTGACCGATGCGGTGCGGACTGTCACGGCTTCAGCCTCCTCGAGAGGGGTTGGGGGCGGGTGGGGTGAGGGTCCTTGAGCAGCGTTCGGCGAGACGTCCGACCGCGGCCATGGGCACGGGCAGCCAGTCGGGGCGGTGTCGCGCCTCGTACAGCACCTCGTACACGGCCCTGTCCGTCTCGTACGCGCGCAGCAGCTCGGGTTCCTCGCGCGGGTCCCACTGCGCCTCGGCGGCATAGCCCGCGCAGTAGGCCTCGCGGCAGCGCTCCGCCCACTCGGGGCGCCAGGGGTGGCGGGAGCGGGCCGCATAGTCGAAGGAGCGCAGCATGCCGGCGACATCGCGTACGGGGGACTGGAGGCGCCGGCGTTCGGCGAGCGGGCGGGCCGGTTCGCCCTCGAAGTCGATGACGGACCACTGCTGCCCGGCCCGCAGCACCTGGCCGAGGTGGAGATCGCCGTGAATCCGCTGTGCGGGCCGTACCGCTGTGTCGAGGGCCGCGAGCGCGTCGAAGGCGGTCCTCAGCCCTGACGCGTACGGCCGGAGTTCGGGAACGGCACGCGCTGCTGCGTCGAGACGCTCGCTCATCGCCGACGCAAGCCGCCTGTTCTGCGGCGGACTTGGTGCGTCGACGGGGAACGCCGCGGCCAGCGCCACATGTACCTCCGCGGTGGCCCGGCCCAGCTCGTACGCCTCGTCGGTGAACCCCCGCCCTGAGGAGAGGGATTCGAGTGCCAGCGTCCAGCCGTCCGCCGCCTCGCGCAGGAACGGCTGAAGAACGCCGAGTGTCGCTTCCTGTGGCCGCGAGGTCCGGAACCACGCAGCGGGAGCGGGTACGCGGGTGCAGCCCTGCCGGGCCAGTGCCCACGGCACCTCCAGGTCCGGGTTGATGCCGGGCTGGACGCGCCGGAAGATCTTCAGGATGAACGAATCCCCGTACACCAGCGAGGAGTTGGACTGCTCGGCGTCGAGCAGGCGCGGCGCGAGACCGGCGGGCACTGCCACGCGCTTGTCCCGCTCGAAGCGCAGCGGGCCCGTCGTGCCCGGTCGGCGCAGGCGCTCCAGGAGCAGTCGTGCCGCCCTGGGGTCGTGCAGGGCGTCGTACACGATCAGGTTGGTCAGCGGGCCCTTGCTCGCGCGGCCGATGGCGGCGTGGGTGAGACGCGGCGGCAGGGCGTCCCGTACACCGAGGAGCAGTTGGTAGCAGTCGTCGGGCGGGGGAGCGCCGGGGCCGCTGTGGGCCGGCGGGCCGGAGTGTTCGGTGCGGACCAGCAGATGCAGGCATCCCGGGTAGAGCTCGGTCGTCGACACCAGGCTGAGATCCGTGACGGGCCTGCCCTTGCCCGCGAACCAGCGCTGCCTCGGCAGCCAAGCGCGCAGCAGCTCGGCGAGCGAGGCCAGCAGCGGAGCGGAGCCGAGGCCGTTCGGACGGTGCAGCGCGGTCTTCGCCATGGCGACACGTCCTTTCAGAGGCGGGCGGGCTGGGGAGCACACGACAAACGGTCAGGTGCGCCTGGTGGCGATGGGTGCGACCGCGCGGCGGAGCCTGAACCAGTAGAAGCCGTGGCCTGCGAGGGTGAGCAGGTAGGGGAGTTCGCCGATGGCGGGGAAGCGGACTCCGCCGATCAGTTCGACCGGGTGGCGGCCGTCGAAGGCTCGTAGGTCCAGTTCGGTGGGCTGGGCGAAGCGGGAGAAGTTGTGGACGCACAGGACGAGGTCGTCCTTGTACTCGCGCAGGAACGCGATCACCGCGGGGTTCGAGGACTGGAGTTCCGTGTAGGAGCCCAGTCCGAACGCCATGTTCTGCTTGCGGATCTCGATCATGCGGCGGGTCCAGTGCAGCAGCGACGACGGGGACGACATCGACGCCTCTACGTTCGCCACTTGATACCCGTAGACGGGGTCCATGATCGTGGGCAGGAACAGGCGGCCCGGGTCGCAGGAGGAGAAGCCCGCGTTGCGGTCCGGCGTCCACTGCATCGGGGTGCGGACCGCGTCGCGGTCGCCGAGCCAGATGTTGTCGCCCATGCCGATCTCGTCGCCGTAGTACAGGATCGGCGAGCCGGGCAGTGACAGCAGCAGGGCTGTGAACAGCTCGATCTGGTTGCGGTCGTTGTCCAGCAGGGGCGCGAGACGCCGGCGGATACCGATGTTGGCGCGCATGCGCGGATCTTTGGCGTACTCCGCGTACATGTAGTCGCGTTCCTCGTCGGTGACCATTTCCAGGGTCAGCTCGTCGTGGTTGCGCAGGAAGATGCCCCACTGGCAGCCGGACGGGATGGCAGGGGTCTTGGCGAGGATTTCCGACACTGGGTAGCGCGATTCACGGCGTACGGCCATGAAGATGCGCGGCATGACGGGGAAGTGGAATGCCATGTGGCACTCGTCGCCGCCGGAGGGGAAGTCGCCGAAGTAGTCGACGACGTCTTCCGGCCACTGGTTGGCCTCCGCCAGCAGCACCGTGTCCGGATAGAGGGCGTCGATCTCTTTGCGCACCCTCTTGAGGAACTCATGGGTGGCGGGGAGGTTTTCGCAGTTCGTCCCTTCCACCTGGTAGAGGTACGGCACCGCGTCGAGCCGGAAGCCGTCGATTCCCAGGTCAAGCCAGAAGCGGAGTGCCGCCAGCATTTCCTCCTGGACCCGCGGGCTTTCGTAGTTGAGGTCGGGTTGGTGGGAGAAGAAGCGGTGCCAGTAGTACTGCTTGCGGACGGGGTCGAAGGTCCAGTTGGAGGCTTCGGTGTCGACGAAGATGATGCGGGCGTCCTGGTACTGCTTGTCGTCGTCGGCCCAGACGTAGTAGTCGCCGTAGGGGCCGTCGGGGTGGGCGCGGGACTCCTGGAACCACGGGTGCTGGTCGCTGGTGTGGTTCATGACGAAGTCGATGATCACGCGCATGCCGCGCTGGTGGGCGGCGTCGACGAACTCGACGAAGTCGGCGAGGTCGCCGAACTCGGGCAGCACGGCGGTGTAGTCGGAGACGTCGTAACCGCCGTCACGCAGCGGGGACTTGAAGAACGGGGGCAGCCACAGGCAGTCGACGCCCAGCCACTGGAGGTAGTCCAGCTTGGCGGTCAGGCCCTTGAGGTCGCCGACTCCGTCACCGTTGCTGTCCTGGAAGGAGCGGACCAGCACCTCGTAGAAGACGGCGCGTTTGAACCATTCCGGATCGCGGTCCTTGGCCGGGGTGTCCTCGAACGTATCCGGGACGGGCTCGTTGACCATCATGTGGGTGACCCTCCGATCCGCGGTGAAGGACCGAAGGTGAGCACATGCGCACCGCCCGGCTCCAGTCGCACATAGTTGGCCCTGCCCCAGTTGTAGGTCTCGCCGGTGAGTTCGTCGCGCAGCGATACGGACTCGTGCCAGTCCAGGCCGAGTTGCGGCGTGTCCAACGAGACCGTGGCCTCCTGGGTGTGGTGAGGATCGAGGTTCGCCACCACCACGACGGTGTCGTCGCCCGTGCGCTTGCTGTACGCGATGAGAGCGTCGTTGTCCGCGGAGTGGAAGCGGAGGTTCCTGATCTCGTGCAGGGACTTGTGGCGCCGCCTGATCCGGTTCAGCCGGGTGATCAGCGGTGCGATCGTCCTGCCCTCGCGCTCGGCCGACTCCCAGTCCCGCGGCCGGAGTTGGTACTTCTCGGAGTCGAGGTACTCCTCGCTCCCTTGCTGGACGGGGGTGTTCTCACACAGCTCGTATCCGGCGTACATGCCCCATGACGGCGAGAGGGTCGCCGCGAGCACCGCCCGTACCTCGAAGGCGGGCCGTCCACCGTGCTGGAGGTAGCCGTGCAGAATGTCCGGGGTGTTGACGAAGAAGTTGGGGCGCATGAACGCGGTCGTCTCGCCCGAGAGTTCAGTGAGGTAGTCGGTCAGCTCCTCCTTGGTGTTGCGCCAGGTGAAATAGGTGTACGACTGCTGGAAGCCGACCGCCGCCAGCCGCTGCATGATCGCGGGCCGGGTGAAGGCCTCCGCCAGGAAGATCACATCCGGGTCGGTGCGGTTGACCTCGGCGATCACCTGCTCCCAGAACACCACCGGCTTGGTGTGCGGATTGTCGACGCGGAAGATCCGTACGCCATGATCCATCCAGAAACGCAGCAGCCGTACCGTCTCGCCGATCAGGCCCGGCATGTCCTCGTCGAAGGCGATCGGGTAGATGTCCTGGTACTTCTTCGGCGGGTTCTCGGCGTACGCGATCGTGCCGTCGGGACGGTGATGGAACCACTCCGGGTGTTTGTCCACCCACGGGTGGTCCGGGGAGCACTGGAGGGCGAAGTCGAGGGCCACTTCCAGGCCTTCGCGCCCCGCTCGGCGTACGAACGCGTCGAAGTCGTCGATCGTGCCGAGGTCCGGGTGGACCGCGTCGTGCCCGCCCTGTGAGGAGCCGATCGCCCAGGGCACACCGACATCACCGGCGTTCGCCGACAGGCTGTTGTTGGGGCCCTTGCGGAAGGTGGTGCCGATAGGGTGGATCGGCGGGAGGTAGACGACGTCGAAGCCCATCTCCGCGATGGCGGGCAGGCGTTCGGCGGCCGTACGGAACGTGCCATGAGGCCGTTCCACGGTTCCCTCCGAGCGCGGGAAGAACTCGTACCACGCGCCGTACAGCGCTCGCTTCCGCTCCACGAGCAGGGGCAACGGCAGGGAACGGGTGAGCCGTTCACGCAGCGGGTGCTCGGCGAGAGCGGCGTCCACGTCCGGAGTCAGGGCGGCCGCGAGGCGGGCGGCCGGCGGGCGGCACTTGTCGCTCAGGGCTTTCGCGGCCGCCAGCACCGCGTCCCGGCCCGCCGCTTCCGGCACCCCGGCGGCGGCCCGTTCGTACAGAGCGGCGCCCTCCTCCAGGACCAGCTCCACGTCGATCCCGGCCGGGACCTTGATCCCGGCGGAGCGGCGCCAGGCGGCAACGGGGTCGCTCCACGCCTCCACCAGGTAGGTCCAGTGACCCATTTCGTCGGGAGTGACAAGGGCGCCCCAGCGGTCGGTACCGGGGGCGAGTTCGCGCATCGGGGTCCACGGGCCGAGACGCCCGCTCGGGTCGCGCAGCACTACATTGGCGGCGACGGTGTCGTGGCCCTCGCCGAAGACAGTCGCGGTGACCCGGAAGGTCTCGCCGGAAACCGCCTTCGCCGGGCGTCTGCCGCACTCGACGACCGGGCGGACATCCACGATCGGGATGCGGTCTGTGTCAGGGTTTACGTCCATGGGTTTCGCCTCCGCCGTCATTGGCCCCGCCTGCGGTTCAGATCCGAGTCCGAACGTCCCGCAGATAGTGCTCGGCGGCGTCCGCGGCCTCCCGCGCGCAGCGCTTGCCCATCAGGACGCACAGCGTGTACCCGGTGTTCTCGAAATTGCCCCGCACCACCTGGTCGGCCGGGGCCGCAAGCAGCAGGCGTTCCCAGGCCCGGTATCGCTCCAGATGCCTGGCGACCTCGGCTTTGGCAGGCAGCAGCATCACGCCGGTCACCTTCTCTCTCGACCGCGCACGGCTCGCCTGGATGGCGACTAAAGGCCGTGTACGCAGAGGCACCGATCTGTTACGGAGATCAGAGCTTTCACTCATGGTGCCCGTATCATCACCAAGCGTCTTGTTGGGTCTTCAACAACACTGGTGGCGCTCTCGGGTTGCACGAATGGAGTAGCGCTCTCACCCTGGGACTGACTCAGGAGCGATCAGTGCTCACGCTTCGTGTTCGGGGCTCGGCCCGCTGGGGCGAGGAGAGGCGGGAGCTTCGCCGGTGAGGAGCCAACGACGATGAAAGCTGCAGTGCCCTGCTACTACCACCTCGACGTGGAGGTCAGCCCGGAGCGGGTCGGACAGGTCAGGCGCATTCTGGCCGCGCACCTCCGGTACTGGAACCTGGAGATTCTCGTCGAGTCCGTCTGCCACTGTGCCGAAGCGCTGCTCCGTACGATCGAGGAGCACGCGGCTGACAAGAACACGACCATCGAGATGTGGTGGAACGGCCAGCACCTCATCGCCGCCGTCTCGGACAACAACCAGGACATCCGCCCGCACAAGGCGCCGCAGGGCTGCCTGGCCCAGATCGCCGCGCTGAGTGACGGCTGGGGATGCTGCGCCACCGACGCGGGTGGCAAGATCATCTGGTTCTCGTGGCGAGCCCGGGCCGCCGAACGCGCCCCGCTGGTCCCCGCCGCGCCCGCGCCCAGTCTGCGGGAGGCGCGTCAGGCGCCTCGCCAGATGCCGCTGCCGGAGCCGGCGCTCGCCGGTTTCCGTGACGACACGGAGGAGGCCGTCGCCGTCCGGTGATGCCGGGACCGCCCTTGGCGGCCGCCGGCCGGATGGCCGGAGGAAACCATGGCCGCCGGATGAAACACGGCCGGGCGGCCGCATGAAACAGGCGCTGAGCGCGTCGATCAGGACCGATCGACGCGCTCGGCGCCTTCGTACGACTTCGTGCGGTCACCGGGGCGCGTACCCTCACGCGCCCCGAGGCAGCGAGCCCCCCTCGCTGTCACGGCTTGAGGGCCACGCCCCCGTGAACATCCGTGGGTTCGGGGGAAGTTCCGGTCTCCGGACGCCACAGGGGGCAGGACACGATGCCGGGTTCGAGGAGCTCCAGGCCCTCGTAGTACGCGCTGATCTGGGCGGGACTGCGCAGCACGTACGGGATCGCACCGGTGTCGTCGTAGCCCTGCTGGGCCTCCTTGAGCGCGGCGTCCGTGTCGGTGCTGTCGTAGTGCACGAAGTAGCTGCCGGAGGGCAGGGCGGCCTGGAGGCGGCGGACGATCGACTTGGCCTCCTCGTAGTCCTGGATGTGGCCGAGGATGCCCATGAGCATCAGCGCCACCGGCTTGTTGAAGTCCAGGATCCGGCTCGCCGCTTCGATGATCTTCTCGGGTTCGTGCAGGTCCGCGTCGATGTAGTCGGTGACGCCCTCGGGGGTGCTGGTCAGCAGTGCCTGCGCGTGGCGCAGCACCAGGGGGTCGTTGTCGACGTAGACGATGCGGGACTCGGGCGCCACACGCTGGGCGACCTGGTGCGTGTTGTCGTACGTGGGCAGGCCGGTGCCGATGTCGAGGAACTGGCGGATGCCGAGTTCGCCGGCGACGAAGGTGACGGTGCGGATCAGATAACCGCGGGAGGCGCGGGCCATCGTCTCGATGTTCGGGGCCATGGCGCGATAGGCGTCGCCCGCTGTCCGGTCGACCTCGTAGTTGTCCTTCCCGCCCATCCAGTAGTTCCAGATGCGAGCCGAGTGCGGCACCGTGGTGTCGATCTTGGACAGCGCCTCTTGGTCGGGTGTGGACTGGCCGTCTGCCATGGGATGTCTCCTGCCATACGTCACGCGGTCGGTCACTAACCTATCGTCAATGTCCTTGTCAGAGCGCCATGTTGGGGCTGATGAGGAGTGGGAGCCCGGATGGGGCGGCCCGGTTCCGCCCTGTCGAAGGTGACCACGGGGACATGCTGGGCCAGGGTGCGCACCGCCCGCTCGTACGCGTCGACCGCCTCGGTGTCGTCCGCCTCGCCTGTCACATGGATGAGGGCGCCGCCGCGTTCGGCCACCGCCTCCGCGAAGTCGAGTGCCTGGATCCACGTCACCCGGGAGCGGCCGCGGCGCAGCGGCCCGTAGACCAGTTCGTGGACGAGGCTGCCGTCGATGGCCAACCGCCCTGGTGTGGCGAGGAGTTCGCGGTAGGGCTGGGTGGGGTTCACATGGTGAAGATGCCCGCGTGAGCGGCGGATCATGAATCCGTGGCGGGTCAGTTCGGCGATCAGGCCGCTCCTGCCGATGCCGTCGGGGCCCTCGACGACCAGTGTCCGGCACTGGGTGAGGGCCTGGTGGAGGATCATCCCCGCACCCACTCCCTCCAGAACGTCCCGACTCCGTCAGTGTGAGGGGGACAACCCGCACGGCGGGAGGCTGCGTGCGGGTTGTCCGGTTGTGCGCGCGTAGTGGCGGGGCCACCAGGGCAGTACGGGGTAGTGCCTCAGAGCGGCACGGGCAACGCGGTGAGGCCGCTCAGGAGACCAGGAAGTCGGCCTGCCCGGACTTCGCGCCCCGCAGGAACGCGATCATCTCGTCGCGCGTGTAGATCAGTGCGGGCCCCTCGGGGTCCCGGGACTGACGGAAGGCGACGCTGCCGTCGGGCAGCCGCTTGGCCTCGACGCAACTCCCGCCGTTCGTACCGCTCCAGGGCTTCTCCCAGCCCTCGGTTCCCAGATCGATGGCGGGCATGCCGCTGTGGACGGATCCCATGGATCACAACTCCTTACGCAGTTCACCCAGGATGGCCCTGGTTCGAGCGACCGGCTCCGCCTGCACGGACATCCGGTCCAGTACTTCGAGATAGCTGACGACGTCGTCGGGCCTGTCGACGTAGACCGCGCCCACGAGGCTCTCCGTGTAGACGACGTCAGGGAGTTCGGAGAAGCCGAAGCGGAAGTGGTGGAACGGGCCGAAGGCGCCCGGATGGGCGCCCGCATCGAAGCGCATGATCTGGATCCGGACCTTCGGCATGTCCAGGACCTCGTTCAGCCGGTCGATCTGAGCCCGCATCACCTCGGCCCCGCCCACCGGCCGGCGCAGCACCGTCTCGTCCAGAACCGCCCAGATCGCGGGCGCGTCCGGCTTGGCGAGCAGGTCCTGGCGCTTGAGCCGCAGGGCGACGCGGCGCGCGATGTCCTCCTTCGACTCGTTGGTGAAGCCGATGCGCATGAGCGCGGTGGCGTAGTCGTGCGTCTGCAACAGGCCCGGAACGTAGTGGGGTTCGTAGAGGCGGATGACGCTGGCTTCGCTCTCCAGGCTCACGTAGGCGCTGAACCACTCCGGCAGTACATCGCGGTACTTGTACCACCAGCCGGGCTGGTTGGCCTCCCGTGCCATGGTGAGGAAGTCGTCGATCTCCGCCGCCGGAACCCCATACGTGCGCAGCAACTCCCGTACGTACGGGATGCGGAGGCCGACCTCGGCCTTCTCGATCCGGCGGACCGTCAGCGGAGTGACCTCGATGGCCCGCGCCGCGTCCTCGAACGACACGCCCGCCTGTTCCCGCAGCTGTCGCAGCCGCTTACCGAGAACCATCCGAAGGACGGTGGGCGCACTGCCGCCAGAGCGGTTCTCGCTCACGTCCTACCTCCCGGTACGGCCGTCACAGCGTGCAGTGTGCCACGCCTTCGCTGACAGAGACAGGGCGAAGCCAATCTTTCTGAAATTATCAGAACGCCGGTTGCACGCTGAGCGTGTCGGCCGCCATAGTGATCGGGTGACGTATCACACACTCTGTGGCGATCACGACCAACTGCGCTCGCTCCTACGAGATGTGATGTCGCGACAGGTACGCCGGGGCGCAGCCGCACGCGACCGTGAGGCGAGACCGGGATGGCCACCGTGACCGACGGACAAGCAAGGAACGCCGGCAAGGCGCCCGCCGGGGCCAACAAGGTGCTGGCCGCCGCCGTCAAGGAAGCCGGCTGCTCCTACGCCTCACTCGCCCTGCGGGTCAACGAGCTGGGACGCCGTCAGGGCACGGACTCCCACTACGACAAGGCGTCGGTCACCCGCTGGCTCCAGGGTCAGCAACCGCGGGGGACCACACCGGAGTTGATCGCCGCCGTACTCTCCGAGCGGCTCGGCCGCGCCGTGTCACCCGCGGACCTGGGCTTCCACTCCGAACAGCAGCGCCCGGTCGTGAGCAGGGCGCTCGTCTATGGCGAAGACGTGGCAGAAACCCTTCACACCCTGGCGGAGCTGGGGTCCACCGACATCTCCCGGCGCAGCCTCCTCGGCTCGGTCCCCTTCGTCGCGGCTGCCCTGACGAACCCTCAACGCGAGTGGCTGCTCTGGCTGTTGGAGCACCACGACGCCGTTGACACGGCCCTTGCGGCGAACGGCGGTCCGGTCGAGCAGGTGCACGCGATGATCGCCATGTTCGACCAGATGGACAACCATTACGGCGGTGGCGGAGTGCGCACCAGCATCGTGCACTACCTGTCCACCGAGGTCGTCCCCCTGCTGCAGCGGCGCGGTACACCGCCTCGGCTGCGCCGCCAGCTGTACGCCGCCGCCGCACGCCTCGCCGCGATGGCCGGCTGGAGCTCGTACGACGCGGGGGAGTACGGACTGGCCCAGCGCTATATGACCCAGGGGCTGAGACTGTGCGCCGAGGGCCGTGACCGGGTGCTCGGCGGCCAGATCCTGGCCGGACTCTCCCACCTCGCCACCGGCCTCGGCCGCCCCGACGAAGGGGTGGCACTGGCCCGTGCCGGGATCGTCACCGCGAAGGACGCGGGCAGCCCGCTCGGCCTGATGCGCCTGTACGCCATGTCGGCGCGCGGACATGCCGCGCAGGCCCGCTCGGACGAGGCCTCCGAGGCCCTGCGGCTCGCCGAGCGGCAGCTGGACAGGAGCAAGGGAGCCGCGCAGGAGTCGGTCTGGGTGCGCTATCTCGACCACCACTATCTCCAGGCGGAGTCCGCCCTGTGCTTCCGCGACCTGGGGCTCGCCGCACAGGCGGAGCGCACGGCGAGCGAGTCGGTCGGCGCCAACGCCGACCGGCGCAGGCGCCAGGCCATCAGCCGCTCCGTCCTGGCGACCGCCCATCTCCAGCAGGACCGCCTTGACGAGGCCGTCGGCACCGCGACCCAGGCGCTCGACACTCTCAGCACCGTGCACAGCGAACGGTCGATCCAGGCCCTGCGCGACTTCCGCAGGCGCCTTGAGCCCCGCCGGCACGAGCCCGTGGTGCAGGAGTTCGAGCACAGGTCCCGTGCGGTGCTGGGGGCGGTCGCATGACCGGGGCGAACGGACGAGGCCGCTCAGTAGCCGTCCGGGGACGGCGCGTTCTGCGCGCGGTCGACCGGCAGATGGGCGCCCGAGATCCCGCTCGACCAGTCCGACAGCAGGAACGCCACCACCCGGGCGACCTCCTGCGGCGCGACCGGCGCTCCGCCCGGAAACTCCGCCGCCACGAACCGGGCGAAGGCGTCCGGGTCCTCCCTGCGCATCCGGTCCCAGCGCCGGCCGGGGATGAGCATCGACCCGGGGGAGACGGCGTTCACCCGGATCCCGTCGGGACCGAGCTCGCGGGCGAGCGACGCCGCCAGATGGATCTGCGCCGACTTCGCGACCCCGTACTGGGCGTGCGGACCGGGCTTCCATCCCGAGATCGACGAGATCACCACGGCCGAGCCGCCGCCCGCCTTTCGCAGGTACGGGACCGCGGCCCGCACCAGCCGCGCCGCATGGCCGACGTTCACTTCCCAGGTCGCCGCCCAGTCCTCGGCATCCGCCTGCTCAAAGCCGCCTCCGCGGGAACCGCCCGCGCAGGCCACCACTCCATCGAGTCCGCCGAAACGTTTCCCTGTAGCGGCGACAAACTCTTCCAGCTCCTCGGGAGCGGTGACGTCGAGCGGCCGGGTGAACACGGACGAGCCCAGCGATGCCGCCAGTGCGTCCAGACCCCGCGCGGTGCGCGCGCAGGTCGCCACCCGCGCGCCCTCGGCGGCCAGCAGGCGCACGATCTGCTCGCCCAGTCCCCGCGTACCACCGGTGACCAGGACGCGCTTGCCGTGCACCCCCGGCCAGCCGGTGTCACCGCCGCGGTGCGGCGTGGCCCGGCCCCCGTTCATGTCGCTCACGCGATCGAACATACATCCCATGCCACTACGCGCCTGCAACCGGACAACCCCGATACCCCCTGGTCCCCGCACTGGTCCGGCGTGTTGGCTGCACGGGCAGCCACCGAGACCTCCCCCACCCGCGCTGCATCCGAAGGAGGATCGATGACGGCAGCCAGGGCACATCGCCACGGGCCGTCGCCCTCACTGGCACCCGACGTCCACACGCCGGCACACGACGTGCGCGCGCCCACGCATGACATCCGCGCGCCGTCGTCGCTCGAAGTCCACGCGCCGGACGACCACGCGCCCGCCCGTGGGACCCGGCCCGCCGAGGCCGCCACGATCCCGGTGCCCCCGTCGGCCCCCTTGATGCCTGCGACGCCCTTGATGCCTGCGACTTCCGTGATTCCCGCCCCCGTGACGCCCACGACTTCCGTGACGCCCACGACTTCCGTGATGCCCGTGAGCAAAGTCCACCTCCTGCGGTCCACGTTCCCCGCGCACCCCTCGCGCGCGGCGGGCGTACGGGCCATGCTCGCCGAGCACCTCACTCACCTGCGGCTGCCGCCCGAGCACCGCGACAGCGCCGTCCTCGCCACGGACGAGCTGTTCGCCAACGCGGTCCAGCACGGAAGCCCCGACGATGACGGCACGATCACCGTGACCATCGAGTACGCCGAGAGCGAGCTGCGCGTGACGGTCGCCGACTGCTCGCCCGCCCTGCCGCGGCTGTGTACGGCGGACGGGGCCGAGGAATCGGGACGGGGACTGGCCATCGTCGCCGCGCTGGCCGACGACTGGGGCACCGCTCCGGCCGACCCGGGCAGCTCGGGCAAGAAGGTGTGGTTCACGCTGACGCTTCGGGGGAGGCCGTGAAGGGGCACCCGGGACACATCGCGGCCGACGGCGACGTACGGCCGGAGCAGGCGGCCGCGCGTCGGATGGTCCCGGAGCTGGCGGCGGCGCTCGCCAGGGAGCTCGTGCGCCGGGCGGACGAGGAACAGCGCCTCATGCGGCAGGCGCGGGCGGACGCCACCCCGCGGTGCCGACGCGCCCTGGCCGACTGCCGCGAAGCCAACGCCGAAGCCCTCGCGGTGATCGTCCACCGGCACGGCTGGCCGACCGCCGACCTGGTCGGCGCGTCCGCCTCGACGGCGGCCCTGATGATCCTGCTGCACGCCCCCGACCTCGACTTCCAGCTCTCGTGCCGCGACCTGATTGCCCAGGCCGCGGCGGACGGGCGCTGCCCCGCCCTGCACCACGTCTATATCGCCGACCACTGCGCCGTCGAACAGGGCCGGCCGCAGTTCTACGGCACCCGCGTCAATCCCCTGACCCTGCGCCCGTATCCGATTCGCCGGCCCGAGACCCTCGACGAACGCCGCCGCGACGTCGGCCTGGGCCCGCTCGACGAGCAGATGCGGACACTGCGCGACGGCGGATGAGACGCCACGGAACGTGATGTGCGGCACGCGCGGAAATGGCGTCGCGGCCGCCGGGGAAAGATTCTGCCTGGGCAGCGCTTGATCGCCGATCAAGAAAAGGGAAATCCCTGGCCACGGCATGTTCCGCGCATTTGACACTTCATTGAGGGCACAGATAGGAAACAGCTCTCTGAGGTGGAGAGGTGGACTGTGCGCGAGCCGAATGTGGTCGGGGACTGGCAGGAGTACGACGAGCATGCCGGCCTGCGTGTCCGCGTCCACGGAGTGGAAAAGGCGGAGCCGCCGCGAGGGCGCGACGACGCCGCCGACGAACTGATCTACTTCAGATTTCGGGTGACCGTCGAAAACCGCGCGACCGAGCATTTCGGTATCCATCTCGAAGACGGTCAGATCGATATTCGCATCGGCGCCGACGGTGAGAGCGCGTTCCTCGACTGGCGGAACTCACAGTTCATCGAGGGCTTCGACGTCTACCCCCTGCGCCGGGCCACCGCGGTCCTCTATGCCGCGGGCCCCGAGGCCTTCCTGCACCGCGCGGACATTCAGATCCAGCTGAAGGTCGACGACGAGTGGACCGAGCGCTATCTCTGGGCGGGCAGCATCGACCCGTACGAGACGCCCGTCGACCCGGGCACACACCCCGGCACGGCCACGGACAGCCTCGCCTACCAGGTGAGCAACTTCCTGAGGCGGGAAGCGGAGTCCTGACGCGGTGGACAGGCCCTAGCGTTCGCTGGCCGGATTGCCCTCGATCCACTGGATGAGGAGCTGCCGTACGTACGGATTGCCGTCCTGCGAGGCATGTGCCAGGCGCTCCGCGCTCGCGCGGGCCGCTCGCCATCCGACCGGGGTGTCCTCGGCGTGCGCCTGGTCGGCAGCGGCCAGCGCGTCGGCCGCCAGATGGCGGAGCTCCTCCGACAGTTCGTCGTCCGCGGCGGCCCGGTACGCCTCGAGGCGCACGGCCGCCATCTCCTTGGAAGAAGGGGAAGGCGGCGCCGGGGGCTGGGCGTAGCCGCTGACGGCTATGACCACGCAGAAGGTGGCGACGTCCCGGCGGCCCTCCCGCTGCCCCCTCGCGATGGCGGGCGCGAGCCACAAGGGCGCCTTCCAGTGCGAGACCGACGTGGCCGCGACGAGGGCAACGGCCAGCGTCACGACGGGAATCCAGCCACCCAGGAACCAGCCGATCGGCGCGAGCACCAGGAAGCAGCCGGCGCTGCTCAACCAGAGGCGACGGCGACCGAGTCTCAGGTGTCGTGGATCCATGGGGCTCAGTCTCGCAGGGGCACAGGGGACGGGATGAGGCGGCGGGCGATTCGCACGGTGGCGCGGGCACCACAGGCACCACGGGCATCATGGTCACCGCGGGCACCATGGGTACCGTGGTCGCCGCAGCCACCGCGGGCATCACGGTCACCACACGTGCTCGCGCCGCCTCCGTATGACCGGATCGCTACGCCTTGCGGCCCACTCCGCCGTAGGCGTCGACGGCGGCATCGGTGCCCGATGAGTCACCGGGTTCCGGGCGCCACCGCGTGACCTGGACGATGCCCGGCTCCGCCAGCTCGAGCCCGTCGAAGAAGCCGCCGATCTCCTCGACGCTGCGGACGTAGTACGGCACGGCCCCGCTGGAGTTGTAAGCGTCCGACGCCGCGATCATGCCCTCGCTGGTGGAGGTGCTGTCACTGATGACGAGGTAGCTGCCCGACGGGAGACCCTCCATGAGCCGGGACACCAGCGCCCGAGCCCGGTCGTACTCGGCGACGTGGCCGAGCGTGTTGAGGATCATCACCGCGATCGGCCGGGAGAAGTCGAGCGTGCCCGCGGCAGCCTTGAGGATGGCGTCGGGGTCGTACAGGTCGGCGTCGAGATAGGCGGTCTCGCCCTCGGGCGTCGTGGTCAGCAGAGCGCGGGCGTGTGCGAGTACCAGGGGGTCGTTGTCGACGTACACGATCCGCGCGTCCGGTGCCAGCCGCTGGGCCACCTCATGGGTGTTGTCGGCGGTCGGCAGGCCCGTACCGATGTCCAGGAACTGGCGGACGCCCTGGTCCACCGCCAGGTAGCGGACCGCGCGGCCCAGGAAGTGGCGGCTGGTGCGCGCCACATCGACCAGGCCCGGGAAGATCTGCTTGATGTGGTCGCCGAGCTCGCGGTCGACCTCGTAGTTGTCCTTGCCGCCGACGAAGTAGTTCCAAAAGCGCGCGGAGTGGGGCTTGCTCGTATCGATCCGGGCGCGTATCTCGGCGGCGGCAACGAGCTGGGGGTCAGGGTCTGACACGAGAGCGCCTCCTGCGCAGCGATGTTCGATGGCTGAACATCAACCTAGACGAACCGGTGCGCCCCCGCCCGGCTCCGCATCTCAACTCCTCGCCGAGGCACGACTTTTGGCCACGCGCGACGGGACACCCGCCATGGTCCGCACGCCACGCGCCGCGTGCCGGGCGGACGCGCTGCGCCGCCCCACCACGACACTCGCGCCCGTGGTGGCGCTCACCCTGCGTGGGGCCACGGGCGCGTACCCCTGCGGCGAATGCCGTGCCGAATGGCCGGAGATCGCCCTGGCCGCCCCGGACACCGCTGCGTACGATGCCGTCACTCCCGGTCTTCACGGCTCCTTCACAATCGGGGGTGAGCTGCGCATGATCATTTGTCATGCGCATGTTCCATCGAGCCGCGCTTGATCCACGCACTGGTCTGCGACGGTTCCCCGCACGGGCGGGGAACCGCACCCCCCATTTCACGGCGGCGCACGCGACGTGTGCCGCCGCCGGAACACCAACGCAACGGATTGGAGCACCATGGCTGGTGGGCTGCTTCTGGGTGGCGCGATCGCCGCCCTGTTCGCCTCAGCGCTCCCGACACAGAACCCGTCCTCCGGGTTCGTCGACCCGCCCCCGGACAAGATCGTCATCAAGGTGGCCACGGTGAACGGCTCCGGCTGTCGCCAAGGGACCGCCGCCGTCGCGGTCTCCCCGGACAACACGGCCTTCACGGTCACCTACAGCGACTACCTCGCCCAGGTCGGAGCGAACGCCGACCCCACCGCGTTCCGCAAGAACTGCCAGCTCAACCTGATCGTCCACGTCCCGCAGGGCTTCACATACGCCATCGCCAGCGCGGACTACCGCGGTTTCGCCTCACTCCAGCCGGGCGCGAGCAGCACCGAGAAGGCCTCGTACTACTTCCAGGGCTCTCCGAACACGGCCGCCATCAGCCACAACTTCAGCGGCCCGTACAACGACAACTGGCAGGCCACGGACGCCACCGAGTGGGCCCAACTGGTGTGGGCGCCCTGCGGTGTTCAGCGGAACTTCAACATCAACACGGAGCTCCGGGTCAACGCGGGTACCTCCGCTCCCGGCAGCACCAGCTTCATGACCATGGACTCGACGGACGGTGACATCAGCACCGTCTACCACCTGGCCTGGAAGGAGTGCACCCGCTCCTGATCCGTCGCACCTGAGCGACTGTTCCCGACCGCACGTCCTTGGCCGGCTCCGCCGCATCGGAGCCGGCCAAGCCGAACCGGTCAAACCGAACCGGTTCAAACCGAGTCGGTCAAGCCGAGTCGGAAAACCGTGTCGGTCGCGCTAGGGAAGCAGCTTGTCCATGGCCGCAGGCCCTTCCTCCCTCAGCTTGCGCTCGGCCCAGGCCATGTTCTTCGGGGTGATGTCGCGACCCGCGGCGAGCACCAGGTCCTCGGCGGTCACCGGGCCGCCGGAGCCCGTGTGCAGCAGTGCGTCGGGGGTCGCCTTGTCGTCGGACGGCACGGTCGAATCAGACTGGCTGGTTGTCATGATCTCTCCCTGTTCCACCTGACCTGTTATCACGCTACGGGCATTCCGCACGCCCCGCTCGACGCACCCAGGACGCAGCCGTAGCCGCAGGTCAGAGGGATGGCACTCGATGCCGGGGCCCCGTTCGGGCGTACAACGATGTCGGTCGCCGCCCGTGGAGGTGATGGTGGAGGAAATCGCACCCCTGCGACTGATCGGAGCTTTTCATGCGTATTCGTCTGATGGCCGCCGCCGGGCTGGCCGGCGTGGCCCTGCTGGCTACTGCCGGGACCGCTGTCGCTGACGACCCCGACCCGGTCGGTGTCGCCGCGAACAGTCCCGGATTCGTGTCCGGCAACGTCATCCAGGTCCCCCTCGACCTCGGCCTCAACCTCTGCGGCAACTCGATCAACCTGATCGGTCTGCTGAACCCGGCGGCCGGCAACACTTGCGAGAGCGACTGACAGCGCCGTGGCGCCGGGCAGGGCTTCCTGCCCGGCGAACGGCCCAGGGCTCCGGGTTCTGGGACCCGGGGCTCACTTGTCGGCCATTACCGGTCGAACGGGAACATGGGGGATGCGGGGGAGGGGGATGCGGGGTGGCTGCGGGGGAGGGGGAAGCGGGGGTGGCTGCGGCGGTCGCCCAGCCGGACGAGATCCTGGCCGACGCCGCCCGGGTTGAGCGCGAACTTCCACCGACAGGCATGTCGGACGATCCGGCTCCAGGCAACCATGCCCCTTGGGCGGGGCTCGCTCGGATGGCGATGGCAATGGCAATGGTGATGACTTGCCGCCTGTCGGACAGGGAGTCGACAACATCCTTTTCTCGATGGAGAGTTGACGGCTGACGTTCTCGTCATTGGTCTGTACATGACCTCTGTGACGGGCCAGACTGTGCGCCGAACACACCCCCCGCCGAGGAGTCGACCTCATGCGCACGCCCGCACGGCAACGTTGTCACGCGACCCTGGCCGGTCTCGTCACGCTCGCCACGGCCGCCGTTCTGTCCGTCGCCACCACTACGCCCGCCGCGGCCGCCGACACCTGGAACGAGGTGGGCTCGGACCGCGCCGACCCGCTCACCGAAAGCCAGGGGCTGACCTCGGTCGAGGTCCCGGCCGCAAGCGCCAACCGCTATACGGGAATCGGCACCATCCCCGTGGGCGTGAGAAGCCGCGGCTGGAACCACGTCGGCGACCCCGACGCCTCGTACGACGGCTACTACATCGAGCCCTACCAGCAGGACTCGGGCAGCTCGAAGATGTTCCGGGTGCAGGCGCCCGGCGGCGGCTGGTCGGAGTACGTCCACGCGCTGAGCAGCGGCGAAGCGCTCAACAACTCCTTCGTCACCTTCACACCGAGCGGTACGTGGATGGTGTCCGGCGAGTGGGGCACGATGACCCGGCTGCTCGTGTTCCCGACGCCCGGAGTGAATCCGAGCACGTCTCCCTCGGCGAACCTCCCGCAGGCGTCCACCATCAACCTGGACCACGCCGTACGCGACGTCCAGGGCTGCGACTTCGTCACCGCGACCAGGCTCCTGTGCTCGTCCGACGACCCGGCGGGCACGCTCTTCGGCATCACCAAGCCGCTGCTCCAGATCGACCTGTCCGGCGAACCGAACGGCACGACGGACGTGTCCGGCCACGTCACGGCTCTGCGTCAACTCCCGCTGCGCAGTGGCTGCTCGGGCACGTTCGAGGCGGAGGGCATCGACTACGACCGGCGCACCGGGACCCTGCGTGTGATCGTCGTGTCACCCGGCTTCTGCGTGCTGACCGACAGCAAGACCTACCGGTTCACCAGGAGTTGAGCGTTCCAGCCAGCCCTCGACGCGGGCGTGCCCGTTCCCCCGACGACCCCGTGCCCCAACTCCTGGCCCGGCGCCTGCCCTTCTGTCTCTCCCCGCTGAGCCGTGGCTCACCAGAGCCGCGGTTCACTGCCCACGATCGGTGCTGACGGCTTGCCGTCCACCCCCACCGGGACATCGCCGGCGAGCATCACGCGGTGCATGATCCGAGGGTGGTCGACATGCGCCGTGTCACTGGGCGCCAGATGGATCGTGGCCCGGTTGTCCCAGAAGGCCACGCTGCCCGGCTCCCACCGGAACCGGACCGTGTACTCGGGCCGGGTCGCCTGCTGGAGGAGCATCTCCAGCAGGGCCTGGCTCTCCGTGCGGGACACCCCGAGGATCTGCTCGACGTAGTAGCCGTTGACGAACAGCACCCGCTCACCCGTCTCCGGGTGCACCCGTACCAGAGGGTGGTCGGAGGCGATCTGATGGTCCAGCAGATGGCGTACATACGCGTCGTCGCCGGGCCGTGCCTGGTAACCGACCCCCAGCCGGTGCTCCGCACGCAGGCCGTCCAGGAAGTGCCGTACGGGCTCCGAAAGGCCCGCGTAGGCTACGGCCAGGTTGGACCACGTCGTGTCACCGCCGTACGGCGGCACGGTCTCGGCGCGCAGGATGGTCGCCGCCGGTGGATCGACCCGGGCGCCGTGGTCGCAGTGCCACCCCCGCAGCAGCGAATGGCGGCGCCGTCGCAGCCACTCCTCGTGGTCCATGCCGTAACGGCCGCCGAGTTCCAGCCGGTCGGCCGTGGTCTCGATCTCGGGGACGTCCCGGGGCGACGCGCTGCCGCGTGACCTCAGCCGGATCGGCTCGCCGAAGCGCCGCGCGAACGCGACATGCGAGGAGTGATCCAGCCGCTGTGCCCGGAAGAACACCACCTTCCAACGCAGGACCGCTGCCCGGATCTGGGCAACAACCTCGTCCGCCAACTCCTCTGCCAGGTCGACTCCGGTGATCTCCGCGCCGATGTGGCCGGCGACCGGCTTCACTTCCAGACGTGTGACCTGGTCCGTCATGTGCGCTCCGTTGATCGTGCTGTCGGGTCGTCGGGGTCCAGCATGACCGTTGGGCCCGGCTCAGGGCAGGGCGCATCGCGGCGGGCGCGGCGGATCTCGGGTCGGCCGTGCGGCGGCTCCTCCGGTTGGCTGTGGGGTGAGGCGCGGTGCACCGGGCACGCCCAGCGTCTGCGAAAGGGCGGGGCCTGTTTACGTGGGCCGCCCCGTGTCGTCAGGGAATCAGCTCTTTTGGTTGCGCAGGGCGGTGAGGGCACGGTCGGCGTGCGCGCTCATGCGCAGCTCGCTGCGGACCACCTCCAGGACCGTACGGTCCTGCGCGATGACGAAGGTGACCCGTTTCGTGGGGGCGAGGGAGAAGCCGCGCTTCACCCCGAACCGCTCACGGATGCTCCCGTCGGTGTCGGACAGCAGCGGGAATCCGAGCGTGTGGCGCCCGGCGAACTCCTGCTGCCGCTCGACCGGATCACCGCTGATCCCGACCGGCCGGGCACCGGCGGCGGCGAACTCGGCGGCCAGATCACGGAAATGGCAGGCCTCGGCGGTGCAGCCCGGGGTAAGGGCGGCGGGATAGAAGAACAGCACCACCGGCCCGTCGCCGAGGAGTTCGGACAGCCGACGGCTCGTCCCGGTCTCGTCCGGCAGCGTGAAGTCCTCGACCGTGTCGCCCACGTTGACCCGAGACGTCATGACCGGCCCTCCCCGCTCCGGGCGACACCGCGCGCCCACAGCACGAGCGGCACCTGCAGCGGGAGCCGGGCGAGAGCCGCGGCCTTGAGCGGTGCGGGGCGACGGCGGCAGTCCGCGGCCATCTGGACGTTGGCGGGGAACACGCCGACGAAGAAGGCAGCGGCCGCCCGAGCGGCGACACGGCGGGTACGGGGCAGCGCCACCCCGGCCGCCAGCGCCAGTTCGGCGGCACCGCTCGCATAGGTCCAGGAGCGCGGCGCACCCGGCAGAGCACGCGGGACCATCGCGTCGAACTGCCGTGGCGCGACGAAGTGGGTGAGGCCCGCGGCGGCCAAGAGGCCGGCGAGCAACAAGGGCGAGCGGTCCGGCCGTGGCACGGTTCCTCCTCTGGGGGCCTGTTGCGCGATATTACTGGACGGTCAGTGGTGGTGGGGCGGGGTACGCACGTCGATGACCGCTCTTGGAGGCTGAGCCCCTTGCCGGGCACTCCAAGGAGGACGCCCGACAGGCCAGGCAAAAGACGCACGACGTCGTTCGGCTGTGACGATGGACTGCCTCCCGTGGGCCGCTCACGCCGTCAAGGCGTGCAGGGGTGCACCGGCCGAGGCTGCCGCATCCCGCGCGGCGGCCCGTACCGGGTACGTGGTCTTCGCCGGGTCCACCAGCGGATCTCCCAGGACGATCCGGCCCGCGGCGTGCAGCGTGTCGCACTCGTCCGTGGGCAGCGCCATGTAACAGGCGCCGCGCCCGGCCTGGGAAGTCAGGGGGAGCCAATAGCCGTACCGGCGGCGCCCGTTGGCATGCACCGTGAGGCAGACGGGGAAACGCTGCTCCGTGATCAGACGCAGAACCTCGGCACCGCCAGGGCTGAGCGGAGTGTGCGGGCGCGGGAGGGGGCGGAGTACCGTCACCGGCCTTCGCTCACGGCTCGCGGCGCGGTGGTGGGGGGTGGGCGTCATGTGCGTGCGGCCTTTCGACGGACGGATTTGATCACGGTACCGCCCGGAGCGGTGACGTTGTTGCTGCTTGGCATTGTTCCGCAGGCCACTGACAATGCCGGTTCGCCCGGGGACACCTTCACGGGCCATGGGCCGGGCACGGTCACCCGTGGTGAGCCGGCCGCTGCCTGTTCGCGGGGTGGCCGCCCCGCCCGAGGTCCCTCCGGAAGGCACCAGGCAGCTCCCAGACCTCGCGGACCGACCAGCCCAGTGGTCTGGAGTCGGTCAGATGAACGAGGTGGTACGCAACTGGGCACCTCCAGCAAGGAGTTGAGGGGAAGGCCTGATGATGACCGGAACAACGACACGCGATCCGACTTCGAACACACGTGTTTGAGTCGCATCCCCACCCGCGTAGTCTCGCGGGCCGCACGCCGCCGGCCCCGGATTCATGGGGCGCACCCGCTGCCGGTCGTGGCCGAAACGCCGTCAGCCGATACCCAAGTGACCACTGAGGTTGGCGGAATGACGGCGCCCCCCTCGCGCGGGCACACGCCGTGCCGGCGGACGACCCCGGGTGGGCGGGAGCGGCCACCCGCCGGCGGCTGAGCTCCGGGCTCAAGGCAGCGGCTGCTCCGCCCAGATCACCTTGCCGGCGGGGGTGTAGCGGGTGCCCCAGCGTTCGGCGAGCTGGGCGACCAGGAACAGTCCGCGTCCGCCCTCGTCCGTGGTGGCCGCATACCGCAGGTGAGGCGAGGTGCTGCTGCCGTCGAAGACCTCGCAGATCAGGGTGCGGTCGCGGACCATGCGGACCCGGATGGGGCCGCTGCCGTGGCGGATCGCGTTGGTGACCAGCTCGCTGAGGATCAGCTCCGTGGTGAACACCATCTCGTCCAGTTCCCACTCGGTGAGCTGCCGGGTGACCGAGGCGCGCACCACGCCGACGGCGGCCGGTTCGGACGGCACCTGCCACTCGGCGATCCGGTCGGCACCGAGCGCGTGGGTACGGGCGACGATGAGGGCGATGTCGTCGCTCGGCCGGGCCGGCAGGAGGGCGTCGAGAACGGCCCGGCAGGTGTCCTCCGGTGACCGGTCGGCTCCGGCCAGGGCGGTGCCCAACACCTCGAGACCGGTGTCGATGTCCCGCTCCCGGTCCTCGACGAGCCCGTCCGTGTACAGGACGAGCCGGCTGCCTTCCTCCAGCTCCAGTTCGGCCGTCTCGAACGGGAGGCCGCCCAGGCCGAGCGGCGGACCGGCCGGCACCTCGGGGAACGCGACGCTGCCGTCGGGACGCACCACCGCCGGCGGCGGGTGGCCGGCCCGCGCGATCGCGCAGCGCCGGGAGGTCGGGTCGTAGATGGCGTACAGGCAGGTGGCGCCGGTGATGGTGGCTCCGCTGCCCTCCGCCACCTCGTCCTGGTCGATGCGGCCGACCAGCTCGTCCAGGAGCCCGAGGAGCTCGTCGGGCGGTAGGTCCAGGGCGGAGAAGTTGTGCACCGCGGTACGCAGCCGCCCCATCGTCGCCGCGGCGTGCAGCCCGTGGCCGACGACGTCGCCCACGACGACCGCGACACGGGCGCCGGGCAGCGGCAGTACGTCGAACCAGTCCCCGCCCACCCCCGCCTGCGCGGGAAGGTAGCGGTAGGCGATGTCCAGGGCGCTCTGCTCGGGCAGGCTGCGGGGGAGCAGACTGCGCTGCAGCGTCACGGCCATGGTGTGCTCGCGGGTGTAGCGGCGCGCGTTGTCGATGGACACCGCCGCGCGGGCCACCAGCTCCTCGGCGAGGGCCAGATCCTCCACGTCGAAGGACTCGGGCTTCTCGGAGCGCCAGAAGTTGACGACACCCATCACCAGGGGGCCCACCCGCAGGGGCACGGTGATCAGTGAGTGGATTCCGTAGTCCACGACCTGTGCCGTGCGCCGGGGATTCTGTGCCAGCCAGCCCGGCGCCTCGCCGAGGGCGGGCTCGAGGACGGCCTGGCCGGTGCGGAGGCTGTGCGCCTGCGGCGACGTGGGCACGAAACGGATGTGCTCGCCCCTCGGATAGAGCGGAGCGTCGTCGCGGATCCCGCCGTACGCCGTGCGGCGCAGCTCGGTGCCCGCGTCGTCCGGCTCCTGCCCGTTCAGTACGGCGTCGGCCAGGTCCACAGTGAGGAAGTCCGCGAACCGCGGGACGGCCATTTCCGCGAGTTCCTCGGCCGTACGGGTCACGTCCAGGCTCGTTCCGATGCCGAACCCGGCGTCGTACAGGAGTTTGAGTCGCTCCCGTGCCACCTCGGCCCGGCCGGACAGTGCGCGCAGTTCGGTGGAGTCACGGAGTGTCGCGACGCTGCCGGACGGGCCGCCCTCAAGGTCGGTGGGCCGTTGGTTGATGGCCAGCAGCCGGTCTCCGACCAGGTGCACCTCGTCGGAGGCGATGCGCCCCGAGGACAGCAGGCCGGCGGTGGCCGCGTCGAGGCCGAGGTCGAGGACGTGCCGCCCCTCGGCGTCGTCGGGAAGGTCGAGCAGGCGGTTGGCCTCGTCGTTGGCGAGCAGCAGCCGACCCTCGCCGCTGACGATGATCACGCCCTCCCGGACGGCGTGCAGCACCGCGTCATGGTGCTCGTACATCCGGGTCATCTCGTACGGGCCCAGGCCCCGGGTCTGGCGCATCAGGCGTCTGCTCACGAGCGCAGTCCCCGCCGTGGCCAGGGCGAGCCCGACGCCCGCGGCCGCCAGGACGAGCGGCAGCTGCTGCTCCGCGACGCCGCCCACGTGGGCGGTGGTGATTCCGGCCGACACCATGCCCACGACCTTGCCGTCGGGATCCTTGACGGGCACCGTGGCCTGCACCAGCGGCCCGATCGTGCCCGTGATGTTCTCGACGACCGGCTGCCCGGCCAGCACGGGTGCGGTGGTCCCGACGAATTTCTTTCCGATCAGGTCGGGGTTGGGGGAGGTGTAGCGGATCGCGTCGGTGTTCATCACGACGATGAAGTCCACCGGCGCCGCCTTGCGGGCGGCTTCGGCACGGGGCTCGAGCACGGCCGTGGGGTCGGGGGCGCTGAGTGCCGCGCGGGTGCCCGGTGCGTTGGCGAACATCTCGGCTACGGCGAGTGAACGGTTGCGGGCCTCCTGCGTGCTGTCGTGTCGTACCTGCAGCACCAGCGCCACGACCGCGGCCAGGACCAGGAGGATCACGATCACCACTTGCAGGACGAAGACCTGTCCGGCGACGCTGTGCCCGCTCAGCGCCGACCGGGGCCCGGCGGACGGGCCCCGGCGGTGCGTGCCTCCTCCGCGTTGCCCCCGCAGATGAGCGAGCGGTTTGTCGAGGCGACGGGTCGACTGAGCCCGGGATCGACCCAATAGTCCGACCATGTGCCTATGTCTACACTGCCCGGCGCCCGGAGGCGAGGGACGTCACGCCATGTGATCGACGGTGGCCTCGCCCCCGTGGTGCGGCCCGGAATCGTACGTCGAGTGCTGCCGTCCTGGGGATCTGGCCGCATCATGGAGGGGTATTCATTTGCCCGGATTTGTGGCCCAGGTGCGGGAGGTCGTCATGACAACCCCGGAGTACTACCGGCTGACCTTCACCCATCAAGGATCGGGTACCAGCGTTGTGACGGACGAGGTGGTCGTCGCGAGAACCGACGCCCTCGGGCCGGGCGGCAATCCCGTGTACTGCGATCCCACCGGAATCCTCCGTGCCGAGATCAGCCCGGCGGGGGAGGTACGGATGCTCGCCAGCGGTGCCTACCAGTCGCCGCTCAGCCCCTCCGCCGAACCGATTTCCTGACGACGAGCGCGCACGGGGCGGCCCCGACGGGGCCCCGTTCATCGTGGCCGCCGGGTGGCCGTGACACGCTCACTCGAACCGGGAGGGATCCCCCGCTCCGAGCCGTACGATTTCGGGCTCCCGGCCGGAGAAGTCGATGACGGTCGTCGGCTCGGTGCCGCAGTCGCCGGAGTCGATGACCGCGTCCACCACGTGATCGAGCTGCTCCTTGATCTCCCAGCCCTGGGTCAGGGGTTTGTCCTCATGGGGCAGGAGCAGGGTGCTCGACAGCAGCGGCTCACCGAGTTCGGCGAGGAGCGCCTGGGCCACGACATGGTCGGGAATCCTGACCCCGACCGTCTTCTTCTTCGGGTGCAACAGCCTGCGCGGCGCCTCCTTCGTCGCCGGGAGGATGAACGTGTAGCTGCCGGGAGTCGCCGCCTTGACCGCCCGGAACACCGCGTTGTCGACGCGCACGAAGTGGCCCAGCTGCGCGAAGTCCTCGCACATCAAGGTGAAGTGGTGCCGCTCGTCGAGCTGGCGGATCGAGCGGATGCGATCGAGTCCGTCCCGGTTGCCCAGCGCGCACCCGAGCGCGAAGCAGGAGTCCGTCGGGTAGACGATGAGCCCTCCGGCGCGGACGATCTCGGCCACCTGGCCGATGGTGCGTCGCTGCGGGTTCTCCGGGTGCACGTCGAAGTACTTGGCCATGCGCCGAGCTTAGGTCCGCTGCGAGGGTGTTCGGCCGACCGGCGCTCAGCCCCTGAGATCTTCACCTGTGGCTGCGCGCGGATGGCCGCGCGCAGTTGCGGCCGGTTGCGACAGGCGCCGTGGAGGCGCGCTGTGGACGTCCGCTTCCATGGTCAAAGGGGGGCCTGGGGAGAGCCGAATCGAGCCGGCTCGTGTCGATGAAGGGAGGCTCACCCCCGGTCGCCGTCCTGCACCGGTGTGAGGACCAGCATGGTGACGTCATCGCGAATCGTGCAGCAGCGGACGAGGTCGTCCCACACACCGTCGATGAGCGCGGTCGGCGACTCCTCGGCGAACTTGGACAGACGGTCGGCCAAGGGATAGAAGGCGCCGCTCGTGTCCCGGCTCTCGCTCACTCCATCCGAGGCGAGGAACAGCCGATCGCCGAGGTCCAGCCGGACGGTGCGCCCCTTTGGCGGGCAGGCGTCGAAGAATCCCAGACCCAGCGGAGCCCCCGGCTCGAGATCGATTTCGACGACTTCGGAGCCGCGCAGAAGCAGCGGGTACGGATGCCCGCAGGACACCAGCCGCACCGCGTCGGCGCCGCGGGAGAATTCGAGGAGGAGGGCCGTCGCGAAGAGCTCGGCATGCTCGGTTCCCTCGGAGTCCAGGATCAGCCTGCGATCGAGGCGGCCCGCAACCGCTTCCAGGTCGTGCTGGTCGAGCACAGCCTCCCGGAACGCCCCGAGAAGCGACACGACCGTGCCGACGGCCGACAGCCCATGACCCTGAACATCGCCCATGAGGGCCCGGACTCCGTAGGGCCCGTCGCGCACATCGAAGAAGTCACCGCCGACCAGCGTCTCGCGCTCAGCCGCCCGGTACAGACCGGCGCAGCGGACGGGTCCGACGCGCTTGGGCAGCGGTGGCAGGACGGCGAGCTGGGCGGCCTCCGCGACGGTCCGCACCGTGACGAGATGCGCGTCCCGCCGGCTGCGCACCAGCGACACGAACACGCTGAGAACGGCGACGAAGATGATGGTCAGCAGGTCGGTATCGCCCGGACGATTGAGCTCCAGTGGGGGGACGTGCAACAGGAGGACGACGATGAAGCCGAACACCCCTGTCGCAAACGGCCCGTAGGAGAGCACGGCGAGCGACGGAATGGCGCCCAGCAGAAAGCCGATGTCCAGCGGCCGCGGGCTCGCGAATTCGGCCGAGCAGACCCCGACCAGCAGCGCAGGCGGCAGCACTCGCACCCAGGGCGGAGGCGGCGAGCCACGCAGCCACCCCCGCTCCTCACCGTCACGCCGCCCAGACACGGTCCTGTCGACCATGACACTCCTCCTCACACCACCACGCTCCTCCCCTCGGCCCCGCCACGCACTCCGGTCCGCTCACGGACAGCGGCAAGGGCATCGCTCACGGACAGCGGCAAAGGCATCCCGGCACGCTCGCTCGTGCGCCCGCGAAAGCCGTACGCATGCGTACGGCCGCGGTCCCAGGCGGTCGCCTGTTGGTGCGGCGGCGCCACACGTTGAAGCTACGGCTCACATGTGTGGCGGCGTCGCGCCGGGCGCCTTGGCGGTGACCATCCAGCAGGCGGCGGTGAACCGGACCTCCGCGCCACGCACGTAGGGAGCGAAAGCGGGCCGGAGCGTTTCCACGACCTTCGCGCGAGTCCGCTCATCCGCCTCGTGCAGGGCTCGGCCGACGGGACCGAGCAGGGTGAGGTAACGAACCAGTTCGGTCTCAGGCAGGGTGCACGCGACATCGATCGGCTCCATTCCGATCCTGGTCCAGCCGCTTTCCTCGAGAATGCGGCGGACCCGATCCGCTTGCGCGAAAGCGAACTGGCCAGGCGCGTTCGGCTCACGCGGCGGCAGGTTGGGCAGGAGCGGCGCCGCGGCGCGCTCGGCCGTCGTCATGAACGGATTCTCTTCGGGGCTGCGCCAGGCGATGAACCGGAGTTCCGCGTCAGCCCTCGCCGCGCGCCGTAGATGCGCGAACGCACGGACGAAATCGTCGAAGAACATGACGCCGAAGCGCGAAATGATCACGTCGAAGCCGCCGGGCTCGAAAGCGTAAGTCGCGGCGTCGGCACGGATGAAGCGCGTCGGCACGCCATCCCGCTCGGCGCGCGCTCGGGCGGCCGCGATCATCGGCTCCGAGATGTCGATGCCGACGCAACGTCCCTCCGCGCCGGCTCGCCGCGTGACAGCCAGCGTCGTGGCGCCCGTGCCGCAGCCGACATCGAGCACGCTCGAGCCGGGGGCGACCGCTTCGGCGAGCAAGCCCTCGAAGGGCCTGAGCAGCTGTTCGACCAAGTCCTGCGCCTCAACCCAGCCGCGTGCCGCGCCGCCGGTCCAGAGCGCCTTCTGTACGTCATCGGCCCCGCGCGCGTCGCCCATGACCGTCTCCTTTCGCTTGCCGTCGAGAAGCGGAAGTCATACTGTGCCAATTCAAGTCGACTTGAGGTCAAGAGCGTGGAAGACCTGGATAGAAGAGTGGGAGCCCTGGGCGGCGACGTGGGAGACCTGGACATTGCGGAGGTGGCCCGGCGTTCCGGCGTGCCTGCCTCGACGCTGCGCTTCTACGAGGAGAAGGGGCTGATCGCCTCGACCGGCAGGCGGGGCCTGCGCCGTCTCTTCGGTCCCGACGTGCTGGAACGGCTGGCGCTGATCGCGATGGGGCGCGCAGCCGGCTTCTCACTCGACGAAATCGCGCTCATGTTCGCGCCGGACGGACGGCCGCGTATCGACCGGCAGACGCTGGCGACCAAGGCGGACGAGTTGGACAGGACGATCCGCGAACTGAGTGTCATGCGCGACGGCCTGCGGCATGCCGCGTCCTGCCCCGCGCCCAGCCACATGGAGTGCCCCACCTTCCGCCGCTTGCTGCGGGCGGCGGGGGCGGGGGCTATCGGGGCTCCGAAGAAGAGCCCTCGACAAAAGCGCTTGAAGCAGAACCTGTTGACAGACCCTGGCTCCAATTCCGACTAAGACTTCAGTTGTTTGGCGAGCAACGGTCCCCGGGGGGAATGGTCTGCCGAGCTGGGCCGACTCGCCTCAGCCCGCGTCCTCAGAGTTCACCCCGGCCCACGTCCTCATAGGCGTAAAGCCCCCAACCAACGACATTTCCCTTCCTCTGCGGTTACTCCCGGACCGATTTATGCTCATATCTGGATGACTCGGGCATTCGGTAGCCGGTCCTGCGCCGGCGGGAAGCGGGCTTCCATGGCTGAGCGACTCAAGCGGCTTGGGCTCATCGGCGAGATGTCGGCCGAGTTCGTCGGCACCATGATTCTCATCCTCTTCGGGTGCGCCGTAGTGGCCCAGGTGGTCGCCGGCGGAGCGCTCACCGCGCCACCGGGCGGTCTCGGAGACCACGACAGCATCTCCTGGGCCTGGGGCATCGGCGTCACCATGGGCATCTACGTCGCGGCCCGGCTGAGCGGAGCCCATCTCAACCCCGCGGTGACCGTCGCCCTGGCCACGTTCAAGGGGTTCCCTTGGCGCAAGGTGGTGCCGTACGTGGTGGCCCAGACGGCCGGCGCCTTCGTGGCGGCCCTCTTGGTGCGCTGGAACTACGCGGAAGCCCTGGCGAAGGCCGACCCTGGTCACACCGTCAAGACACAGATCGTGTTCTCCACGCTTCCCGCCAACGGCAACACGAACCTGCCGGTCTACGAGTGGGCCGCCTTTCGCGACCAGGTCATCGGCACCGCCATTCTGCTGCTGATGATCCTGGCCATCACGGACCTGCTCAACACGCCCCCCGGCGCCAACCTGGCCCCGTTCATCATCGGCCTGGTCGTCGTGGGCATTGGCATGGCCTGGGGTACCCTCGCGGGCTACGCGATCAACCCGGCACGTGACTTCGGCCCCCGGCTGGCCCAGTTCCTCACGGGGTACGGCGGAGCATGGCGAGATCAGTACGGGAACCTCTACTTCTGGGTGCCGATCCTCGGTCCGCTGATCGGCGGTCTGCTGGGCGCCGGCGTGTACAAGGCGTTCATCAGCAAGTTCCTGCCCACGGCGGAGCCGGAGCCCCCCGGACGCGTCCCGCCCCGCGAGGGCTGATCCCCACAACCGAGGCGGCACCCCATGGCTGACTTCGTCGGCGCGGTGGATCAAGGGACCACCAGCTCCCGATTCATGATCTTCGACCACGACGGCAACGAGGTGGCGAAGCACCAGCTGGAACACGCCCAGATCCTGCCGCGCTCCGGGTGGGTCGAGCACGACCCGGTGGAGATCTGGGAGCGCACCAACTCGGTGATACAGAACGCCCTGCGGTACGGGAACCTGTCCCCGACCGACCTCGCGGCGATCGGCATCACCAACCAGCGGGAGACCACCGTCGTCTGGGACCCGCGCACGGGTCGCCCGTACTACAACGCCATCGTCTGGCAGGACACCCGTACCGACTCCATCGCCGCGGCCCTGGAGCGCTCGGGCCAGGGCGACGTCATCCGCCGCAAGGCGGGCTTGCCCCCGGCGACTTACTTCTCCGGCGGCAAGATCCAGTGGATCCTGGAGAACGTCGACGGCGTCCGCGAGGCAGCGGAGCAAGGACACGCCGTCTTCGGCAACACGGACTGCTGGGTCCTGTGGAACCTGACCGGCGGTCCCGACGGTGGCGTCCACGCCACCGACGTGACCAACGCCAGCCGCACCATGCTCATGGACCTGGAAACCCTTGACTGGGACGACGAGTTGCTGGGCTTCTTCGGGATACCCCGGAAGATGCTCCCCACCATCAACCCCTCGTCCGACCGGGAAGCGTACGGCGTGACGCGCACCTCCCGGCCGCTGCGCGCCGCCATCCCCGTCACCGGGGTGCTCGGCGACCAACAGGCGGCCACCGTCGGGCAGGTCTGTTTCGCGCCCGGTGAGGCCAAGAACACCTACGGCACGGGCAACTTCATGGTGCTCAACACCGGCCGGGATCTGGTCCGCTCGCAGAACGGCCTCCTCACCACCGTGGCGTACCAGTTCGGCGACAGTCCGGCGATCTACGCCCTGGAGGGCTCCATCGCGGTCACCGGGTCCGCGGTGCAATGGCTGCGCGACCAGATGAAGATCATCAGCAACGCGGCCGAGAGCGAGACGCTGGCCCGCACCGTCGAGGACAACGGCGGAATCTACTTCGTCCCCGCGTTCTCGGGCCTGTTCGCCCCGTACTGGCGCTCCGACGCCCGCGGCGCGATCGTCGGCCTCGCCCGTTACAACGACAGCGGCCATCTGGCCCGGGCGACTCTGGAAGCGATCTGCTACCAGAGCCGGGACGTCGTCGAGGCCATGGAACAGGACTCCGGAGTCCACCTCGACGTACTCAAGGTCGACGGCGGCGTGACCGCCAACGACCTGTGCATGCAGATCCAGGCGGACGTCCTCGGCGTACCGGTGAGCCGCCCGGTGGTCGCCGAGACCACCGCGCTCGGCGCCGCCTACGCGGCGGGTCTGGCCACCGGCTTCTGGCAGGACACCGAGGAACTGCGCACCCACTGGCAGGAGTCGAAGCGCTGGGAGCCTCAATGGTCCGCCGCCCAGCGCGCGGAGGGCTACGCGGGCTGGAAGAAGGCGGTGGAGCGCACGCTCGACTGGGCCCAGGTCGAATAGTCTCAGCCCAGTGTGCGGACCAGCAGGAGCGCGACATCGTCGTCGGGCTCGGGGCGCAGCGCGCCGAGCAGCATGTCGCAGGTCCTCTCCAAGGAGCGATGCGTGCTCTGCAGCAGCCGTGTCATGGTCTCCAGCCCGGTGTCGATGGGCTGGCAGCGGCTCTCGACCAGCCCGTCGGTGTACAGGGCCAGCAGGGAGCCCGCGGGAAGTTCCTGCTCCATGGTTCCGAAGGGCACGCCGCCGACACCGCCGACACCGAGAGGTACACCGCCGGGGATGTCGAGGAGGTCCGCACTCCCGTCGGGACGGATCATGACGGGCGGAAGGTGACCGGCACTGGACAGCTCGCAGCTGCCGCGTTGAGGGTCGTAGCAGGCGTAGACGCATGTGGCGATCGCGTCACCGAGGGAACGCGCGATGTCGTCGAGATGGCCCAACAGCTCTGCTGGAGCCGGATCGAGACGCGCCAGAGCACGGGTCGCCGTGCTCAACTGCCCCATGATCGCGGCGGCTTGGACGCCCTTGCCCATCACATCGCCCACGATCAGACCGGTGCGTCCCCGGCCCAGGGGCAGCACGTCGTACCAGTCGCCACCGACCTCGCTCAGGGCCGGAAGGTATCGCGCGGCGATGTCGAGTCCTTCGTGGTCCGCGGGCGTTGGGGGCAACAGGCTGCGCTGGAGGGTCAGTGCCGCGCCGCGTTCGCGTCCGTAGAGCCGGGCGTTGTCGATGCAGATCGCGGCGCGCGCGGCGAGTTCCGAGGCGAGGATGCGGTCCTGTTCGTCGAACGAGCGGGAGTTGATGGTGCGGTACAGACTCAGCGTGCCCAGCACTTCGCCCCGGGCGATCAACGGGACGGCCAGGTAGGAGTGGACGCCTGCCAGGCGCAGGGTCTGCGCGGCGTGCGAGTCCCGGGCGATGCGCCGCATCATGGCGGAGTCCACCCGTTCCACCAGGATCGGCCGGGACTCCCGGACACACTGGGTGATGATGCGCGTCGAGCCGTAGGTGGCCAGTTCGCCGACCGGGTCCGCGGCGTGAATGGCATTGGTGAGGTATCCGGCGGATACGGCCAGGGCCCGGAACTCGGCTTGCCCCTCTGCGGTGATCGAGTCGGTGGTGCCGTGGCCGACCACCGACTCCAGCACGTCGACCGCCGTCAGATCCGCCAGTTGGGGTACCGCGACATCGGCCAGTTCCCGGGCGGTCTGCTGAAGATCCAGGGTGGTGCCGATCCGGACACCGGCGTCCGCGATCACCGCCAGACGCTCCCGCGCCTGGGAGACGTCGGCCGCGGCCTGCTGCCGCTCGGAGACGTCGATGATGGCCATCGCCAGCCCGAGCACGCGGCCCTGGGCGTCTTCGATGCGGTGGTACGACTCGGAGAACACCCGTTCCTCGGTATCCGCCGCGGTCCGGCCGACGGTCTGCTGGTCCAGCAGGGGTTTACCGCTGGCCAGGACGAGTCGCATACGAGACTCGATGGCCTCTACATCCAGATTCGGCAGCACCTCCCCGATGCGACGTCCCACCACCGCGTCCTCAGGCACACCGTTGATCCGCTCCAGTGCCGGATTGACGCTCACCCACCGCAGATCGGTGTCGAACACCGCGATGCCCACCGGGGTCTGATGGACCAGGCTGTGGGACAGAGCCAGATCCCGCTCCACACGGCGTACGGTCCTGGCGTCCGCCGCCAGGCCCAGGAGATGCGGCTGCCCGTTTCTGGCGCGCAGCCGCATGGTGCGGAACTCCACGGGGCGTTCCGTGCCGTCCTTGTGCTGTAGGGGAAAGACTCCCGCCCATCGGGCTCCCGACGCCACCTGTGCGAACAGGTCGCGCGCCTGCTCGCGGTCGTCGGGCGACACCAGCAGTTGGTCGGCCCTCTGGTCCAAGGCCTCCTCCGCCTGATATCCCAGCAGCTGTTCGGCCTCCGGACTCCACAACACGATGCGTCCGTCGCTGTCGAGCACCACGGCCGCGACCTGCAACAGGTCGAGCAACCCCCCCGGCGCCGCGGCGACCCCGTGGCCGCCCCCGGTCCTGTATCCGTCCATCCCAGCCGCTCCTTCTGGCGCGGCACCGGCACCGCCAAGATCGCCCTCCGGATCCTCCGATTAGGTCACACTGAGCACCTCGGGGCAACACCGGCAGAGCGGTTCGACTGACGCCGGGGGCCGGGGCGTCGCGTCCTGTGCCTTGCCGGAGTGCCGCGGCGGCGACGGTCGCGAGGCGGACGTGTCCGCGCTGGTCGGCTCCGACGCCTGATCGAAGCCCTCGGCGGGGTCAATTCCACAGGGGATAGCTGACCGTTCGCTCGTATCCGTCCGGCCGTTCGTCGGTGTAGACCAGGGTGATCTGGGTGTAGTGCTGTACTTGCGGCCGCTTCTTCCAGGGCTCCGGGTCGTCGAGCCGCACGGTGACCCGGTACGGGTGGAACTTGCCTGCCGCGCAGTAGGGCTTGCAGTCGTTGACCACGTTGATGCCTTCGGCCGTCGCCGAGTTCGGAAGCCATTGCGACCACTGGAGCGAGATCAGGCGGCTATTGCCATCACCGCAGGCGAGGATGAAGTCGTCGGGGCGTACCTCTGGCTGCCAGAAGCAGTCGACGATCACGGGTTCGGCATGGTGTTTCACAGGCTGCGTACCGGGAGGGGCGGCGGAGGCGGTTCCCACGACCGCGGCGAGCGATACGGCCCCGCAGAGCATCATCGTCGTCCTCGCTATGTGTCTCCGCATGTCCGCTCCTGGCCCGCTTGTTCCGCTACCCAAGGCCCCACGCCTGCGCCTGTGCTCCCCTGCCGACGTCTGGTTGCGTGGCTGATGTGGGGCGGTCTGCCGTTCCGTCGTCGGCGCCCCCGTCTCTCCACGACGCTACGACCGTGTCAGGGGATCCACCACTCGAACGGAGTAACGTCGCGATTACGGAGAGTTAGGTCCGCCTATGGCCGCCGGTCGGCGATTTATAGGGGTGGATGGATAGAATTCTGGTATGGGCAGGTGGCCGGTGGGTTCGGCTGGGCCGGGACGTGTCTTCGAGGCCGGTTCCGGTGCCGTGGGCGGGTGTGCCGGGGCGGGCTGGCGGCTGAGGTCCGGGGTGCCGGGCTCGGCGGAGGTGTCCCTCGGTGTGGGCCGGCCGGTGGCCGGTGTCCGATGCGTAGCGGACGCGCGGTGGGGCGCAGGGGGTACGTGATGGGTACGGCGCCGGAGGGGACAGGTGTGTACACGGGGCGGGCCTCGGGGCTGATCGGGACCCAGATCGCGGGTTACCGGGTGGAGCGTGAGATCGGCCGCGGAGGTATGGCCGTTGTCTACTGCGCGAGGGATCTGCGTCTGGATCGCACGGTGGCGCTGAAGCTGCTCGCCCCGGAGATGGCCCGCAACGACACCTTCCGGCGCCGTTTCACGCACGAGTCGCGTGTGGCTGCGGCGATCGACCACCCTCACATCGTGCCGATTTTCGAGGCCGGGGAAACGGATGGTGTCCTGTATATCGCCATGCGTTACGTCTCGGGGCTGGACCTGCGCGCTCTGCTCGACCGGGACGGCCCGCTGACGGTCGAGACGGCGCTGCGTATCGCCTCGCAGGTGGCGTCGGCACTGGATGCGGCCCATGAACACGACCTGGTGCACCGGGACGTCAAGCCCGGCAACATTCTGGTCGCCCGGGGCACTGACAGCGATCATCCCGAGCATGTCTATCTCACGGATTTCGGGCTGACGAAGAAGTCGCTCTCACTGACCGGGTTCACGACGGTGGGCGAGTTCGTCGGCACGCTGGACTATGTGGCACCGGAGCAGATTTCGGGCCGCCCGGTGGACGGCAGGTGCGATCTCTACAGCCTTGCCTGCGTCGTCTACGAAACCCTCGCGGGCGGGCCGCCCTTCCAGCGGGATGAGGACATAGCGCTGCTGTGGGCACATCAGTACGATCAGCCGCCTGCCCTGAGTGAGAAGCGTGCGGGGATCCCGTTGGAGCTGGACGGCGTCATGGCACAGGCCCTGGCGAAGATTCCTGAGGACCGTTACGACTCCTGCCTGGAGTTCGTGGCGGCGCTGCGTGCCGCGGCGAGCGGCGCCGGCCATGGTGCGCATGCGCAGGCACAGGCGGATGGCGCGGTGGCCGGAGCCGCGCAGCACTCCGGACCGGCGCCCGATCCGCCTGTTTGGGCCAGGCCGGTGTTCGTCCGCCCGCCCGGTTAGTGCTCCAGCCGCGGCAGGACACCGGCATTGGGTCCTCGGTGTTGGTTCACCCGCGACCAGGGCGACACCACCGGTGCACGCACGACCGGCCAACGGCGCCGCCGGTGCCGAGCCGTCCTCGTCGGCCAGGGAGCCGACGCCGCCGACGGACAGCTGCTCGCCGGGCCTAGGCACGCCGTCCTGGTCGAAGCGGTCGGGCCGGATACTGGGGTGATCGACAATCTTCCGCCCTGTCCTAAGTGCTCGTGCGAGGGCGGGGATGTCGTCGGCGAGCCGGTCGTCAAGGACGCGGTCGGCAATGTGCTGCAGGACGGCGACTCCCGTGGTCGGCGTCGGCGACCGGGATCTGCTCGTTGACGACCAGTCGGGCGACACCCAGATCGATCTCGGCGTTCGGCACGTCGGGAACGTCGATCTGCCTGCCGGCGACTTTCAGCGTCAGCGCGGTCTTGCCCTCGGCCTTCTGGCACGTACTGGTGGAGACCGCCTCGACCCCGGAGAGCTCGATGACCGGCAGCCCGGGCAGCCCGATCCGCGCCGATTCCACGGTGGTCCGCGCGACCGAGGAGCCGGGAGCCAGGGCAGTGGTGACCTCGGCGCACACCGCGTCCAGGTTCAGCCCCAGAGTGTCGATCTCGACGCTGCACGGCGGCCTGGTGACGGTGGCCCGGGCCGTGCGGACCGCCCCGGTGTCGGGCTGCGGCGGGAGGGTCACGGGGAACAGGAGCAGGTCGACGTCGGCGAAGGCGCCGTAGGAGCGGCCGGTGGCGTACTGCAGCAGTACGGTCGCCGAGTCGCTGGAGGAGAGGTAGTAGTCGTCACCGGCGAACGCGGCCGACACCGGTACGGTGCCGTCCTGGTTCAGCGGCTGGTCGACCTTCGGCACGGTGCAGGACGCCGTACCGGTGTCGCTCGTAGCGGCATCGCAGTTCTGCTGGCCGGTCCCGGCTCCCAGGGTGAAGTTCACGGTGCGGTTCTCGACCACCTGCCCGGCGCCGTCCTTGAGGGAGGCTGCCAGCCGCGCGGGCTCGTCGTTGGCGATGTGCTTGGTGCCGGTGTAGGCCAGCGTGGTGGCTGCCTTTTCGATCCGGAAGGTGCTGAAGGTGCCGACCCTTCCGGCGTCGCTCTCGGCGCGGACGCTCACGCCGTAGTAGCCCGGTTTGTCGGCCGGGGACAGGGTGCAGGAGGCGGAACCGTCCGCGCCGCTGGTCGTGGTACAGGAAGCGGAGCCGACCCGGAAGGTGACGGTGGCCCCCGCATGCCCGGCGTCTCCCAGGGTGACGTCGGCGGACAGCCTCGTCGGGGCCCGGTAGGCGGCGCTGTCCGGTCCGGTGTACGTGACGTCCAGGGCCGCGGCGGCCGCGTTGGTGGGTACGGCCAGGACGGCCGCGGCAGCGGTGAGCAGGAGGCCGGCCAATCCGGCCAACGTGCGTCTGGAACGGGTGGGTAACTGTCTGAGCAGGCGCATCTACGCCCTCCTCGTACGCCGTGTCCCCCGGGCGGCGTATCCCCCGGCCGAGCCACTTGATGTGGCCGCGACAAATGAGAGTAGGTGCCTCACACGACCCTGGCGGCTCCTCCCTCGCATCCGCACACTCACTCCCAGAACCCCATGTTCCGCCGCGTCCTTTTCCTGGATCCCGTCAGTACCGACCCGTCCGGGGCCTTGACAACGTTGTTCCTGCTTCGTCGCTTTGGGTCGGTTGTCATGCGAGATCGGTAGGAACCCGTGGTTCCGCGTCGCGCGCGGCGGCCGGGTGGCCGTGGGTACGGCTCGCCTTGGGCGGCATGCGGCCACTGTCCCTCCCGCAGCCCCGTCAGGGCAGTTGGGGCGGGGGGAGGGCGTCTTGTGTGGGCGACGGCGGAGCCGCCGCGCGTTGGCCGATGTGCCAAGGGGGAGACCTGCGGTGGTGTCGGCGGTCGGCGGAGGGGCGCGTCCCACTCGCGTGATGCACCGGCCCGCCTGGAGGGGGGCGGGCCGGTGCGGTCGGGTCAGGCCGTGTGGAGCGTGAGCCCGTAGCGGCCCAGGATCTCGTTCACGGGCTGGTACCAGGTCTCGCCGCCGCCGCTGCAGTTGCCCCAGCCGCCGGAGGTGACGCCCTGCGCCTGGTCGCCGCTGATGAACGAGCCTCCCGAGTCGCCGGGTTCGGCGCAGACGCTCGTCTTGGTCATCTGATGCACGGCGCCCTGGCTGTAGTTGACGGTCTCGTTCTTGGCGAGGACGGTGCCGCAGTGCCAGTGCGTAGTGGAGCCGGAGCGGCAGATCGATGCCCCGATGGGTGCCTCGCCCGAGCCGCGGACGAGCTGGTCGGGGACGGTGCCCCAGCCGAGTACGACGGGAACGGTCCACCAGCCGCTGCCTACGTTGACCCAGGCATAGTCGTTGTCCGGGAACGAGGAGCCCTGGAAGTTGCCGATGTAGCTGCGGTCCCAGCCGCTGACGCCGGCGCCCTGCTGGCCGCAGTGTCCTGCGGTCACGAAGCCGCCGTGCACGGAGAAGCCTATGGAGCAGCGGACGTTGCCCGTGTAATAGGGGTCGCCGCCCACGGTGCCGGCCGCGAACGTCTGCGGAGCCTTGTTCGTCTCCTGCACGGTGACGGGGCCGGCCTTGCGGGCGCGGGCGACGAAGTCCTGGACATCGTTGTCATCCTTGTGTGCGGCGACCACACTGATGACGACCGAGCTGGACTTGGGGTCGACGTGCCAACTGCCCACCCCGGCCGGGGCGTCGAGCGCGTCGATGCGCGCCATCGCGGCGTCGAGCTGCCGCTGGCTGTGCTCGACGAGCGCGACCCGGGCGCCGGTCGCCTCGACGGCGTCGCGCCGGGCGGTCTCGGTGAGGGCCACGGTGAGCCGGCCGCTCTTCGCGTCGAACCACGAGCCCCCGTACGAGGCCCCGGCGGCGCGCCGGGCGCTGCGCTCGACGGTGCGTGCCGCCGACTCCGCGGCGAGCCGGGTGGTCGCCTCGCTCCTGGTGAGTCCGAAGTCGTCCTGCATGGCCGCGATCAGCGCCTCGGATGCAGGTGCCCGGGGCACGGAGGTGGAGGCGAGGGGCGCGTCCTCGGCCGCCGCCTCGGTGAGTCCGACGGCTGTGGCACTGACGAGCAGGCCGGCGGACAAGGCTGTACGTAGAACTGTCGTGCGTCTCAAGGGAGTTGCCTTTCGTCGATCCGGTTCTCGGCGAGTGGGGCGAAGGGCAGGCGAGAGCGCTCTCAGAGGTGCGCGAACGAGAATAGCCGGTGACCATGGTCAGGTCCATGCCAATGGCAATAATGCCCCTGCCTGGGTCACTGTTTCCTGGGACCTCACACGACACTCCGTCAGAACGGGATGCCGTCACCGCAACCGCTCGCCATCGCCATCGCCATGCGAGCCCGCGAACCGGCGACGACGCGCGGTCGATCGAAGGACATGCCCACCCACCGCGTCCCCGGGCAGTGACCTGACTCGTCGCCGGAATCGCCGCGCGCAGGGGTCAGGTGGTGCGCACGGTCCGCTTGGCGAGTTCGTACGCGGGGAGCATCGCCGTGTGTTCCTCGGTGTCCAGCCCGCCGAGGTGCACCACGACCGGGCCGTCTGCGGTGGTGACGGCGAACGCGCACTCCTTCTTCGATTCCTCAAGGAACTCGCTCGTGTACACGTACTCGACCTCGACGCCGCTGACTCCGCCCGCTTCGAACGTGCGGTACGTCGCCTTGCTCGCGCCGTCCTCGGCCGCCACGAAGGCCTCCAGCACGGTGCGCGCGTCATCCTGGCCCGGCTCTCCGGTCCAGACCCGGATATAGCCGATGTTCCCGGCAGGCTTGGCGTCGACCTCGCACGCCAGGGTGACCGGTCCCTGCCGGAGGAGCGCATCGGCGACCTCCTCGGACAGGCCGCCATCGGGGTCGCCGGAGCTGTCCGAGCCGGTGGTGTCGGTGTCCTGGCCGACCTCGCCGTCGACGGCCTCTGCCTTCCAGTCCTCGGCCGTGTCGAAGGTGACGGGCAGTTCGCAGGCCGAGCCGACGGCACCGAGGGTGCCTCCGCTCTTGGTGACCGTTTCGGTGGCACCGGACGCCTCGGTCGTCGGCCTCGTGCTCGCCGACGGCTTCGGGCTCTGCGTCCCCGCCTCCGAGCAGCCCGCCACCGCCCCTGTCAGCAAACCCAAGCAGGCCAGTCCGCGCCACCCGGACGCCGCCCCCACGTGCATGATGATGTGCTCCCCCTTCGATCCGGCGGGACAATGTATCCCAGGGCGCGGACGGTACGTGCGGGCAGGTGGCGGGAGTTCGCCCGGTGGGGCCGACAGGCTATGCGTACGGGGGCGGCAGCGGTGGTGCGGCACTGTGCTCGAGCTGGCGTATGGACGGGTGGACGCCCGGGGGTGCGGGCGGGCGTGACACGAAGAGACCGTGTGGCGTGCCACGCGGGGAGCGGTGCGGGGGTACGAGGGCGGGTCGAGTCGCGAGCCGTGCCGACGTGCCGCTCCGCGCACCCCCTAAGTGGGCGAACTATCAGCCGAAGGCCCTGACCGCCTGGTAGTAGGTCCACGCCGTGCTGTTGCAGGCGGTCTTCGTCCCGCCGCTGTAGACGGCGCAGACGCGCTTGAGGTCCTCGTAGAAGGCGCTGTCGAGGCGGGACTTGTTGGCGTCGAAGGAGCCCGCGGCCTTGTAGTTGCGGTAGCCGAAGTCATGCCGGGCGCAGGACATGGAGAAGGGGAAGCCGAACGGATTGTCCGGAGACGAGGAGCAGTAGTCGGTGGACCAGTCGAACCCGTACGCGGACCAGGCGGCCTGGTTCGCACGGGCGGCGGCCCAGAGGTTGTAACTCGACGCGCTGGTCTGGGTCCAGCTGGACAGGACCTGGGGCTTGTCGGCAGGGGCGGCGGTGGCGGCTGTGGCGGTGGCGGTGACAGTGACAAGGGCCAGTGCCGAGGCGGCAAGGCCGGTGGCGAGTCTGCGGTGCATCCCACACCTCCATGAGGCTGCGACCCGCCCATCGGGTCGCAGGTTCATGACAAATGATCGGCACCGCAACGGCCTCTCACACCGCACCTGTCCTAACGGTTGATTAACTCTGAGGTTCCAGGCGGGAGTTGTGGTGCCTGAGCAGCAGCCGGTGGCGTGTTTCAGCTGCGTCGCCTGCGCACTGAGCCGTGATCACCTGCCCGCAGCCGAGGCCGGCTTCGGCAGGCGCATGCGGGCGGCCTCCGCATGGCAGGCAACGATCGCCGCCTGGAGCTGGTACGGGCCCGGCTGCCGGCGCCTGATGGCGCGCGCAGGTGAACCAGGGCAGGTGTTGCTGCGCCTGGCCCTGGAACTGGGTGGCGACCTTGGCGGCCTGTGCGAGCGGCTCGCCGAGGCTCTAGAAGGCCGCGGCGCGGAATGCCTGTCCGGAGATTGCCCGGAAGCGTTGCCGGGCGCGGGGGCTTGGCAGAACGTGCACCGCCACCCATCATGCGGACAGCGCACGCGCGGGGAGCTGTGCCGGGGGAGGCAGCATGGACAGTACGCTCGTCGCCGCCATCATCAGCGCCTTGGGAGCAGCCCTGGCCACCGCCGGGGGTGCGGTGCTGCGGGCCCGCAACAGCACTCGTACGGCGGCCAGGCTGATCTACGCCGAACTGACCCGGAACAGCGCGGCGGTCATGTACTTCCGGCAGACCAGTCACTGGGTTGCCCCCACGCTCTCGCGTGCGGCCTGGGACGAGCATGGCGCCGTCATCGCGCGTCGGCGCAGCAGTGCGTCGTTCGAGGCGGTGCACCGGGGATATGAGGCGCTGGAAATCGTCCCGGTCCTGGCGGATGGCTCGCTCGACGAGGAGGTACGCGACCGCCTGCTGCGCGACGCGGTGAAGTGGCTGGTGCAGGCCATCACAGAGCTTGGCAAGGTCGCTCAGATCTCCCCGGCCCGGATCCGGGAGACGACGGAGCGACTCGATGGGCCGTCAGCGGCAACCGCCGCACAGCTTCCGGCACCGCCGTTTCGGAGCACCGGTGCTATCCCTCTTCCGTTGCTCGAACGTCTGACCGTGGTGGGCGCGGCGGTGTGGCAGGCAGGGCAGGTTTCGGGGCCGGCCGCTCCGGCCGGCAGGACCGAGCCGGTCATCGTCGCGGAGGCGCCGGATGCCGAGCACATCGTCTACGACGCCGGACACCAAGAGAGTCTTGACCGACTGGTTCTGGCCCGTTGGACCGGTCAGCCGACTACGGGCGACCCGGCTGTCGACGAGGCGTATGAGGGACTTGTGGCCGTTACCGCCTTCGGCCGCGATGTGCTGGGGCGCGACCCGCTCGCCGATCGGCCGCTTGTCGCCTTCGCTCACTACGGCACCCACTTCAATAACGCCTTCTGGAACGGCGAGGAACTGATACTCGGGGATGGGGACGGGGAGATCTTCGGCCGGTTCAGCCGGTGCCTGGACGTGATAGCCGGCGAGGTCTGGCACGGAGTCGAGGAGATGCTGCACTACCTTCGACTGGGAGGGCGAACACGGCGCGTTGCACACCTCGCTCGCTGACGTCTTCGGCCAACTGGCCAAGCAGTACTCCTTGAACCAGACAGTCGAGGAAGCCGACTGGATCTGTGGTGCGGGACTCCTCGCGCCCGGCATCAACGGCGTGGGCCTTCGCTCACTCAAGGCTCCTGGCACGGCGTATGACGACCGCATCCTCGGCCGGGATCCGCAGCCCGCCCACATGGACGCCTACGTCCGTACCCACCGGGATCAGGGCGGCATCCACATCAACAGTGGTATTCCCAACCGTGCCTTCTACTTGGTCGCTGAGAGGCTGGGCGGCAAGGCATGGGAGGGCGCCGGGCGCATCTGGTGGGAGGCGCTTACCGGGGACGGTCTCCGCGAGGGACTGCTCTTCGCCGACTGGGCACGGCTGACCGCTACAGCGGCCCGCACACGCCACGGTACGGACAGCGTCGAGTACCGCGCCGTGCTCGACGCCTGGAATCGCGTCGGAGTGCCTGTCGTCGAGTGAGCGTCAACATGGCCAACTGCGGGGCGGTGAACGCGCTTTCGTGATGGCTGTGGTGCCGCCGCATCCCGTCGCCGGTCACATGTTGATCATGTGCCCGGCCAGCCCGTGGATGGCTTCCTTGACCGCCTCGCCGAGCGTCGGGTGGCCGTGCACATTGCGCGCGACCTCGTGGACCGTCAGGTCCCACTGCTGAGCGAGCGTCAGTTCCGGCAGGAGCTCGGTGACCTCGGGGCCGATCAGGTGGGCGCCGAGGAGCTCGCCGTACTGGGCGTCGCTGAGGATCTTGACGAAGCCCGCGGTGTCGCCCAGACCGTGCGACTTGCCGTTGGCGGTGAACGGGAACTTCGCCACCTTGACGTCGAAGCCCCTCTCGCGGGCCTGCTCCTCGGTCCAGCCGAAGCTGGCGATCTGCGGCTGGCAGTAGGTCGCCCGCGGGATCATCACGTAGTCGAGCTCCATGGTCTCCGTGTCGGCGATCGTCTCGGCCGCCACGATGCCCATCGCCTCGGCCGCGTGGGCGAGCATCAGCTTCGCCGTCACGTCGCCGATGGCGTAGATGTGCGGGACGTTCGTGCGGCAGCGCCCGTCGACGTCGATCGCCCCGCGGTCGGTGAGCTTCACACCGGTGTTCTCCAGACCGTAGCCCTGCACGCGCGGCAGGAAGCCGATCGCCTGCAGCACCTTGCCGGTCTGCAGCGTCTGCCGCTGGCCGCCTGTGGTCACCATGACCTTGACCGAATCGCCCGAGTCGTTGATCGCCTCGACCCGCGTGGAGGTCAGCACATTGATGCCGAGACGCTTGTAGCGGCGGGTCAGCTCCGCAGAGACCTCCTCGTCCTCCAGGGGGACGATGCGATCGAGGAACTCGACGAGGGTGACGTCGACGCCGTAGTTGTGCAGGACGTACGCGAACTCGACGCCGATGGCGCCCGCGCCCGCGATGATGATGCTCTCCGGCAGGGTGTCGGACAGGATCTGCTCCTCGTACGTCACTACGCGCTCACTGAGCGAGGTGCCGGGCAGAAGCTTCGTGGTGGAGCCGGTGGCGATGATGCAGTTGCCGAAGGTGATGGTCTCCGTGCCGCCGTCGGCGAGGGTGACCTGGAGGGTGTGGTCGTCGCTGAAGGTGCCGTGGCCGGTGTACTGGGCGATCTTGTTCTTCTTCATCAGGTAGTGGACGCCCCTGACGCGCCCGTCCGCCACCTTGCGGCTGCGCTTGAAGGCCTCGCCGTAGTCGAAGCTCACCTCGCCGTCCACGCGGATGCCGAAGGTCTTGGCCTCCTGGGTGAAGATGTGGGCCAGCTCCGCATTGCGCAGCAGCGCTTTCGACGGGATGCACCCCACGTTGAGGCACACTCCGCCCCAGTACTTCTCCTCGACGATCGCCGTGCCGAGGCCGAGCTGGGCCGCCCTGATCGCCGCGACATATCCCCCCGGGCCGGCGCCCAGGACCACCACGTCAAAGTGTGCGCTCATGACCGCCAGCCTATGCTGCAGCGCCGTAGTCTGCCGATCCTGTCGGTCGGCGGTGTTGCACATCCGGGACGGCGCTCGCGTCAGGTCGGGCAACACCCAGGTACCGGAAAGCCGTTATTACCGCACGACCGAGATTGGGCCTAGCCTCGACGGTGGATGTCCCCCGGAGCCCTTGACCACAGGGGACGACAGGGACGACGGCATGCGCCGGGCGAGGCACGTGCACTGGTCCGGCCAGGCGGACCGGGCTCGTTCGCGCCACCTGGCCGGCCGTACCTTCAGGAGAGACGGATGGACTACTACGACCTCGGCACCCACAGCCGCCGCGTGACGACGTCCTCCCCCTCGGCCCAGACGTGGTTCGACCGCGGGTTGATCTGGGCCTACGCGTTCCACCACGAGGAAGCCGTCTCCTGTTTCGAGGCCGCCGCCGCGGCGGACGCCGACTGCGCCATGGCCTACTGGGGCTTCGCCTACGCCCTCGGCCCGAACTACAACAAGCCCTGGGAGTTCTTCGATGACGAGGACCTGGCCCGGACCGTCGACCGCGCCCACGCGGCCGTGGAACGCGCGCAGGAAAAGGCGGCCGGAGCCACCCTCGTCGAACAGGCTTTGATCCGTGCGCTACGAGCCCGCTACCCGCAGGCGGAACCCGTTGAGGACTGCTCGGTCTGGAACGAGTCGTACGCCGACAGCATGCGCGCTGTGTACGATCTCGCCCCCGACGATCCCGATGTGGCCACGCTCTACGCCGACGCGCTGATGAACCTCACGCCCTGGCAACTGTGGAATCTGCGGACCGGCGAACCGTCCGAGGGCTCTCGCACCCTGGAGGCCAAGGCTGTACTGGAGCGGGCGATCGCTGCCGAGGCCGGGACGGAACACCCCGGACTCCTGCACATGTACATCCACCTGATGGAGATGTCGTCCACCCCCGAGACCGCACTGCCCGTCGCGGACCGGCTGCGCGACCTGGTGCCCGACGCCGGCCATCTTCAGCACATGCCCACGCACCTGGACGTGCTGTGCGGCGACTACCAGCGCGTCGTGTCGGACAACAGCAGGGCGATCGTCGCCGATGAGAAGTTCCACGCGCGAGCCGGCGCGATGAACTTCTACACCCTGTACCGGACGCACAACTACCACTTCAAGATCTACGGCGCGATGTTCCTCGGCCAGTCGAAGACCGCCCTGCGGACCGCCTCGCAACTCGAAGCCTCCATCCCCGAAGAACTGCTACGGGTGGAGAGTCCGCCCATGGCGGACTGGCTGGAGGGCTTCCTCGCCATGCGGGTCCACGTGTTGATCCGTTTCGGCCTGTGGTCCGACATCCTGCGGCTGCCGATGCCTGCCGAACCGCAGCTGTACTGCGTGACGACCGCGATGCTCCACTACGCCCGCGGTGTCGCCCTCTCGGCGACCGGCAGGGAGGCGGAGGCCGAGCGTGACCGGTTCCGCGAGGCGGTCTCCCAGGTCCCGGAGACACGGATGCTGTTCAACAACACCTGTGCCGACATCCTCGCGATCGCTTCGGCGATGCTCGACGGTGAACTGGCATACCGCAAGGGCCATGTCGACGCCGCCTTCGCCGCGCTGGAGAGGTCGATCGCACTGGACGACAACCTCCCCTACGACGAGCCGTGGGGATGGATGCAGCCCACCCGACACGCCTACGGGGCCCTGCTCCTCGAACAGGGGCGCGTCGCGGAGGCCGAAGCCGTCTACCGAGCCGACCTGGGGCTCGACGACTCCCTGCCCCGCGCCGTGCAACACCCCGGCAACGTCTGGGCTCTGCATGGGTTCCACGAGTGTCTTGTCCGTCTGAACAAGCCGCGGGAGGCGCAGATCGTCGCCCAGCAACTGAAGATCGCGGTCGCTCGGGCGGACGTACCGGTCGAGGCGTCCTGCTTCTGCCGCCTCGAAGCCTTTGCCGGCACCACCGCGGCCGACTGCTGCTGAAGCCTGCCGGCAGAGCGAGGAGCGGGAGGTGCCTCCGCCGTGGGGCTGGGTTGTGCCGAGGGAGCAGCCAGCGTGTTCCAGTCAACGTTCGCGTCATGGTCGTGGCACTGAGCGGCCGTGGCGTCCGGTGGGGAAAGATGAGACCACAAACGGAGAACGAACGATGCGGAGGTGCGGGCACATGCAGCACGAGCGAGCGGGCAGTCCGGCCGGTCCCGGGGATCTTGTCGACGTCGCCCGGTTGGTCACCGCGTACTACGCGCTGCACCCCGACCCGGCAGCGCCCGGCCAGCGCGTCGCCTTCGGCACGTCCGGCCACCGCGGGTCGTCACTGGCGACCGCGTTCAACGAGGACCACATCGCCGCGACCAGCCAGGCCATCTGCGAGTACCGCGAAAGCCAGGGCATCGACGGTCCCCTCTTCCTGGGCGCCGACACCCATGCCCTGTCGGAGCCCGCGAAGGTGACGGCCCTGGAGGTGTTCGCGGCCAACGAGGTGCCGGTGCTCATCGACAGCGCGGACGGCTACACGCCCACTCCGGCGGTCTCGCACGCCATTCTCACGCACAACCGCGGCCGGTCCTCGGGCCTCGCGGACGGGGTCGTGGTGACTCCGTCCCACAACCCGCCTGCCGACGGCGGCTTCAAGTACAACCCGCCGAACGGAGGACCGGCAGGCTCCGAAGCGACCTCCTGGATCCAGGACCGGGCCAACGAGCTCATCGCGGGCGGCCTCAAGGACGTACGGCGCACCCCGTACGCCCGGGCGCTGGCCGCACCCAGCACCGGCCGCTACGACTTCCTCGGCACCTACGTGGCCGACCTTCCGCACGTGCTGGACCTCGACGCGATCCGCGCATCCGGCGTGCGCATCGGCGCGGACCCCCTCGGCGGGGCCTCGGTCGCCTACTGGGGACGCATCGCCGAACAGCACGCGCTCGACCTCACCGTGGTCAACCCACTGACCGACCCCACCTGGCGATTCATGACGCTGGACTGGGACGGCAAGATCCGCATGGACTGCTCCTCGCCCTACGCGATGGCCTCGCTCATCGAGCAACGCGACCGTTTCCGGATCGCCACCGGCAACGACGCCGACGCCGACCGCCACGGGATCGTCACACCCGACTCCGGGCTGATGAACCCCAACCACTACCTCTCCGCCGCCATCTCCTACCTGTACTCCCACCGAGAGCAGTGGCCCGCGGGCACCGGGATCGGCAAGACGCTCGTGTCATCCGGGATGATCGACCGGGTCGCCGCCGACCTGGGCCGCCAACTTGTCGAAGTGCCCGTGGGATTCAAGTGGTTCGTGGACGGGCTGGTCAGCGGATCCCTCGGTTTCGGCGGCGAGGAGTCGGCCGGCGCGTCCTTCCTGCGCCGCGACGGCTCAGTGTGGACCACCGACAAGGACGGCATCATCATGGCCCTGCTCGCCTCCGAGATCACGGCGGTGACCGGGAAGACGCCGTCGGAGCACTACACCGGGCTGACCGCACGTTTCGGTGAGCCGGCGTACGAGCGCATCGACGCCCCGGCATCCCGCGAGGAGAAAGCCCTCCTCGCGAAGCTCTCGCCCGCACAGGTCAGCACCAACACCCTGGCCGGAGAACCGGTCACCGCGGTGCTCACCGACGCTCCGGGCAACGGCGCCCCCATCGGCGGCATCAAGGTGACCACCGCCAACGCCTGGTTCGCGGCCCGCCCTTCGGGCACCGAGGACGTCTACAAGATCTACGCCGAGTCGTTTCTGGGAACCGATCATCTCCGCCAGGTACAGGAGGAGGCGAAGGCGGTGGTCTCGGCGGCACTGGGAGGCTGACGCCGCCTGGGCCGCCGCTCCGCAGTGGGGTGCTGCGGCCGTGTCCGGTCAGGAATAGGTCCAGCGCCACGCGTTGGAGCTGTAAGAACACTTGATGCGCGCACCGCTCGCGGTGGTGGTCCGGGCTCCGTGGTCGCTTTTGCGGCAGTACTGGCCTGCCTGGTAGCAGTTGCCGGCGTTGGAGACGATGGAACACGTGCCGGTGCTCGTGTCGTCGCCGCTGCTGGTGCCCGAACCGGCGGCCTGAGCGGCTTTGGTGACGGTGACGGTGACGGTCGGACCGGGCGTTCTGACGGTCGTGGTTTTCGTGACCGTCGGTGCGGGGGAGGGGGAGGCGGCGGACTGTGCGGCGCTGGCCGTGACCGTCACGGTGGGGGTGGGCTTTGATGCCAACGCCTGGGCCGCGGTGGCGTTGTCGTTGGCGGACTGCGTGCCGCCGATGGCTCCGGCGGCGAAGAGGGCGAGGCCGGCGGCCCAGACGCGCTTGCGCCTGTGCAGCGGCCGGGCGTCGGCGGGGCGCTGCGGAGCTGGGCTGTTGTACGAATTCATGGTCCCCCTGGGAATGACTGCGGGTTGCGGGATGGAGATCGGCTGCCGAGGTGCTGCCCGAGGCCGGGCAGGTCAGCAGGACTCCGTGTCCTTCACGGCGTAGAAGACGACTTTGGTGTCGGTGCTGTAGGTGCCAGGGCCGGGCTCCTGCCGGCACACAATCCAGTTCCGGTCGTAGACCTGGAAGCGGTTTTGGCCCGAGGCGTCCTGGTCGTCGAGCAAGAAGAACCCGGTGTCCTGCGCGGTGTCCTGCGCGTACTGCAGGTCTTCGCCTACGAGGTCGGGCAGCGAGGCTTCACTCGACGTGCCGGTCTCGGCAGCGGCGTCGGCGGATTGTATGCCTCGTCGGCGCTGTCCTGGACGTCTTTACGCGCTGGGGCGTTGTCCTCCTGGTTGTTCTTCCCTGCGTCTTCGGCGGAGGCCGGCATGGTGGTGGGCGGCGCCGCGGTGACGGCCGGAGTACCGCCTGCGGTCTGCTGCTCCGTGCACGCGGTGAGTGCCGTGACGGCGAGACCGGCCGTGGCGGCCAACAGGCAGGTGGGGCGTATGAGTTGATGCATGGTGATGCCTCTGCGATGTAGTGGTTCTGCGTGTCTGGGTGCCTGCACGGCGTTCGCCACGACGTGCGACTCGGTGCCGGCGTGGGCGGTTCGGCAGGGAAGGTGCTCGCGCTCCAACCGCGCGGGTCATGGGAGTGAGTTGCTGCGTCGCAGCCAACGCACCGTCAGCAGGCCCTGCTCTGTTCGCCGCCGGCGACTCCCACAAGGCCTACGGGCCGCGTGGTCCGGCCGAAGGCGGAGCGGGAGGGCTGTTGAGCCGTGTCGGACCACGTCATGAATGTCCTTGCAATGCGCGAGTGAAGTACGCGTGTGTGACTCGTGAAGGACTCGTGTGGTTGTGCGGCGGGCGGAAAGAGCTAGAGGGCCCGGGCGGCGAGGAGGGCGACGTCGTCGTGGTCGTCGGGGTGGCGCAGGCCGTACAGCAGGAGATCGCAGGTCTCCTCGAGCGGCCGGTGGGGTTCGTCGAGGAAGCTGAGAAGCACGTTCAGGCGGTCGTCGATGGGGTGTTGCCGGGTCTCGACGAGGCCGTCGGTGTAAAGGACCAGCAGGTCGCCGGGGCCGAGGTACTCCGTCGTGGTCTCGAAGGTGATGCCGCCGACGCCGAGCGGGGCTCCGGCGGGCAGGTCGAGCAGTGCGGGGGCCTGGCCGGGGCGGGCCAGCGCGGGCGGCATGTGTCCCGCGTTGGCGATGTGGCACTGCCTTGTGTGGGGGTCGTACACGGCGTACAGGCAGGTGACGATGTAGTGCTCCAGATCGCAGGTGATCTTGTCCAGGTGCTGGAGCACCGCGGCGGGGGCGAGGTCGAGGTCCGCGTACGCGCAGGTGGCGGTCCGCAGCCTGCCCATGGTCGCGGCGGCGTCGATGCCGTTTCCCATGACGTCGCCGACGACCAGCGCGGTCCTGTCGTCGGTCAGCGGGATGACGTCGTACCAGTCGCCGCCGACTTCGCTGGTTGCCTGGGCGGGCTGGTAGCGGTAGGCGAGCTCCAGGCCGGTGTGCTGCGGCGGGTGGGCGGGCAGCAGGCTCCGCTGGAGCGTGAGGGCGGTGTTGCGCACGCTCTGGAACCAGCGGGCGTTGTCGATGGCCACGGCGGCGCGGGTGGCGAGCTCAGAGGCCAGGACGACGTCGTCCTCGTCGAACGGGAGCGGGTTGCGGGTGCGTTTGAGGTCGAGGGCGCCGAGCACCTCGCCGTGGGCGATGAGCGGCACGGCGAGATAGGAGTGGACGCCCGCGCGGGCCAGGAGCGTGGTGGCCTCGGCGTTACGGGCGATGCGTCGCAGATCGTGCTCGTCGACGTGGCGTACCAGGACCGGCCGACCGGTGTGGACGCACAAAGTGACGAGGCGGTCGCCGTCGTAGGCGACCAGGTCACCGGGAGCGTCGGCGGCGCGCAGAGCCATGGTGGGATGGGCGGCTTTGAGTGCCAGCGCGCGGAAAAGCTCGGGCCCGTTGTCCGGTCTGCGTGAACGGCGGCAGGCCAGGGCGGAGTCGAGCACGTCCACGGCGACCACGTCGGCGAGCTCGGGGGTGGCGATCTCGGCCAGTTCGCGGGCGGTCCGCTCGACCTCCAACGTGGTGCCGACGCGGGTGGAGGCGTCGGCGATGAGAGCCAGGCGGCGCCGGGCCCGGTCCGCCTCGGTGGCCGCGCGGTGCCGTTCCGTGACGTCGACGACCGAGGTGGCCGCGCCCAGGACCCGCCCTCCGGGGTCCTCCAGACGGTAGAAGGAGACGGACCAGGCGTGGTCGTGGTCGGGGTCGGCTGGGGTGCGGCCCACGTGGTACTGGTCGAGCAGGGGAGTTCCGGTGGCGAGCACCTGGCGCAGGGCGGTCTCGACGATGTCCACGTCGAAGAAGGGCAGGGTCTCCCTCAGGTGGCGGCCGATGTGGTCTTCGGCGGGCATGCCGTCGATGCGTTCCAGTGCGGGGTTGACCAGGAGAAAGCGCAGGTCGGGGTCCATGAGGGCCAGGCCGATCGGGGACTGGCTGATCATCCGCTCGCACAGGGACAGGTCGGTCTCGACGCGCTGGAGCAGGGTGTGGTCGGCCGCGATGCCGAGGGCGTACACATCGCCGTGATCGTTCAGCAGCCGCATGTTGCGGAATTCCATCAGGCGGGTGCTGCCGTCCTTGTGCCGGATGGGGAAGGCGCCGGCCCACCTCCGGCCGGTCGCCATCACCTCCGCGAACAGGGTCTGGACGACCTGCAGGTGCTCGGGGTGTACGAGCAGGCGCGCCGCGTATGTGCCCAGGGCCTCGTCCGCGGTGTACCCGAAGAGCTCCTCGGCCTGCGGGGTCCAGAACACGATGCGGCCGCGGGCATCCAGGACCACCGCGGCCACGCTCAGCACATCCAGCAGGCCGACCGGCGGGAGTGGCTCGGTGCCTGAGTCGTCACTGCTGGGCTGGACGGATTCGGCTGTCATCCCAGATCCTCCTCCACCAGCCGGCAGGAGACGCCGACGTGTGCCGGCAATGCCGACGCTTGGGTTCTGTGTACCCGTGCTTCCATGCTGCCTCTGGCCCCTTGCCTTGCCCAACGCCAGCGCATTGGCATGTCCAAGCCAAGGTCGCTTTCTCCTGGTACGCGAGGAGCGGGGCCGGCTGCTCTCGCCTCCGCCGCGGCCGGGGTGGAGCATGGGAGATGAGCGACCGAGGGAGGCCCGCAATGAAATCCGAAGCTTCGGATTACGACACCTGGCTGTACTCTCACACGCCCTCTCAGGCCGAGGGGGAGCGCGACGAACCGGCCGAGCGTGCGGCCATGGAGCAGCACCCGGACGTCCCCAGGACCGAGCCGTCCCAGGCGGAGGGCGAGCGGGTGGATGACATCAGGACCGCATGACCGCAGGTGAGCCGGACCGGGCGGTAGAGGTCCGGCTCACTGCTGCTGGCCCCAGGGTGGGGGCGCGTGTCAGTTGTCGTTGGCGAGGAATTGTTCGGTCCAGACGGTTTTGCCGGTGGGGGTGTGGCGGGTGCCCCAGCGTTGGGTGAGCTGGCCGACGAGGAGGAGGCCGCGGCCGCCTTCGTCGTAGATGCGGGCGCGTCGCATGTGCGGGGTGGTGCTGCTGGAGTCGGAGACTTCGCAGGTGAGGGTGGTGATTTGGTGGATGAGGCGGAGTTGGATGGGGGGTTTGCCGTAGCGGATGGCGTTGGTGACGAGTTCGCTGACGACCAGTTCGGTGATGAAGGAGGAGTCGTCCAGTCCCCAGACTGCCAGTTGGCGGGTGGCGTGCTGGCGGGCCAGGGTGACGGTGGCGGGGTCGAAAGGCAGGTCCCAGGCGGCGACTCGGTCGGTGTGCAGGGCGCGGGTGCGGGCGATGAGGAGAGCGATGTCGTCGTCGGGGCGGTGGCTGAGCATGGTGGTGAGGATGCGGTCGCAGACGGTGTCCAAGGTGCGGGCGGGGCGGGTGAGGACGGCGAACATGGTGTCGAGGGCGTCGTCGATGTCGTGATCCCGGGTTTCGAGGAGGCCATCGGTGTAGAGGGTGAGGAGGCTGCCTTCGGGCAGTTCGGTCTCCAGGGCTTCGAAGGGCAGGCCGCCGAGGCCCAGCGGTGGGCCGGGAGGGACGTTGAGGAAGCGGACGGTGCCGTCCGGGGTGGCGACGGCGGGCGGGGGGTGGCCGGCGCGGGCGAGGGTGCAGCGGCGGGTGATGGGGTCGTAGACGGCGTAGAGGCAGGTGGTGCCGATGCCTCCGGCGCTGTCGGTGTTGTCGGCGTCGCCGCTCTCCTCGGCGGAGAGGTGGTTGACGAGGTCGTCGAGGTGGGTGAGGAGTTCATCGGGGGGCAGGTCGACGTCGGCGAGGGTGCGCACGGCGGTGCGCAGGCGGCCCATGGTGGCGGAGGCGCGGATACCGTGGCCGACGACGTCGCCGACCACGAGGGCGACCCGTGCGCCCGACAGCGGGATCACGTCGAACCAGTCGCCGCCGACGCCGGCCTGGGTACCGGCGGGCAGGTAGCGGGTGGCGATGTCGACGGCCGCCTGGTCGGGCAGGGTCTGCGGGAGCAGGCTGCGCTGCAGGGCCATGGTGGTGGTGTGCGCGCGGGGGCGCTCGTGCTCCCGGCTGGGTGGGGCGTGGTGCAGCGCGGTCGCCGCCTTGGTGGTGAGTTCTTCCGCCAGCCACAGGTCGTCGGGTTCGAAGGGGTCGGCGCGCTGGTGACGGGCGAAGAGGGCGACGCCGAGGGTGGTGCCCTGGGTCCGGATCGGGACCACCATGAGCGAGTGGGTGCCGGTGCCGGGGATCCAGGCGGCGTGGGGGTCCTTGTCCGTCCCTTGGGTGAGGGCCGGGTCGCCCGCCTCGTACAGGGCGCCGCAGCCCTGGGCCAGGCACTGGGCGACCGGTGAGAGTCCCGGGTAGCGGATCTCCTCTCCCGCGGGGAGGGGGGCTGCCGTGTGGGGGGAGTCGGGGCTGTCGCAGGGGACCGACCGTACGGCGGCACGGTGCAGGGTGAGGGGTCCCGCCGGCGGGGCGGGGGGTATCTCGCCGCCGGGTCCGCCGGGTCCGCCGGGTCCGCCGGGTCCGCCGGGTCCGCCGGGTCCGCCGGGTCCGGAGGGTCCGGAGGGGCCGAGGAGGTCGATGGCGGCGATGTCGGCGAGCCGGGGGACGGCGACATCGGCGAGTTCCTGTGCGGTGCGCTGCGGGTCGGACGTGGCGCCGATGCGGGCTTGGGCGTCGCGCAGCAGGTGCATCCGCTGCCGGGCGAGGTGCTCGGGAGGTGCCGGGTGTGTCCGGTGTGCGGTCAGGCATACGGCGCGGACGCGGCCTGCGGGGTCTTTCAACGGGGCCAGTGAGGCCGGCCAGCCGTGTTCGGTGCCGGCACCGGCGGGACGGATGGCGGCATCCACGTGCTGCGTCTGGCCGCTCTCGAGGACCTGGCGCATCTTTGCTTCGGTGTCGTCGCTTTCACGGTGCGGGGCGATGTCGGGCAGGCGCAGTCCGCGCATCTGGTCCTCGGTGAGGGCCAGCGCGTGCTCCATGCCGGTGTTGGCCCGCACCAGCCGCAGGTTGGTGTCGAAGACGGCCACGAGGCAGGGGGACTGGCGGAACGCCCATTCGCCCACCGCCCCGCCTTCCTTCAGTACGTCGCTCTCGCGCGGCGTCTCGCCGCCGGGCGGCCGCGGGGTGTCACTCACGGCGGCCACCACGAGCCACTCGGCGGCCGGGTCCTCGGGCGTGAGGCGGTGTGCGAGAAGTTTCTGCTGAAGCCGGTGGCCGTCCTGGTGCCGCAGTGTCAGGGTGCCGCTCCACCTCTCGCGTCCGGCCGCCTCCCGCCGTGCCTGCTCGCTGATGCCGCTGATGCCGCTGATGCCGCTGATGTCGTCGGTGTTGTCGGTGTCGTCGGCGAGCAGCCGCGCGGCGCTGTGGCCCACGATCTGTGAGGACGCGTAGCCGAGGAGCGTGCGGGCGCCTTCGCTCCACCCGGTCACGATGCCCTGCTCATTGACTATGGCGGTGGCCGTATCGGTGCAGGCCGGCTGGGGCAGGGCGCTTGCCTGTGCCTGCTCGCGGGGAGGGGTGGGGAGTTGCTCCATCGCCGTTCATCTCGCCCTTCGGGAAGCCTGCGCGGCCGGGCCTGGGGCAGAGCGCCCCTCCTGTCAAGCATGATCCTGAGGGGCATCGAGCACCAACCCGGCGCGGTCACGAGGGGCCGTCCCGCGTTCCGGGCGCCGACCGTGCCCAGTTAAGGGAGGCCGACGCCTCACCGCGGCCCGGCGTGCCCGCCCCGGCACGGCCTGGGGTGACCGCCCCGGCACGGCCTGGCGTGCCCGCCGTGGTCCCCGCCCGGCCGGGGCACACGGCGCCTGCGACCTCGGTGGCGGTCACGGAGTGGGGGGATCCGGCGCCCGTCAGCGCCTTACCCGTGCCCACGGATCCGGGGACACCCGTTCCGGGGCCGCGCACGCGGCGCGGCGTGGCGGTTCCGTCAACCCCCAAAATAGTTAACGCCGTTGCGGACGGCGGAGACGGCGAAAGAGCCGTCTCCGCCGCGATACGGCTCTCTCCGCGATCGCACGGTGGCGCTTCTCCGCGATCGCACGGTGGCGCGCCCGCGAATGCGTCCGGCGCGCCGCTGTCTACGCCCGTGGATGTGGCCTGTGACACGTCTGTGACAGTCGGCGGACACCGTCATGACGTCGACCGGCCAGGCTTATCGAAAAGGGACAAATGGCACTCAATCGGTCATATGTTTTCTGCTTTCAAGGGCGTGAGCAGGGGTGACCGAAGCCGATCCGTCGGAGGAAATCCCATGAGCCTCATCCACGCCACACCGCACGCCGAGGCCCCCGTGCCTACGCTGGCCCCGCGCGAGCGGGAGACTCTGCGGCATATCGCCGCTGGATGCACCTACCTGCAGACGGCCCGCCACATGGGACTGTCCCGGCACACGGTCGACGCCTATCTCCGCCGTATCCGGACCAAGCTCAACATCAACAGCACCGCCGAACTCACCCGGCTGGCCATTTCCCTGGGGCTGTGACACCCCGGGCGGGAAGCGCCCGGGAACCGCACGCTTCCGGCTGGCGGACACGTCTTTCCGCGTTCCCCGGGTTGGAACCCATTCGGGCGGAATGCCCATCCGGCTAACAGGGCGGTTCGGCCTTGGAGATGTCGACATCGTCGAACAGCTCCAGCATCCGGCTGAGCACTCGCACGCAGGCGGCGACGTCCGCATCGGTGAGGTCGCCGTCCACATGGCGCAGCAGGGCGTGCTCGCGGGCGGTCACGGCGGTGATCGCCGCGTGGCCGTCGTCGGTCAGCCGGATCAGCGAGGAGCGCTGGTGCGCCGGGTTCGGGATGCTCTCGACGAGCTTGCTCGCGGCGGCGTCATTGACCATCCGCTGCACGAACTGGCGGCTCAGGGACTGGGCTCGGCCCATCTGCGGCACGGTCATGGGCCCGTGCTCGCGCAGCAGGTCCAGCACGGCGCGTATGCCGACGGAGAGGCCCGGGGCGGCATCCTGCTCGATCTTGCGCTGGACGCGGCGATAGAGCGGTCCGACGAGGGCGAAGACCTCCATCAGCCGTTGCGGGAGTTCGTCGGGGGAGAGGCGGCGGTCGGTCTCGGTCACCGGACCATCATGACACCTTGGTTGCCATACATGCCCAGCACATGACACCTTAGTTGTCATGAATGAGGACTCGGTCTTTGCGCCCGTCGCCTGCACGCCCGTGTTCGACACCTTCGCCTCCCAGGACGGCCCACTCGCCTACCGCGACGCCGGGCCCCGCGACGGCCGCCCGCTGGTGCTGCTGCACGGCGGCTTCGTGGACCACACCCAGTTCGACAACCTGATCCCCGGCCTGGCAGCCCAGGGCTACCGGGTCATCGCGCCGGACGCCCGTGGCCACGGCTTCTCCGCCAACGCGAGCAAGCCCTTCCGGCAGGCCGACGACCTCGTCGACCTGCTGCGCCACCTCGACCTCGGTACTCGGGCGGCCCTGGTCGGCGTCTCGATGGGCGCCCTCATCGCCATCGACACCGCGATCGAGTACCCGGAGCTCGTACGGGCTCTCGTCGTCAGCGGTCGCGGCATCGGCGAGCCCGACCTCAGCGACCCATGGTCCGCCGCGCGTCACGAGGCCCAGACCAAGGCACTTGCCGTCGGCGACATCCCCGGCTGGCTGGACGCCTTCGCCCAGTGGGCCACGGGCCCTTCCCGCACGCTCGACGGCCTCCACCCCGAAATCGTGCGCCACATCCAGGAAATGGCGATGCGCACCCTGACGAAGCACATCCCAAACGAGCCGAACCACTGCGTTCCGCTGGAGGACGTAGCCTCCCGCGCCAAGGAAATCGCCGTCCCCGTCCTCGCCATCAACGGCGCCCTCGACATGCCCGGTTGCCTCGACACTGTCACCGCCCTCATAGACGCCGTCCCCAACGGCCGCAGCACGCGGCTGGACGGCGCCGGCCACTACACGACGATGGAGCAGCCGGAGGAATTCACCCGGATCCTGGCGGATTTCCTGCGCGAGGTCCACGGCGAGGAGGGATAGCCCAAGTCGTCAAGTATCCCGGGCGTCGGTGGCGCGTCGAACGGTGTGGGCTCGGCCGTGGTCGCTTCTGGCGGGCAGCTCCAGTCAGTGACCTCTCGCCCGGGCCAGGGCATCGCCGGCCTCGGCGGCCAATGTGGCGACAAGGTCGGCTGCGAGTGGCAGGTCGGTGATGAGGTCGATGGCCTCGCTCGCCCAGACCGGCAACGGGGGCACATCGCCGCGTGCCACGTCAGCCTGATAGGCCAGGCGGGCCGCGGGGTTCTCCGCGAGTTCCGCTTCCCGGCCTCGCCATTGGTCGAGGTACGGGTGGCCGAGGGTGCGAGCCGTGTACTTCGACGGCCAACGGGAGCTGCGGGCGATGTCGAGGATGCTGCTGCGCTCCGTGTCCTCCCCGCTTCCCTGGACGAGCGCCTTGGCGATCGAGGGATCGACAAGGGCCTCCGTCGTGGCCTGGAACCGGGTTCCGATGAGCGCCCCGGCGGCGCCCAGAGCCAGGGCGGCGGCCACGCCGCGGCCGTCCGCGATCCCCCCGGCCGCCAGTACCGGTACCGGTTCCGCCAGATCCACCACGACCGGCACGAAGGGCAGCGTGGACCGCCCCTGCCGGGCGCCATGCCCACCGCTCTCAGTACCCTGCGCGACGATGACGTCGGCACCCAGGTCCACCGCCTGCCTGGCTTCTTCCACATCGGTGACCTGAATGATCACGGCCACACCAGCCTCACGGACACGTTCAACGAACGGGCTCGGATCGCCGAAGGACAACATCACCGCTCTGGGGTTGTGCTCCAGCGCCTGCTCGACCGCGTCAACGCTGGTCGCCCAGCTCAGGAACCCGACACCCCATGGCTTCCCGGCACCCGCCACGATCGGCAGTTGGCGCGCCAGCCAATCCGCCTCCCCGCCTCCGGCGCCCAGCAGGCCGAGCCCGCCACCGCGCGAGACGGCCGCCGCCAGCGCACCGCCGGCCGACCCGCCCATCGGAGCCAACGCGATCGGGTGCTGGACACCGAACAACTTCGTGAACGCAGTCGACAACGCCATGGGGGTAATCATCACCCTGTCGGTACGCAGGGGCACCACCCCCGGAGCCCCACCGCACAGATCTCTCGTTATGACGTTCGCGGCCAGACGGCTCCCTGCGCGTTCGCGGGGCCCTGTCGTGCTTACTCGCCTGTCTCCCCGTCGATGAGCTCTCGGGCGATGTCGAGGTGGCCGAGGTGGCGTGCGTACTCCTGAAGCAGGTGGAACAGGATCCTTCCGAGGGAGGGGGCCTGGTCGGGCGTCTGGAACCTGCCTGCGACGACTCGGGCGGGACATGCCGTCCCGGCTATGCCTGCGTCGAGGCGAGTTCGACGACCGTGACGTCGGACGGGGCGCCCACGCGTACCGGCGGGCCCCACGCACCCGCGCCGCGGCTCACGTACAGCTGGGCAGCTCCGTGCGGGCGTTCTCCAGCGGGCGGCGCCGGAGAGGTACTCGTGTTTGCCGGTGACGAAGAACGCCCCATGGTGCGCCCGGAGTTGGGCGAGGGGTTCGACGGCCGTCCGTGTCGGTGGATCGCGGCAACTGTGGTGCCGTGGTCGCGCTGTCGGCCCTTGCGCCCCGCCCCGCCCGGGTCACTCGGTGTCGTTCTCGACGATGGCCTCTTCGCGATGCCATGCGCGTCTGCCAGAGGGTGCATTTGATTGACTGATTCCAGGTCTGAATTCGCGTCGCGGATTCAGCTTGCCCGCCGCGCGAAGCGCCTACCACGCCGAGAATGCGGTTGACTGGACGCGGCCGTCTCTGGCCCCCGAGGACTTCGTCAGGCCGGAATGGGTGTTGCGGTCCCCTGCCGTGTAACGGCACGGGTATTGCCAGGCGAAGGCCCCGTACGACTTCCTCCACCGCTACTCGACGGGCGGCACCGGCGCACAAGGCACCAGCGCCGCCACGTCGACCGCGGAGGCAGCCGAGAAAGAGTCAAAGAACTGGGCGTCCGCACCGAGTTCAGTTCGGCTGCCGACGCGCCCGCTTCACCTCGCGGTCGATGGCCCAGGCGTCGGCGACCGGCCCGAGGTGGCCGAGCTTGTCGGGGTTGATCACGGCGCGGATGGTCTGAATCTGCCCGTCGAGCACTTCGAGGGCCAGGGTGTGGAGCACCTTGCCGTCCCGGTCGCGGAAGATCGCGCCGGGCTGGCCGTTGACCTCGTGCGGCTCGAACGACACGTCGATCCGGATCAGCCAAGGGAAGGCCGTGCCCAGCACCCGGGCCACGTTGTCCGCGCCCATGACGGCCTTGGCCAGCTGTGGGGCCTTGCCGCCGCCGTCCGAGACCAGCTGCACATCGGCGGCCAGCAGATCCCGCAGCCCGCCCACATCGCCGTCCTTCAGCGCGTCGAAGAACCGCGTCGCCAGCTCCTGCCGCTCCTGCCGGTCCGCTTCGAAACGCGGGCGCCCGGCCTCCATATGGCGACGCGCCCGCACCAGCAGCTGCCGGCACGCCGACTCCGAACGCCCCACCGCCGCGCCGACCTCGTCGAACCCGAAGGCGAACACCTCCCGCAGCACAAACACCGCCCGCTCCAGCGGGCTGAGCCGCTCCAACAGCAGCAGCGCCGCCATCGACACCGAGTCGGCCAGTTCCACCGACCGCGCCGGATCCTGATACGGATCGCTCAGCAGCGGCTCGGGAAACCACGGGCCCACGTACTCCTCCCGCCGCACCCGCGCGGAGCGCAGTACATCGATCGAGATGCGCGTCACCACGGCCGAGAGATAAGCCTTGATCGACCTGGGCCGGGTCGCCGAGCCGTCAAAGCGCAGCCATGTCTCCTGCACCGCGTCCTCGGCCTCACCCACACTGCCCAGAATCCGATAGGCGATCGAAAACAGCAGCGGCCGCAGCTCCTCGAACTCCTCGGCCTTGTTCACGCCGAAGCCCCTCCCCTTGAAGCGCTCCCACCCGGACCCACTCGCCGGCGCGGGCATCTTCTGGTGATCATCCGGACCGTCGGCAGGCCAGAGTAACGCCCCCGAGGCCGGGGGCCCGGAGCCCGCAGCCGGACTCCGAGCCAGTTGCTGATGCGGTTCAGTGGAACTGCCCGGGCTCGTAGTCGCCGGCCGGCTGCTGGGCGATGATGTTCAGCCGGTTCGCCATGTTCATGAAGGAGACCAGGAGCACCAGGGCGGTGAGCTGCTCCTCGTCGTAGTGCTTGGCGGCGTAGGCCCACACTCCGTCGCTGACCCCAGCGGCCGCGTCCGCGACCCGGGTCCCCTCCTCGGCCAGCGCCAGCGCGGCACGCTCGGCGTCGGTGAAGACCGTGGCCTCCCGCCAAGCCGCGACCAGGTTCAGCCGCACCGAGGTCTCGCCGGCAGCGGCGGCCTCCTTGGTGTGCATGTCGATACAGACGGCGCAGCCGTTGATCTGACTTACGCGAAGCGCCACCAGCTCCTGCGTGGCGGTCGGCAGCGGCGATTCCTTGAGCGCTTTGCCCGCCGACATCATGTACTTGAGGGCCTTGCCGGCGGTCGGGTCGGCGAAGTAGTTCAGTCGCGCGTCCATGGTGTGCTCCTCTGCGGTCGTCAGTGGCTACACCCCCTGAGACGGGGTAGCCCGACCCCCTGTGACATGGACGAATGTGACCCGCGTCTCCCGGCCGTCGGCGCACTCCAGCCGACGAATTCGGCGTCACCCGCGCCCACGTGATCGGGGGATGACTGTGCTGATTGGCCGGGCTCCCTCGGCTCTCCCGTACCGGCGGCGCGCCGGGCACGGCAGTCCGGGCTGAGGCAGCGTGCGGGGCTAGCGTCGGCGGCATGGACGGTGATCGCCGAGGGTGGCGCCAGTGTTTGCTCAGCGGTGCGGTGTTCGCCGTGTGTATGGCCGGCACCACGCTGCCGACTCCCCTCTACGGCCTCTACCAGGAGAAGTTCGGGTTCTCCGAGCTGACGGTCACCGTCGTGTACGCCGTGTACGCCTTCGGGGTCATCGGCGTACTGCTGCTGGCGGGCAACGCCTCGGACGCCGTGGGCAGGCGTCCGCTGCTGCTGTGGGGCCTGGTATTCGCGGCGGCGAGCGCCGTCTGCTTCCTGTGCGCCACCGGGCTGGGCTGGCTGTACGGGGGGCGGCTGCTGTCGGGACTGTCCGCCGGTCTGTTCACCGGGGCTGCCACGGCGTACGTGATGGAGTTGGCGCCGTACGGTGGCGCCTTCCGGGCGACGTTCGTGGCGACGGCCGCCAATATGGGCGGGCTGGGCTGCGGCCCGCTGCTCGCCGGAGTGCTCGCGCAGTACGCTGCCTGGCCGCTGTACCTGCCGTTCGTCGTGCACCTCGCCCTGGTGGCCTGCTCGGCCGCCGTCCTGCTGTGGCTCCCGGAGACCGTACGGGAGCGGCGGTCGCTGAGCACCGTACGGCCGCAACGGCCCAGCCTGCCCCCGCAGGTGCGGGCGGTGTTCGGGCCGGCGGGGATCGCCTCGTTCGTGGGGTTCGCCTTGTTCGGGGTGTTCACGTCGGTCAGCCCGGCGTTCCTCGCGCAGTCCCTGAACGTGCGCAACCGCGCCGTCGAGGGGCTGGTCGTCGCGCTGGCCTTCTTCGCCTCGACCGCCGGTCAACTGGCCGTCGGCCGCGTCGGGGTGGGGCGAGCGCTGCCACTGGGCTGCGCCGCACTCCTCGCCGGGCTGGCGCTGCTCGCGGGCGCGCTGCGATGGGACCTGCTGTTGCTGGTGGTGCTGAGCGCGATCGTCGGCGGGGCCGGGCAGGGGCTGGCGTTCCGCGGGGCGCTGTCCGCGGTGGCCGAGGCGTGTCCCGCGAACCGGCGCGCGGCGGTGATCTCGACGCTGTTCGTGGTGGCTTACGCGGGCATCTCGGTGCCGGTGATCGGCGTGGGTGTACTGGCGAGTCCGCTCGGCCTGGAGGGCGCGGGGCTGGTGTTCATCGCGTGCATGGCCGTCCTGGTCTCGACCGCGGGCGTCTACCTGCTCCGACGGCCGGTATCAGCGAGGGCGTGAGCGTGTACGGGCGTGGGGGCGCGCGGTGACCCACGCGCGCCTGCCTGCGGATTCGGCGCCGCCCCGCAGCGCCGCGCACGTCACTTCAGCGCTTCATCGAGCCACTGCCGGATCTCCGGGGTCACAGGATCGGTGATGTCGGTGAACTCCTCATGCTTGCCCAGGTACTTCGCCACGTAGGGGCAGACGGGCACGATGTGCTTGCCGGCTGCGCGTACGTCGGTCAGCGCCTCCCGTACGAGGACGGAGGCCAGTCCCTGTCCGGCGAACGAATCGTCGATCTTGGTGAGGTAGAAGACACGCTGATCGCCGTGGTCGCGGTAGGCGGTGAAGCCGGCGAGCTCGCCGTCGACATGGATTTCGTAGCGGTGCCTGTCGGCTGCGTCCTCGACGACAGGGGCGGCGGCCTGTTGTGTCATCGTGTTCCCTTCCAGGGCAGTGCGGGGTTCTTCCGGGGCGTGATGGTTGCGTTGGGCAAGGCGGGCGCGGGAAGCCTGTCCCCGTCGTATCCCTCGACCCGGCCGAAGCGGTCCGACGCCTGCTGCCATGCTTCCCGGGCCTGAACGATGTCTTCGTGGCTGCGGCCGATGAAGTTCCACCACATCACGATCTCTTCCTCGAACGGTGGCCCACCGAGCAGCAGCATCCGGGCGTCCGCATCCGTCTCGTTCGTCAGCGTCAGCGTCGCCTCGCCCGGGGCCGCATAGCCGAGTTCGGCCGGTTGCAGGAGCGCTCCGGCCATGTGGACCTCGCCGCGGTCGACGAGAACGCCGTGCTCGAACCCAGGGTCGACAGCGAGCGTCGTGGTGGCGCCGGGCTCAAGAGTCAGTTCAGCGCCCAGCAGCGGGGTGAAGGTACGGACGGGGGACCTGTCGCCGGCGAGGGAGCCCAGGAAAACCTTGGCCTCGCCCCCGTCGACTTTGACCACGTTCGGCACGTAGTGATGGAAGTCCCGGCCGGTGTTCCGGTGCGCGTCGGGCAGCGCCACCCACAGCTGCACGCCGTGCAGCACGGTCGTCTGGGGGGTGGAGACCTCCGAGTGGCAGATCCCGAAGCCGCCGGTCATGAGGTTCAGCTCACCTGGCCTGACGAACGCATGGCTGCCCAGGCTGTCGCGGTGCTCGATCTCCCCGCTGAACAGCCAGCTCACCGTCTGCAGCCCGGTGTGCGGGTGGGGAGCGACGTCCATGCCGCCCGTCTCGGCGACGTCGTCGGGGCCGTAGTGATCAGCGAAGCACCAGGCGCCGATCAGCGTCCGGGCCCGCTGGGGCAGCGTGCGGCGCACCGTCATCGCCCGAGGGCCGCCCAGCGGCACGTCGCGCGCGGCAAGGACCTGGACTCGGGTCGTGGAATCACCGTCCGGCGTGGCACCGGAGCGCACCTCAGCCGGTTTGACCTCTGTGTTGCTCACTGCGCGACGCCTCCCGCAAAGAGTTAGTTGTATGTTCAATCTTCATAGCATAATCGTAGGTCGAGCGGCCGACGGTCGCAGGGTCAAGGAGGACACGTGACGGAAGCGGCAACGGCGACCCGGGCCGGGCGCATCTTTATCGACAAGCAGAGCCCGGCGGCCTACCAGGCGTTGACCTCGGCCGCTGAAACAGTCCGCGCGGTCGCCGCCGAGGCGGGTCTCGACCGGATACTCGTCGAGCTGGTCAACCTGCGCGTCTCGCAGCTCAACGGCTGCGCCTACTGCCTCAGCCTGCACACCAGGGCCGCACTGCACGCGGGCGAGACGACGCAGCGCCTCGGTGTACTGCCGGCATGGCGTGACACCGAACTGTTCACCCCCCGGGAACGCGCGGCCCTTGCCCTGGCCGAAGCCACCACGTACCTCACTGACGCCACCGCACAGGAAGCCGCATACGCCGAAGCCGGCTTGATCCTCACCGACGACGAGATCTCGGCGGTCACATGGGTGGCGATCACCATGAACGCCTTCAACCGGGTGTCCATCATGAGCAAGCATCCCGTGCGCAGCGCCTCGAAACTTCCCCCCGCCTGAACCCGCGACGGTTTCGACCGGTAACGGCGAGGCCGTGGAGGCGCATCCGCGACATCGTTTGCGGCGGGAAGCGACGAGGCGTGCAACGGTACGCCGACCCGATCGATGGTCTGGTGCACGCGGCCGTCGTTGATCGCCCACGGGAAGCGGTCATCCAGTTCATCACGACGGGCAGTCAGGCGCGGCCTGCCGGCGGTTCTGCAATGCCGACGATTCTTCCGTCCACGGGCCGGACGCGGACCGACCACCCCAGTGTTGTGAGGTCGCCCGTGAGTTTCCGGGCATCGTGGAAGATCTTCACGACGCGGTACTGGCTGCCGTCCTCGAGTCGGCGCAAAACCGCGGGGACGGGCCCATCTGTGATGACTTCCTCGCTCGCGGCCGCGGCGGGGCCGTCGTCTATGAAGATCGCTTTGCCGCGCGGCGCAAGCAGGGCGGCGACGGTGTTCCAGAAGTCGGGCGACCGCCACGGCGGGACATGGGAGAGCCAGAAGGCGAAGAACACCGTGTCGTAGCGCCTCGGCGGCTGCCAGTCGAACACATCGGCCTGAATGAACTGGACGTTGGGGGCTGGAGTACGCGCACGGGCGATGGCCAACACCTCGGCGGCCGCGTCGACAGCCGTCACCGAATGCGCGCGGGCGGCGAGCAGCGGGGTCCACTGGCCCGTTCCGCAGGCCAACTCCAGCACATCCCCGACAACCGGAAGGTCATCGACTACGGTCAGTAATCGCTGCAGGTCCTCGCGCTCCGCATAGGGCCGGTCGTACTCGGCCGCGCCTGCCCGGTAGTAGGCGAGTTGCTCCGCCAGGAGGTTGCCGTCATCGCTGCTCATGACCCCGACCCGGTTCGAGAGCACGCCGACAAGTGTCTTCTGTCGCCCCTGCCGGCGCGTCCCAGAACTGCTGGCTCTGCAGGTGGCTGTCCGGTGGCAGCACTGCGATCCCCTTCCACTGTTGAGGTTCCCCGACCGAAACGAATGGTCAGGCCTGCCCCTGGGGCAAGGTCAACTCTGACGAGGTGTGAAGAAACGGGCAGTACATTCCGGCCGGCCCTCCCAGTCGTGGGCCGCCCCCCTCCCGGTCGAGAGTCGCCCCCTCCCGGTCGAGACCGCACGGTCGCCTTCCACCCAGATATGAACGATCAAATTTCTCCTCCCACCGACAGCCACCGAGCGCCATGTGCGACACCAACTCCCCGGTGAGAGCGGCTGGAAGAGAAGCTTGGAAAGAATGAGCGCAGTCGCTGCCGGAGGGGTTGACGGGAGGACGTATCGAGGCCATCTTGAACGATCAAATCAACCGTTGGCAGGGCCGCTGCCATGAGCCGGCCGACGCAGGGTCTGCATCTGCCGATGAACAGCGAGGAGGACACCGTGAGTTCTTCGCGGATAGCCGTCGGTGCGGGACAGGGCCGACCGAAACCCCCGGGCGCGAGGCCGGTGCGGGCGGCTGCGGTGGTCGCGGCGGTGATGTGCGCCTCGGTACTCAGCGCATGCGGTGGCTCGGACTCGTCCGACACCGACGCGGGCGGTCCGGAGAAGTCCCAGGACCGCGGCCCGATCACCCTGGCCAGCGGCAAGGACACCACGGGCACCCTGCAGGGCCAGCTCGACCGCTGGAACAAGCAGCACCCCGACCAGAAGGTCACTCTGGTCGAACTCCCGGAGAGCGCCGATCAACAGCGCCAGCAGTTCATCCAGAACGCCCAGACCAAGTCCGACACCTACAGCGTGCTCAACCTCGACCCGATCTGGGTCGCCGAGTTCGCGGCCAACCAGTGGATCGACGAGCTTCCCGCCAAGGAGTTCCCGCTCGACAAGATGATCCCCGCCGTCGTGAAGACCGGCGAGTACTTCGGCAAGCAGTACGCCGTCCCGTTCAACACCAATGCGGGACTGCTCTTCTACCGCAAGGACCTCCTCGACAAGGCCGGCGCCCAACCCCCCACCACCTGGGACGAGTTGAAGCAGGCCTGCGAGAAGGTGCGGAAGCTCCCCGAGGGCAAGGGCATCGGCTGCTACGCCGGACAGTTCGACAAGTACGAGGGACTGACCGTCAACTTCTCCGAGGCCGTGGCCTCCGCCGGCGGCAGCGTCGTCGACGACAAGGGCAAGGCAACCGTCGACACCGAGGCCGCCAAGAAGGGCCTGCAGTTCCTCGCCGACGGGTTCAAGGACGGCACCATTCCCCAACAGGCCTCCACCTACAAGGAGGAGGACGGCCGCCGCGACTTCCAGTCGGGCAAGCTCCTCTTCCACCGTCAGTGGCCCTACCAGTGGACCCTCGCCAACGCCAAGGACGGGTCGAGCGAGGTGGCGGGGAAGTTCGGCGTCGCCGCGCTGCCCGGCCTCGACGGCCCCGGCAAGTCCAGCCTCGGCGGACTCGACCTGGCCGTCAGCAAGTTCGCCAAGAACAAGGCCACCGCCCTCGACTTCATCAAGTTCTTCTCGAACGAGGCCAACGCCAGGACCAATCTCAAGGTCACCTCAGCGGCTCCGCCGTACACCGACCTCTATGACGACCCGGCGCTGCGCAAGCAGTTCCCGTACCTGGCCACCCTCAAGGAGTCCCTGGACACGGCGACGCCACGGCCTGTGGTCGTGCACTACGGCGATGCCACGGCCGCCATCCAGGAGAGTGCCGCGGCCGCGCTGAGCGGTTCCAAGTCGGTCGACGACGCCTTGGCCGATATGCAGAAGAACCTCTCCGCCGCCGTCGCCGCGAAGTAGACGGGCCGCCCACGTGTCCGTCACAACGCCGACGCCGGTGCGCAAGACCACGTCGTCCCGGCCCGCGCGCTCATCGCGCCGGGCCGGGACGGCCGGTCTGGCCGCGGCCCTGCTCTCACCGACGCTGCTCGTCCTCCTCCTGGTCATCGGATACCCCGTGGTGGCGGCCCTGCGGCTGTCCTTCCAGGTGTCCAGCGAGTCCATCGACCCGGACACCGGTTTCAAGGTGACCGCCACCTCCTACGGCGCCGACAACTACGCGTCCGTCTTCTCGGACGACCGGCTGCTGCGGCCCTGGTGGAACACCACGTCGTTCGCCCTGGCCTCGGTCACCCTCGAGGTCCTGATCGGTGTCGCCATGGCCCTGGTCATGCACCGGGCCTTCCGGGGCCGGGCACTCGTCCGCGCCGCCGTCCTCGTGCCCTGGGCCATCCCCACCGCGATCTCCGGCATGCTCTGGAAGTGGATCTTCAACAGCCAAGGGGTCGCCAACGAGATTCTCGGCGCCCAAGTGCTGTGGAGCAGCGACGGGTTCCAGGCCTGGCTCTCGGTGGTCATCGCCGACACCTGGAAGACCGCGCCGTTCATCGGGCTGCTCGTCCTCGCCGGGCTGCAGATCATCCCCGGTGAGCTGTACGAGGCAGCCCGCGTCGACGGCGCCTCCGCGTGGCGCGTCTTCTGGCGGATCACCCTGCCCCTGGTCCGCCCGGCCCTCGTGGTCGCCGTGCTCTTCCGTCTCCTGGACGTCCTGCGCATGTTCGACCTGCCGTACGTCCTGGTGGGGCCGCGAAAACATTCGGTCGAGACACTCTCGATGATCGCCTTCGACGAGATGACCAATCTGCGCTTCGGCACCGCCGCCGCGTACGCGACCGTCCTGTTCCTGTACGTCGCCGTGGTCGCCCTCGCGTTCGTGAAGCTGTTCGGGGCCGATCTGATCGGCCGGGGCACCAGGAGCGAGACATGAGCACGACGACCTTCAGGCTTCGGCGGTCCACCACCGTACGGCGTGGCACGACGCGCGCCGGGCGCGGCACGGCGTGGGCCCGCCGTCTGGGCATCGCGGCGATCGTGGCGTACTGCCTCGCGCCCTTCTACTGGATGGTCGTCTCCAGCCTGCGCAGAACGGGCGACCAGTTCTCCAACGCACCGCTGCCCGCACCGGTCTCCTTCGACAACTACTCCGCGGCCTTCGACGCGCGCAACGGATTCGGCCGGGCCCTCGTCAACAGCCTCGTCGTGGCCGGTGTCACCACCGCCGTCACGCTGGTCGTCGCCATCTTCGCCGGATACGCGCTGGCGCGGCTGCAGTTCCGCGGCAAGACACTGATCCTGACGCTGATCATCGCGGCCTCGATGTTCCCGCCGATCATCCTGGTGGTGCCGCTGCTCGAACTCTTCACGGACGCGGGCTGGATCAACACCTACCAGGCGATGATCGTCCCGAGCATGAGCTTCGCCCTGCCGCTCGCCGTCTGGAACCTCACCGCGTTCTTCCGTCAGATGCCCGCGGAGCTGGAGAAGGCCGCGCAGGTCGACGGGTGCACACCCGCGCAGGCGTTCCGCAAGGTCGTGCTCCCGCTCGCCGCACCGGGCGTCTTCACCACGGCGATCCTCGTCTTCATCTGCGCCTGGAATGAATTCCTCATCGCGGTCAGCGTGGTGAATGACCGTCAGATGATGACCGCGAACGTGATCGTGTCGCTGTTCACCGGCCAGTACAAGTACGACCAGCCGTTCGGCACGCAGATGGCGGCCGGGGTCGTGGTGACCCTGCCGCTCGTCGTCGCCGTGTTGTTCTTCCAGCGGCGGATCGTGGACGGACTCACGGCAGGAGGACTGAAATAGTGGACGCCCCCACGACGGGAGGACCGACACAGGGGAGCGACACGGCCGGCGGGGCGTCCGCCGCACCCGACGAGTGGGTGCTGGTCACCGACGACCCGCTGACCGACTACCACCCCGCCTTCACCGGCAACGGCCGGCTGGCCGCGCGCGTGCCGGCGGCCGGCAACGGCTTCGCCGAGGCCCCCGTGCGTACCCAGTTCCATGTCGCAGGCCTCTACACCGGCCGCGGCGGCGAATGGTCCCGCAAGGCGTCCCTGCCCGCCTGGACGACGCTCGACGTGAGCGATGGCAGCGGCTCGTTCAACGACGCGTTCAGCTCCGTACGCGCAACGGGGGAGCAGCTGGTAGGCGGTGACTGGGCCGCGGTGACACGGCCGGAGGCCGGAGCCGCTCGCGGCATCGAGCGGTACCGGCAGTCCCTCGACCTGCGCACCGGAGTGATCACCACGGAGGCCCGCTGGACCTCGCCGGCGGGCCGGGTCACGGACGTGCGCTACCAGGTGCTCATCGACCGGTCCCGGCCTCACGTGGGCGCCGTGACCGTGACGGTCATCCCGCACTGGGAGGGGACACTCGTCGTCAACGACACCCTCGACGACCGGGCGGCTGCCCGCACAACGCCCGCCCGGCAGGGAGCGGGCGCAGGACGGATCTGGACCGTCACGGAGGCCGAGGGCAGTGGCATCGTGGCCGCGGTCGTCTCCGTGCTCGACGCCGTCGCCGCGCCGCGCTCTCCAGCGGGGGAGGGGACGGCGGCGCAGACGGTCACGGTACGCGCGCTGCCGGGCCAGGCCCACACCTTCACCAAATACGTGTCCGTCGTGACCGCGCACGACGCCGACGACCCGCACGCAGCCGCCCGAGCCCACGCCGACGCGGCGGCCCGTGCGGGATACGGCCGGCTCGCCGACGACAACCGCCGGGCCTGGGCACGGGAGTGGGAGGGCGACATCGTCGTCCGCGGCGACGCCCGCCTGCAACGCCAGGTGCGGGCCTCGAAGTTCTACCTCCTGACCAGCGTGCGCGAGGACTCGCCGTGGTCGCCCTCACCCGCCGGGCTCTCCAGCGACAGCTACAACGGCCATGTCTTCTGGGACACCGAAACCTGGATCTACCCGAGCATCCTCGCCCAGCACCCGCAGATCGCCGAGAGCGTCCTCGACTACCGGGTCCGGCGGCTCGACGCGGCCCGCGCCTACGCCGCCGACGGCGGACACAGCGGCGCCCGCTTCCCCTGGGAGAGCAGCCTCACCGGCGACGAGGACACACCGGCATGGGCCCCGTTCGGCCGTCTCGAACAGCACGTCAGCTCGGATGTCGCGCTGGCCTTCTGGCAGTACTGGCTGGCCACCGGCGACGAGCGGTGGCTGCGTACGTCGGGACTGCCCGTGCTGAGCGCGGTCGCGGACTTCTGGACGAGCCGGGTCACCGCCGACGCCGAGGGCCGCTGTCACATCAACGGGGTGATCCCGCCCGACGAGTACGCGGAAGGACCGCACGACGACTCCGTCTATACCAACGTCGCCGCCCGGGCCGTACTCCGCTTCGCCGCCCGGGCCGCCGAGAGGCTGGGGCAGCCGGCCGACCCGCGCTGGACGGACGTCGCCGACCGGCTGGTCATCCCCTTCGATCAAGCCCAGGGCATCCACCCGGAGTTCACCGGATACGAGGGCCAACGGATCAAGCAGGCGGACGTGGTGATGCTCGCCTACCCATGGGAGAACCCGCAGTCCGCGGAGGTCACCCGGGCCGACCTCGAGTACTACGTGCCCCGTACGCACGAGGAGGGCCCGTCGATGACCGACTCGGTGCACTCCATCGTCTACGCCGAACTCGGCGACGCCAAGGCGGCGTTCGAGCACACGCGGCGCAGCGTCGAGCCGTTCCTCCGACCGCCCTTCGAGCAGTTCGCCGAGGCCCGCACCGGGGGAGCCTTCACCTTCCTCACCGGGCACGGCGGCTTCCTGCAGGAGTTCCTCCACGGCTACTCGGGGCTGCGCTGGCGCGCGGACCGGGTCGTGCTCGCACCGATCCTGCCCGACCCGCTGGACGGCATCGCGCTGCGGCGGCTGCGCTGGAGGGGCCGTGTCTTCGACATCGACATCCGGCACGACGGTACGACGGTACGGCTGCACGCGGGCGAAGAGCTCCCGGTGGAGGCCGCGGGACAGCTCCATCACGTCCCGGCCGGGGGAGAAGTCAGGCTCGCTACGCGCACACCATTGGCGGACCGTTAACCGTTGGTCAGTGGCGGGGCGCGCGGCAGGGTCAGCCGCCGGGCGCGCCCCGCAGCGGCGCCGAACTCGCGCGCACGACCAACTCCGGAACCAGCAACCGGTGCAGAGACTCGGCAGCCTCGTCGAAGCCCTTGTCCGCGTTCCGGTCGGCGAGCCGCAGCAGCTCCGCCATGATCAACCGGCCGACCGCCTCTATCGGCTGACGGATACTCGACAGACCCACCGCCGCCGCGGCAGGGGTGTCGTCGAAGCCCACCACCGCGATGTCCTCGCCGGGGCGCAGCCCGTGGTGGCGCACGGCGTGCAGCGCGCCGACTCCAAGGGTGTCGGTCGCCGCGACCACAGCGGTCGGCGGATCCGGCCGGTCCAAGAGCTCCGCCATCAGCCGCGTACCACTCGACATGGTGTCGTCGCCCCGTACGTCGAGCCGATGGCTTTGGGCGAGCAGGCCGTGCCGGTCCATGGCCGTCAGCCAGCCGTGCGCCCGCGCGTCGCCGACACTGGAGCCCTCGGGCCAGCCCAGGAATCCGATGCGCCGGTGGCCGGCGGCGACGAGGTGGTCGACGGCCGAGGCCGTCCCGGCCGTGTTGTCGACGTCGGCCCAGCTGTAACCGTCGACACCGGTCGCGGTGCGCCCGAATGCCGCGAACGGGACGCCGGCCGCCACCAGTTGCCGTGGACGCGGATCGTGCGGAGTGACGTCGTAGAGCACCACCGCGCTCACGGCCCCGGCGCGCCACAGCGCCGTGCACCGTTCGGTCTCCTCGCCGGCATCGGTCGCCGTGAACAGCAGCACATGGTGGTCGCATGCCTGGCCCGCCTCGGCGAGCGCGTGCAGGAAGCGGTCCTGGATGGAGGCCACCGTCTCCGCGTGGACCGGCAGGATCCTGCACCCGACCATGCGGGGAGAGCTGGCTCTGAGCGAGCGTGCCGCCCGGTTGGGGTGGTAACCGAGGTCGGCGACCGCCCGGTTGACCCGCTCCCGCGTCTCGGCGCGGACCCGGTCGGGTGCGTTGAGCACGTTGGACACCGTCTGCCGTGACACCCCGGCCGCCTCGGCGACGTCCGAGATGGTCACGGACGGGCCCGGAGGCAGCCGTGGGCCATGGGAACCGGCTGTCATCTGCTTCCCCCCGCTGGTCGACCCCTGCGTATGCGCATGAACGGAGATCGGCGCCGCGCATGCTGGACGGATCGATTTTATCGTTCAAACCTGGGCTGTCGAGGCTGGACGGACGGGACGGGCACCACGAACACGGAGGGGGATGGGCAGCGCGCGGCTGTGGTGCCCATGCAGGAACGTCCCGCCCGGCCAACGAGGTTGCTCGTGACCGGTGCCCGGACCGGCGCTCAAGTGCACATCGAGCACGTCTAGTCGGGAGGCATCTTTGCCAAGGCGTCACGCAGTGCGGCGCGGGAGGTCACACCCAGCTTGGGGAAGAGCTGGTACAGGTGGGTGGAGACGGTGCGCGGGGAGAGGAAGAGCCGTTCGCCGATCTGTTTGTTGGTGAGGCCGGCGGCTGCGAGCGTGGCGATCTCCCGCTGCTGTGGGGTCAGGGACGCCGGCCCGGCGCGCTCGACGTGCCCCGTGGACAGCCCGGTTGCCCGCAGCTCGTTGCCGGCCCGGGCCGCCCAGGGGGTGGCGCCGAGTCGCTCAAAGGTGTCGAGTGCGGCGACGAGCTGTGTGCGCGCTTCCGTGGTTGATTTCGCCCGTCGGAGCCGTTCGCCATGGGCGAGTTGAACCCGAGCCAACTCGAACGGCCAGCGGTCGGTGCCGGGTACGGCCAGAGCCTTGTCGAACAGCTTGACCGCGTGGCGATCGGTCGCGGCGATCGCTGCCGATGCCTCCACGATCATGGCGAGCCGTGGCGAGATCGCGGCGACGCCGGCCTCGCGTACTGCGGCGACATGGGCTGCGGCCTCAGCGGGCCGGCCCGTTCTGACCGCGGACTCGACGAGATCCATGAAGAGAAACAGGGCGGTGGGGACGTGAGAGGCGAGCTCGCCCGCGCGGCCGACGAGCAGGCGGTGGGCGGTGTCGAGGTCGCCGTCACCGCGAGGAGGAGATGGTGCGCCGCGGCGACCAGCGGTCCTGCCCGCCCGCCGTCGGCCCGGCTGGACAGATGACCGGGGGCCGAAGCTCGGCCGTGCGCGGTCAGTGCTCGGCGGCCTGCCTGATCAAGGCAGCCACCTCAGCCGGCTGTGACACGTAGACGGCGTGGCTGCCGGCGACCTCGACGACTTGGGAGCCCGCCCTCTCCGACATCGCGCGCTGCGCCGGCGGCGGGATCATGCGGTCGTCGGTCGCGATGAGGTACCAGCTCGGCTTCACCCGCCAGGCGGGCTCCACCACAGCACCAGTGAGGGCGTCGACGCCCCACGGGATCTGGGAGTCGGCCTTGAACGCCGCCTGCTCGGCCGGCACATCGCCGGCGAAGGAGTCCGCGAACTTCTCGCGGTCCAGGAACAGGAAGCCGTCCCTGGGCGGCAGGATCGGCGGGACCGGAGCGCCGGGCGGGGGGTCGGCGATGAGCGAGTTCACCGATTCGCCCTTGTCCGGCGCGAATGCGGCGATGTAGACCAGCGCCGAGACCTTCGGGTGATTGCCTGCCTCGGAGATCACGACGCCGCCGTAGGAGTGTCCCACCAGGACGACCGGCCCGTCCTGGGCGTCGATCACCTGCCGCGTCGCGGCGACGTCGCCTTCCAGGGACAGGGTCGGGTTCTGGACGACGCTGACGTTGTACCCGTCCCGCTTGAGGATGTCGTAGACCCCCTGCCAGCCGGATCCGTCCACGAATCCTCCGTGGACGAGAACGACGTTCCTCGGTTCCGAACTCACGCTCATGACTTCTCCTTCTGCGCGCTGGACCGTTGCGGTCACGCGCAGAAAGCTAGGCGGAGGCGAGCGGGATGGATTCCGTCAAGTGACGTAGTTCGGCGAGCAGGCTTTCGCACCCCGAGCGCTCCTGCCCGGTCATGCTGACGATGCGTCAGGTGTGAGGCCGCCGTTCACGATGTCCGTGCATGGATGCCTGCGGCACAACTTGCGCGGTAGGAGCCGGTCCCAGCGCCATGACCAGGTCGCCGACCAGCCAGGGTGCGCCTGCCCCGGTCCAGCGCGGGCGGCCGTTCTTCGCTGCTGAGCACGCGGGGCGCGCACAGCTCACGTACGGCAGGGATACAGGGCCGCTCGTGCGCGCACCGCAGCGGCACACGAACCTGGCCCCATGGGTAGGGCCGGCCGCCGTCGATCAGCCGACTGTCCGCCAGGCGGGGCTCCCGGCAGCTCCGGTGGCTGCACCTTCTGGCATGGGTGCAGGAGTTCGGCTCGACCTGCCGGGTTGCCCGAGCCGAGGACGGTATCCGTGAGGACATCTTCGGGTTCGTCACCCCGAACGGCACCGGGTACGTGCATCTGATCGCTTCGACCTCTCCTGTCCCTGACTGGCCGACTTCATTGGTCATCGCTCACCAGGCCGTTAGCCTGCGCCACTTCGGCGTGGACCGCATCCCCCGACAGCCGAACTGCGTTCGCGGCGTGGGAGCCGTCTACGCACCGGCCTGGAGGAGGCGAGCGTGTCCTCAGGCGCGGACGATCGCCAGCACCTCGTCGCGCAGCCGGGCCACGGTGTCTGCGTCCCGGGCCTCCACGTTGAGCCGCAGCAGTGGCTCCGTGTTGGAGGGCCGCAGATTGAGCCACCAGTCGGCGGCGCTGATTGTCAGTCCGTCGAGCTCGTCGGCGACCGCTTCGTCCCGGCCGGCGAAGGCCTCGCGGACCACGGCAAGCGTGCGCTGCTGATCGTGGACAACGCTGTTGATCTCGCCGGACGCCGCGTATCGCTTGTACGGTCCGACCAGCGAGGACAGCGGTCTCTGCTGGCCGCCGAGGGCGGCGATCACATGCAGGGCCGCCAGCATGCCGGTGTCGGCGTTCCAGAAGTCGCGGAAGTAGTAGTGCGCCGAGTGCTCGCCGCCGAACAACGCGCCGGTGCGCGCCATTTCGGCCTTGATGAAGGAGTGTCCCACCCGGGTGCGGACCGGGGTGCCCCCATGCTCGCGCACCACGTCGGGCACAGCCCGCGAGGTGATCAGGTTGTGGATGATGGTGCTTCCCGGATGGCCGGTCAGCAGGCGGGCTGCGATCAGGGCGGTGACGGCGGACGGCGAGACGGCTTCGCCCCGCTCGTCGACGACGAAACAGCGGTCCGCGTCACCGTCGAAGGCCAGGCCCAGATCGGCCCCGGTCTCCCGCACCTTGTGCTGCAGATCGACGATGTTCTTCGGGTCCAGCGGGTTGGCCTCGTGGTTGGGGAAGGTGCCGTCAAGCTCGAAGTACATCGGGACGACCTCCACCGGTAGGTCACGGAACACCGCGGGGGTGGTGAGACCGCCCATGCCGTTGCCCGCGTCCACCACGATCTTCAGCGGGCGGATCACGGAGATGTCCACCAGCCCCAGGAGATGGGCGGCGTAGTCCCCGAGCATGTCCCGTTGGGTGAGGGAGCCCGGCGCGCGCTTGATGGCGGGCAGCCCCCGACCGGCGGACCAACGCTCCGCGAGTGCGCGGATCTCCCGTAGACCAGTGTCCTGGCCGACCGGTGTCGCGCCCGCTCGGCACATCTTGATGCCGTTGTAGCGGGCGGGGTTGTGGCTCGCGGTGAACATCGCGCCGGGACGCCGCAGCTTGCCGCTGGCGAAATACAGCCCGTCGGTGGAACACAGGCCGATCTCGGTCACGTCGGCGCCGCGCCCGGCCGCGCCCTCCGCGAAGGCGCGTGCCAGCCCCGGGGAACTGGGGCGCATGTCGTGCCCGGTCACGATCGCGTCCGCGCCGGTCGTCTCGACGAAGGCGGCGCCGAACAGCCGGGCGAGGCCCTCGTCGAGCTGATCGGGAACGATGCCGCGGATGTCGTAGGCCTTCACCAGGCCGGAGAGGTCAACGCTGGGCCGTTCACTCACTGTCGTACTCCTTGTGCGTTATCCATACGGCCGTGTCCTGCGGGATGCTGTGGCCATCGAGTGGTGCGCTGGACAGCAGCACGTCGGCGTCGTCGTCCAGTGGGACCGGCTGCGCACCGAAGTGCACCACGCACCGCAGGCGTGCGCCACGTTCGAAGCTGTTGCATCTCGCCGGGGCTGACACAGCGTGCCAGCCGCTCGCGGTCGAAGACGCCGGCTTCGGCCACCATGACCCGTTCGCCTGGGGGCACCGCGCCGGGGGCGCGGGTTGGCGGTCCAGCCAGTGATTCATGATCCGCTCGAAGTCGGCGACGACCTCAGGGGCGCGCCAGTTCAGATCCGACTGTTCCGGCGCGTGCAGGTGCAGGTACCACTCACCAGGACAGCCGTCCGGCTCCTGGACCCTGGTCCAGGCAGGGCCGCCGGACGCGGACTGCCAGTCGCTGGTTGGCAGTTCGCCGTCTTGGCCGCGCCCCGGCCGGAAGACGTACCGCTCCCTGGCCGACGAGCCCGGCTCGGCGGCGACCGCCTCGCGAAACCAGGGGTGCTGATCGGAGGTGTGGTTGGGGACCAGGTCCACCAGGACCTTGATGCCCAGGGCGTGGGCCCGCTCCACCAAAGAGTTGAAGTCGGTCGGTCTTCCGAGGTCGCGCGCCACTGCGGTGTGGCCGGTGATGTTGTAGCCGCCGTCCGCCAGCGGCGAGGGGGAGAACGGAGTGATCCACACCGCGTCGACGCCGAGATGCCGCAGATGCCCGAGCCGCGCCGTGGCACCGGGGAGGTCCCCCACGCCGTCCCCGTCGCTGTCGGCGAAGGCGCGGGGGTAGATCGCGTAGGAGACGGCGTCCCGCCACCATGGGATGGCGCTGTCGGGTCGGCCGGCACTGCCCGTCCCGGGCCGGGTGACTGCCGGGTCCGGGACGGGGTGACCGGGGCCCGGGGTTGCGAGCGCGGTCATCCGGCTTCTCCCACGGTCGAGGTGGACGGGATGGTCACGGGCAGTGTGCGACCGGTCTCCGCCGACCGGGTGGCCGCCTCCGCCACCGCGACGGCGGCCAGCCCGGTGCGGGCGTCGGCCTGCGGGGTGCCGCCGTGTGCCGCGCAGTGCAGGAGGTCGGTCATGGCCGCCCGCACGCTCTCGGCGTACACATGCGGTTTGCAATTCTCGCCGCCCAGGTCGACGACGCAGTCGACCCGGTGCGGGACGCTGCGCGTGATCCCCCGGCCGGAGGCAGGACGGTCCGAGCCGGCGTGGCGTGCCACGGACACTGTGATGTGCTCCTGGCCGTGCGGGCGCAGTCCGGGAACCGCGAGCAGTTCGGCGGTCCGTGCGGGCAGCGCCTCCCAGCCGGCCGCGCCCGCGTCGTCGGTCCACGCGGTGACCGTCGCGTGCGTCGGGATCCAGCCGGTGACCCGGGCTTCGGCGAAGCCGTAGTCGAGCCGCATCATCTGGCGCTCGGCGCGGTGGGCGTGGGTGAAGGAGTGGGTGTGGGTGGCCACGGCGCCGCCGGGGTGGGTGGCGGTGGCCACCACGATGTCCACCGGGCCGCCGTCCCGCCGCACCGCGGTGCCCTGCACCTGCAGGGGGTTGCTGCCCGTCAGGGTGTTGGCGGCGTCGAAGAAGTGCACGCCGTGTTCGATGTGGATGCCGCCGCTGTGGGCCGGGTCCCAGAACCAGTGGTCTGGGCCCAGGTCCTCGTCCGAGGCGTCGTTCTCGAAGGCGAACCGCCGCAGCGGGTCCAGCAGGTTCTCCTGCCCGAGCCGCTGGAGCAGCCGCAGGATCGGGTTGTAGCGCAGCACGTGGTCGACGACGAACACGCCCGGCGCGCGGTCGGCCTCCTCCGCGACGCGCGCGGCGTCCTCGACGGTGAGCGCCATGGGCTTCTCGCAGAAGACGTGCTTGCCGGCGCGCAGGGCGGCCACCGCGGCGTCCGCGTGGGCGGCCGGCGGGGTGGCCAGCACGACCACGTCGACATCCGGGAGCGCGGCCACGTCCTCCACGCTCGCGTGGACGGCCGCGCCGTACCGGCCGGCGAGCGTCTCCGCCCGTCGCCGGTCGGCGTCGGCGCACGCGACGACCCGCAGTGAGGGGATGTCGCGTATCGCGTCCAGGACGAACGTGCCGAAGGCACCGCAGCCGACCAGCGCGACGGCGTGCCCGGTGGGGCCGGGAGTCACTCGGACCGGTCCAGGCGGGCCACGCCGATGTGTGCGTCGGCCATGCCGTAGAAGACGTAGCGCACGCCGTCGATCTCCTCGATGGCGGTCGGGAAGACCACGTTGGGCACGGTGCCGGAGCGCTCTTCTGCGGTTTCCGGGGCCATGAGCGGTTCGGCGGTGCGGGCGATGACGCGGGCCGGGTCGGCGGGGTCGAGGATCATCGCGCCGGCCGCGTAGTTGACGGTCTGCACCTGCGCGAAGGGGTCCTCGATGGCGCCGGAGACACCGTGGTGGATGAGCAGCCAGCCCTCGTCGACCCGGACGGGAGCCGGACCGGCGCCGATCTTGAGCTCCTCCCAGGGGTACTCGGAGAGTGCGACCAGGCGGTGGTGGCGCGGCCGGGTCAGTGCGCGGATGTCGTGCTTGACCTCGTCGACGGGCACGTAGGAGATCCAGATGCCGGGGCGTTCGTCGCTCACGCTGGCGGGCAGGTGCACGCCCTCGCCGGGCCGGAACCAGCCCAGGTCCCACATCGGGCGGTGCAGCATGGCGTAGTACAGCGCGCCGTCCGGGCCCGGCACGGGCTCGGGGAAGTGCACGACGTCCTTGTTCGGGAAGAGGTTGAGGTCGGTGTCCAGGTCGGGCTGGTAGGCGAACTGGACCGGGCCGAGGCGCTCCCAGTTGACCAGGTCCTTTGAGACGGCGAGGGCGGGCTTGGGGCCGAGCGGCCCGTAGGCCACGTAGGACATGACGTACCGGCCCAGGTCCTCGATCCAGGTGGTGCGGGGGTCCTCCACGCCGGCGTTGTTCTTGCCGCGTTCCCAGCCGGCGTCCGGGGCGAGGACCACGCCGCGCCGCTCGACGCCGGTGGGCACGCCGTCCTCCAGGGTGACTTCGGCGAGCCCGACGCGGGAGACGTTGCCCTGCGCGACCAGTCGCGGCAGCAGGTGGAGCCTGCCGTCGGGGGTGCGGCCGGAGGCCGGGTTGAGTACGCCCTCGACCTCGTGGGCCTGGCCGGGCAGCGGGGACATCACGACGCCGACCCGGGTCAGGCGGTAGGGGATGGGGGTGGTGGTGCTGTGGGACACAGGGGTTCAGCCCTTCGTTGCCGAGTCGATGTCGGAGGAGGTGAAGCGGCTCTGGAAGACGATGTAGAGGGCGACCGCGGGTGCGGCGAGCACGCAGGCCCCGGCGAGGATGGCGCCGAACGGGTTGGCGGCGGCGGAGGCGACGGTGCTGATGTAGTTGGCCAAAGAGACGGCCAGCGGCTGCATGTCCTGCTGCTTGGTGACAAGGAACGGCCAGAGGAACTCGTTCCACGGCCCGGTGAAGCTGAGCAGCACCACCGACAGCAGGGCCGGCTTGCACAGCGGTATCGCGATGCGGAACAGGATCTGCAGTTCGCCGGCGCCGTCCATGCGGGCCGCCTCGAACATCGCGGCCGGCAGTTGCAGGAAGAACTGGCGGAAGATGAAGACGGCGGTGGTGTTGATCGCGAAGGGCAGGATCATGCCGAGGTAGGAGTCGGCGAGACCGTAGTCGCGGACGATCAGCACATACAGCGGGATCATCAGCAGCTGGAAGGGCACGGTCTGGACCAGGAGCACCAGGGCGAAGGTCGAGCCGCGGCCCCGGAACTGCAGACGCGCCAGCGCGTAGCCCGCGAGGAGTCCGAACACGGTGGTGCAGACGATCACGCCGCCGGTGAAGATGCCGGAGTTGATAAGCGAACGCCCCAGCGAGATCGCCGAGTTGATCGCCGCGTAGTTGTCCAGGCTCAAATTCCCCGGGTTCGGGAACGCCCCGGCCGGGCTGGAGTCGGGCTCCTTCTGCAAGGAGCCGATGATCATGTAGTAGAAGGGGAAGAGGAAGGCGAACGCCCCGATGAGCAGCGCGATCTTCGACCAGAGTGGCCCGGACGCGGATCGCGCGGCGTGAGCCGCGTGCCGGCGCTTTTTGGCGGATGAGGGTGTGACGTCGGTGGTCATCTCAGTCCCTCTCCAAGAAGCGGCGGTAGATGAGCGAGAGCGCGGTGATCAGCACCACGAGGATCACGCCGATGGCGGCCGCCTCATCCGGGTGCCCCTGCTGGAGACCCCGCTGGTACATCAGCAGGACCGGCGAGGTCGTCGCCCCGTCGGGCCCGCCGCCGCTGGTGAGCAGATAGGGCTCGGTGAACAGGTTGGCGCCGGTGATCGTGGCCAGGATCAGGACCAGCAGCGTCGCGGGGCGCACCGTGGGCACGGTGATCGACCGGAACGTCCGGAACCGGCCGGCACCGTCGAGGGCCGCCGACTCATACAGCTCGTTGGGCACGTTCTGCAGCGCCGTCAGATACAGCACCACGAAGAAGCCCAGCTGCTTCCAGGCCACGAAGACCGCCACGACCGGCATCGCCAGATGGGAGTTCACCAGCCACGAGGGGTCCGGAGCCAGCGGCCCAAGAGCCTGGTTCACCAGACCGTTGGTGTTGAACAGGAACAGCCACACACCCACGACCGCGACACTCGCCGTGATGTAGGGGATGTAGTACGCCGTCCGGAAGAAGGACCGAAACCGCAGCTTCTTGTTCAGCGCACTGGCCAGGACCAGTGAGGCCACCACCGTCAGCGGCACGTTGATGACCAGGAAGACGGCGATGTTGACGAAGGAACGCCACACGTCCGGGTCGGTGAGCACCGTCGTGTAGTTGTCCAGCCCCACGAAGGGCCGGTCGACCTGTACACCGGGAGCGGCGAAAAAGTAGTCGTGGAAGGACATCCACACGGCGAAGCCGAGCGGATACACGAAGATCGCCGCCAGGTAGAGCAGGTACGGCGAGACGAACAGCATCCCGACCGGCTGGTGCCCGCCGAGCCGCAACCGCCACGGCTGCCGGGGACCCAGCGCCCTACGCGCGGCCCCGGCGGCACGCCGGAGCCGGTGAGTGCCAGAGGTGGTGGAGGACATGGCGGCTGCTCACTGGCCTTCCGCGAGCTTGTCCACCTTGCCGGCGGCGTCCTTCAAGGTGGCAGCAAGGTCACCCTTACCGAAGATCACGGCCTTGGTGTAGGCGTCGCGGAACGTCTGCCATACCTCGACCGAGTTCGGCACGTTCGGCGCCTCGATGGTGTGCTCGGCCTGCTGCGCGAACACCTCATAGTCCTTGTGCGAAGCGAAGTAGGACGGGTAGGCGGACGTCAGGCCGGTGCGCATCGGCATCTGCCCGGTCGCCTCCAGCAGCTTGCCGTCCTGCTCCTTGCCGGTGGCGAACTTCATGACGTCCCAGGCCGTCCCGCGGTTCTTGCAGGAGGCGTACATGCCGATGGACTTCTCGTCGCTGAAGGTGCCCTTGCCGGCCGCACCGTCGGCAGTCGGCACCGGCACGGCACCCCACTCGACCTTGTCGCCGTAGACAGAGACCGCCCACGGACCCACGGTGGCCATCGCGGACTTGCCCTCACCGAAGGCGTCGCCGTTGAAACTCTCCTTCGGCGCCAGGCCGTCGGCATACATGGTCTTCCACAACTGGGCGGCCTTGATGCCCTCGGGCGAGGCGAACTGGGCCTTGCCGTCCTCGACCAGCTGCCTGCCGGTCTGCGCCGTGAACATCGGGTAGTAGTCGAACCAGGACTGGTAGAACTCCGACGTCGGAGCCGGCCAGATCGCAGCCTTGGCGGCCTTGCTGCCGACCAGCTTGCGCGACGTCTGCAGGAAGTCCTGGTAACTGGACAGCTTGGGGTGCTCCGCGTCCAGCCCGGCCTTCTTGAACAGCTCCTTGTTGTAGAAGATCATCACCGGGTTGCTCTTCCACGGCATCTGGTAGTACTTGCCGTCCGGCGACGCGTACTGGGAGAGCCTGCCGCCGACGCGCTCCTGCAGATACTTCTTGCCGTCGGGGAACTCGTCGAGCGCAACCAGGCCGCCCTGCTTCTGGAACCCGGGCACGGCCGCCGGAGCGGTGTTCAGGACCAGGCACGGCGCGTTACCTGCAGTGATCGCCGCACCGATGACCTCCTCGGAGCTCTTGCCCGCGGGGATCTCCTGCGCGCTCACCTTCTCCTTGGGATGGGAGGCGTTCCAGTCCGCCACCATCTCCTTGCCCCACGCAACTTCCTGCGCGTTGTTGGAGTACCAGATCGTGATCGGGCCACGGGCGTCATCAGCGGCGCTACCGGAGTCCGATCCGGTACCACTGCCGCACGCGGTCAATGCCACAGCCGCTGCCGGCAGCATGGCGAGGAGGGCCTTCTTCATGGGAGGATCCGTTTCTTACTGGGCGTCATCAGTTGGCGGGTACGACATCGCTGGGCTGTCGTCGGCCGCCTTCATGGGGGGAGAGAAAGTCTGGGGACCGCCGGCATCGGCGGTCTTAGAGCCGCACGCGCTCGGGCGGGGCCAGTCGAACCGCGTATCACCAGCGTGGCCGGCTCCAGCTCCACGTCGGCGGTGGTGCCCCGCTCAATGAACTCCACCAGCGCCTGGGCGGCGGCCCGGCCGGGGCGGGCCCAGTGAGAAGCACCGCGGCGATGGGACGCCTACAGGCGTCTCCCGGTCCAGGCAGTTTCTGCCTGGATCAGCTGTACAGCAGAGATGTCGAGAATCAGCTTCCCCTTGCCGCTGATCAGAGCTCCGCCTGTTGCCAGGGGCGTGTTCCAGTCGAGTCCCCAGTCGGAGCGCTGCAGGGTGGCCGTGCCCTCGAAGCCGACACGGTTCTGGCCGAGGGGGAACGTCGCTGAGTCGAGGAAGTCCGGGCCGGTGACATGCACGTCCTCCGGAGAGCCCGTGTCAAAACTGCCGGCCTGGACACCATACGTCGAAGCCTGGACCCGTGAGAGATGAAATGAAACGGCTCGTCCCGGCGAGGAAGGCCAACGCAGCGTCCGTTCAGCGGTGGGGCGAAACTGCGGCCGGAGTGCCGGGATGGCACCTGCCTGCCGACACGGGCCACCTGCGGGACCTACTGCTGCGCGAGCCAGTCTGCGAACCCGGTAACGGCGATGTGCGCGTCAGGACCCGGCAGGAGCGCCGGCTCTCCTGCAGGAGCTCGGTGCCGACCGCAGACACCGCCACGTGGTGCATCACGCCGGTGTTGGGCGCGGCCGCGACTGCCTCGTGCCCGTTGAGCTTGCCGACCGGCTTTGAGCCGGCCAGCCCGGTTCCACCGATCACTAGGACCCTCATAGTTGAATCCTCTCGCAGGTTTTCATGGTGCGGCGCGCTCCTGCGAAGAGCTGCTCAACCGGCACCGAACGAATTCGGTCTGCAGTAGAAGAGACAGGATGGCGGCTCTGCTTGTGACAGGGGTTCACAAGAAACGGGAAAAATCACCGATGCGGCCCTCAGGGGCCTGGTCGCACGAGATAGTGCGGCTGTTCATTCGCCCGCGTCACGACTCCGCAGGCGGTTACCGTGTGTGCTCGAAGGAGACCACACGAGACTGACCCGCGAGTGCGTGGACTGCCGTGCGTGCGAGCCCGTCTGCCAAGACACCCGTCCCAGGGGGTGACGGGGGACCGCAACCGCGCAGGGCCGGGTCACTGCGGCAGTGACTGGCTGCGGGACGTATGGGGCCTCGCCACAACAGTGGGCACGGTGATGACCGAGGCCGCCTTGGTCAGGAGACGTTGCACAGGACAGCGTCCGGCAACTGCCAGCAATTGCTTTATGCGGGCAGGCTCCAGATCGCCGGTCAGCCGGATGTTCTTGATGATCTGTCCTTGCGGATCGAACCGCACAGCCACATCGACTTGGTCGAGCGGCCAAGCGTGCCGGTCCGCATATGCCCGGACGGCCATGGAGGTACACGACCCCAGCGCGGCCAGGAGCAGTTCTCCGGGGGTGGGACCCGTATCGGTGCTGATGGGCTGGGGTTGGTCCGCAGTCAATGTATGAGGACCGACCGCAATGGAACGGGCGAGACGCTGGCCTTCGCCTTCGCCTACTGACACGATGCGTGCCATCATCATCTTCCTTTCAGGCAAGCCACACTGCTGTCTGGCCTGTGATCACCAAGCGGTTTTGTCGGGATGTTGTGACTCTTCCCTTTCCTGTTGAGACAGGAAGGATATCTCTGATGTGACACAGAGGCCGTCACACAGTGCAGCGCTGCCTGTTCCTATAGACAGACCGAGCCCGAAAACCACTGCTGAGCAAGTCAGACCGAACGCGCAGGACGTCTCATGCCCACGGCTGCGGAACAGAGAGCCATGCGCGAGGAATCCCGAGGCATCCACATCGGGACGGACGACATGAAACGCGCCGTGGCCATGCATCGCAGGTGCTCCGTGCACACGCTGTGGAGCCGGTGTTCTCGGTACGGAAGCCGAGTCGGCCAAGGGGTCGGTCGCACACGGCTGGCCGGATCAGCGATGGACGCTGACGAGGATCAAGACCGTGATCGGGCGGCGGTTCCACAAGAGTTACACCCTGCTAGGGGTGCGCAAGAGAAAGGACCCGAACCACGGGCACCTCGTCGGCGCCCTACTTCACTCGCCGCATGGCAGAAGGACGACATCTTCGACCAACTCAACGACCTCCTACGCCAGTTGGTACATGAGGCCGAAGGCCGGGACACCGAGCCGAGCGCCTGCGTGCTGGACGCCCAGAGCATCAAAACCTACGCGAACGTGCCCGCCGCGGACCAGGGCGTCGACGCGGGTAAGAAAATCGCAGGCCGCAAGAGCCACCTCGCGTCGACACCCTCGGCCTGCTCCTGGCCTCTGGGGCACCGCCGCCTCGATTTCAGGGAGCCAACGTGATGGTTGTCGGCGTTCCCTGCAGGGCCATCTTCGTGTAGGGGCACAGTGAGTCGGCCTTCTCCAGAAGCGGAGCGGCGATCTCCGGAGCGACGCCCGGCCACTTGACCGACAGATCGACGTGCAGCAAGTAGCCGCCGTCTCCCGGGTCCCGCCCGAGTGCTACGGTCGCCTCCACAGAGATCGCGGCAGGGTCGAGGGCCGCTTGTCGTGCCGCCAGGCTCAGGGCCCCGTGGAAGCAGGCTGCGAATGCGGCGCCGAACAACTGCTCGGGGTTGGTTCCCCGGCCGTCCCCACCGAGCTCGGCAGGCATGCGCAGGCTGAGGTCCAGGACCCCGTCGGCTGACCGAGCTCTCCCCGAGGCCCGCCCGTGCCCGGCTATGCCGCCGCTGACGGTCACAGTCGTCGTGTAGATGGCGGAGAAGGACGCCCCATCGAAGTCCTTGTCAGTGGACAGATTGGGCAACTGGTTCGGCTCGGTCACAGCATGACTCCGGCGTTGTTGCAGTACGCGACCTGGCCCGACAGCACGCAGGGAGCGCGCAAGACGGTGGAAGGGGCGAGGCCTGCCCCTGCAGGAATCATCTGTCGGCCGGCAGGGCGATACACCCATCCGCGGGTAGGGCTCACTGTGCCGGTCATGACAATCGTCACGTCATCTGTCCTTCAAGTCATGGAGAACCTGGGGTTACGGACGACTAAGTGACCGACAAGTCACGCCCCTTGTGACACATACGGGGCTTCATCCAGGGCCAGGGCCAGGGCCAGGGCCAGGGCCAGGGCCAGGGCCTTGTGCCTTCGGTCAAGCAGGAGATGGCGTGCCGTCACGCGCTCATCGACGAAGCGGGAAAGGGAAGCGTTCTTGCTGCGGGCGACAACGGAGCGTCGGACGCCAAGCCCGGGCGCACCTGAGGGAGCGGGGCGCTGTGCCGTAGAACAGCGAGACCTGCCGCCAAGCATGCTGTTCTGCCCATGGGCCGCAGGCCCCGCTGACCGTGAGCGGTGTTCAGCCGCCCAGTGACGCCACATATGGCGATAGCTTGGCCGGATTCATCACCCACATGAGCTGGTCGATCCCTTCCGCCGACACATCGATGGACAGCAAGGCCAGGGGGTTCCCGCCGTACGAGACAAGAACGGCCGGCTGGCCATTGGCCTCGACCCACCGACTGTCCGTGCCGGTCCAGAAACGCGGCGCGAAGGCAACAAGATACTTGGAGACGTGCGGGCGTCCGACGACCGGTATCTTCGTTGCGCGCACCGCCCCTCCGCCGTCGGAGTAGCTGACGACGTCCGCAGCGAGAACATCCTCGAGCACCGTGAGATTGCCCGTCTGTGCTGCGGTGAGGAACACTTCCAGCAGGCGCCGGTGATCAGCCGGGCTGACCTGCTCCCTGCGCTCGGCGGCCAGGTGCTTGCGCGCACGGCTCACCAGCTGGCGGGTATTGGCCTCACTCGTATCCAGGATGTCTGCGACCTGCTTGTAGGGGTAGTCAAAGGCTTCCCTCAGGACATAGGCGGCCCGTTCCACCGGGTTCAGCTTCTCGAGGAGGACGAGAACCGCCAGTTCGAGTGCCTCAGCCCGTTCCGCCCCCAGGTGCGGGTCCAGACTGGTATCAACCGGCTCGGGAAGCCACGGGCCGGTGTACGACTCCCGCCGCACCCTGGCGGACTGGGCAAAGTTAATTGCCAGACGCGCGGTGACGGTGGTCAGGAAGGCTGTCGGCTCAACGATGTTCGTGCGGTCGGCGTTCTGCCACCGCAGCCACGTTTCCTGAAGGATGTCCTCGGCTTCCACAGAGCTGCCCAGCATGCGGTACGCGATACCGAAGAGCTGCGGGCGCGCTGCGAGGAAATCCCTCGTCGCCTGGTCAAGGGAGTCGGCGTCATCCCCAGCGTGCATGGTTATCCCTTCCGGCCCCCGACGTCACCATGCTACAAGCGGCTACGGCAGCGTGCGCCCGCGCCCCTGGGTGGCTCACACAGCGACCCCAACCTGGTGGTCCGAGCCCGGTCCAGTCCGAGGAAGAAAGCGAGCGGCCGGTTGAGGCGGCGCGCAGAACCCGCAGAAATCCTGCCACTCCAGGCATACCATGCTTCCCTCGTGTCACACATCCGGTGCCTCTCCTGTCTGATGTACGAACCACGGAGGGCGGGCGGAACAGGAATTGAGGGCGGGGTATGGCACCGAGCTCGAACGGTGAAGCGCGCTCGGGGCCGCCGGCGTGTGGATGCGCCTCCCGCGGCCGAGTGCTTAATGGGCGGGAACGGTTTTCCGTGACTCAGACTCTTTCTCGGGTGCCTATAAGGGCTGGCTTGAGGCCTTGCTGAAATGTGCCGGACAGTGCCTATTCGCTGCACGAAAGCCTTGATATGGCCAGCGTATTTTCACCGTCAGGTGTACGTGACCGCAATCCGCACGGATTTGGTTTCGAGGGGGTCGTGGATTTGGACGGATTCTTCCCTTGCCGTGACCTCAGCCTGCTCTTGATATCGGAAGACGAGCGAGAGCCTGCCGCTGTTCGGCACGTGCTATCGCCGACTGGCGCAAGGACTGACTCCACCACACGGCTCGGCGAGGAGGGCCTCCTCCGGCTGGCGACGCAGTACTCGCACTTGCCGTCCCAGGAATTCATCGATTCTCGGCGCTTTGGTTGCGGACGCCGCGTCCATGGCTGCTCCCTTCGGAGGGCTGGCAGATGACGTGACCGTCCTCCATCTGGGTCGGAGTCCGCTGAGATCCCCTCGGGGGCGCGAAGCATGAATGGTGCTCCTACCACCGTCTGAGGAACAAGTGTCTGAAATCCGAGGGAACACGAGCACCGTCGGCGCTCCATGAACGGTGCCCTGTGTCACACAAGTGACCTCGAGGCCGTCGGCCTCGGCGCCGAAAACGGAACCGAGGCCGGCAAACAGGGTCCTTCGCTCTGGCTGATGGCTGGTGCGGCGCAGGTTCACCGCACCAATACCCTCATGAACCTGTGCCGGGGAACAGGTCGTTGGTGAACGCGGCGGTTTCCAGGATTGCCTTGACCGCAGTCAGGTAACGGGCGGCGTCCGCTCCATCCACCAGGCGGTGATCGTATGACAGCGACAGGTAGACCATGTTGTGAATGCCGATGACCGTGTCTCCGTCAGCTTCGGCGACCGCGGGGCGCTTGACCGTGGCACCGATGCCCAGGATGGCGACCTGGTGTGGCGGCACGATGACCGTGTCGAACAGGGCACCGCGGGAACCCGTGAGGAAAGGTCAACGCCGTTCCCTGCCGCAAGTTTCCGTACCAGCGGGGTCACATACACGTCTCCCGCCCTGTCGCCGCTGGAGGCAGGGGCAGCGGGGGGCCGCTACGGCCTGAGGCGCAGGCACGGGGGCGAGAGCGGCGGGTGCCGCCACGGGCGGGGGTTCAACGGGCTGACGCGCAGGCACGGGAGCAGGAGTGGCGGGGCCTGCGGTGCGGGTGCAGGAGCCTCGTACACAGGGGTTGGGTCGACAGGACCAGGTGTCGTCGGAGCAGCAGCCGGCGCGCCGATGGCGGCGAGCTTGGCGCCGACCTCGGTCGTCTCATCCTCAGCGATGGTGATCTCCAGCAGTACGCCGTGGCGGGGGAGGGGATCTTGGTGTCGACCTTGTCGGTGGAGACTTCGAGCAGGGGTTCGTCGGCTTGGACCGTGTCGCCGGCCTGTTTCAGCCAATGCGTGACAGTGCCCTCAGTGACACTCTCGCCGAGGGCCGGCAGGGTTACGGAAACCGCTATGATCTCGGTTGCTCCTCACGAATCTGCAGGGCGCCGTGGCACCCTTCTTCTTTCTCATGGCCTGCAGTGCGCAGGTTCAGTTCCAGCACGCTGTAGGTTCGGGTCACCCTTGCCAGCCGTAGCGGTCGCGGGCCTGCAGGACCGCCTCCGGGGCGACTTCTCCGGCCCGGGCCAGTTGGTCCAGGGCCGCCACCACGATCGATTCGGCGTCCACGCGGAAAAAGCGGCGCACCGCTTCCCGGGTGTCCGACAGACCGAAGCCGTCCGTCCCCAGGGACGAGTAGTCCTGCTCGACCCATTGGCTGATCTGGTCGGGTACCTGCCGCATCCAGTCGCTCACAGCCAGGACCGGCCCTCGTGCACCCGAAAGTGCGCGGGTCACGTACGGGACGCGCTCCTCACCGCGTAGCCGCGCACGGTCGGCGCTCAATGCATCGCGGCGCAGTTCCGTCCAGGATGTCACTGACCAGACGTCAGCGTGAACGCCCCACTGGGACTTGAGGAGATCTTGCGCCTCCAACGCCCAGTGGATCGCAGTGCCTGAAGACAGCAACTGGATACGCGGCCCGGCGTCGTTGTACTCAGCCTGCCTGAACCGGTATATACCCCGACGAATTCCCTCTTCTATCGATGGCCCGGGAGGCATGGGCGGCTGCTGCTTCGGCTCGTTGTACACCGTCAGGTAGTAGAAGACGTCCTCGGGCTGCTCACCGTACATCCGCCTCAGCCCTTCCCTGACGATCACCGCGATCACGTACGCGAAGGCCGGGTCGTAGCTCACCGCTGCCGGATTGGTGGATGCCAGCAGGTGAGAATGCCCGTCGGCGTGCTGCAGACCTTCGCCGGTCATCGTCGTACGGCCGGCCGTTGCCCCGACGACGAACCCGCGCCCCAACTGGTCGGCGAGCGCCCAGAACTGGTCACCGGTTCGCTGGAACCCGAACATGGCGTAGAAGATGTAGAAGGGGATCATGGGTTCGCCATGGGTGGCGTACGAGGTGGCCGCAGCGGTGAACTCGGCCATGGAACCAGCCTCGGTGATGCCTTCGTCGATGAGCTGGCCGTTCTTGGCTTCCCGGTAGTAGAGGAGTTGATCCGCGTCGACCGGATCATAGTCCTGGCCGTTCGGTGAGTAGATTCCGGCCGTCGGGAAGAGGGACTCCATGCCGAACGTTCGGGCTTCGTCGGGGATGATCGGCACCCAGCGTTGCCCTGTCTCCTTGTCGCGCATCAGGTCCTTGACCAGGCGGACGAGCGCCGTGGTGGTGGCCACCTCTTGTTTGCCGAAGCCCTTCTCCAGGGTTTCGAAGGGGCGGGACGGCGACTGATCCAGCGGCTTGGCAGCAACCTTGCGTACCGGGGCGGGGCCTCCCAGAGCGGTGCGCCGGTCCCGCAGGTACTGCACCTCCGGCGAATCCTCACCAGGGTGCCAGAACGGCACCTGGTCCCCGCTCAGTGCGCTGTCCGGGATGGGAAGCTCCAACCCGTCGCGCATCTGACGGAACTGCGCCATGGTCAGTTTCTTCATCTGATGGTTGGCGTTGCGCGACTCGAAATCCGGCCCCAGCGTGTGTCCCTTTACTGTCTGGGCGAGGACGACGGTCGGCCCACCCCGGTGCTCGACCGCAGCCCGGTAGGCGGCGTAGACCTTGAGAGGTTCGTGCCCGCCGCGCGAGTTTTCGAACAGATCGGTGAGCTGGGAGTCGCCCAGCCCCGCGGCGATGCCGGAAAGCGCATCGCCGGTGAAGAAGTGTTTGCGTATGTAGGCGGCGTCCCGCGCGGCGTACGTCTGCAACTGGGCATCGGGCACCTCACCGAGGCGGCGGACGAGGGCGCCGCTGGTGTCCTGCTGCAGCACGGGGTCCCAGGCCTCGCCCCAAAGAGACTTCACCACGTGCCAGCCCGCTCCGCGGAACCGGGCCTCAAGTTCCTGAACAATCTTGGAATTCGACCGTACTGGACCGTCCAGGCTCTGCAGGTTGCAGTTGACGACGAAGGTGAGGTTGTCGAGACCCTCACGGGCGGCGAGCGCCAGCGCGGCCGTCGACTCGGGCTCGTCCATTTCTCCGTCCCCGAGGAAGGCCCATACACGTGACCTGGAGGTGTCCTTGATGCCCCGGTCGTGCAGATAGCGGTTGAATCTGGCCTGGTAGACGGCGGCGAGAGGGCCAAGTCCCATGGAAACGGTCGGGAACTCCCAGAGCCACGGCAGACGTCTCGGGTGGGGGTAGGACGGCAGTCCGTGGCCGTCGGCCTCACGCCGGAAACCGTTCAACTGGTCCTCGTGCAGGCGCCCTTCCAGGAACACGCGGGCGTAGATGCCCGGCGATGCATGCCCCTGCAGGTACAACTGATCACCGGAACCGTCCACGTCCTTCCCTTTGAAGAAGTGATTGAACCCGATCTCATAGAGCCATGCCGCCGAAGCGTAGGTGGCGATATGCCCGCCGAGACCCAGGTGGGAGCCGCGGGTCACCATCGCTGCCGCATTCCACCTGTTCAGAGCGGTGATTCGGGACTCCATGGCGATGTCGCCGGGAAAGACCGGCTGGGATGACGCCGGGATCGTATTGATGTAGTCCGAGGAAAGAAGTCGAGGCAGGGCTATTCCGGATCTGGTCGCGTACTCGTGCACACGACGCAGCAGGTAAACCGCCCGATCGGGCCCGGCGTTCTTCATGACAGCGTCGAGTGACGCCTGCCATTCCGCAGTCTCTTCGGCGTCACGGTCGGGCAGCTGGTCGAGCTCGCTCGTCGCAGGGGACTCTGCGGGCCGGGCCGGATCACTCATGGCAGCCTTCCTGTCAAGGTGTGGGGGAGGGGAGAACGACGAGGGCAGACACGGACGTGCTTCCGGTGTCAGTCGGCACGAGGTACGCGTGGCGATGCCGCGGACCACACGGTGGTGTCACCGCCGGGCGAGCCACTGGGCGAATGTCCTGTGACCCACGTGGGCGGGAGTCTCAGGGAGAAGCGTTCGCTCCCGTGTCTCCGCGCCGAAGAACTGGGCGTGCGCATCGGTGACGACGTCTCGTACGCCGCCCTTGGCAGCCAGCAGCATTGCGGTGAGATCGTCGAGACGATACTCCTCTGGCCCGGCGACCTCGACAGTACCGAACAGCGGTACTCCCACGGCGACATGAGCAACCGCAGCGGCGACATCGTCCGTCGACACAGGACGCATCAGGACGGGCGCAGCGTGCACGCCGTCTCCACACGTGCTCATGCGCGCCATGGACTCGACGGATTCGAAGAACGGCGTGGCACGCACGATCGAGTGGGGAATCAGCGAGCGCCGTACGCGGTCTTCCTGCAGCAGCTTCGCACGGAAGTAGCCCGACTGAAGGCGCTCGGCCCCCACGACGGAGAGGATCACGTAATGCTCGGCACCTGCTGAAACCGCGGCCCCCAGGAGGTTGGTTGTAGCGGTGTCGAAGAACTGCAGACTGGTCTCTTCCGCACGTGAGGGCGCATCGGTGACGTCCACCACCACGTCGGCGCCGCGCAGGGCCTCGGCGAGACCAACCCCGGTGATGACATCAACGCCCTCACCGCGTGATACAGGCGCAATCTCCACACCGTGGTCCCGGAGCCTGGCAACCGTCCTGGAGCCGATCAGCCCGGTGGCACCTACGACGACGACTCTCATCTGGGGCCCTTCCCTTCAGGGGGTCAGCGACCCCGTTGGTGTGTTCGTGACGGCGAAGTCAGCCACCCGCTACCTACGACAGCATTCGAGCCATTGTTGTGACACTGTTCGACGAAGCAGCTGATGTGCCTCGACGCATGTCGGGAGCGCAGGCTGGCTGTCGCACGGAGCTGCGCCAACCAGCCTGCGCGCCGAGCGAGTCTTCATGAGGGGCTGAGGCGGCCCGCCACACCTGTCACGGATCCACAGCGCACTCGGTCATCACCATGAAACGGTTGTGGGCCCTGGATGCCCGAACGCAGCTTCCGCCGGGCGGTGTGCCGACCCCATGACACGGTGGACCTATGGAGGTGCAGGACAGTGTCGGACAAGGACTCAGTGGGCGGGGCCAACGAGCAGCCACGGTCCGAAGCGTGGAAGACAGCAGCAATGATGCTGCAGGACGCCAAGCCGCCCTTCATCCCGGAGGGCGCCTCGGCGATGACCATCGTCGTCGAGTGGCCGCCTGGAGACCCTGGGACCCCTCCGCACCGCCACTCGGGGCCGGCGTTCGGGTATGTCATCGAAGGTGCGGTTCGTTTCGAGCTCGAGGGCGAGCCGGAACGTGTGATCGAGGCTGGAGAGACGTTCTGGGAGCCAGGTGGTGACCTGATCCACTACCAGGACGGCAATGCGCGGACGGACGCGCAGACCCGGTTCGTCGTGTGAACGACAGAAAATCCCCCCGTTGGACCGGATCCCGGGTGCCGGGCGCGCTGCGACGACGGCGTCGACTCTTCCTGCGCCCCTCTGCGGGGGTGTGGTTCGCCGCACTCGCATTGCTCCCAACAGGAGCGGTTGTTGCCTGTGATCCGCTGATATAAGCGGGCAGGACGCCGGGCAGGTAGACCAGCCAGTCCTCGCGCGGGGTGCGGCGCCGACCGGTGAACGGGCGTCCCGGCCGGCGCCGCCGGGGATCGGTTCGGCTGCGGCCACCGACATGGACCCCGGCATAGGCCGGGTGACGCAGCATGTTCTGGGAGACGATCCGACTGGGCCGGCGTCAGACCAGCGTCCCGCGCTCGGGACCTTCCCGCACCCGGATGCCCAGTGAGAACTGTCGCCCGAGACTGCGCCTTGACGGAGTGCAGCTGTCCGTTTCAGCGGAACCGGCCTACAGCCGGGAGTCCGTCTCCTCGCCGTAGGTCGGGGCGACGTGGAGACGGACCGTAAGGTGTCCGGTTGTGCCGGGTATCTCAGCCGAACTGGCCGGGCTGGTAGTCCCCGGCGGGCTGCTGGTTGATGACGTTGATGCGGTTGTAGGTGTTGATGACGGCGATGAGCGAGATGAGCGCGACGAGCTGGTCCTCGTCAAAGTGCTTGGCGGCGTTCGCCCAGGCCTCATCCGTGACGCCACCGGCTGCGTCGGCGAGGCGGGTGCCCTGCTCTGTCACCTCCAGCGCGGCGCGTTCGGCGTCGGTGAAGACCGTGGCCTCCCGCCATGCCGCGACCAGGTTGAGGCGCTGCTGGGTTTCTCCCGCGTGGGTGGCGTCCTTGGTGTGCATGTCGGTGCAGAAGCCGCAGCCGTTGATCTGGCTGGCGCGGATCTTCACCAGTTCCTGTGTCGCGGCCGGCAGCGTTGAATCCGACACCACCTTGTTGGCCGAGTTGACGTGCTTCAGCACCTTGGCCGCAAGAGAGTTGCCGAAATAGTTGAGACGCGAATCCATGATGTGATCTCCTCGCCGTATTGCGGATACCTCCCTACTGACCAGCTGAGCCGGCTAACTGTGACAGGCAGGGAAGTGTGACGTGCGTCTCTTTTGGCGTGTCATCGACAATCTTCCCCGGTGAACTCGGTTCGCACAGTGTCTGGGCGTTCGACTGCCGCACCGTGGCAGGCATTCCACTCGAGCCGACGCTCCAACTCCGCCCGTACCAGTGCCGGTCCGGGAGCATGGCGACCACGTAGCCCCGGACCAGTTGGTTGAGGCGATGCATGAATGCGGCGGTGAGGGATACGGCGGGGGACGCCGCTGACGTCCGGCGTTGGTTGAGCGGGTGCTGCCAGGGACTGTGTGATGTCGTGATCACCGCGTCACGGTGCCGCCGTCGGCCGAAGAGCCGTCGAGAACCCGGGTGACGCGTCGGCGTTGCTACGCGTCACCCGGCGGACTCAACCACATCGACCTCACCCCGCCGGCGCGCTGATCTCCCTTTTGAGAATCTTGCCGCTGGGGCCGGTCGGCAGCGTGTCCATGAGCCACACCTCGCGCGGGTACTTGTACGCCGCCACGCGCTCCTTGACGAACTGCTGGAGCTCGTCGGGCGTGGCCAGCGCGCCCGGGCGCAGCACCACCGCGGCCGCGATCTCCTCGCCCAGATGCGCGTCGGCCACGCCCACCACCGCGGCCAGCGCAACGGCCGGATGCTCGTGGAGCACCTCCTCGATCTCGCGCGGGTAGACGTTGTAGCCGCCGCGGATGATCATGTCCTTCTTGCGGTCGACGATGTACAGGTAGCCGTCCTCGTCCTGGCGCGCGATGTCGCCGCTGCGCAGCCAGCCGTCCGGAATGGCGGCCGCCGTCTCCTCCGGGCGGTTCCAGTACCCCTTCATCACGTTCGGCCCGCGGACGGCCAGTTCGCCGATCTCGCCGGGAGCCACGTCCTGGCCCTTGTCGTCGATGAGCCGCACTTCCACGTCCCTGATCGGGGTGCCGATGGACCCGGCCTTGCGCGGCCGGTCGGGGTGATTGAAGGTGACCACCGGACTGGTCTCGGACATCCCGAAGCCCTCCAGCACCACGCAGCCGAAGCGACGCTCGAAGCCGTGCAGGATCTCCACCGGCAGCGAGGCTCCGCCGGAGACGCACATCCGCAGTGTGGACACGTCCGCCTCCGACGGGTGCTGGAGCAGCGCCGCGTACATGGTCGGCACGCCCTCGAAGATCGTCGCCCGGTCACGGGCGATGGCGTCCAGCACGGTTTGCGGGTCGAAGCGGGGGATCAGGGTGAGCGAGGCACCGGCACGGACGGTCACGCTCATCGTGCAGATCTGGCCGAAGATGTGGAACAGCGGCAGACAGCCCACGACCACGTCCTCCGCCGTCATCCGCTGGACATGGACCGCGTTGACCTCGGTGTTGTGCCGCAGCCCGGCGTGGGTGAGTGTGGCGCCCTTGGGGCGGCCGGTGGTGCTGGAGGTGTACAGCAGCACGGCCACGTCCTCGCCGTCCGGCTCACTCACCTCCGGCAGCGGCTCGTGACCGGCCAGCAGTCCCGCGAAGGCGGCGGGCTCGACGGCCATGTGCCGCACCCCGGCGACGGCCGCGCCCTGCCCGCCCTCGCCCGGCGCCTGATGCCACTCGAACAGCAGCCTCGCCCCGGAGTCGCGCAGGTGGTACTCGGTCTCCCGGGTCTTCAGCAGCGGGTTCATCGGCACGACGACCGCTCCGGCGCGCAACACGCCGTAGTACAAGACGACGAACTCGGGAACGTTGGGCAGCATCAGAGCGACCCGGTCTCCCGGCCCTACACCCTCGGCCCGAAGCAGCGCGGCGGCGCGGGCGCTGAGCTCGTCGAGCTCCGCGTAGCTGGTGACCTGGCCCCCCAGTCGCAGCGCGGCGCGTTCCGGCTGCCGCCGTGCCGTCTCCACCAGGAACTCCGCCAGATTGGCCATGACCGCCTCCACGAACGTCGCCGTCGAAATCCGCTGTTCACGTGGACGCAATCGTGCAGATGTCCGTGGCGACGGCCTATATGCGGTCTGACAGCGTCTGGCCTCCCGGATTGTTCCCGAGTACAAAACAGGGGCGCTAAGCTGCGGGAATGAGCCTCTCAGCGGTGGTCGCGGCGCTTTATGTGAGGCTGCCGGAACTGGGCGAGCGGATGGCGCAGCGCATCCGCTCGGACGTCGATGCTTACAAGGACGAGTCGCTGATCCCCTTCGACTCGCTGCGCCAGTCGTGCACCGCCAACGCGGACCTGCTCCTGAACCAGCTCGGCCGTGCGGGTGCGCAGGACCCGAGCCCGGCCCGGGAGACCGGCCGTCTCCGCGCCGAGCAGGGTGTGCCGCTGGCGGACACCCTGCACGCGTACCGGATCGCCTTCGAGCTCCTGTGGACGGAGTTCCTCGCCGAGGCACGCACGCATCCCGAGGTCTCCGATGCCCAGCTGGTGTCCCAGTCGGCGGAGCACTGGGCCCTGTTCGGCCGCTACGCGGAGGCGGTGGCAGCGGCCTACCGGGAGACGACCGCCGAGCTGACCTCGCGGCGTCAGGCGCGGCGCTCGGCACTGGTGGAGGCGCTGTTCACCGGCGTCATCGCCGACCGCACGCTGTGGGAGGCCGCCCGCGAGCTGGGTCTGCCCGATCGCGGACCCTACGTGGTCGCCGCGGCGGGCGCCGACGCTCCCGGCGAGGAGCCGCTGGCGGGGACGGAAGCGGCGCTGCGTCAGGCCCAGGTCCACTTCGCCTGGCGGCTGCTGCCCGACCAGCAGATCGGTCTGGCCGCCCTGCTCACGGCGACGGCGGAGAGCACCTGCCTGCGCATCCTGCGCCGCGCGGGCGCCCGCGTAGGCATCAGCCCGTGCTTTCACTCGCTGCGGGACACCCCCCAGGCTCTGCGCTTCGCCCGTCTGGCTCTGGCCGGCCTCCAGGGCACCGGCCCCGGCGTCGCGCGGTTCGACGACAACCCGCTGGCGATGGTCGTTGCCGCGGCCCCGGCCGAGGCGGCGCACCTGGTGGAGGTGGTCCTCCAGCCCCTGCTCGATCTCCCGGCCGCGGAGCGTGCCCGTCTCCTGGAGACCCTGGAACACTGGTACGCCGCCGCCGGCTCCGCCACGGACGCGGCGCGGAGTCTCTTCGTCCACCCCAACACCGTCCGCTACCGGCTGCGCCGCGTCGAGGAGCTGGCGGACCGCTCCCTGTCCGATCCGCGAGCAGTGGCGAACATCGGCGCGGCGCTCCTGGCGGTCCGCCGGGCCGGCGCGTCATCGAGTGACGTCATTCATTAACCCGGTCCCGCCGCAGTTTTCGCCGCAGCGCAGGAAGCAGCCCTCACGGGGGCCGTACGGTGGCCGTCGTGGCCGTCGTCCGCGTCAGGCGCACATGGGCGTGACGTAAGACGGGTGCGCCTCGGTCAGGTCGTCGGCGGTGCCGTGGTCCCACTCGCCGTCGAGCGGACGCCGTTGACCGTCGGCTCGTGGGCGCGCTCTCGCTCGAAGTACCGCTGGCGGGGCGTGGCCGCACAGGGGCCCAGGAACCATCGGCCGTGGACCTTGTCGGGGTCGATGTCGTCGGTCCAGCCGTTCAGGCGTAGTCCTACGGAGCGTCGACAGCGGTAGGCGCAGGCCAGAAAAACTCCTCCAACTTGTCATGAAGCCGCAGCCGTTCGCTCTCGATTCCGGCACGTCCGTAGACATCCAGGAAGTGCTGTGCGTGCGGCTCGGCATATTGAGGATTCATGTGGCTTCGCAGGCTACGCAAAATATCTGCGACGTCAGAATGGCGATCGGCCACGCCTGAACGTCCGACATCGACGAAGCCGGCGTCGCCGTGCGGCAATATCATGACGTTGGGCAGGCAGAAGTCGCCGTGACTCACGACGAGCTCCCCGAGCACTGTGGCAGAAATCGCCTGCCGGAGATCGCGCAGCGCGTCAGCCGTCGTCACGTCTTTTTTGCCGGCGAGTCTCCAGGAAAAATCCACGAGCCCTTCATGCGTGCGCTTCTCCGCGACCGCGAGTGCTGAAGGCAGCGAGCGGTCGAAGGGGCACGATAGGGGATCGAGGGAATGAAGCGTGCGCAGCCCCTCTGCGACAGCCGTCACCACGGCGAATCGCTCATCCGAAGAGAAGTGATCGGAAGCAGGCGCGCCCTTCAGGGGGCGAGTGGCCAGCCAGGTCCCGTCCTCGCTGGTCAAACCCAGCACTTCGGGAACCCGTACACCTTGGCCCGTCAGCCAGATCAAGCGCTCGGCTTCTCCTCGCAACTCCTCTTCCAGATGTGGGGTCGTCGGACTTGCCGCTTTAACGAAGGCCAGCACCCTGTCTTGCGCATCGAGAACCTTGATGACGCGGGCTCCGGAAAGCCCTCCGCTCACAATTTCCTCCCGCAATTCACCTTTCGATGAAATGCCCAACGTTTTCGGAAGATTTAGCACTTCCCCTCCTGGCAGGAAAAGTTTGATGCTCCTCAATCGCAGCCACGATACCTGAAGACTGACAACCACAAGGGGGGCGAACGATGCTATCGGAATATTGGGAACGGGATCGTGGGTAGAAGTAACAACTTGGCGACCTTCATCTGCTTCCTGGGTCTGATCGACCGCTGCACCGATTCCGCCCTGTCCATCCACCTGATCATGGATCTACGACGCCGACGCCGAACACGTCCGCTACCTCGAACGCCACACCCGACGCGCGCGGCATCCCGACGCGTTCGACCGAGCCGCCTGATCTCCTGCAGGGCGCGTTTCCGGTCCTGGGCCGCGTCGCCCAGGTGCGCGAGCTCGTCTCGCAGGTGGACAAGGTTCCGAGGGGAGGACGTGGGCCGGGCGGCTGGTGGAGGCGGTTGGGAGGCGCTCCTCGAGAGCCCGTTTTTAAGTTAATTAGCAATTAATATTGACAGGCTTCGGGGGATGCGGACACAGTTTCCGCCGTGGCACCGCCGCCCGGCTCGATCGCGGGCGGGGTTGCCTCGTGGACCCCAACTCTCAGGAGATTTGAGTGGCTTCGCATCGTGCAGAGATGGCGCGAGTGCGGCGTACCGCGGTCGGGCTCGGCGCCGTGGTGTTGGTCGGGTCAGCAGTTCCCGCCGCGCACGCCGCAGACGACCAGGGCGCGCGGCAGTACTACGACAGCGGCCTCGCCCTCACGCCGTACATGGGATGGAACACGTACTACGGACTCGGTGCCCCGACGGAGGATCAGGTCAGAGGCGTCGCCGACCACTTGGTCCGCAGCGGGGGGTCTTCGACGGCGCGCTCGGCGCCGTCGCCGGGCCGGACGGCGGCGTGCTGGCCGCCTTCCGCGGGGTGGACGGCCGCGTCCACCAGAGCACGCTCTGAGCTCTTCTCACCTGGCTTGAGCCGCGCTGCTCACCTGGCTTGAGCCGCGCTGCTCACCTGGCTTGACCCGCGCTGCTCACCTGGCTTGAGCCGCGCTCTTCACCCGGCTTCAGCCGTTCTGCTCCACCAGCTTCAATCGCTCCACACGGTGTGCTTCCGGGCCTGATACGGCCCGGAGGCACACCCTCCGAGAAATAAATTACTAATTAATCTTGACGGTGCTGAGACCTCTGCGCCAGGCTGTGCCTGCCGCACCCGGAGCCAGGCCGTCAGGGGGCCTCTGCTTCGTTTCACGGGCACCTAGGGAGTGCACAGATGACCGCCTTCAACGCCACCCGCCGCAAATTCCTCATAGGAACAGGTGCAGTCGGCGCCGGCGCGCTGCTCAGCAGCTGCGTCACCGAGAGCCCGTCCACCACCGGAGGAAAGTCCGGCGGACCGGTGACCCTGCAGTCCAACCTCTCCTCCCCGCAGGCCAAGACCGCGATGCAGGCAGTGATCGCCGCCTTCGACAAGCGCGGGGACACCCAGGCGCAGCTCAACACCGTCGCGTCGGAGACCTTCCGCACCCAGCTGCCGACCTACCTCACCTCGGCCAACCCGCCGGACGCCTACACCTGGTACCCCGGCTCCGTCGCCGAGTCGTACGCGAAGAAGGACCTGCTCCTCGACCTCGACGACGTCTGGGACAAGCCCGAACTCGCCGGTTACTCCGACGCGATGAAGAAGCTGTGCACCTCCGCGTCCACCGGCAAGAAGGTCTTCGTACCCACCAGCTACTACTGGTGGGGCATGTTCTACCGGAAGTCCAACTTCGCCAAGTGGGGCGTACAGGAGCCCAAGACCTGGGACGAGTTCCTCGACCTGTGCGACAAGCTGAAGAGCAAGGGCGTCGCCCCGATCGGCCTCGGCGCCGGCGGCGACACCCCGTGGGTCGCCTCCGCCTGGTTCGACTACCTCAACATCCGCGTCAACGGAGCCGCGTACCACCGCGAACTCCTCGCGGGCAAGCACCGCTTCGACGACCCCGAGGTCCGCAAGGTCTTCGACCGCTGGGACGAGGCGCGCCCGTTCTTCGACCCGAACGGCACGGCGATCCCCTTCCAGGACGCCACCACCGCCCTCCTCCAGGGCCGTACGGGCATGATGCTGATCGGCACCTTCTTCGCCGACGCGGCTCCCAAGGACGCCCTGGGTGACCTGGACTTCTTCCAGTTCCCCGTCATCGACGCGAAGATCCCGGTCGCCGAGGAGGCGCCCGCCGACGGCTTCTTCGCCAGCGCCCGCACCAAGCGCGCCGACGGCGTCAAGGAACTGCTGCGCTACCTGGCCACCGCCGAGTCGCAGGAGCTCTACCTCAAGAGCGGCTCGGGCACCACGCTGCCGACCCACCCCGACGCCAAGGACTCCGGCACCCCGTTGGTGCTCAAGGGCCGCAAGCTCATCGAGGGCGCCGCCGACCTCACCCAGTTCTTCAACCGCGACTCCAGCGACGCCCTCCAGCCGACCGCCGACACCGGGCTCGTGCACTACTTGGCCAAGCCCAAGGAGATCGGCTCCATCCTCACCACGTGGCAGCGCAGCGCACAGAAGATCTGGAGCCAGTGAACATGGCGCTGCTCGGCTCCACACGACGGTCCAGGGCCACGCGAGTGCCCCCGGTGGTCCTGGCCTTCGTTCTCCTCCCGCTGCTCGCCGAGGCCTTCTGGGTCTTCTGGCCGGCCCTCCAGGGCTTCTATCTGTCGCTGACCTCCTGGGACGGCCTGGCGGCACCGACCTTCGTCGGGCTCGGCAACTTCAGCGAGATGCTGCACGACCCGGTCTTCCACACGGCCGCGGTCAACACGGTGCTGTGGCTGCTGCTCTTCGGCGGGCTCTCCGCCGCCCTCGGCCTCGGCGCCGCGCTGCTGCTCCAGCAGGAGCGGCGCGGCATCGGGTTCTACCGGGCGGCGCTCTTCCTGCCGGTGGTCTTCTCGCTCGTCGCCACCGCGCTGGTGTGGGAGGCCATGTACCAGCCGGACGGCCTGATCAACAACGTGCTGTCAGCCGTCGGCCTCGACGGCTGGCGGCACGCCTGGCTCGCCGACCAGGACACCGCCTTCTACGCGGTGATCGTGCCCGCCCTGTGGCGCCAGGTCGGCTACGTCATGGTGCTCTACCTCGCCGGCCTCAAGGGAATCGATCCCGTGCTGTACGAGGCGGCCAAGGTCGACGGCGCGAGCCGCCTGCAGCAGTTCCGGCACATCACCCTGCCGCAGCTGCGCAGCGTCAACGCGGTCGTCCTGTCGGTCATCGTCATCGACTCGCTCCGCTCGTTCGACGTCGTCTGGGCGCTCACCCGCGGCGGCCCCTACCACTCCTCCGAACTGCTGAGCACCTATATGTACTCCACCGCGTTCCAGTCCCTGCGCCTGGGATATGGCTCCGCGCTCGCCGTCGTCATCTTCGTGCTCGCCTTCGGCGTCATCGCGAGCTACCTCGTGCGCGCCTTCCGGGAGGCCGACTGATGACCGCCACCCACGCCTCCGCACCTGTCGGCAAGGACTCCGGCACGGACCACCCGGCCGCGCAGCCGGCACCCCGTCGGCCCGTCGTCCGCGGCCGCGCCCTGCGCACCACCGGCTTCCACCTCACGGCAGGTCTGCTGTCCGCGCTGTGGCTGCTTCCGATCGTCCTCGTCCTGGTCACCAGCACCCGTACGTTCGACGACATCGCTGCCCATGGGGTCGGCAGTTGGCCGCACTCCTTCACCTTGGACGGCTTCCGCCAGGCCTGGGTGGACGGCGGCCAGATGCAGGCCCTCATCAACAGCATGCTCGTCACCGTTCCCACCGTGCTGCTCTCGCTCGGCCTCGCCTCCATGGCGGCCTTCGCGCTCAGCCGCTACGACCTGCCGTTCCGGCGCGTCCTGCTGCTGCTCATGCTCGGCGGCAACCTGCTGCCCCCGCAGATCCTGCTGGTCCCGGTCTCGAAGCTGAGCGAGGTGCTCGGCATCTACGACCAGCTGTACGCGCTGATCGGGGTGCAGGTCGGCTTCGGCGTCGGCTTCTACGTCTTCGTCCTGCACGGCTTCATGCGGGCGATCCCGGGCGAGATCCAGCAGGCCGCCGTCATCGACGGCGCGAACCCGTGGCAGATCTACTGGCGGGTCATCCTGCCGCTGGCCCGCCCGGCGCTGGCCGCTCTCAGCGCCCTGTCGTTCACCTGGATCTTCAACGACCTGCTGTGGGCCATCACGGTGCTGCGCACGGACGACCGGATGCCCGTCACCGCCTCGCTCATCGGACTGCAGGGCCAGTACGTGTCCATGTGGAACGTCATCGCCGCCGGATCGGTCATCGCCGCCGCGCCCACCGTGGCCGTCTTTCTCAGCTTCCAGCGCCACTTCGTGGCCGGACTGAACCTCGGAGCCGTCAAGTGACCCCGCACCACCGTTGGCTGCTTCGCACCGACACCACCACCTACGCCGTCACCCTCGGTGGGGACGGCCGCTGGGCCGAGCTCGTCGCCTGGGGTCCGCACGGCGTCGAGGAGGGTCCGTCGCCGATGGACTGGTCGCGGCGCACCCACTTTCTCACCCCCGCCGACGCGGCTCCGGCCGAGTACATCCCGTACGGGCTGCGGCCGTTCACCGGCGCCGACCTGATCGGCTCGCACCCCGGCGGCGATCGGGGCAGCTGGTGGCGGTTCACCGGCGCCACACCGGACGGCGACCGTGGGCTGCGGCTGGACTTCGCCGACGACGTGCTCGGCCTGCGGACGACGCTGTGCTACGAGACGGTCCCCGGCACCGACGTCGTCCTGCGCTGGACGGAGCTGACCTGCATCGGGGAGAGCGAGCTGCGCCTGGAGCGCTTCGACTCCGCCGCCGTCAACGTGCCCGTCCAGGGCGGCGCCCGTCTGACGTATCTCGCCGGTCAGTGGTCTCAGGAGTTCCAGCTCCAGCACCTGGAACTGGCCCGCGGGCGCTTCGAGATGGAGAGCAACCAGGGCTCCGCCGGTCACGCCTACCACCCCTGGCTCGCGATCCAGGACGCCGCCGCCCCCGCCGAAGGCTCCACCCCCACTTACGGTGTAGCCCTGGAGTGGTCCGGCAACTGGCGGATCACCGCCGACGCCGAGCCCGGCGGTTCCGTACGGGTCCGCGCCGGCCGTGTGCCGCACGAGGGCGCGGTCCGGCTCGCCCCCGGCGCCACCCTCAGCACGCCCCGGCTGGCCTGCGCCTTCAGCCCGGACGGCCTCGACGGGCTGGCCCGCGTGTGGCACCGCTACGAACGCCGGCTCACCGGCGGGCGCATGGACCGGACCCGCAAGGTGCTCTACAACTCCTGGGAGGCGACCGGCTTCGACGTCGACGCCGACGGACAGCTGGAGCTGGCCAAGACGGCCGCGGAGCTGGGCGCCGAACTGTTCGTCGTCGACGACGGCTGGTTCACCGGGCGTCACGACGACACCGGCGGCCTCGGCGACTGGGAGCCGGACCCGGCCGAATTCCCGGGCGGATTCGACCGCTTCATCGACCAGGTCAGGGCGCTCGGCATGGACTTCGGCCTGTGGGTCGAGCCCGAGGGCATCAGCCCCCGCTCGCGGCTCTACGCCGAACACCCCGAGTGGGTCTACCGGATCGACGGCCGCCCCGCCACGCTGGTGCGCAACCAGCTCCTGCTCGACCTCGGCCGCGCGGACGTCCAGGACTTCGTCATCGGCACTCTCGACCGCCTGCTCGGCTCCCACGCCATAAGCTATCTGAAGTGGGACATGAACCGGCCGCCCACCGAGCGCGGCCGCCCCGGGCATCCGGCGGGCGGCGACCCGGAGCGGCAGGACCTCGACGCCGCCCACGTCGCCGGCTACCTGCGCGTCCTGGACCACCTGCGCAGCGCCCACCCCCACGTCACCGTCGAGGGCTGCGCCGGCGGCGGCGCGCGCATCGAGCACGCCACCCTCGCCCGCACCGACGTGGTGTGGCCCAGCGACAACACCGCACCGATGGACCGGCTGCGCATCCAGTACGGCTACCTCCACGCCCACGCCCCGCACACCATGAGCTCCTGGGTCACCGACGCCCCCGGCGTCTTCGACCCGCGGCCCCGCTCGCTCGCCTTCCGGTTCGTCAGCTCCATCGCCGGCGTCCTCGGCATCGGCGCCGACATCCGCGACTGGACCCCGCAGCAGCGCGCCGAGGCCGCCGGGTGGATCGCCCGCTACAAGGAGGTCCGCGACGTCGTCCACCACGGCGAGGTCCACCTGCTGGGCAGCCCGGCCGACCCGACCTGCGGCATCCAGTACGAGGAGCGAGGCGGGGGCCGGCTCGTGGTGACCGCCTGGAGCACCGGCCCGCTCGACGGCGCACCCCTCGTACCCGGCCGCGCCGCCCGGCTGCGGCTGCGCGGCCTCGAACCGAGCGCGGTCTACACCGACCAGGATTCCGGCACCCGTTACAGCGGCGCCCATCTGCTCCACTCGGGGCTGCCGTTCGCCTGGACCGCCGCACACGACGCGGAGTTGGTCGTCTTGGCCCGGCAGTGACGACAGCGAAAGAATCTCAACGCCCACCACCTCCGACAGGAGAGACCCATCCCATGAACCCAGCGGCCCGCTTCACCAACTGCGTCGCCGTCGTCACCGGCGCCGCGTCGGGCATCGGCGCGGCCACCGCGGCACGCCTCGCCGCCGAGGGCGCGGCCGTCGTCCTCGCCGACATCGCCGCCGACCGCGGCGAAGAGATTGCCGCGCGGCTGCGCAAGGACGGGGCGCGCGCCCTCTTCGTCCCGGCCGACGTCGCGGGCGAGGACGACTGGCAGCGGGTGATGACCGCCGCCCACACCTTCGGGCCCGTGGGCGTCCTGGTCAGCAACGCGTACATGGTGGAGGTCGCGCCCGCCCACGAGACGAGCCTCGCCTCCTGGGAACGGCAGCTGTCGGTCAATCTCACCGGCGCCTTCCTCGGCTTCAAAGCGGCGCTGCCCGACCTGCGCGACACACAGGGCGCCGCGGTCCTCGTCTCCTCCGTCCACGCCCACCGGGGCCTTCCCGGCCATCCCGCCTACGCGGCGAGCAAGGGCGCCCTGGTGTCGCTGTGCGGTCAGCTCGCCGTCGAGTACGGACCGGACGTACGCGTCAACGCCGTGCTGCCGGGACCCATCCTCACCGCCGCGTGGGACCGGGTGCCGCAGCACGACCGCGAACTGAGCGTCGCCGAAACCGCGGCCCGCCGCTTCGGCGCCCCCGAGGAGGTCGCCGCCGCCGTCGCCTTCCTCGCCGCCGACGAGGCCTCGTACATCACCGGATCGAGCCTGCTCGTCGACGGCGGCTGGAGCGTCGTCAAGGCCTCCGCCTGACGGCACCTACCCCTCCAGCAACCGACCGACCAGCAAGAAAGGGCAAGAACATGACGCCATACGCGCGCCGCGGGGTGCACGGCCAGATCGTGGAGACCCTCGCCCGCCGGGTGCTCAGCGGCGCAATCCCCGAGGGAGCGACGCTCGACATGGCGGCCCTGCAGAGCGAGCTGGACGTCAGCCTGACCGCCCTGCGCGAATCGCTGAAGGTGCTCGCGGCCAAGGGCATGGTCGACGCCCGACAGAAGCGCGGCACCTTCGTGCGGCCCCGCTCCGACTGGAACCTCCTCGACGCCGACGTCCTGCGCTGGCAGTTCACCGAGAGCAGCGGCACCGGCGCCGACCCCGCGCTGCTGCGCAACCTCGGCGAGGTCCGCGGCATCATCGAACCCGCCGCCGTGCGGCTGGCCGCAGCCCGCCGCACCGACGCCGACCTCGAGTCGCTGGAGGCCGCACTCGCCGCCATGGGCCAGGAGGGCGGCGCGAACCACGCCGTCGAGTCCGACCTCGCCTTCCACCGGGCCCTGCTCGCGGCCACCCACAACGAACTCCTGGAACGCATGGAGATGGTCATCGAGTCGGGCCTGGCCCAGCGCGACCGTATCGTGCACAGCGCCCCCCACAGTGAAGACCCCGTACCCAGCCACCAGGCCGTCCTCGACGCGGTACGGGACCGGGATCCGGACGCCGCCGAGCACGCCATGCGCACCCTGCTCGACCAGGCGATGCGCGACCTGGACAAGGTCGGCGGCCTGCAGCGGCCCGAGGATGCGGGCGATCCTACCGAGCAGAAGGACGGCCAGGCCAAGTGAAAATCGCGCGTGTCGAGACCTTCCTCGTCCCACCCCGCTGGCTGTTCTGCCGCATCGAGACCGACGACGGCGTTGTCGGCTGGGGCGAACCGGTGGTCGAGGGCCGGGCCGAGGTGGTGCGCTCCGCCGTCGACGTCCTGGCGGAATACCTGGTGGGCCAGGATCCACTGCGCATCCAGGACCACTGGCAGGTACTGAGCAAGGGTGGCTTCTACCGGGGCGGGCCCGTGCTCTCCAGCGCCGTGGCCGGCATCGACCAGGCCCTGTGGGACATCGCTGGCCGCACCCTCGGCGTGCCGGTGCACACCCTGCTCGGCGGACCCGTCCGCGACACCGTACGGGTCTACGCCTGGGTAGGCGGCGACGAACCCACCCGGCTCAGGGACGAGATCATGGCCCAGGTCGAGGCGGGCTTCACCGCCGTCAAGATGAACGCCGCCGGGCGCACCCCGCCGCTCACCAGCCCCGCCGAGACGGCAGCGGTCGTCGAACGGGTCGCGGCGGCCCGCGAAGCCCTCGGCCCGCACCGAGACGTCGCCGTCGACTTCCACGGCCGGTTCGGCGCCGCCAACGCGCGCCGCGTTCTCCACGAGATCGAGCCACTGCACCCGCTGTTCGTCGAGGAACCCGTCCTGCCCGACCAGGCACACCTGCTCCCGGGGCTGGTCACCGCCTCGTCCGTCCCGCTCGCCACCGGCGAACGGCTCTACGGGCGCGCCGACTTCCTCCCCGCACTGACCGCGGGCATCGCCGTCGCCCAGCCGGACCTGTCGCACGCCGGCGGAATATCGGAGGTCACCCGGATCGCCTCGCTCGCCGAGACCTTCGGGGCCCACCTCGCTCCGCACTGCCCGCTCGGCCCCATCGCGCTGGCCGCCAGCCTCCAGGTCGCCTTCGCCACGCCCAACTTCCTCATCCAGGAACAGAGCCGCGGCATCCACTACAACAAGGACGCCGATCTGCTGTCCTACCTGGTCGATACCGAGCCCTTCCGCTTCCCCGATGGCCAGGCCCACCGCACCGAACTGCCCGGACTCGGCATCGCCGTCGACGAGAACGCCGTCCGCGCTGCCGACTCCTCCGGCCACGCCTGGCGCAACCCCGTGTGGCGCCACGCCGACGGCTCCTTCGCCGAATGGTGACCGGGACCCGGCTACCCGTGTCGGTCGTCACTGACCCACAACTGGGCGGCCGCTGGACCTCGCTGACCGCCGGCGGCCGCGAATGGCTCTGGCACCGCGACGAGCCACGGCGAGCCCGCGTCCGGCCCGGCGACCCCTTCGCCGACGCCGGAGGACTCGAGGAGTGCGTGCCCACCGTGCGCGGGCTCCCCGACCACGGGGACGCCTGGGCGCGGCGGTGGCACCAGGACGGAGACCTGCACGTCGTGGAGTGTCCCGGATTCCGCCTGGCCCGCCGTATCCGCGACGACGCGGGGACGGTCGTGGCCGACTACACGCTCACCGCCGAGCCGGGCCACCGCTTCGTGTGGGCCGCCCACGCCTTGCTGGACCTGTCGCCCTCCGCCCGGATCGGCATCGACGGCCCCGCCGAAGCCCGGCTCTACGCCTCGGACGAGGATGCGGGCTGGGTCACCGGCACCTGGCCCCGAGTCGACGGGATCCCGCTGGACCGGCTCGGCCCGGACGACGGCACCGCCGTGGGCGCTGTCGTCCTCACCCCGCGGGTGTCCGTACACGACGGTGCGGACACCCTCCACCTGTCCCTCGAGGGCGACGGACAGCCACTCTCCGTCGCCCTGTGGCGCAACCTCCGTGGCTTCCCCCAGGACGCGCCGTACCGTTCGGTCGGCGTCGAGCCGATGCTCGGCCGCGTCTTCGACCGCGCGACGGCGGACGACGGCGACACCGCCGTCGTCCCCGCGGCCGGGCAGGTCACCTGGCGGCTCACCATCACCGCCACCCGTCGCGCCTGAACCCCCCAACCACAGAAGGGATCCCCGATGGACCTGCTCGCGGCGCTGCGCGCCCACCGGCTGCTCGCCATCGTCCGCGGCAGCGACCCGGACGCCGCGCTGAACACCGTGCTCACCCTCGTGGCGGAAGGCGTCCCCCTCGTCGAGGTCTCACTCACCGGACGCGACGCGCTCGACGTCATCGCCCAGGCCCGCGCCGCACTCGGCCCTGACGCAACCCTCGGCGCCGGCACCGTCCTGACCTCCGACGAAGCCCGCGCCGCCCAGAAAGCCGGAGCCGCCTTCCTCGTCACCCCGGCGGTCAGCGACGGCATCGCCACCGGCCGGGAGCTCGGACTCCCGGTGCTCGCGGGCGTGATGACCCCCACTGACGTCCTCCAGGCGCACCGCCTGGGTGCCACCGCCCTCAAACTCTTCCCTGCCGGCAGCGCCGGAGGCCCGGGCTATCTGCGGGACCTGCGCGGCCCCTTCCCCGACCTGCCGTTCGTACCCGTCGGTGGAGTAGACGCCCAGGCCGCCGCCGGCTATCTGCGAAGCGGTGCCACAGCCGTCGGAGTCGGCTCGCCACTGGTCGGCGACGCGGCCTCGGGCGGCAGTCTCACCGCCCTGCGCGAGCGTGCCCGCACGTTTCTGGACGTCGTGCGCGCGGAGGCCCGGCCATGACTGCGCCCACGGTCATCGGGACCGACCGTCTCGAACTCGGCGAGGGCATCCGATGGATGGATGGCCAGGCCGTGCTGACGGACATCCTCACCGGCCGCCTTCTGTCCGCCCCCGGCGACCCGGCCGCACCGCACGCCCTGATCACCCAACTGCCGTGCCCGCTGGGCGCGGTGGCCCCGGTCGAGGGCCGGCCCGGCCACTGGATCGCGGCGGCCGGCACCGGCATCTGCCGCATCGACGATGCAGGGGGTGTCGACTGGATCGCCCGCCCCGAGGACGGTGCCCGGACACCGATGCGGATGAACGACGGCGTCGCCGACCCGCACGGCCGTTTCTGGGCGGGCAGCATGGCCTACGACGCGACCGAGGATGCCGGCTCCCTCTACCGCGTGGACCGAGACGGCCGTGTCACCCGCGTACTGAGGGGCATCACGGTGCCCAACGGCCCGGCCTTCACCAGCGATGGCACCGTCATGTACCTCGCCGACAGCGCCCGGCGCCTCATCCGGCGCTACCCCGTCGACCCGGCCACCGGCGAACTGGGCGAGCCGGAACCTCACATCACCCTCGGCGCCGGCAGCCCCGACGGCATGACGACCGACATCGAGGGCGGCCTGTGGACCGCGGTCTGGGGCACCGGACAGGTCCGCCGCTACCACCCCGACGGCTCCCTGGACCGGATCGTGGACCTGCCGGCCGCCCAGCCTGCCGGGCTCTGCCTCGGCGGCCCCGATGGCCGCACCCTCCTCGTCACCAGCGCCCGCATCGGCCTGCCCGATCCGCACTCGCTCGACGGTGCCGTCTTCGCGTTCCGCGTGGACGTACCCGGCATCCCGGCCGCGCCGTACCGCCCGGTGCACACAGCGCACCCGGAGACCGCGGACTCTGCCGACAGACCCTAGGAACCCACCATGAGCATCCCCTGGCCACCGCGCCCCGGTCCCGTGGTCTGTATCGGCGAGACCATGGCCGCCCTCACCCCCGACCCCCTCACGCCGCTGGACGACGCCGACCTTCTGCGCGTCGACATCGCGGGCGCGGAGTCGAACGTCGCCCTCTACCTCGCCGACCACGGCATCCCCGCCCGATGGGTCTCCGCGGTCGGCGACGACCCCCTCGGCCGACGCGTCCGCGAGAAGGTCTCAGCGGGCGGCGTCGACATCAGCGGCGTCCGCACCGACCCGGAACGACCCACCGGACTGCTCCTGAAGGACCCCGGCACGAACGGCACCCGCGTCCACTACCACCGCCGTGGATCCGCCGCCTCGGCCCTCACCCCCGAACTCCTCGACGACCCCGCCGTGGCGGACGCCGCGGTCATCCACCTCAGCGGCATCACCCCGGCCCTGTCGCCAAGCTGCCACGCCCTCGTCGAGCAGGCGCTCCGCCCCGACCGCCCGTTTCCCGTCAGCTTCGACGTCAATTACCGTCCCGCCCTGTGGACCGGCCGATCCGCCGCCGAGGTCCTGCGGCCACTCGCCGACCGGGCCGATATCGTTCTCGTCGGCCTCGACGAAGCCCAGGCCCTATGGGGAGACGGGCTCACCGACTCCCGCGCGGTCCGCGAGTTCCTCCCCGGCCCGCTCCACCTCGTCGTCAAGGACGGGGCCCGCACGGCCACGGCCTTCGTCGGCCAGGACGTCCGAAGCGTTCCGGCCCTCACCGTTCGCGTGACCGAACCGGTCGGCGCCGGCGATGCCTTCGCCGCCGGATTCCTCAGCGGCCTGCTCCGCCGACTGCCCGTGGAGCGCGCCCTGCGCCTGGGCCATCTGACCGCGGCCTCTGCCCTGCGCGTCACTGCCGATCACGGCCCCCTGCCGGCACCCGACGTCCTCGCCGCATTGCTCGCCGCCGACGACGCGACATGGTGTGCCGCCAGGATCGACTGAACCGGACGCTCGTTCGGCAGGGGCCGCGGAGCCTGAAGTTACGCTGAGTAAGTCCGGGGTGCGGTGCCGGGATTGCTCGCGGTCCGTAACCCGGACCTCTCGCTGAGTGAAGCAGGCCGCCGACGAGGTGCCCGTGGACTCGGATCTCCGGCCTTTCTCGAGCAGACCCCTGCCCCTCGCAGCTGTTGCACCAGGCAAGTCATGGCGGTGCTGTTCGAACGGTTCGTTCGGCCCCTGGCAGTCGTTCGGTGCCGCGGGCGGCGGGCGTCATGCAGACCCGTCAGGAAGGCACTCGCTGTTTCGTCACCCTGCCTTCTTGAGGTGTTCGATTCCCGTCGTGGACAAGCCGGCGTCGGCCAATGCGTGCGCAACGGGTTACTTGGCTGATGCTTCGAGCCAGGCGTCGAGGGTGATTTCGCCAACGGGGGAGCCTTCCTCGGGGACGAGGGATCGCTCGGTCACGTGGGCGCCGAAGTACGGAGCGGCCGGGTCTGCGACGACCCTGCGGTGGTCGTTGCGGCTCTGAAGGACCCGGCCGACGATCTCGTCGAAGCGGCCGACTTCGGGGCCGGCGATGGCGACGGTGCCGTTCACCGGTGCGCCGGCTGCCGCCCGCGCGACGGCAGCCGCAACGTCATCGGCGGCGACCGGCTGGAACAACACGGGCGGAAGCGTGACAGTGTCGCCGTCGGTCGCGCTGTCGGCGATGCCGCCGATGAACTCGAAGAATTGCGTCGCGTGCACAATGGAGTACGGCAGTCCCGAGTCCCGGATCAGCTGTTCCTGCGCGGCTTTGGCCTTGAAGTAGCCCCCGTCCGACGGGCGCTCGACACCGACGATGGAGAGGGCGACGTGATGATTGACGCCGGCTACCTTCTCCGCGGCGATCAGATTCGCCGTCGATGTGGTGAAGAAGTCCATGACCGCCCGGTCCTCGAACGACGGCGCGTTCGACACGTCGACCACCACGTCCGCGCCGGACAGCGCTTCGGCGAGGCCCTCGCCAGTAATGGTATTGACGCCGGTGTTCGGAGATGCGGCAACTGCTTCGTGGCCGTCCGCTGTGAGCAGGTTGATCACCTTCGAGCCAGTGCGTCCCGTCCCGCCGATGACTACGATCTTCATGGTCTCCCCTTCGTTGCGTTCCCGAGACTCGCAGCCCGCTGGTGTCCCAGACGCGACGGTGGCCATCACTCCGTCGTTTTCTTGATCCGCCGAAACCTAAGCACACTTATGGCGGGAACGCGCCGACGTCACGGGCATTCTGCGCGTAGGAGGGTTGAGGGCGGAGCCGATCTCGATGATGAATTCCGGGAGTAGCGGTGCCCGATGACCATTTCGGCACGCCCGCAACATGAATCCATCCTGCTTAACAGAGATTACGGCATTTTCGCCGAGCCGGCAGGGGCGACCGGGCGGGAGCAGGTGCGCGGCCATCGCGTGGATGCCATGGGCCGCCGCAGCGTCGCATGGGTCAGGCGTCCTGGGACGCAGCGATGGGTTGTCTGTACGGAGACGGAGTAGTGTTTTGGACAGCCTGCCCGCGCCGTCGACACCCGGGCACGGACGGTGACCATCGATGCCCGATCTACGTCACGAGGCGACTCCGGGTCACGCAGCCGGCTCTCCGTAGAGGCGCTGAGACCGGAGGTGGCGTGACGCCGAACAACGAACCGGTGGCAACTCCCCCAGGGAACCGCGGGCAGCGATCCGAGGCCTGGAAGACCGCGGTCACCATGATCCAGGAGGCGAAACCACCCTCCGTTCCGGAGGGAGCACACGTCATGACGTTGCTCGTCGAATTCCCCCCTGGAGACCCTGGCACACCTCCGCACCGTCACTTCGGTCCGGCCTTCGGGTATGTGCTGGAGGGCGAGATGCTGTTCGAGCTGGAGGGAGAGCCCGAGCGGGTGATCCGGGCCGGGGAGGCGTCTGGGAGCCGGGAGGCGACGTCATCCACTACCAGGACGGCAACAACCGCACAGACATGCCGAGCCGGTTCATCGTCACGATGATGTGCGAGCCCGACAAGCCCATGCTCGTCCTCGTCGACGAGGAGGAACTGGCACAACGCAAGGACAAGCGCGCCCCACGACCGTCCTAAAACGTGCTGCAGATGGCAGTGAGCAGAGTGTCTCCCGTCTAGGAGTGGGGTGTTGCGGGCCGCCTCGTCGGTGTGTTGACGGCCGGAGTCGCCAGTCATCTGCTGCCCCAACCGGAAGAGAACGCAACTCCGGTTGGGGCGCGGGACGACTCGGCGAGGAAGCCGGCGCAAGGCGAGGCTTTGATCACGCAGGGCCGTCACGAGGGAGGGCTCACTCAGTGGCGGACGACCTGGGGGGCGATGTCCTCAGTGGATCCGACCGTGTCGGATCCATGTGGGGATGCATCCTTCGTACTGGTGTCTCCGCAGAATGTGGCCTCCAGCGTCGCACCAAGCGTGGTGTTGACGGTGCCGTTGTTGGAGGTGTTCGCCAGGGACGTCATACTGCGGGTGCCGTCGGCGGTGGTGAAGGCGTAGGTGTAGTAACCCTGCACGGTTCCGGTGTGGCCGTAGACCGTGGTGCCGCAGGACAGCTTCCTGGCGCGCAGACCCAGACCGTAGGACTGGCTTCCGTCCGCGGTGACCGGAACCATGGTCATCATCTGCTTCAGATGCTCGGCGGGAAGGAGCTTCCCGGAGACGAGCGAAGAGAAGAAGCGGTTCAGATCAACCGCGTTGGAGATGACCGCACCTGCGGACTGCCCCCACGAAACGGTCTGCTCGGTGGAGTCGACCAGCGGCAGGGTGGTGTCGTCCTGGCGGAGGTAACCGCGGGCAAAGGAGCCGGAGATGGTGGTCTGCGGGTGGACGTAGGCGGTGCTCCTCAGCCGAAGGGGGCCGAAGATGCGCTGCTGGTAGTGGGTGGCCATGGGGGTGCCAGTGATGTTTTCGATGAGCTGTCCCAGCACGACGAAGTTGGTGTTGGAGTACCTGTACGCCGCGCCCGGTGCGTTGTTCAGAGGACGGGCGGTCGACAGGTCGATCAGGTCCTGGTAGGTGAACACCTTGTTGCGGACCGCCTCGAAGCCCGGAACGGTGTAATAGAACATGTCGTTGGTGTAGTCGTACAGGCCGCTGCGGTGGCTGAGCAGATGCCGCACGGTGATGCGGTCGTCGGGCAGCGACTTGGACAGGTAGTTGTTGGCCGGGGCGTCGAGGTCCACGCGACCCTCGGCGGCGAGTTGCATCAGTACCACGGCAGTGAAGGTCTTGCTGACGCTGCCCACGCGGAACCTGCGGCCGGAGTCCATCTTGGTGTGGTTGCCGGTGTCCGCCTCCCCGGTGACGATGCGGTAGCTGGTGGTGCCCTCGTCGATTCGGGTGAGCGCTCCGGGCGCACCCTGCGCTACGGCCGTCTTCTGAACGGAGCGCACCGTAGCAGTGTCGGGGGTGGGAAGGGAGGTGCTGTCCGCGACGGCCGGGGAGGCCGCCAGGGTCGCGACCAGGGTGGAGCCGGCGAGCATCACGCTCACGTCTTTGATTCGCATCCGAATCTTTCTGGTGTGAAGAGTTGGAAGGCGCCCCGTAGTCCGGGCGCCCGTCCGACTTCCGTACGCGCACGGGAAGTTGAGCTGAAGCACGTTGTGTCGCGTGCGGCTGGGCGGGCGTCGAAGGGGCCCTAGTTCCCGGTCTGGGCGGTTACCGCAGGCATAGTAGTGCAACAGTGTGTTTCGAAAATGTGCAAGGTGTCCCACCCCCACTCTCTGCTTCTCTCGCGAGCGAGATATGCTGAGTTTTGGTGTTGATCCGGTACTCCGGAGGGGGGAGTGCCTGCGCGGTACCGTCATGCATCGTTCATGCGCGGGCGTCCTTGGCAAAGTCACAACGTGTGTTCTGTCGGGTTGCTTCTGCGCCCGAGGGGCCTGTTTTCTCATGCCGCGGAGGTTTCTGGTGACCGCACCTGTTCATTCGGCGTCAGCGATCTCCTCCGCCGGTGTGGTCTCCTTACGCCGCATGCGTCGGCCGCTGACGGCGCCCCAGACGGCAACGGACACAAGCCGATTGGGATGCCGTGTCGAGCGATGCCGAGCACGTTCTTTCGGTATCGGTGGCGTGATGGCGCTGCTCATGCGCGCCGAGCCGGCCCCGGCAGATCACGCCGAACGAGCAGTTCAACCAGGCGTGCACGATGACACAGCCCATTATTTCCCTACCTGGAGAACCTTGTGGACGCCAGTTACGAGGCCGCGCGCGGCTTGACCGACCTTGAAGGATTCCTGTACTGGGAAGCCCACCGCCGTTCCGCTCACCGCCGTGCGACCGAGTTCGCCGCGCGAGTGACCGGGCTGAGCGAGGCGCAGAAAGCCGAAATCGAGTGGTGGTACGTAGAAGAGCAGATCCAGGTTTGCCGGAAGTTGACCGAGCACATCACCGACCACTTCACAGCGGTGGAGGAACACCATGCCAAGCGCTATGCACAGCTGCGTCGGGGTGCGTACTTCGCGACGCTTGTCATCAACATGGTGGTGCTCGGCCTGTCCAGTGGGGTGATTCTCGGTACCGTCCGCTGACCAAGCAGACAGAATCGCGGCAGCGCCCTACCGGCGCGGCATGCCGGGCTACCCTCACGCCGGCAGGCAGATGGGCGCAGCAGGAAGGTATACAGCGGAGTCGGCTGCCGCGTCTGCCCTGGGTCAGCTCACGGCGCCGTTTCCAGGCTGGACAGCAACTTACGCAAAGCGCAGGCAACGGTGGCCCGTTCTTCGGGCTCCAGCACGGACAGCAGTTTCTGCTCCAAGGCGAGGTGGCCCTCGATGCGACGGTCGAAGTCTTCCCGCCCCTGCTCCGTCAGGCTGACCAGTGAAACGCGCCGATCGTCGGGCGACATTGTGCGGTTGATCCAGCCTTCACGCTCCAGCCGGTTGAGGCGCCCACTGAGTCCGGCCGAGGAGACGATCAGGGCCTGCTTGAGCTGTCCGGGCGTCAGCACATAGGGCGGCCCTGTCCGGCGCAGTGCCTGCAGCAGGTCGAAGTCCCCCACGTTGGCGATAGCCCTGCCCTCCCGGCGCCGCAGCTGGTCCTCGACCAGCTCCTCGATCAGCCGTGCCGCACGAAGCAGGCGCCCGATCACGGCACTCGACGAGACATCCAGCTTGGGCCACTGATGCCCCCATTGCTCCAGCATGGCAGCCACGCTGTCGCCGCCGCCGGAATGAGGATCGAATTCTGTATTCATGCTGTGATCAGTGTAGAGCGCGGCGCCGTCGGCCAGGGCTCTCTGCCAGTGGCACCACCGGGGAGCCAACGGCCGTGGGCAGCGCCTGCGGTCAGCGGAAGGAAGAAACACTGTTGCTGAACACCATGTTCACCGACCGCTGTGGGTATGTGCGAGGCGGAGAAAGCTTTGATAGGCTGATCACAGCGTTTCAGACGCCGTGCGACACGATCTCCCGTGAAAGGTGTCCGGAACGCGTTGACGCCTGCTCCTTAGAGCCGAGCAGGTGGAGTGTTCCGGGCGCCATGGCATCCCCCGTCAGTGGCGCCCGGAGCCATCTTCGCACGCGGCTTCGACTTTCCCCGGGACGAGCCGGGGGAACCGCGCTTGACCGGCTCGAGGAGCAGCGAACCGTGGCGGTCTGCTGCGCGGACCACCCGGGCGTATGGTCGGCCAGTTCGCCGGCCGCCCCAATGGGCCCACCGCCGGCTCGGCCCGTCGGCACGTGCAAGGCGTGTCACCAAATTGCTCGCACGCAAGGTGTGCCCACCAGATCACTGTGCAGCGCATGTGTATTCAGCCAGCGGGAAGCTCCGCTTGCGCTTTCCCGCTGGTAGGGCCCTACCAACTCCGCGGAAAGCTAGGAGCGCTTGGCGCGGTAGAGGCCCCGGCCGGTACGGCGGATTCGGGAAGTGCCGACCAGGCGATCGAGCGTGCTCCGGACGGCGTTGATGCTCCCACTGTCGGTGTCGCGGCCGAGAGCCGCGGCTACATCGCGGGCCCGTACATCCACATTGCCGGCCGTGGCGAAGTACCCCAGGATCTGCTCGGTGAGCTTGCCGTACTGCCTCTGCCTGTCAGCTTCCGTGGAGGCTCCGGAGTCAACAAACCCCTTGGCGTCCTGCCGGCGCGCGGGCTGCTGAATCTGTGGTTCGGTCTTCGGCGCGACGTCTGCGGACGTGGAGGAGGACATGTCCGTCTGCGGTTCCGCGGGCGCCGATGCCTGGTCCGGCCCTGTAGCCGCAGCGCGGGGAGCGCCCGCCGGGGCCGCGCCGGCTGCGTCGTGCATCAGGACCTCGAGGGCACTAAGGGCCCGCTGGACGGAACCGAGATGCGCTACGACTGCGGCCAGTTCCCTCTCCAGCGCCTGCTTCTGGACCTCCAGGCGGGCCAGGTCTTCCTGGAGACTTTCAGCGGTGATCTCAATGTTATGCACCGCGCGGGTTACAGAGACCATGTGTTCCTCTCCTCCTCAACCCTTCTTGTGCCGTCCCTGCCGGCTCACCTGCGGTGCCGCTCGGCCCGGACGCCGGGGTGGGTACCCACGGGACATCATATGCAGTAGCGCACACTGCGGAGTACAGATGAATCAGGCGGACCACACATGTTCCGAAGAGATGCTCGTGACAAGGAGCTGCATCTCGTCGACTGTTCTCACCGTACGGGCCAAAACACAACGGGTATGAGCGACCATAAGACGCGAATGGGGGGAGCTGGCACCGCCCCACCGGTGGTGCAGCACCGGGCCCCTTCACCCGCTGTGGCCAGGGACGCCGTCCCGTCAGGGCGGCACGGCAGGGAGCGCTTCAACCACTCTGGGATGCGTCGTGTGGGTGGGGGACGGCATCGTCCCCTCCGGCCGATCCGCCGTGCTCCTCACGGTCTGCGGCGTTGGCGGCTGATGCTGAGCGGCGTAGCTGGCGCAGTGCGTCGGAGACCGCCTCAATGCGCGCGTCGACAGTTTCGAGTGCCTCGTGAAGCATACGCAGACGAGCCTCGAGCAGGGCAGCCTCGGCTGCCAGGGACACACTGGCGGCGGCAGGATCGGAGTGCATGTCAGGGTCTCGGGGCATCATGCGTCGTCTTCCTTCGGCTCAAGCCGGGAGTTGTGCGGAACCGGGTGCGTGCGGGCGGCAGGGGAAACCGCGCGGCCTGTTCGTACCCCACTGCGTACGGCGCGCGGCCGGTGCCGTAAATGAGCTGTGGGACATCGCATCAGCACGGGCCGCTCCGCGGATGCCGGTACCCGCACCGGACAGCACAGAAGGCGGCACTCTTCGGACGGCTGTGGGTAACGCCTGGGATCGAGAGATGCGAAGGCCAGGCCCGCGCGGCCGCCCGCGGAACCCGTGAGCAGTTGTCGCGCGGATGCATCGGTGGTCCCGGGCTCTTGGCATGCTCGCTCCGTTCCTCGCTGCGGGGCTTGTAGGGACACCGCCCAAGCCACACCCGAATTGACCGAACAGCTGAGGGCGCTGTGACAGCCGGGCATCGGGCGCTGCGCCCGCGTGTACGCCGAGCGCGATCGAAGGAAGCCCTCTTCAACAGAGCTTCCGCGGCGCCTGCTCCGTGCGAGGAGCCGGCCCCACCCACCGGCAAGCAGAGCGCCAGCGGCGCCTGCGGGTGGCCCGCCGCGTCCTCACCGAGGTCCTCGCGGGCCAGACCGAACTGCTCGCCGAACTCCTCGTTACTATTCAGGACGAAAAGGTTAGGGCCCCCGGCCCGGGCAGGGGTGGCCGTTCTCACGGACGCTGGATGCCGGGCGCAGGGGGCGCACGTGGAACGAGTGAACCGAGGTAACCACGGATGGCGGACGAGAGTGTGTTGCACCCGAGCTTGATCGTCCCGGTCGGGCACGTCGAGCCCGTGCCGCGCCGCATCCGCGGGGTGGTCGGCGGCCGCGTCGTCTTCGACACCCGGCGTGCCCTGTACGTGTGGGAGTGGCCGGCCTATCCCCAGTTCAGCATCCCGGTTCAGGACATGGTCGAGGGTGTGCTGACCGACGACGACCGCGCCGGAGTGCTGGGCGGCCGGCCCGCGCGGCGCCACTCCCTGCAGGTCGGGTCCGAGGTCCGCGAGGGTGCGGCGTGGGTCTGGGGCGACGGCGTCCCGGAGCCTCTGCGCGGCACCGTCCGTTTCAAGTGGGAGGCGCTGGACTCCTGGTTCGAGGAGGACGAGCTGGTCTTCGTCCATCCGAGGAGCCCCTACTCCCGGGTGGACGCGCTGCGCTCCTCCAGCAGCGTCCGCGTGGAGCTGGACGGGGTCGTGCTGGCGGACGCGCCGAATTGCGTGAAGCTGTTCGAGACCGGCCTGCCGACCCGCTACTACCTCGACCGCATGCACGTCGACTGGACCCGGCTGCGCCATTCGGACACGGTGACCAGCTGCCCGTACAAAGGGACGACGAGCGGCTACTGGTCCTTCGACAGTGACGTCACCACCCACGAGGACATCGCCTGGGCATACGACTTCCCGACGATCCACGCCAACCGCATCGCGGGCATGGTCGCGTTCTACAACGAGCACGTCGACCTGTACGTCGACGGCACACTGCTACCGCGGCCCACCGACGTCCCGCGGAGGGGAGTGGCCGGTCGTGCTGGTTGAACCCAGGGCACGCCCGATCTGCTGGACCCAGTTCCAGGGCGAAGAGCAGCACTGGGGAGAACTCAAGGTAGGCATCACCTGTTCAGGCGGCATCAAGGACGGTCAGGCGCTCCCCTGTCCATCAGCCACGATCGCAGCCGCCGGCGGACGGATCCAGCGGCGCGGCGGCTTGCAGGCCGTTCCTTGCCGCCGGGGAGCGCGCGGCGCTTTCGTGCGGCCGTCTTCCGCCCCTGGTCACCGCCCGAGCATCCGTCGAGAAGACAATGCTGTCTGACGTCTCGGCAGCTGCGGGTATGACGGGGCCGAGGAGTAGGGAGGGGCTTCGTCAGCGCTGCCTGACGGGGACCTCTAGGGCGGGACGGTCCGGACTCGGGTCTCGCGGTGGCCGGCCCGGCGATACCCGGAAAGCGATGTCACAACATCTGCGCCTGTCCGGTCTATCTGACGAGCCGATAGAAAATGAGGACACCGTGCGCGAGATCCTGTGTTGTCGGATGCTTGGGCCAGGCAGAAGAGTCCGAGAAGAGGCTACCGCTCCTAGAGAATACACGTCACGGCCGCCGTCCCGCGCCCACGTAGACGACATGGCTGCCCTCTTCTCCACACTCTCGGCTGATGACTACAGGCTTGCCAGGAGTCCGTGCTCTTCGCAGTGCTGCGGCCTGGCCGCCGGGGTGGTCGTTGCCGGTGCGTCACATCGTTCAACGTTTGCCGCAAGGCCGCTGCCGCGGCCGGCCGCGTTGTCAGCGGGCCTGATGGCTGAAGCCGTGGCCGAAACCCGGCCATGTTCATGGGCACTTAGTGATGCCAAGAGCGCACGGAGAGGACTGGCGCCGTACCCGCTTCAGCATCCCGATCCTGTAAGCGGGGAATGGTTATGGATTCTTCGAGCGCCGGACGGAGCTTGGCGACACATGCCCCCCGCACAGTCGAAGAGGAACGCTGCCAACCGTCGTGCACGGACCGGTCTTCTGGATAACTGCCACGGCGGCCGCGTTGTGTGTGGTGTCGTGTGAGAGGGAGGATGCCGTATGGACCAGGCCGATGACGCGGTGTCGATCGTGGAGCTGCTTGATGAGCGGCGGCATCTGCTGGAGGTCGCCTACTGGATGCTGGGCAGCAGCAGTGAGGCCGAGAGTGTCCTTGATGAGACCTACCGGCGGTGGTACGAGCTGTCCGGTCCGGCGCGGGCGCGGATCACGGTGCCCCGTTCCCGGCTTGCGAGGGTGGCGGGCGCCATCTGTCTGGCCCGGCTGGCCCTGCCTGGCTGGAGGGAGGGGGCCGGCGACGCGGGGGCGGCGTATCACCAGAGGATAGAGGAGCAGATCAGTGGCGTTCTGCTGGGTGCGCTGGATTCTCAGTCCCCGGCCGAGCGGGCGGCGTTCGTGCTCAACGATGTCTTCGGGATGACGCCGGGTGCGGTCGCCGACATCGTGGGGCAGACGGAGGCGGAGCGCGCCGAGCCGGCCGACCGCGCGCGCCACAGTCTTCGAACCCGGCGCTCGCGGCCCACGACGCCGCACCAGCATGATGCGGTCGTCCGTGCCGTCCGGCAGGCCTGTGTGACGCAGGACGCGGTCCTCCTGGCGTCGTTGCTGGCGCGCGATGCCACGGCATTCTTCGACGGCGGCGGCAAGATCCGGGCCCTGGTCAAACCGATGCACGGCCATCAGCAGGTCGCCCACAGCCTGCTGACACTGCTCGCCGGGAGCCCGCGCACCACACTGCACACCCAGTCCGTCAACGGCCGGACCGGACTCGTGGTACGCCACGACCACCAAGTGGCCGCGGTCATCAGCTTCGACATCGCCGGCCACCACGTCGTGCAGGTATGGGCCACCCTCAACCCGGACAAACTCCGCTCCTGGAACCAACCCAACCCCACCACACACCCCTGACCCATCCCCACAACAAAAATGGATGGGCCGAACCGGTGGAGAGTCGGCGCCCCGCTGCCGCGGGCGCTCCGGCTCGGGCTGTGAGATCGCGGTGCCGGGCGCAGCGGGCATCCGCTCAGAGGTCCTGACTACCGCGGCCTGCCGGGGCGTTCACCAACCCACGCCCTGGCCGAGCTTGGGCCGCGGAACGACGAATGCCCGTTTTGAGGTGCGACCCCAGGGTATCGGCGGCGCTCGCTTGGTGAGCATGCAGACGCGTACCGCACTGTGCCTCAGGCGCGCCGAGTGCCGACATGGAGCGAGAGCGCGAGTCGAGGTACGTGGTGATCTTGCTCGGGTTGAACACCCACATCAGCTGGTAAATGCCCTCTTGCGAGGCCGCTATCGTCATGAAGGTCGTGGGCCGACCGTCCCGGTGGATCATCACGGCGGAACGTCCATTGGCCTGGATACCCTGGACGTCTACCTCGCTCCAGAGCCGCGCATAAGTCGCCAGTTTCGCCACGCGTGCGCGGCCCAGAACCGGGATGCGAGCGGTGCCTCGAATGCCGTTGCCATCGGAGAGACTGACGGCATCTGGCGTGAGGAGAGCCTCCAGCGAGGCAACATTTCCCGTTCGCGCCGCCAAGACGAAGGCTTCGAGGAGCCTTCGGTGCTCCGCCGTGTCCACGGTCTCCCGCTGCTCGGCCGAGAGATGTTTGCGGGCCCGGCTCACGATCTTCCGCACGTTGACAGGACTGAGGTGAAGAATTTCAGCGATTTCGGCGTAGTCGTAGTCGAATGCCTCTCGCAGGACGTATGCGGCCCGCTCGTTGGGATTCAGCTTCTCCAGCACGAGGAGCAGAGCCAGCTCCAGAGCCTCGCCCCGCTGAGCGCCCACCTCCGGGTCGGTGCTCGTGTCAATGGGCTCGGGCAGCCACGGACCGATGTAGGTTTCGCGGCGCACACGGGCAGACTGAGCCACATTGATGGCCAGCCGGGTGGTGGTACTCGACAGATACGCCACGGGGCTGACCACTGCCGAACGATCAGTCTTCTGCCAACGCAGCCACACTTCCTGAACCACATCTTCGGCCTCGACTGCACTTCCCAGCACGCGGTATGCGATGCCAAAAAGACGTGGACGGACCTCCACGAAGCCAGAAACGGCCTGGTCCAGGGTACTTTGCGTGGGGCGCGTCTCAAGACACATGATCCTGATGTCTCCGTTCCTCGTGCTGTGTGGCGCGATCCTGCGGCCGCTGATGGCCCGTTCCTTCAACCGGCTCCTGGCACAGCGTTCCGGCCGGCAAGTGCTCCCAAGCTGGCTACCCGGCTCCCGCAAGGGCTGTGGTCACTGGAAATCACGGCTGCTCGCGTCCGCTTCATTGACCGGGACCACATCCATTCTGTGACAGGTTTGCCGTGCCAAGTTGTTGCCAGCGTTCGGAGTGGAGACACCGCAGTGTGCAGGGTGTCATCCCACGCTCACCGCCCTTCCAGGGGGGTAACAACGTTCACAGCACCAGGAGCTACCTGTCGCCCTCAACGGTGTACTGGAAGGTGTACACCTTCGTGCGGTGCCTGCGCGGTGCTGCCCCAGTCGTTGATCCGGTTGATGGCGCTGCCACTCCCAGTCCGGGGACGCTGCCGTGTCCTATGACGTGTTGCGCTGCCAGTCCATGGGAATACCGAAGCGGTTGGCCAGTTACATGACGAGTTCCGTGCTGGTCCCGTACTGGGTCTGGGTGCACCAGGTTCGCCGGCGGCAGCGTAGGCTCTCATTGCCCGAGTGCTCTGTCTATGGTGTCGCTATGTCTTTGGTGGACCGGGAGCAGCGCTGGGTTGGTTCCAGGAGCGGAGTTTGTCCGGGTTGAGGGTGGCCCATACCTGCACGACGTGGTGGCCGGCGATGTCGAAGCTGATGACCGCGGCCACTTGGTGGTCGTGGCGTACCACGAGTCCGGTCCGGCCGTTGACGGACTGGGTGTGCAGTGTGGTGCGCGGGCTCCCGGCGAGCAGTGTCAGCAGGCTGTGGGCGACCTGCTGATGGCCGTGCATCGGTTTGACCAGGGCCCGGATCTTGCCGCCGCCGTCGAAGAATGCCGTGGCATCGCGCGCCAGCAACGACGCCAGGAGGACCGCGTCCTGCGTCACACAGGCCTGCCGGACGGCACGGACGACCGCATCATGCTGGTGCGGCGTCGTGGGCGCCGAGCGCCGGGTTCGAAGACTGTGGCGCGCGCGGTCGGCCGGCTCGGCGCGCTCCGCCTCCGTCTGCCCCACGATGTCGGCGACCGCACCCGGCGTCATCCCGAAGACATCGTTGAGCACGAACGCCGCCCGCTCGGCCGGGGACTGAGAATCCAGCGCACCCAGCAGAACGCCACTGATCTGCTCCTCTATCCTCTGGTGATACGCCGCCCCCGCGTCGCCGGCCCCCTCCCTCCAGCCAGGCAGGGCCAGCCGGGCCAGACAGATGGCGCCCGCCACCCTCGCAAGCCGGGAACGGGGCACCGTGATCCGCGCCCGCGCCGGACCGGACAGCTCGTACCACCGCCGGTAGGTCTCATCAAGGACACTCTCGGCCTCACTGCTGCTGCCCAGCATCCAGTAGGCGACCTCCAGCAGATGCCGCCGCTCATCAAGCAGCTCCACGATCGACACCGCGTCATCGGCCTGGTCCATACGGCATCCTCCCTCTCACACGACACCACACACAACGCGGCCGCCGCATCGATCGACCTCGTCGCAGGTCACGAGGGCTGAAGCAGACCCGGCCTCGTCGGCCGGATGCTTCTCTCCACGTCTCCGTGCTTGGGGAAGGCGGTGCAGCAGGCGGCGATGAAGTCCTCGTGTACGCCGTCCTTTCTTTCTCCACACGTTCGACTATTTAGACCGGACAAACGTAGACCTTGTGACATGGGCCGACCATGCGCAGCCACCGGCGGGCTGATACTGGAAGACGATTACTACGGGGGAGTCACTCGCGCCCGGGTGCGGCTCGGCTGGATGGTCCTGCCGGAGGAACTGGCCCGGAGATCGTTGCAGCCTGGGCCCCTGTCGTCAAACGTTGGCAGGTGAGCTATCGCGAAGGATCTTGAGCAGATTGCGAGTCGCCCAGTGATCCGGGACCTATACAACGTCCGCTTGCGGCCTGCCGAGGGCACTGCGACACCGCTGACTGAACAAGAAGAGCAGCGCTACCGGGCTGTGTTGTTCAGCGAACTTGGAAACAAGATCGCCGACCAAGGCTGGGTACGTTACCCGGCGTACACGCCGGAAGAGCGCCGTCGGCTCGTCGATGTCGCGCACCGCCTCACCGCCTACTGGGGGCAGCAGGTGTTCGTCGAAGCCGAAGACCAGTGCCGCCTTAGGCTCTGCCTCGCCGGATACGAAGCGTTGCCAAAGACGTTGCCGGCGCGTCCCTGAATCTTGGCAACATCAACGACTGCACCCAGTTCACCACGGTGATGGAAGCGACGGGTGCCCCGCACCCGCATCGCAGACAAGGGATACAGCTCGAAGGCGATCCGTACCAGGCTGCGCCGGCGGGGCATCGTTCACCGCCGACTCCTACCAGGCAGCCGTCACCCTGGCATTCCTGCTGATGTGGGCGTGACTTTGACGACAACTCCTAGTGACATTTCGCCTTGCAGCCCCATGGGATACGAGGATCGGCCACCTCGACTGCCGTGCTCCACATGATCTGGATCTCCCCTGAAAGGCCGGTGACGAAAAATTCGTCCGTCGGCGGCGTCACACTTCCGATGGGTGCCGTGTCATAAGGGTGGAAGCAGCACACATGCCTGCCAACCCCAGGAGTACAGACATGAACAAGCCAATTCTTGAGCCTGCAGCCCAGGAGCTTGCGGAGGCTACGGCCAACCCGCCTTTCCTGTATGAGCTTGGTCCGGAGGCCGCTCGGGAGGTTCTCGACAACCTGCAGGCGGCGCCCGTTGAGAAGCTCGACGTGCAGGACACGTGGATCACGGTACCCGCCGAGGTTGGCGATGTGCAGGTACGCATTGTCAAACCCGTCGATGTCGAGGACGCTTTGCCGGTCGTCCTCTACGTGCACGGCGGAGGCTGGGTCCTCGGGAATGCGGGTACCCACGACCGCTTGGTGCGCGAGCTGGCCGTCGGCGCGAATGCCGCGGTGGCGTTCGTCGAGTACGACCGTTCCCCGGAGGCCAAATACCCGGTTGCCATCGAGCAGGCGTATGCAGCAGCTCGTTGGATCACGGAGAAGGGTGCCCAGGAAGGCCTGGATGCCTCTCGTATGGCTGTTGCCGGGGATTCCGTCGGCGGCAACATGGCCGCGGCGCTGACCATCATGGCCAAGCAGCGCGGCGATGTGTCCTTCGTGCATCAGTCGCTGTACTACCCCGTCACGGACGCTGCCCAGGACACCGACAGCTATCGGGAGTTCGCAGACGGTCCCTTCCTCACCGCGAAGGGCATGGCCTGGTTCTGGGACTGCTACACCGCTGACCCCGCCCAGAGGGCCGAGATCACCGCGTCGCCGCTGCGGGCCGACCTGAAGGATCTGGAAGGGCTGCCGCCCGCGCTCGTCATCGTCGACGAGAATGACGTGCTCCGGGACGAGGGTGAGGCTTACGCCCGCAAGCTGACGCAGGCCGGCGTTCCCACCGTCAGCGTCCGCTACAACGGCATTCTGCACGACTTTTTGATGCTCAACCCCATCCGGTCCACGGGTGCCGCCACTGCCGCGACCCAGCAGGCCATTCACACGCTGCGCACTGCGCTTCGCACCGACTGAGCTTCAGCTGAGGGGCGTCGCACGACAAACAGCACCTGTTTGTTTGCAGCCACGGCACTCGCGTGTTCGGGAATCTTACGGGGGCATGAAGTGTCCCCGTATCCCCGGCTCATTGACGCCACACCGGCATCATGAGCAGCGCGGATGCCGGGTACGGCGGGCACGGTGCCGTCGTAGATGTCGTGCAGCAGGATGATTCCGTCCCGGCCGGCCTGGTCGAGGGTGCGCTCCTCGATCAGGGCGGCTGTGGCGTCCTGAGTGCGGGCCAGTTCGTCGCGGATCGCGTCCTTGTCGAGCGTGTCGAGCGTGTCGAGCACCTCGGTGCCGGCCGCCTTGCGTCCGGCGGAGCCGGGGCTTCCCTTCTCCGCCAGTGAAGGCTGCGGCGTCCTTCAGGGCGTCTGCGCGGGCCTCGGAGGGCGAGGCGGAGTCGGCCAGCAGCCGGTGAAGGCGAGGGTGGCGAGCGAAATCGCGGTGAGTGCGGAGGCAATCCTGGGCCGGGTCCGACCCCGGTATGGACGCGGACATGACAATGCATAGCGTGCATACATGGGGTATGTACGGGTCCTGCGGCTGGTGATCAAAGCCCGGCCGCAGGACCACCACTTCGTACGGCCGCCGAACAGCGAACGGAACGCAGCCCCATCACTGGCTGCTTCAGGGCTCGCACACGGTTGCCCCCGGACGCGGACCGAGTCACTCTGTCCGGTCTCCGCCTGAGTGTTCTTCGTCGACGGCGACACTGGAGGGGACTGCTGAACAGGCAGCCTGGTGCAGCGCGTTGGACATGGCGCGCATCCGCTCGTTGAGCTCTGCGAGCGCTTTGCGAAGCTCGATGACACGGGTCTCGAGCTCGGCGGCTTCGGCGGCCAGTGCCACCACGGTGGCCGTGAGGGCGAGTCGGTTCTCAGATGCTGCGGTCATCAGGCGTCCTACTTCGGCAGGGCCGGAAGAATTCTGGCCGGCGCCCCAGACGCCCATGACCGGAGGTCTGATGTGCCGACAGGCGTACCGTCGTCAGGCAGCGGCGGACTGGGCCAGCTGCACTGCCGAGATGTCGAAGATCAGCTTCACCTTGTCGCTGACGAGAACGCCTCCTGCTTCCAGCATTGTGTTCCAGTTGAGCCCCCAGTCGGAACGCTGCAGGGTGGCTGTGCCCTCGAAGCCGATCCGGCTCTTTCCGTTGGAGTCCCGGCCTGTCCCGCCAATCGCGAGGTCGATGCTGATGGGCAGTTCGACATCCTTGATCCTGAGGCGCCCCCACAGGCGGAAATCCTCGTCACCGACAGGGACGAGCAAGGTGGAGCGGAAGGTCATCAGGGGAAACGTCAATGAGTCGAAGAAGTCGGGTCCCGTGAGGTGTGCGTCCCGATCCTGAATGCCCGTGGCCAGACTGCCGGTCTGGACACTCACATAGGCCTTGGACCGGGTGGGCCGGGTCCCGTCGAGTTTCAGAAGCCCTTCGAAGGCGTCGAATCTCCCCCACACGTTCGAGACCATGGCGTGCCGGACAGAGAAGCCAACCAGGCTGTGGACCGGGTCGATGGTGTAGACACCCGTCAGTGCTCTGTGCGGGCGGATACCGGAAACATTGTTGTGCTTGCGGTTCTTGAGCATGGTGAGCCGCTTCCTTCGTGCAAGGGACATCGGGATTGCGTTGGGCGAGGTCTCGGCATGGCTCGGAGCTACTGACCTGCGCATGCGGCATGCGGCGATGTGAGCCCGCGGGCCGGAGCGTGGGGGTGGCCCTGACGGCGCAGGGCCACCCCCACAAGGACTTACTGCTGCTGCGCGAGCCAGTCGGTGAAGCGAGTCTCGGCGATGTGCGCGTCGGGTCCGGGAAGGAGGCTGGTCTCCTCGAGCTCGGAGCCGAAGTACCGGGCGTGAGGTTGCGCCACGACGGTGCGAGGGTCGTTCTCGGCGGCGAGGCCCTGGCGGATGAATTCGTCGAACTGGAACGCCTCGGGACCGGCAACCTCCACCACGCCGTTGACGGGTGTGCCGACGGCCGTTCGGCCCACGGCGGCGGCCACGTCATCGGAGTACATGGGCTGGATCTTGGCGGCGGGGACACGCACGGTGTCGCCCTCGGTCGCCGCGTCCGCGATGCCCTTCATGAACTCGAAGAACTGCGTGGCGTGGACGATGGAGTACGGGATTCCTGATGCCTTGATGAGCTCCTCCTGCGCCAGCTTGGCGCGGAAGTAGCCGCTCTCCTCGAGCCGGTCGGTGCCGACGATGGAGAGCGCGACATGGTGGGTCACACCGGCGTCCGCCTCCGCCTTGAGGAGGTTGGTGGTTGAGGTGCGGAAGAACTCCATGACGGCGTCGTCCTCGAACGACGGGGAGTTCGACACGTCTACCACGACCGCGGCACCCTGCAGTACCGCCGCCAGGCCCTCACCCGTCAGTGTGTTGACGCCGGTGTTGGGCGCGGCAGGCACCGCCTCGTGGCCGTGCTCCTTGAGCTTGCCGACCAGCTTCGAGCCGATGAGGCCGGTTCCACCGATCACTACAACCTTCATGATTGCAATCACCTCCGTAGGTTCTTGATGCGCGACGGGCGCCTTGGGATGAGCCGCTCGACCGCAGCGCTCAATGTTGTCTGCAATAGGAAAGACAGGACGGTCACTGTGTTTGTGACAGCACCCCGCCTGGATGCGGACGTTCTCCTCAACCGGGCGGGCGAGCCCGGGACAGCACCACCGAGTTGCACCGTGCATGTCCACGTGACATTACGAGTATGTGCGTATGCAAGGGATAAGCCTGCAGGCGCCCTGTGCTGTAAGGCGAACCCGGCAGGTTACTCGGCGAGCTTTCCTTCGGTCGAGACCTCTTCCATCAGAGAGGAAATCTCGTCCGGGATGGCGGTGATGCTCTCGCGTGTGATCCCCGTGCTCGGTGACCACACGAGGTTGACCTGGAGTGCGGGATCCATGTCCGGGTAGTCGCTGCGGTTGTGGCAGCCGCGGGTCTCACGGCGCTCGAGTGCCGCTTCGAGTGTGGCCCGGGCGGCCAGAGCTGCGGACTTGAGGTCGAAGGCGTGCGCGAGATCCTGGTAGCCGGCGATGTCGGGATGGATGCCGACGTGCTCCATCCTCTTTTCGATCTCAGCGAGTTCCGTCAGCCCGGCACGCAGCCCTTCCTCGTCGCGTACGACTCCTGCGTGCTCGGTCATGGTGTTACGGATGGCGCGCTGCAGTGCGCGGACGTTCTCCGGCCCGTCCGCGGCGAGCAGGTCGTCGACCTCCGCACGGGCCTCGGACACCGCCGATGCCGACCGCGGTTGCGCAGTCAGCGACTCCGAGTAGGCGGCGGCTGCCTGCCCGGTGATGCGGCCGTAGACCAGCAGCTCGATGAGGCTGTTGCCGCCGAGACGGTTGGCGCCGTGCAGCCCGCTCGACGCCTCACCGATGGCGTAGAGGCCGCGGACGTCGGTGCTGTGGTCCTCGGGCCGGACCCAGACCCCGCCCATCGAGTAGTGCGCCGTGGGCGCGACCTCGATCGGCTCGCGGGTGATGTCCAGCATCTGCAGGTCCAGAAGCGTCTGATAGACCCGGGGGAGCCGGGTCATGATCGTCTGCCGGGGGAGGTGGGAGACGTCGAGCCATACCCCGCCCTTGGCTGTGCCGCGTCCTTCCCTGATTTCCGTGTACGAGGCGAGGGCCACGCGGTCACGGGTGGAGAGTTCCATGCGCTCGGGATCGTAGCGGTCCATGAACCGCTCCCCGAGCCCGTTGCGCAGGATGCCGCCCTCGCCGCGTGCGGCCTCGCTGACCAGGGTGCCCGCAGCATTCTCCGGCTCGATGATGCCGGACGGGTGGAACTGGACCAGCTCCGGGTCGCGCAGGCGGGCCCCGGCCTCGACGGCCAGCCGGAACGAGTCACCGGTGTTCTCGTCCCGTCGCGAGGAGGTGCGCCGCCAGATCCGGGTGTGGCCGCCGGCCGCGAGGATGACGGCGTCGGCGTGGATGAGGTAACGCGTTCCGTTCGTGAGGTCGAAGCCGTAGGCCCCGAACACGGCACCGTCATGAACCAGGAGCCGGGTGATGTAGACGCTGTCGAGCATGGGAATGTTGAGCTGGCCTGCGCGTCTGATGAGGGTGCGCTGGATCTCCAGGCCGGTGTAATCGCCGGCGAAGGCAGTGCGCCGGAACTTGTGCGCGCCGAAGAATCGCTGGGAGATACGGCCGTCATCCTCCCTGGCGAAGGCCATGCCGTAGCGCTCCAGATCGTCGATGCCCAGGGCGGCGCCCTGGGTGACGATCTCGGCGGTGCGCGGATCGGCGAGCAGGTAGCTCTCCTTGAGGGTGTCCGCGGCGTGCTGTTGCCAGCTGTCCCCGGGGTCCATCGTGGCCAGGGCCGCGTTGATTCCCCCGGCGGCGAGGGCCGTGTGGGCGTCGTCCTTGGGGCGCTTGCCGACGGCGAGGACATCGATACCGGCCTCGGCCAGCTCGATCGCCGCGCGCAGGCCGGCTCCGCCGGTACCGATCACCAGCACCATGGTGGACAGACGTTGTTCGGTGATAGCCACGATTACTCCGATTGCCTTGGGCGTCATTGAGTACGACCGGGCGATCGAGGTAATTGTGACACCGGGGTCGCGGATTTTCCGTCTCAGGAGGGCCGTGCCGAAGAACGTCCCGCGGTCCGGCGGCGGGCTGCGCCACGGGTTCGCTTCATCGCTGCTGCCAGGCGCCATGCCCGGCACGGTATGTGTGCGCTGGTACGTGGGTGAGAAGGTGACGCTGGCCTGCGATGTCGTCGCCCCTCACCCTCGTGGGTGAGCGTCAGGGGAGGAGGCTCTCCAGGGGGACACCGGGATCGGCGAGGCGGGCGTCGTCTACGCCGGCCTCGGACAGGATCAAGGAACGGATCGGATCGATGACGTCCCAGACATTGACGCTCATCCCCGCAAGGACACGGTTGCCCGACATCCAGAAGGCGATGAACTGCCGTTCGGCGACGTTGCCGCGGAAGACCACGCGGTCGTAGCCGCCTGGTTCCGTGTACCCCACGTACTCCATCCCGAGGTCGTACTGATCGGTGTAGAAGTACGGAAGCCTGTCGTAGACGGCGTCCGCGCCGAGCATGCTCAGCGCGGCTGTGTCCGGCTGGTTCAAGGCATTGGCCCAGTGCTCGACGCGGATGTGACGGTCGAGCAGCGGGTGGTAGGCGTTGGCGACGTCACCCGCGGCGTAGATGTCGGGCACCGAGGTCCGCAGGTGCTGGTCGGTGACGATGCCATTCCGCACGTCCAGGCCCGCTTCCTCCGCAAGTCGGACGTTGGGTGTGATGCCGATGCCCACGACCACGGCGTCCGCGGCCAGGTGGCTGCCGTCGGCGAGCGTCACCCCGTCCACGCGACCGCGGGTTCCGGTGATGCTCTCGACCTGCGCGCGGGGGCGCAGATCCACCCCGTGATCCTTGTGCAGACCGGCGAACACTTCTGCCGCCTCGCGCCCGAGCACCTTCAGCAACGGCAGCTCCGAGTGTTCGAGCACCGTCACCTCCGCCCCGGCCATCCGGGCGGCCGCGGCGGTCTCGAGGCCGATCCAGCCGCCGCCGATGACGACGATCTTCGCCCCCTCGGTGAAGGCGGTTTTAAGCCGTTCGCTGTCTCCCACGCGCCGCAGATACAGAACGTTGTCGAGGTCTGCTCCGGGAATCGAGAGGCGGCGCGGAGACGAACCGGTCGCCAGGAGCAGTTTGGCGTAGGGCACGCGACGCCCGTCGTCCAGTTCCACCTCCCTGGCCCGCCCATCGACAGCCCTCACACTCGTGCCCAGGAACAGGTCGACTCCGTGCTCCGTGTACCAGTCCTCGGGGTGCACGAAGATCGAGTCGCGCTCCTCCTTGCCCAGCAGGTAGCCCTTGGAAAGCGGCGGCCGGAGGTAGGGCCGCTCCGGCTCGTCGCCGATGATGAGGAGCGGGCCGCTGTGGCCGTGCTCCCGCAGTGCCTCCGCCGCCTTGCCCGCGGCCAGACCGCCTCCGACGATCACGAAAGGTTTTACTGGGGACATGATGTTCCTCATCTCGGATGTCGCATGCCGCGAGCCATGTGGTGAAGTCACCCATCAGACCGTGTGACGGTGCGCCCTGTGACAACTGGCCGTTCAGCCATTGAGATGCTCGCGGCAATAGGAGACGCCGGCTCGGGCCCGCGGACCCCGGCGTACAGGTACGAGCCACTGTCACAACATCACGGGTTCCCTGGTCGTATGGCTGACGAGCTCGTGCATGGTGTGCGGTGAGGCGCTCGGCAGCCGTGATCGTTGATCATGGTTACGTGGTGGGGGATGCGACGCACGGGGTGACCAGCAGCAACCGGCGGATCACGGACCTGAGGGCCGGCGTGATCGCTGATCTCGTAGCGTGCGTGCGCTGCTCGCCGAGTGGGGATGCACCATCAGCCCGGACGTGCGGCTGCGGATCCTGGCCGACGTCCTCGACCATCTCGGCGCGACCGGGAAGACCGGCATCGTCGACGGCACCGGGACACGGGGCCGGCGGCAGGCCGCCGGACCCAAGGACCGGGACAAGTTCATCTCCGCCAAGCACAAGCAGAAAGCCTTGCTGAGCACACGGACCACGGAACCCTGAGCCCAGGCCCGCGCCCCCCGCTGGTCAGTGCCGGGGGTCGTCGTCCCTCAGTTCGCCGCTGTGAGCGTCAACGAGCGTGCCGACGCGGCGACCGCCTCGGCGGTGGGCAACGGCTTCGGGCGCCCACAGCCGCAGCGCGACCTGCCCGGCAGCGGCCTCCTTCGGGCCAATGACCTCCTGGTACGGCACGAGCCGGGCGGCCCGGATGTGGGCGGCTCTGAACGAGGACGTCCAGGACGTTGCCGTCCTGGACCACCGCTCGCCACGTTACTGCCGCTCGCCGGTGACCTTGACGAACACCTCATACCTGACCTCCGCCGGGAACCGGGAACCGGCACGCCCCTGTACGACGACGCCATGAATTCCCCTCCTGACGGCCAACGCCCGAGGATCGTCCCAGGCAGTCAGCCCGCCAACCAAGTCGTCAGTGCCTGATAACGGCCTTGGTGACGGAGGTGGTACCAGGCGCGGCTGCGTCTCTGTCACAGATCAGAGCACCATCCGGTCAATCACCCAAAAGATGCAAATTGGGTCGGATTCGTGACCATATCGGCGTCTGGAATCGAGAGCGGAGGTGAGGCGCGGGTTGCTCCAGGTGTCCACCCTGCCGTGGCCCTGGCTGCCGCTGTCGCAGCCGTCCACGCATCGGCTTCCTGTGCCCGATACCGCCCCTCCGTCACCCATGTAAGGACAACATTTTCGATGATGAGCACTACCAATGTGACGCTCGGTAAGCACCGCAACGCGCGTGAGCCATCAGAGTTGGTGGTCGCGATGCTCGACGAGCCTGGGACGGTGGTCGCATGGACGCAGGCCGCCGAGCAGCTTGTCGGGTATTCCGCCGGGGACGTTGTGGGCAGGTCTGCCGCACTCCTACTGTCATCGACCGAGGAAGCGCAGACGATATCGGCGTTCGTCGAGCAGTGCCGTGCCCAAGACGGCTCGTCGGGCACGACGGCCGTGCGCCACCGAGACGGCCGCATCCTCCACGTCAACCTGCGGATCTCGATGTTGTGGGGGCAGCACGGAACGGTGCGGTGGCTCGTGTCGGTGACCCACATGGACACGCTCCCCGGGAAAGTGGTGAACGGATCGGTGCGGGAGTCACTTCTTGCCCGGGCACCGATCGGCATCGTCGTTCGTGACCCGCAGCTGCGTTGTACCTGGGTGAATGACACGATGGAGAGCCACGACGGCATTTGCCGTGAGCGACGGCTCGGGCGTCACATCAGTGATGCTTGGCCCGGCCCCAAGGCCGAAGCGCTCGACGTGGTGATGCGGCAGGTGCTGAAGAGCGGCACCACCAAGGTCCACGAGTTCCGGAGGTGGCTGCCGACGGGCCCGCGACGGGAGCACACATTCGCGGGTTCGTGCTTCTGCCTCCAAGGCGCCGACGGTCAAGCGCTGGGGGTAGCCGTCATCAGCGTTGATGTCACCGAGAGCCAGCGGGCGCAGGAGTGCCTTGCCATCCTCAGCGAGGCCAGTACGCGCCTGGGCGGCACCCTGGACGTGATGCGGATCAGCCAGGAACTGGCCGACCTTGCCGTGCCCCTGCTCGCCGACTACGCCGCCGTCGACCTTGAGCAGTCGGTCCCGTTCGGCGAAGGGCCCCCGGTCCACATCGGCCTCATGGGCGAGCGCCTGCCTATGTTCCGACGTGCCGGTCTGGCCTCGATCCGCCAAGGTGTCCCAGAATCCCCATGGGCGCGCGGTGAGTCGGTCCCCGTGCCGTCCGCCTCACCCTTCACCGAGGTCCTGCGCACCGGGTCTTCCCATCTGGAGCCGATCCTCGACACCGCACCGGGCACATGGATCGACCAGGACCCTGCACGGGCGCAGATGATCCATGAAAACGGCGTGCACTCCGTGATGGTCGTACCCATCCGTGCGCGGCGCGCCCTGCTGGGCGTGGCGTTTTTCATTCGCACCGAGAACCCGGTGCCGTTCCAGGAGTTCGATCTGATCCTGGCCGAAGAACTCGTCAGTCGCGCAGCGCTGACCTTGGACAATGCTCGCCAGTACACCCGCGAACAGACCGCGGCCCTCGCGCTGCAACGCAACCTGCTCCCTCACCGTTTGAGGGGCGGCATGGCAGTCGAGGCGGCCTCGCGCTACCTGCCCGCGGACATGGATCACGGCGTCGGGGGAGACTGGTTCGATGTGATCCCGCTGTCCGGCGCCCGGGTGGCCCTCGTGGTCGGCGATGTGGTCGGGCACGGCATCAACGCTGCCGCGACCATGGGCAGGCTGCGCACCGCCGTCCACACGCTGGCCGACATGGAGCTGCCCCCCGACGAACTGCTGACCCACCTCGATGACACGGTCCAGCGACTGGCCGAGGAAGAGGCCGACGCCCCGGACCAGACCCCCGCGGTTGTGGGCGCCACCTGCCTGTATGCCGTCTACGACCCGGTCACCCGCCGGTGCACCATGGCACGGGCCGGGCACCTCCCGCCCGCGATCATCGACCCGCAGGGCCGGGTCACCTTCCCCGACCTTCCCACCGGAGCCCCACTCGGCATCGGGCTGGGGGTCCCTTTCGAGGCCGTGGAGCTGGAACTGCCCGAGGGAAGTCTCCTCGCCCTGTACACCGACGGCCTGATCGAGAGCCGCGACCGCGACATCGACGTGGGAATGCACCGCCTGGGCGCCGCCCTGGCACAACCAGGCCTCTCCCTGGAAGACCTCTGCACCCGCGTGACGGAGACCTGCCCGGGTCGGGCACCGTCCGACGATGTCACCCTGCTCCTGGTCCGGACCCGCTCACTCAGCCCGACCCAGGTCGCCTCCTGGAAGCTGCCGGGTGACCTGACCGCTGTCCGCAGCGCCCGGCACATGGCAGCCCGCCAGCTGACCGAATGGGGCCTGGAAGGTCTCAAGGACCCCACCAATCTGATTGTCAGTGAACTGGTCACCAACGCCGTCTGCCACAGCACCGGCCCGATCGGTCTGCGTCTGATCCAGCACCAAGTCCTGACCTGCGAGGTGTTCGATACCAGCGTCGGCTCCCCGCATCTGCGTCGCGCACGCACCATCGACGAGAACGGCCGCGGCCTGTTCCTGGTTGCCCAGCTGTCCCGCAGATGGGGCTCCCGATCGCTATCGGACGGCAAGGTCGTCTGGGCCGAAGAAGACCTGGGCCCCGCACCCTCACAGGCACGGGCCTTCGGCACGCCGCCCGCACTTGAGGAGCAACTGGAAGACGCCTCCCCATCGCGAGCATCCGACATGCACGTCAACCAACAAGAATGAAAGGGCGCGTGCCGCCCCGGCACGTCCTCCGCATGAGCGCCCCGGACGCGCGAGAACCGATCGCAGATCATCGAGGACTGCACGCTGACCGAACGCGTCACCGAGCGTCTCACCGACCGGCAGGCGGCGGACGTCGTCCGCTGCCGTCTGGACCGGAAGTACTGTCTCAGTCTCGAACTGCATGATCCGGGCTCTGACTTCACGGTCCTGAGCTAATTCCGTGACCGGGTGGCCGAAGGCGACTGCGCGGACCGGCTTTTGGTGCTGTTCGTGGGCTGGCTTGCAGAGGCTGGGCCGGTCAAGCGACGGGGCGGATCCGCGCGATCTCGAGGCCCACTACGGGGGGAAGGTCACCGCGGACGGCCAGCGCGACTGGATCGGTGATCGCGCTCACCAGACGGAGACCTGCGATGAGACGAGCCCGAACGTCATCGTTCAGGTCGTCACCCGCCCGGCATCGCAGCAGGACATCGATGACCTCGACGGCATTCACAAACAACTGGCCAGGGCTATCAGCGCCTCGAGCACGTCGTCGACGGCGGCTACGCCGTAGACGAGGGCTACCTCGTCGCCGGTTTACGGACGGTGCCGTCCGGCATGGCACTGAGATGGATGCCGCTCCTGATCGTTGTGTGACACCTCTGGAGGTGATATCAGTGGTGACGCAACATATGAATCGGGGTTCAGAGCATCATGGCCTATCGATCCACGGCCCGTACAGAGGCGAAACGGCTTGCCCATCGCGAGCGGCTGCTGGAGGCCGCGCGCGGTCTGCTGGCCGAGGGCGGCTACGCCGCGGCCAGCGTCTCCGCGCTTGCCGAGCGGGCGGGGGTGGCCACCGGCAGCGTCTACAACCACTTCGCGTCCAAGCAGGAACTGCTCGCAGCGGTCTTCCGGCACATCGCCGGGCACGAGCTTGCCGCCGTACGAGAGGCGGTACACGCCGAGAGCGGCGCGGCGGAGCAGCTGCGGGCCCTGGTCGAGGCCTTCTCGTACCGGGCCCTGCGAGCACGCCGGACCGCCTGGGCGATGATCGCCGAACCGGTCGATCCGCTCGTCGAGGCCGAGCGTCTGACCTACCGGCGTGGCTATCACGCCCTGGCCGAGGAGACCATCGCGGCCGGCATCGCCTCCGGTGAACTTCCCCCGCAGGACGCCCGGTTGTCGGCGGCCGCCGTGACCGGGGCGATCAGCGAGGCGCTTCTCGGCCCGCTCTCACCGGTCAGCGAGCAGACCGAACCCGAGCCGGTGGTCGAGGCCATCGCCGCACTGTCCCTGCGGGCGGTCGGCGCCGCCGACAGACCCGATCAGCAGCACACCGACCATCAGAGAGGGCTCCCGTCATGACGGTGACCGAATTCCCGGCCGGTATCCGGCCCGCACAGCACCGGACGCATGACGTGGTCAACCAGGCACCACGCCGGGTCGACATCGACGAGTACGGCACGAATCAGCCCCTCATGGAGGGCGTACGGCAGTACGGGGCGGCCTGGCACGATCGGGAGCTGCACGAGATCGGCGCGCTGGTCGGCTCGGAGAAGTTCCAGAGCTGGGCGGAGTCGGCCCACACCTCCCCGCCCGAGCTGCGCACGCACGACCGGTACGGCAACCGGGTCGACGAGGTCGACTTCCACCCCGCCTACCACGACGTACTCGGCGCGGCCGTGCGCCATGGCGCGCACACCTCGGGCTGGGCCGACCCCAAGCCCGGCGGTGCCGTGGCACGGGCGGCGACGTTCATGCTGTTCGCCCAGATCGAGCCGGGCCACGCCTGCCCGACATCGATGGCGCACGCCGTGGTCCCGGTCCTCCAGCGCGACCCGGAGGTGGGCCGGGACTGGCTGCCGGGCCTGCTCAGCCGCTCCTACGACCCGCGCATGATCGCGCCGGGCCTGAAGTCGGGTCTCATGTTCGGCATGGGGATGACGGAGAAGCAGGGCGGCTCCGACGTACGGGCCAACACCACCGTGGCGGCACCCGTGCTCTCCGACCCGGACGGCCGGGTCCATCTGCTCACCGGCCACAAGTGGTTCTTCTCCGCCCCGCAGTCCGACGCCTTCCTCGTCCTGGCCCAGGCCGATGCTGGGCTGACCTGCTTCCTCGTGCCCCGCGTGCTGCCCGACGGCACCCGCAACACCATCGGTATCCAGCGGCTGAAGAACAAACTGGGGAACAAGTCGAACGCCTCCTCCGAGGTGGAGTTCGACGGCACCTGGGCGCAGCGGATCGGTGAGCCGGGCCGTGGCGTGCCCACCATCATCGAGATGGTCAACCACACGCGCCTCGACTGTGTGCTCGGGACCACCGCGGGCATGCGTCAGTCCTTGTCCGAGGCCGTCTGGCACGCCCGGCACCGCCGCGCTTTCGGGGCCCGCCTGACCGAACAGCCGGCCATGACGGCGGTCCTGGCCGACCTGGCATTGGAGACCGAGGCCGCCACCTGGACCGCGCTGCGCCTTGCGCACGCGTACGAGGCCGGCAGCGGCGAGTCCGAGGCGATGTTCCGGCGGCTGGCCACCGCGGTGTCCAAGTACTGGATCTGCAAGCGCGGCCCTCAGCACGCCTACGAGGCGCTGGAGTGTCTGGGCGGCAACGGCTACACGGAGGACTGGCCGCTGGCCCGCCGCTACCGCGAACAGCCCCTGCTGGCCGTGTGGGAAGGGTCCGGCAACGTCATCGCGCTCGACGTGCTGCGAGGCATCGCCAAGACGCCGCAGTCGCTGGACGCCTTCTGGGCCGAACTGGAACAGACGGCCGGAATCCACGCCGTGCTCGACACACACCTGCGCCGCGTACGGCAGGAGCTGTCACGGGATCTGCGTGACCCGGTCGCCGCACAGACCCGCGCCCGCGCCACGGTCGAGGGCATGGCACTGGCCCTCCAGTCCTCGCTGATGCTCCGGCACGCGCCCGCCCCCATGGCGGAGGCGTTCATCGCTGCGCGACTCGGCGAGGGCCGCGGACATCACTACGGCATCCTGCCGCATGGCACCGACGCCGCCGCGATCGTGGAACGCCACGCCGCGGACAGCATCTGACAGAACCCGAAGGTCCGGCTCCAGTACCCGGGTTATGCGGGGCTACACAGAAAAGGCGGCTGGTCATGTCAGAGCCCGAGGCGTTCTTCGAGCGGCTCTCCGAGAACCGATTCGCACCCACCGAAGGCACCCGGGGTCCCTGGGATCCCGGCGCTCAGCACGCGGGCCCGCCCGCCGCACTCCTGGGCCGTGCCGTCACCGAGCGCCCCGGGGGCCGCACCGACATGCGTGTCTCCAGGATCACGTACGAGATCCTGCGTCCGGTCCCGATCCGCCCGCTGCAGACGTCGACCCAGGTAGTGCGCGCCGGGCGGAACGTCGAACTCGTCGAGGCCACGCTGACACCCGACGGCGGCGAGCCGGTGATGCTGGCCAGGGCGCTGCGTATCAGAACGGCCACGGAGCCGGGCCCCGTGGTCAGCCAGGGGCCGCTCGTGGCGCCGCCCGGCGATGGCGGCAGCGGGAGGTTCTTCCCCGTTCCGTGGGACATCGGCTACCACACCTCGATGGACTGGCGGTTCACCGCGGGCGCATTCACCGAACGCGGCCCCGCGACGTGCTGGATGCGCATGCGCATACCGCTCATCGCGGGCGATGAACCGCAGCCGCTGGACCGGGTCCTGGTGGCCGCCGACTCCGGAAACGGCGTCAGTAACGTACTCGACCCAGCCCGGCACCTCTTCGTCAACGCCGACCTGACGGTCCATCTGCACCGGTACCCGGTCGGCGAGTGGGTGTGCCTCGACGCCCGTACGAGTGTGGACTCGGGCGGTGTCGGACTCGCCGACACGCAACTGCACGACGAGAAGGGACCCATCGGGCGGAGTGCGCAAAGCCTGTACGTCGCGCCGCGCTGACACCGCGGGCCTGTGCCCAGGACGGAGCGAGTGTCTCGTCCGGAGGCGAGTAGCCTGGTCAGGCAGTGCACGGTCCTGGATATCCGCGACCCGTCAGGGGAGTGCGGGGAGTTCGCCCTTGCCGAGCCGGTCCCGGAGGATGAACTTCTGGGTCTGCGTGCCGAGGCGCCGCGATGGTCACCGGCTTCCTGCGACGTTCCGGCGGCGCCGCCCATTCCGAAGACGAGGCTGCGGTCAAGCATCTGTGCCGAACGGCTGTCTCTGCACTTGGAAGCCCCGCCTGAACGGGGCACTCGTTCGCCGCAGCACGACCCGGCGCGACCCTGATCCCGTCCCTCGAACAGCCACGCGCGGTACGTGCGGTGAAGGCGTGCCGCGTGTTGGCCCGCACCTGGTTCGGATCATGGTCGAGCGTGCCCCCCCACGGCGGTCACCTCGCGACCTGCGTCGACGCGCGCCTCCAACCCAGCCCGCACCACACCTGGCACCTGCACTTCGCCGACGCCGGCCACCCCAGAAGCCACTGCCCGGCCTTCCTCACGCCAGACCGGAAACCGCGGCACGTCGACGCGTCAGCGCCGCATGGTGCGCATCAACCACACTGTGCGGGCAGCAGTGAGTACGTGCGCCCCGCGCGCCCCCACTCGCCCCACTCCGGCTTCAGTCCGGCGTCCATCGCGCGCAAGCACGGCCGCCCAATGTGGGCGTAGACCAGGCGCCGCACCTGGTGCCGCTCAGCCTCTCGGCCAACCTCCCGGACGTGGGCGTAGACCAGGCGCCGCACCTGGTGCCGCTCAGCCTCTCGGCCAACCTCCCGGACGTGAGCGTGGCCGCCGACCCCGCCTCGGAACCGGATCCGCCGATCCCAGCCGGCTGCCTCCGCGAACATCAGGTCCGCGCCCATCGCCCAGGACGGGAACTCCCAGAACTCCGGCGCCCAAACGGCCACGACACCGTCGGCCTCGATCCTGTAGCCGCAGGTCGGGTGCGAGGTGTGCGCGACCGAACACGCACGGATCACCAGTTCGCCCCATTCACAGTCGGCTCTTCGGGCCTCGAGGCCACGGTCTGCCGCCATCCTTTGCAGGGCGGAGCGGAGTTCGGCCTGCTCGTCGGTTACCAGCCACGCGTCCAGGCGCGGAGGCGGATCGGCCCCAGGGCCCGCGTCGAATGCGATCCGGCGGCCGCGGTAGCGCACCAGCAGGCCGGCGGGTGCGCATCGCGGCGAGTTCATCGCGCCCACGCCCAGCAGCGTCATTCGCAGGTGCCACGCCACCGCGCTCACCTCCCGGCCGGGACCCGTACCAGACGCCTGCCCGTTTGCGGCCCCGACGTCCCCGGCGGCCCGGAGGGGCGCCCGAAAGCGAGCGGCATTCCCAGCGTCCATCGCCCTCCCGGCCGTGTTACCCGGCACCAGCCGGGTACCCCGCCTTGGCGAGGGCCCGATGCCGTCCACCGCGCCGAGACAGGGAGTCACCATGGGCACCCCTCCCGTCGATCCCGTACCACCCAGCCCCACACCGGCACCCGGACCGGGTCCCGGACCGCAACCAGGCCCTGTGCCCGGCCCTGTGCCTGCTCCCGGCGGACCGGATCCCGTGCCGCCTGCGCCGCCACAGCCCGAACCCGATCCCCAGCCGCCGCCCGCCCCGCGGCCCGATCCACATCCTCAGCCCGGCCCGGTGCCGGGGCCTGTACCGGCACCGGAACCCGTCACCCGGCAGGGTGCCGCCGAAGCGCACTCCGGGAGGAAGCCGTGAAGCTGCGATTCCTCAACCCGCTGTACGAACGCCCCGGCCCCGTCGCCTCCGTGTACCTCGACACATCCCGTGATATCGAGGAACCCGACCGGGCCATCCAGCTGCGTTGGCGGAACCTGCGGGACAGCCTGCGTGCCCACGACACCGACCAGACCACCGTCGACGCCATCGCCCACGTCATCGGAACCGACCGCGACGTGGCCGGGCCGCACGGCCAGGCGATCTTCGCCGCGCACGGGCGCCTGCTCCTGGCCGAGGTCCTGCCCGAACCGCCCGCTCACGACACCGCCAGGTACGGCATGCTCCCCGATACACTGCCGCTCGCTCTCCAGCACGTTCCGGAGCTCGGCTACGCGGTCGTCGTTGTCCACCGCGTGCACAGCGCGGACGCCGATGGCGGCGAGGACGAGCTCGAGGTCGGCTATGAGACCGGCAGCTGGCCGATGAGCCGGGTCGCGTCCCACAGCCCTCCCGCTCGCCGGATACCGGTGGAAGGCTGGCCCAAGGAAGCCGAGCAGCTCATCGGTGAACTGGCGGACGGCGTGGACAGCTTCGGTAGGGAGGCGATCGTCCTGTCCGGCGACCCGTGGGCCACCAACGCCCTCACCCGGCTCGCCCCCAGGAAACTGCAGGACCACTTCGTCAGGCTCAAGGACAGCGGCCACTGGCGACCGGAGCCCGGCCGGGCACTTCTGGAGGCCGGGCTGGCCACTTTGTTCGCCGACAGGTTGCCCGAGCGCGACCGGCAGCAGCTGGACACCTTCCGCGCCCAGCGCGCCCGTCATCGGGACGGCGTCGAAGGCGTCGCCGCCACCGTCGCCGTCCTGCAGCGCGCCCAGGCCCAGGCTCTGATCCTCAACCAACCGGTGTCCATCGCCCGACCTCTGTGGGTGGGCAGCGAGCCGACCCACATCGCGCTCTCGGGCGCGGACCTGAATGCTTTCGGCCTGAACTACTACTGGGAGGAGCCCCCCGGTTCCGCGCTGATCCGCGCGGCAGTCGGCACACGGGCAGAGCTGATCGCCGTGCACCGGGACGAACTGCCTCTGGAGGACGGCCTCGCGGTACTTCTCCGCTACTCCGGCACCTGACCCGCCGCTGACAGGCGCTCGGCCGGGGTGCCTCCTGCGTTGCGAGTTTCGGCACTGACCACCGTGCCGCGTCTTTGGCCGCTTTCCCCGATCGGGCGCCCGCAGCCCCCGCTTCCGGGGGTTCGCGAGGCAACAGGCGCAGGCCGTCTTGATGGAACAGCCGTGGCCACGTCGTACCCATGTCGCTCCGGGAGGGCGGAACTGCAGGCCGTGAGGAACCGACGGCAGTGAGTGCCGCGGCCGGTCACGGCACGGTCGGAATGCGATCAGCGCGGAACGAGCGTGCGATGGAGACAGGAGGTGAGGGTCATGGCGCCGCCGGTGTGGAGTGGTGCTCTGACGTTCGGGCTGGTCTCCGTACCGGTTCAGCTCTTCACTACGACGGAAAGCCACACGATTCACTTCCACCAGCTTCAGCGCGGCACGTCGGACCGTGTGCGCAACAGGCGGGTGAATGAGCGCACGGGCGAGGAGGTGCCGCTCGACGAGATCGTCAAAGGCTTCGACACCGGCGAGGAGTACGTCCTCGTCGAGCCCGGCGAACTGGAGGACATCGCCCCCGGCCGCTCCCAGTCCCTGGAGATCAGCGGATTTGTGGAGCTCGACGAAGTTTGATCCGATCTTCTTCGACAGGACGTACTACCTGGGCCCCAAGGGCAAGGAGTACGTGAAGGTCTACTCCGTGCTCCAGCAGGCCCTGTCTCGTGCCGGCAAAGCCGGGATCGCCACCTTCGTCATGCGCAACCACGAGTACCTGGTCGCCGTGAAGGCCGAAGCAGGCGCCGCCGCCAACGCAGCCTGACAACAATGCACGATCCGTGCAAGCACGTGCGGCCCGGCAGAGCCGTGGTAGGAGGCGAACTGTGGCCCGTCCGTCTCTTTCCGCCTTCTCGGCGAGTGGAGGGTGCAGTGCACCATGTGGCACTGCAGTGGTCACGTCAAGACCGCCAGCTGCCCCGATCTTCGTGCCCTGCGCGCGTGAGGCTGGGGCAGTCGCTGCCTCCTGCTGCGTCGTATCGGGGTTCTTCTCGGCCGTGCGTGAGTGGGTTCCCCGCGGGTGGAGGCGGCCCGGTGACCTCCACGTAGGCCGGACGCACGAGGAGGTCGCCGAGCCGGTACCCGGCACGCAGGATCTCCGTGCAGATGAGCTGGTCGGCGTCCGGGGCGACGTGGTGGGTCACGGCCTCGTGACGGGCTGGGTCGAACGGGTCGCCCTCCTCGCCGAACGCCACGAGCCCCAGCGAGCCGAGCTGGGCCTGAAGGGTGTCGGTGATGTCCTCCAGACCCGGGGTCATCGGCTCGTGCGCGCACGTGCGGTCGACGGCGTCCAGCACGGGCAGCAGGGCCTGCAGGACGTTGGCCACCGCGATCTCGCGCACGGCCATACGATCCCGGTGCACCCGCTTGCGGTAGTTGTCGTACTCGGCCTTCACTCGCTGCAGGTCGGCCGTGCGCTCCTCCAGCAAACGCTGCAGCTGTGTGAGGTCCGTCTTCTGCAGCCGGCCCTTGTCCATCGTCAGCCCGCCTCCGGTTGTCGTCGTCGACGATCTCGGCGTCCACCACTTCTTCGTCCGAGGAGGTGGCAGAGGATGTGCCCGCGCCGGAGGGCGCCTGGGCGCTGTGTCTCGTACGTCGACCGCACCCGCCCGTAGCGTTTCGCCGTGACGGCGTTCCCCGGGGTGTCGGGCCACAGTTCCCTCCTTCCGGCGGCGGAAGGCCGGGATGATCGCCCGTGGTCGAGGATGCTCCACCGACCGCTACGAGCTGGGTTGGAACCATGTTGCCTACAAAGCTTCAATAAAACCTAAGTCCAAGTGTTGCGAGCGTGCCACCGCTGGGCGTCACCGTCGCCGTGGAACCGGGGGCCGAACCGACGCCGCTCCTCCGCCTGAAACAGCCCGACCGCTCTCAGGACGTGGCGAACACCCGCTCCGCGAATGGGGCGATCTGCTGCCCGCTGAGGTGCTGGGCGATGTCCCCCTTGCCGATCATGCTGACCAGCCGCTTGTCCTCGATCCTCGCTCGCACAGAGGGCCGCGGCATGGCGGTGTGCATCCTCCGCAGTCCGCCAGACGGCTACAGCAGTGGGACGTTCTGCGGTCGGCACATGCAGCTGGGGTTGCACAGCGGCCATGTACACCTGTGTGCCCCTGTGTGGCGAACATTCCGGGGCGAAGCAGGCGATACATGATGGAGGTACAGATGTCTTCTGCGAGGAGGAGTACGGCATGGCGGGGTCGGGCTCTGGCGGTACCGGGCGTGTGGCGGGCGGCAAGTCGCGGTTCGACGACATCTATGACCGGCCGGACCCTCGCGCATACTTCACGCGGCTGGCCCCGCTGGAGTACGAGATCCCGCACCAAGCGCAGCCGGTCTTCCGGCAGGTCGCCGCGGAACGGGCCGCGCTGGACGACGGCCACTCCCGCAGGCCGGCGGTGCTGGACGTGTGCTGCTCGTACGGGATCAATGCCGCGCTGCTCAACCACGACGTGACGCTGGCGGAGATGTACGAGCGGTACACGTCCCCGGATTGCCAGAAGATGTCGACGGCGGAACTCGCGGCACGGGACAAGGAGTTCTATGCCGAGCGGCGCCGACCGGATGCCCTGCCGGTGTTCGGCCTCGACGTCGCGGGCCTCGCCGTGCACTACGCACTGGAGGTGGGGCTCCTGGACGCCGCCTTCACCGACGACCTGGAACAGGGCTCACCCAGCCCCAGGCTGAGGCGCGCGCTCGCCGAGGTCGGCCTCATCACACTGACTGGCGGCGGCAGCTATATCACCGCCCGCACGCTGACGGCACTGCTGGACGGCGCCCGGAGACCGGTATGGGTCAGTGCTTTCGTGCTGCGGACAGTTTCGTACCACCCGATCGTCCAGGCATTGGCCGCACACGGTCTGAGCACCACCGTCGATGTCGCCCGCACGTATCCCCAGCGCCTCTTCACCGACGAGCGGGAACAGGAGTATGCGATCGTGGCGGTACGGGCGTTGGGCGGCGACCCTACCGGGCGCGAGGAAAACGGTCGTTTCCACAGCCTGCACTATGAGTCCCGACCCGACACACGGTGACAGCCCGGGGCCCGAGGAATCATGGCTGGAGGCCGTTTCGGGGAAGGGCGACAGAAACAGCCCGTCGACGCCGACCTCGACGAGATCTTCGCGGCGTGCGGTGGCGTTCACAGGCTGCGGACCAGGCCGCCGTCGCAGCGCAGCGCGGTTCCGGTGACGTACGACGCGGGGGCGCCGCAGAGGAAGGCGGCGGCCGCGCCGAACTCGGCGGGGGTGCCGTACCGTCCGGCGGGGATCGCGGCCTGCGAGGCTGCCTCGACCTCGGCGACCGGGCGCTGTTCGCGTTCGGCCCGCGCGGCGTCCAGCGCCGCCACCCGAGCGGTGGCGATCCGGCCGGGCAGCAGCAGGTTGACCGTGACTCCGTCCGCCGCCACCTCGGCCGCGAGGGTCTTCAGATAGGCGGCCAGGGCGGCCCGTCCGGCGTTGGAGAGCACCAGCCCGGGCAGCGGCTCGGCGATCCCGCTGGAGCCGATGGCCAGGATGCGGCCCCACCCGCGCCGGCGCATCGCGGGCAAGGCCAGCGCCACCAGCCGCTGCTGGGCCAGCAGCAACGCGTCCACGGCGGCGGCGAGGTCGCCGCTGTCCAGGTCGGCGGCGGTGCCGGGCCGCGGGCCGGGTCCGTTGAGGACCAGGATGTCGGGATCGCCGTACGCCTCCCGCGCCGCCTCGACCAGTGCCTGCGGCCCGTCCGGGTCGGTGAGGTCGACCTGGACGCCGACCGCGTCCGGCAGCCCGGCGGCGATCTCCTTGGCGAGGCCGCCGCGCCGCCCGGCCACCACGACCGAGGCGCCCTCGGCGGCCAGCGCCTCGGCGACCGCCCGGCCCAGACCGCCGGTGGAGGCGGCGACCACGGCGACCCGGCCGCGGATGCCGAGGTCCATCAGCGCACCTCCTTGGGCAGTGCGGCGAGGTGCCGCTCCAGCTGCGGGACCAGGGCCTCGGGCAGCTGCGCGGCCGGCGGCCGGACGCCCGACTCCGTGATCAGACCGCGCCGCCGGATGGCCTCCTTGCGCAGCGCCAGCCCGATCCCGGCCTGTGCCTCGAAGTTGACCAGCGGCAGGTACGGCAGATAGGCCTCCCGGGCCGCGTCGTAGCCCCCGCTGCGCCAGGCCTGGACGCAGGCGATCAGGCCCTCGGGGCAGGAGAAGCCGGTCATCGCCCCGGCGGCGCCGGCCGCCAGTTCGTCGAGCAGGCCCAGCCCGCCCAGGCCGCCGAAGACCGGGACGTCGAGTTCGGCGGTGAGCCTGGCGACGGCCGCCGGGGTGGGCGGCGCCTCGGCCTTCACCGCGACCGCCGAGGGGACCGCGCGGACGGCGCGGACCAGGTCGGCGGTGCGGATGGCGACCTGGCTGGTCTCCGGGTAGTCCTGGACCACGATCCCGGCGCCGGTGGCGTCGTGGACCGCGTTGAGGTGGGCCGCGACCACCTGCGGATCGGGCGAGTTGACCTGCACCATCAGCCCGGCGAGGCGGTCCCCGGCCATCTCGCGGACGAGCCGGGCCTCCTCCAGCACCGGTGCGGTGGCAAGTCCGGTGACCCCGACGACCAGCGGCAGGCCGACCGTGTCGACCACCGTCTCCAGCACCGCCCGGCGCTCCTCGGCGGAGAGCCGGGCGGCCTCGCCGAAGACCCCGAGCACGGTCAGACCGGTGGTGCCGATCCGCGCGTAGTGCTCCACCAGCCGGGCCAGGCTGGGCTCGTCCACCTCCAGGGCGGAGCCGAGGAAGGGCGTGGCGACCACGCCCCACACTCCGGGTGCGAGTTTCTCGGGCATCAGTGGGCTCCCCGCTCCCCTCATCGTCCCGGCCAGACCGGCGGCCGCTTCTGCTGGAAGGCGAGCACGCCCTCCTTGGCGTCTTCGCTGTCCAGCGCCTGAATCAGCGCCGGGGTACGGAGCTTGTGGGCGTCCTGCGGCGACAGCCCGCTCCCGCGCTGGACCATCTGCTTGATGGCGCGCAGCGAGGTCGGGGCGCAGGCGAGGATGTCGGCGACCCAGCGGTCGACGGCCTCGTCCAACTGCCCCGCCGGGACCACCTCGTTGACGAGGCCCATCCGGTGCAGCTCGGCGGCGGAGGCACGGCGGCCGGTGAGCAGCAGCCCCATGGCCTGGGTGTGCGGCAGCCGGCGCACCAGCTGGAACACCCCGCCGTCCAGCGGGATCCGGCCGACCCGGGGCTCGGTCAGGCCGAACCGTGCGTGGTCGGCGGCGACGACGATGTCGCAGCCGAGGACCATCTCCATGCCGCCGCCCAGCGCATAGCCGTTGACCCGGGCGATCACCGGGACGTCCAGGGTGGTGCGCAGGCCCAGCCCGCCGAAGCCGTTGGGGTCGAGGCCGGCCCAGTACTCCAGGCCGGTCTTGTCCACCGCGTCGGCGGACATGTCGGCGCCCACGCAGAACGACCGCTCTCCGGCGCCGGTCACGACGACCACCCGGACCTCGGGGTCGGCCTCGATCTCGGCCCAGATCTCGTTGAGCCGGGCGTTGGTCTTGACGTCCACCGCGTTCAGTACGGCGGGGCGGTCGATGGTGACCTGGGCGATGTGTCCCTCGCGTACGTAGCGGACTTCGTCGGTCATCGCAGTACCCCTTTCTCGCGGAGCAGCTCGATCTGCTCGGCGGAGTAGCCGAGTTCGCCGAGCACCTCGGCGCCGTGCTCGCCGAGCCGTGGCGGGAACCGGCGTACCTCGGCGGGGGCGGCGGAGAGGTGGAGCGGCGCGTTGATGGCGCGGATCCGGCCGGCGACCGGGTGGTCCATCTCGACGATCATCTTGTTGACCGCGGTCTGCTCGTCGTCGAGTGTCTGCTCCAGGCTGCGCACCGGAGCGCACAGGATGTCCTCGTCCTCGAGCCGCTTGACCCAGTAATCGGTGGTGTTGCGGGCCACCGCCTCGGAGAAGATGCGCTGCAGCTCGGTCCGGTGCGCGAACTGCAGGTCGAGGGTGGCGAACTCGGGGCGCTCTCCCAGGTCCTCGTCGAGCTCGAGGGCGCGGCTGATGTGGTGCAGCGGGTTGGCCTTGAAACCGCCGACCATGATCAGCGCGCCGTCGGTGCTGCGGAACACCCCGGTGAGCGGCATCGCGGCCCAGTTGATCTCGGAGCCGCGGTTGAGCTGCTGGCAGGCCTCCTGCATCTGCATGTGGAGCATCGAGTCGTACATCGACACCTCCACCTTCTGCCCCTCGCCGGTGCGGTCGCGGTGCAGCAGGGCCAGCAGGATGCCCTGGAGCAGGTGCATGCCCGTCGTGTAGTCGCAGAGCGTGGTCGGGTAGAGGGTGAGCGGGTCGTCCTCGGACACCCGGCGCCACATCACTCCGCTGTACGCCTGGGCGATGGCGTCCTGACCGCCCTTGTGGGCGTACGGGCCCTCCGTGCCGAAGCCGGTGCCGGAGGCCCAGATGATCCTGGGGTTGACGGCAAGCAGTGCCTCGTAGCCGAGGCCGAGCCGCTCCATCACGCCGGCCCGGAAGTTGCTCACCACGACGTCGGCGGAGCGCACCAGCTCCCGCACGGCCTGGCGGCCCTCCTCGGTGCGGGTGTCGATGGCGATGCTGCGCTTGTTGCGGTTGATGGACAGGAAGATGGGGTTGTCCAGGCCGGCCGGGTCCGGGATCGAGGTCCGGGAGATGTCGCCGGTGCCGGGGCGCTCCACCTTGATCACGTCGGCGCCGTAGTCGCCCAGCATCTGGGTGCAGGACGGGCCCATGAAGACCTGGGTGAAGTCGATGACGGTGATGCCGCTCAGCGGCTGTGCGGTGGCGGTCATGCCACGGACTCCTCGATCTGGTCGACGGTCGCGTTCTCTGCGGGGACGTCACCGGGGTCGGCGCCCTGCTCGCGCATCCGGCGCTGGATGACGGCCGGGTCCACGTCCCGGACGAGGACGCCCTGCTCCACCGCGGTGGCGGCGGCGATGCCGGCGGCCTGGCCCATGGCCATGCAGGGCGGGATCTCCCGGGAGATCCGCTGCGCCTCGGGGGTGGCCGAGTAGTGCCGGCCGGCGACCAGCAGCTGGTCGACGTCGCGCGGCAGCAGGGCGCGGTACGGGGTGTAGTAGTCGCGGCCGCGGGCGACGCTGTCGGCGAAGTGGCGGCGGGAGGTGACGTCGTCCTTGGTGACCACGTACTCGCCCTGCAGCAGCCGGGTCTGACGGACGCCCATCTGCTCGGCGACGTCGAGCAGGTAGGCGTTGTCGAAGCCGGGCAGGTCGGACTTGATGTGGTCGAGGACGGCGCCGATCCGGGCCCGGGCCTCGAACTCGGCCTCGGTGAGCGAGGCCGGGTCGGTGCCGTCGAAGCCGGTCATGTGCGGGCAGTTGCACCAGACCACGCCGGGGACGGGCGTCTTGAGCCACCACAACTCCCAGGCGCCGCCCAGCATCCGCTTGATCTTGCGGTTGACGGCCCGTGCCTCGCGCGGGTTCTCCTGCTCGAAGCGCTCGGCGGCCGCGGTGTCCACCCCGCCGAGCCGGAAGACCAGGGTGACCAGGTAGTTGTCCTGGGCGTACGAGGCGCCGGCCCGGGACGCCACGTCGATGTCGCCGGTCGTGTCGATCACCACGTCGCCCATCACCGCCTGCGGGCCGGACTTGGTCTCGCAGACCACGCCCTTCACCGCGCCGTCCTGGACCACCGGTCGCGAGAACCAGCTGTGCAGCCGCAGGTTGACCCCGCTCTCGCGGACCAGGTCGTTGGAGACCCGCTTCCAGCCGTCGGGGTCGAAGGCGACGGCGTAGCAGATCGGCTTGGGGCTGGTGTGGGAGTGGAAGTCGAACGCTCCCCAACGGCCCCACTTGGCCCACATCTCGGGCGAGGAGTAGCGGTCCTCGGCCGGCGGGTAGACGGCGAGACCGAGCTTGGCCATCCGCTCGACGTACTCGTCGACGATGCCGGTGACGGTGACCTCGCTCCCGTTGATCATGTCGTCGAGGACCAGGACCATGCCGCCGGAGGCCAGACCGCCGAGGGCCGAGTAGCGTTCCAGCAGGGTCACGTCGGCCCCGGTGCGGGCGGCGGCCACGGCCGCGCTGACCCCGGCCGGTCCGCCGCCGACCACGACCACGTCGGACCGCTGGACCACGGGCGCCTCGACGGCGTCGAGAGAGACGGTCTGGGGCATCTGACTCCCTTTCAGTTCCCGACGCGGACGGCGCCGCGACGGAGGACGAGCACGTAGAGCAGGACGCTGAGCAGGCAAAGGACCGCGCCGTAGACGGGGAACGCCCAGGCGGCGCCGATGTCCTGTAGCCACAGCAGGAGATAGGGGGCGGTGCCGCCGAAGCCGGCCACGCCGATCGCGTAGCCGAGGCCGACGCCGGTGACCCGGCAGCTGGTCGGCATCAACGTGGCGGCGACGGTGTTGTAGAGGCCCATGGTGAAGGCCAGCACCGGGGCGCCGACCAGCATCACCACGGTGAACATCGCCATGCCGGGCCGCTGGTAGGCAAGCACGATGAAGATCAGCGGCACCACGGCGAGCCGGGAGACGATGAAGGTGCGGGAGATCCGGTTGCGGTCGGCGAGCCGGCCGACCAGCGGGTAGAGCGCGGCGACGCCGATGCCCGCGAGGGTGGAGACCAGGAAGACGGTGTCCGGGTCCTCGTGGTGGGCGGAGCGGGCCAGGTTGGGCAGTCCGGTGGCCCAGGTGTAGTTGAGCGCCTGGGCGCCGGCCACCACGAAGATGATCGCCAGCAGCGCCAGCCGGTGCCGCCAGACCTCGGCCCAGACCTGGCCCACCCGGGCGGGCTCGGCCGGCTTCTCGCCCTGTGCGTGCAGGGTTTCCGGCAGGGCGCGGCGCAGCCAGAGGAAGATCAGGCCACCGACGGCACCGACCGCGAACGGGATACGCCAGCCCCAGGAGGCCATGGCGTCGGGGGCGACCACCGAGGTGGTCAGGAAGCAGACCAGCGAGGCGCCGACGATGCCGACTTGGACGTAGATGCTGATGACACTGCCGAACCGGGCGGTCCTGCCCTCGGGTGCCAGCTCCACGATGTACGCGGAGTTCAGCGGGGCCTCGATGCCGGTGGACAGTCCCTGCAGGATGCGGCTGGCCAGCAGGATGACGCCGGCCCAGACGCCGATGCTCGCATGGCTGGGCAGCAGGGCGATGACCAGGCTGGACAGCACCATGGAGCCGATGGAGAACAGCATGACGGAGCGTCGGCCGATCCGGTCGGCCAGGGTGCCGAAGACGATCGCGCCGAGCGGCCGGGCGGCGAAGCCGACGGCGAAGACGGCCAGCGCGGACATGGTCTCGGAGACGGAGCTGCCGGAGGGGAAGTAGAGCGGACCTATGTAGGAGGCCAGCAGCCCGTAGACCATCCAGTCGTACCACTCGACGGCGTTGCCGCCGCCGAGTGCCAGCAGAGCGCGGCGGTGGGAGAGGGAGTTTCCGGTGTCGACAGCGGATCTGTCGATGAGTGATGCCATGGCAGGGCACCTCATGGGGAAGGCGCACGGGACGAGGCCGTGCGGTACCGGCGCCCGGGCCTGAGGCCGGGGCGTTGGGGGCGGGACGGCGCGAGGCCGGTGCCTACCAGGTGGGCGGAGTGATCACCCAGATCGAGGTGGCGGGCTCGTCACCGGGATTGACGTACCAGTGGGGAATGCTGGAGGAGTAGGTGATGGAGTCGCCCGCTTCGAGCCGGTGACGGACGCCGTCGAGATAGACGTCCTTCACACCAGAGAGCACGATGCCGAACTCCTCGCCGTTGTGACGGAAGGGGGCGGCGCTGGTGTCGTGGCCCGGCTGGGTGACCACCCACAGGACCTCCAAAGCGCCGTTGAGCGTCGGGGTGAGCAGTTCGAAGCGGTCGCCGTCCGCCGGATCCGCGCCATGGAAGTCCAGGCTGCGGCGTTCGTGGGCACGGACCACCGGGCTGACCTGGTCGGCGAGATGGAACAGCCGCCCGATCGGGACATCCAGACCGTGGGCGATCTGCACCAGACTGGTGAAGGAGGGATTACCTTTCCCTCGCTCGACCTGGCTGATCAGTCCGGTGCTGATGCCGGAACGGCGGCTCAGCTCGTCCAGGGTCAGGTCGGCCTGCTTGCGCAGGGCCTTGATCTGCAGGCCGACCGTGGCGACCAGCACATCGAGGTCCGGCCGGTCAGCCGGCATCGGTGCGTCGTTGTCGTGCACGATCTCCACCTGTCCCTGGGGGATGTGTCTTGCGCCATATTGAAGACCTTCATGATGCTGAAAACAAGCCCCTGATGTTCATCCTTGTTCATCTCCGTGATGCCGGGCAGGCGTTCGGCATGAAGAGCTGGGAGGAACCCGCAGCCCAGGGCGTGCACCAGCCGGCTGACGCGCAGTTCGGGGACTGCCCTGTGCACTCCAACTGGCCGGACGGCGGCAGCACTTCCGAGGCCATGGCCCGGGCCGTACGCGACGTGGGCCACCGGTGGGCCGTACTGACGGACGACTCGCCGCGGCTCACTGTGGCCCAAGGGCCGAACGCCGAGCGGCGGTTGGCAGATCGAGGCGGTCCGGGAGCTCAACCAGGAGCTGTGGCCGTTCCGACCCCTCACCGGGACCCACCCGGAGGCCCCGACGGGCAAGGGACGCGTCCGGGCCGGCCGCTGGAAGCCGCCGATCGGCGCGCGCAAGCTATCGCTGTGCCAGACGTGCAGGTCGTAGCCGAGGCCGCATCCTCCCGCCGGAATGCCAACCGCCGTGTGGGCGTGCATTCTTGAACGGGACGTCAGATCTCTTGTCCTTCCCCCTTGAGGGCTGCCCGTTCCCGCGCGGCGCGTACCGCCGCGGACAGCGAGGCGATGTCGTAGGCGCCGTGGTGGCGGAGGCCGTTGACGAAGAACGTCGGTGTGCCCGAGACGCCGCTGAGGTCGGCGGACTCCACATCCGCGTCGACCCGGGCGGTCCCCGCACCGGACCGCAGGTCATGGAGGAAGCGGTCGGTGTCGAGACCGATCTCCTCGGCGTAGCGGAGCAGGTCCTTGGGCCTGAGGTCACCCTGGTGCTCCAGCAGCAGATCGTGCATCTCCCAGTAGCGGTCCTGGAGGGCCGCGGCCTCGGCGGCCTCCGCGGCCAGCTGGGCATTGGGGTGTACGTCGGGCAGCGGCAGATGCCGCCATACGTAGCGCACATCGCCGAAGTGGGCGAGCAGCTCGCGCACCACGGGCTCGGCCAGCCCGCAGTAGGGGCATTCGAAGTCCCCGTACTCGAGGAGCGTCACGGGCGCGTCCAGCGGGCCGCGTACGTGGTCGCGGTCCACGTCGACGGGGTCTTCGAGGTCGACGATGGCGTGGCCCATGCCGAGCAGGGCCCGGGCACGGGTACGCGGTGGAAGGGCGCTGACCACCCGGACGACCAGCCACGTGAGGAGGAACGAGCACACCACAGCGGCAAGGATCCCGATCTTCGCCTCTCCCAGCTGGGCACCGTCGAAGGCGAGCGTGGCGATCAGCAGCGACACGGTGAACCCCACCCCGGCCAGGGTGCCGCCCGCGGTGATGGCGCCCCAGCCGGCCGGCGGGTGCAGGCGCCCTCGGCTGACGCGCGTCGTGAGCCAGGTGGCGCCGATGATGCCGACCGGCTTGCCGAGCACATAGCCGAGGAGAATGCCGAGGGTGACCGGCGAAGTGAAGGCATGGGCCAGCTGGCTGCCGCTGATGGTGATGCCGGCGTTGGCGAGGGCGAACAGCGGCACGATCACATAGCTCGTCCAGGGATGGAACATCCGCTGCAGCCGCTCGTTGGGAGAGAGTGTCGAGGCGAGCCCGCGCCGTACAGTGCGCTCCAGTTCCGGGGTCGGCTGCTCGCGAAAGCGCCGGAACAGATGGCTGGCGCGCTCCAGGTTGCTCCGCTCCGCCGGGCGGGCGTAGGTCAGCAGGCCCATCGCGAGACCGGCCACGACCGGATCCACACCCGACTTCAGGAGAGCCACCCAGAGCGCCACGCCCAGCACCCCGTACAGGGAGGGAATCCACACACCGAGGGTGCGCCGCACCAGCAGGACGACCGCGAAGAGGCCGACCGCCGCCAGCAGTGCGGGCAGGGCCAAGGCGCCGCTGTAGGCGAGGGCGATCACGGCGAGGGCCACGAAATCGTCCACGACGGAGAGGGTGAGGATGAAGACCCGCAGGCTGCCGGGCAGCCGTGCTCCGAAGAGGGCGAGCATGCCCAGGGCGAAAGCCGTGTCCGTCGACATGGCGGCGCCCCAGCCGTGGAGGGAGTCGTGGCCCGCGTTGAAGGCCAGGTAGATCGCGACGGGGACGGCCATGCCGCTGAGCCCGGCGAGCAGCGGCAGCGCCAGCCGGCGGCGTTCGCGCAGCTCGCCCATGTCGAACTCGCGGCGCGCCTCCAGGCCGACGACGAAGAAGAACAACGTCATCAGCCCGCTGTTCACCCACTCCCGCAGGTTCAGGGACACCTCGCCCGCGCCGACGCGGATCGACAGCTCGGTGTGCCACAAGGCGTCGTAGGAGTGCAGCCCGGCATTGGCCCAGACGAGTGCCGCGAGCGTGGCGGCCAGCAGTACCGCGGCACTGCCGGTCTCGGTCTGCAGGAAGACGCGCAGCGGACTGCGCGTGTCCTTGCTGCACAGGGTCTGCCCCGACACGGGTGAGGTCTCAGGTGGCACAGTCACTCCCTGATTCTCGCCCCGCACGTGATCTGCTACCTGGTGAAGTTCAGGTGCCCAGATGCCGAGCTGGTCCGGGTCGCCGGCGCCGACCACGCCGTCGTAGCCCGGGGAGCATCACGCTGTCGGGCCGCGACCAAGAAGATGGGGCCCCTGCGGGGCGGTAGCGGACCCGGCACGTCAGGGCCGCTGGTCGTTCTCCAGCCAGCAGGTGACGCTCAGGCAAAGGGGGGCGAAATGTCCTCGCGGCTCGAGGTCGTGATGAGTGAGGACGTGTCCCTGCGCGTGAACGACCCCGGCCGGTTCCTCCCCGTCCGGCCGGGGCTCGCGCGACAGCGCGGCCGGGCTACGGCGGACTCGACTCGTCCGGGTGGCATGGCCAACTGACGGCGTGGCCAGTGGTGTTCGGCGCTGACCGGAGCCGGGGGCGTGCCAAGGTGGGGCGTTCAGGTTGAGCAGGCGAAGGGTCCCCTGGGGCCGTGGCTGTGCCGGTCGCCGGGCGCACGGCAACGGCCCAGGGCGGTCAGGGCAGGATCGCGTCGACGTATCCGCCGTCCACGCGCAGGGCACCGCCCGTCGTGGCCGAGGCCTGGTCGGAGCTGAGGTAGACGACCATGTTGGCGATCTCGTCCGGTTCGATCAGCCGCTGCAGCAGGGACTGGGGGCGGTAGGTGCGCATGAAGACGCGCTGGGCCTCGTCCCAGGGGAGGTCCCGGTCGACGAGTTCGTAGACGAAGTCCTCGACTCCGCCGGTGTGGGTGGGGCCGGCGATGACGGAGTTCACCGTCACGCCGGTGCCTGCCGCCTTCTTGGCGAATCCGCGGCTCACCGCGAGCAGCGCGGTCTTCGACATCCCGTAGTGGATCATCTCCGCGGGGATGGCGATCGCCGAGTCACTGGCGATGCAGAGGATGCGTCCCCAGCCGCGTTCGGTCATGCCCGGCAGGTACAGCCGGGTCAGGCGCACGGCGGCCAGGACGTTGATGTCGAAGTAGCGCCGCCATTCCTCGTCGGTGATCTCCAGGGGGTCGGCGGTGCCGAAGACGCCGAGGTTGTTGACGAGGATGTCCACCTGAGGAAGGGCCTGCGTCACCTGGTCGGCGCCCTCGTCACTCGACACGTCCGCGGCAACCGGTACCAGGTCGGCTCCGGGTACCTGCTTGGCCAGCAGGCCGATGCTCTCGGCGACCCGTTGCTCGCCGCGTCCGTTGACGGCCACGCGGGCGCCCGCGCGGGCCAAGCCGGCGGCGATGGCCGCACCGATGCCCTGCGTCGAGCCGGTGACCAGGGCGGTACGGCCTGTCAGATCGATGTGCATGGGCGAACGGGTTCCCTTCACGTGCGTCCTGCGCGTCCGGATACGGCACTTTGCCCAGTGTGAAGTCTCAAGGGGCGAAGCGCCGGACAGGCACAACACATCGCTGCCATCGGTGCGCTCGCCCCCGCCCGGTCCGCCCGTTCGGCGTATCCGGTCGCTCACGCTGGCTCCGATGCCGCGCCCGGCGGCAGCTCCAGTACGTGCCCGGCGGCGATCGCCTCCTGGGGCGAAGGCGCCCCGCCCTTCCTTTCGAGAGGAGACGAACGTCCGGCAGAAGAACCGACGCACGTGCGGGCGGACGGCCAACCGACGGATGCCGTCGGCTCGGTGCCTCCTTGGTTCACGACGGCCGGCCGCCGAACTGCCAGCTGTGGACCTCGATGTCCGCGTACCGGCCCGGGGCCAGGACGGCTCGTGCGCTGTCCGGGTCAGGCGCTCGGACCAGCGCCGCCGTCCCCAGCCAGGCGGTGCCGTTGTCGGACAGCAGCGGCCCGTAGGCGATCAGCTCGTCCCGGTCGCGCGGCACGGCCAGGTCGGCGGCATGGCCCGTGCCGAGGCCGAGCACCAGGTACCGGTTGCCACCGGTCCGGCCACCGGGGTAATCCCACATGGTGCGCCCCAGCAGGTTGCGCCATCGGCGCAGCAGCACGTCCCGGTACACGCCGGCTTGGTAGCCGGGCTCCTCGAGAGCGAACGCGCGGGCGGCGGCGGGATCCGGCACATCGACGATATGCACGCTTCCGGTGGGCGTCTCACCGTCGCCGGTAAGGGTCGGGCCGCGGGCAATCATCCCCTTCGCGTACTGGTCCATGTACGACCAGTGCTCTTCCAGCAGCTCGTTGCGCAACGGGACGGAGCCAGGCCGATCGCGGTGGTAGCAGAAGAACTCCATGACCACAGAACCTTCCCCGACGCAGGGCAGCATCTCAACTGGCTTTGGCGACGATGACCCCACGCTCCAGACTCGGCAGCGCTTCGACAGACGGCTTCAGGGCCTGTCCGGCGGATCCTGCCGGACAGGCCCCTGGTCCCGAGGAGGGCTCAGTGCTGCCCTGGCGCAGCAGCACCACCTTCCCGTCGATCCCGGCGGTCGTGCGGCCAGCGTTGATCTCCGTGACCCGGCGCACGCTGAGCAGCGTGTTAGCGCGGGAGCGGAGCATCAGCTTCTGCAGATTGCGGACCCTTTTCAGGTCCCCTGCCGGCGATGCCGTGAAGATGCGTTGCCGAAGTCGCCGTACGTCGTCTTCGACCTGCTGCCAGTCGACGGCCAGCCAGTCGGTGATCTCGTCCTCAGGTCCGTTCACCGCAGCCTCAGCTGGGGCGTCCAACTTGTCCCTCGGTTCGGGGTGTTCGAGCATCTGGTCTCCACAGACTCACCTGACCCACGTCGGCACCCTTTCGAGTTCGGGCACGTGCCCGTATCCGGCCGGTTATGCAGGGCGATCGGCGGAGGGCCGAATGTGTTGCCCGTCTTTCCGCTGCCTTTCAGCTGCCGGCGTTCGCTTCTTGGGTCATCATGTTCCCGCCCGGGGGCTGGGCCTTCCTCGCAGTCGGCTCACCGCTCAGTCGCCTGAGCGGACCCCGTCGGGGTTTCCACGTTCCACACAGTTGAGATACGACCGGGGTGGGCGCCCCCTATACCCCGGGGACGGTGGTGTCCTCCCGGCCGGCGGTTCGCTGTCCGACCGGCACCCGCCGCTTCTTGAGCGGCTCCACGGCGCGGCCGCGCCAACTGGACCAACGGCGCTCGACGATCCGGAAGGCGGCCTCGGGACGGCCACGGCGCACCAGTTCCTGTGCGGAGCGCAGTGCCGCGAGGTACAGGCGCAGGTTGCTGTCGGCGATCCGGTAGAGGGCAGGCTTGCCGGCCGAGGTGGAGAGCGGTTCGTCCACAGCCAGGACGCGCTTTTCCTCCACCAGCCGCCGTAGCAGACGGGAGAGGGTACCGGAAGGCAGAGCGCCGTCGCGGCTGCCGGCGGTGGCGGCGATGTTGGCGTGGGTGCGGTCACCGGCGCCGACGGCCTCGACGCGGGGACGTTGCCCATGACGAAAAGGCCGGACTCCGGAGGGTGGAGCCCTCCGGAGCCCGGCCTCGGCGGACCAGAGATCAGTCCTCCAGGTGGGCATCGAGGCAGTACTGCGGCCCGTTGACCGGATTGCAGCGCACGGTCAGCCCGCCGGGGAGTTCGGCGGTGTAGTCGCTGCCGTAGCGGCCGGAGGGCCCGGCGGACGGGAAGTCCGTGCTGATCATTTGAGCGCCGGAGGCAAGGGCGGCCTCGAGCCGCGCCGTGGCGCCGGACGCCGCCTCGGTGAACGGCACATCCGAGCGGGTGCGTACAAAGTAGCCCTGCTCGACCATGCGGCGGATCGTCGCGGTGTTCGCCCCCATGGGGTCGTTCCAGCCGACGAACGCCGCGTCCTGGTTACCGGGACGCGAGTTGGTGAACGCCACCTTGCCCTCGAGGCTGGGCGCGCCCGCGCGGTAGCCGTCCCGCTGGTTGTCCAGCATGAACATCACCTTGCCCCGGGACTCGCTCAGGGTGGGCCAGCCGTTCTCCAGCACCGACTGCTCAAGGGTGCGGCCCGGGCGGCGGATGTCGTCCGGTGTGATGAGCCGGTCCTCGCTGAAGATCTCCCGGATCTCCGCGTCCAGCGCCGCGAACATCGCGGCGTCCCAGGCCGGGCTCTTGACGCCGCCGCGCACCTCGATCGCCGGGTCCGTCCTCTTCAGTTCGAGCAGGACGGGCACGGTGACGTGGCCCGGGTTCTGCCGGGACCATGCGTCGACCTGCTCCAGACACGAGCGGAGGGAAACACAGTTGGTCCCGTAGTCGTGGTCCGCCCAGTGCAGCACCTTGAAGCCGGGGCGCTGGTACTCGGCAACGGTCAACGGGGAGAGGCCCGCGTCCCGGCGTACCAGCGGCTCGTCGTAGAGCCCGCCCTGGGGGTCGGGGAAGACATCGAGTTCGATGCCCCGCACCTTCTGCTTCTCGAACTGGGTGGTCAGCGAGGGGTGCGAGTACTCGAGGTTCCAGAAGTTCTTGTCGGTGCGCCGCTGCACGTCCTTCTCCGCGAAGGTGAGCTCGCGGTGGTAGCTGTTGTGCGTCGCGATGGCCTGGATCTCGTTCAGCCTCACCGGGCTCCCGCTCGCCCCGGCGGACGGCACGGCCGCCGACAGGGATGCGCAGACAGCGGTGAGCGCGGCAGCGACCACTGCAGCGCGTCGAAGGGACGGAAACATGCGACCTCCGGAGGACCTATTGCATATGTGCGGGGCCGACTCTTCCGCGCCAGGCTGATCAATGGACGGCTGTGAGGCGCCGCCGCAGTGAACGTGCAGTATGAATCAAACGACCAGGGACTGGTGCAGGCGGGCCAAAAGGGGCGGGCCTTCGTGCAGGCAAAGGGTCGGCGCGGTGATGGCCGCAGAGGTTCATACGACGGGCAGCAGGAGGGCCCGGCCGCCCAGTGATCGCGGCAGTGGCACCAACCTCATGAGATGGCACAGCTCGAAGTGATTCAGGTGTGAGCCCTGCCGTCGAGGCGCAGGGCGTTGCTCAGGACGTGTTCGGTGAGTTCGAGGACGTCGGCGTATTCGGGGTCGATCGCTGTTCCGCCTCGGGCGGTCTGCTCGGCCGGGGTGTTGGCGATCTGACGGACAGCGGTGCGGGCGTTGGACGCGTCGGTGGCGTCCTTTATGACGTAGCTGTGGCGGGTGCCGGCCTCATCGAGCAGGCGGAGGGTCACCAGCCATGTCGCGATGCATCGTGCGCTCCCTTGCACGGGGCTGACGAGCGGGCTCTAGCCTCAATACCAGGACTCTGTTGGTGATGTTGGCGGGGTCATGCGGCGGCGGTGCACAGAGCACGGAAGTGGCTTGATCGGCGGCGGGCTGTGGATGGGGTGTTGATCCAGTCGGCGATGCGGGCGACGTTGCAGGCCAGCGCGGTGAGCACGTGCTGCACGTGGGTTTTCGCCAGGCCGCGGTAGCGGGAGCGGCGCAGGCCGTGGGCGCGGACGTTCTGCGAGAGGGTGGCCTCGATCCCGGCCCGGATCGCGTAGCGGCGCTGCCACTCTTCGGTGGTCTGGTCGAGCCGGTTGTGCATCTGGATGTCATGGAGTTCGCGGGTGGGCAGCAGGGCGAGGGCTCTTGGCCGGGTGGCGGAGGTGGTGCACTGCGGGCGGACCGGACAGGCCAGGCAGTCGGCCTTGGCGAACTTGACCTGGATGTAGGCGTGTCCGCTGATCCGCAGCGGTCTCCACTCCCGGCTGACCGCGCCCTGGGGGCAGGTGGCCTGCTGGCGGTCCCAGTCGACAGGGAAGGCCGACTTGGCAAAGCCCGAACCCGCCTTGGCCTGGCGGCTGTTGTCGGGGACGACCGGGCCGAGCAGGGTGATGCCGTGCACCCGGGCGGCCCGCTCGATGTGCGCCGGGGTGACGTAACCGCTGTCCACGACGTGCTCGCAGGGCAGTAACTCCCGCTTGGCGAGGTCGTCATGGATGATGGCGGTCATCTCGACGTCCTGCACGGTCGAGTGCACTGATGATTCTCCGGCCGCAGCGACATCGCGACCACCCCCACCGCCGAGACCGCCCCGCTCCCACCAGACAAGCACCCACCGGACCAGGTGTCAGCACCCCGCCAACATCACCAACAGAGTCACGGCCTTGGCCTTTGGGCGAGTGGCTCCGTGGCACCCGGCCACGGAGCCTCCGCAAAAACCCGTTGGCGGACCACGGCGACCACTGCTACTTTTCCGGAGGCCGTGCGAGAGAACGAGGAGGTGGTACCCGTGAGCGCAGTATCGACATGGGTGCTCCCCTCCGGGGTCACGGTCGGACGATAGATCGTCCGGGAGCGCCGTTCGCGAGCACTCCCGAAAGGCACGACCATGCAATTCACTTCTGAGCAGCGCCTCGACGACGGCGTCCTCGAACGCGAATTCACCCTCGGCGAGACCCCCGGCACCCTGTGGACGCCTGAATCCCCCGCACCGGCCCCGCTGATCCTGATGGCCCACAACAACGGCCTGCCCAAGGGACAATCCCGGCTGGTGGCCCGGGCCCGGCAAACCGCGGCGTACGGCTACGCGGTGGCCTCCATCGACGCCACCGGGTGCGGTGACCGGCCCCGTTCCGCCGCCGACGAGCAGGCCCGCGCCGACCTCCGCCGGGCGATGCAGGCCGGCGAGCCGGTCGACGAGATCTTCGAGTCCTTCATCGGCCCGCTGGTCGAAAAGGCGGTCCCGGACTGGCAGACCACCCTGGACGCCCTCCTTGCGCTGCCCGAAATCGGCGGCCCGGTCGGGTACTCGGGGTGGACCGCCGTCGGCATTCGGCTGGCGGTGGCCGAACCGCGCATCGCGGCTGCCGGTTTCTTCGCCGGGGGTTACGTGCCCCACGCCCAACGCGAGGAGGCCCGGCAGGTCACCATTCCGCTGCTGTTCCTGCTGCAGTGGGACGACGAAGGGAACCCCCGGCAACGGGCCCTGGACCTGTTCGACGCCTTCGGCACCAAGGAGAAGACGCTGCACGCCAATATGGGCGGGCACACCGGCACCCCGTGGTTCGAGCTGGAGGACGGGCACCGGTTCTTCGGCCGGCACCTGAAGTAAGGCCGGGCCGTCAGGCTGGCAACAGACGGTAGGCGCTGTCGGCCAGGATGCCGCCATCGAGGACAGGCCCCGGCCCTCCTCGATGACGGCGCCCGGCAGATGCACGACCGCCCCGATCGCGGCGGTACCGGCCATCGGCGGTACCGGCCGGTCGGGGCGGCGCTCGGCCACCACCGTCCCCATCAGCTGGGCCCACGCCGTGAGGCACTCGGCCCGTACCTTGCGGATCGCCGGGCAGGCGACCGACTCGACGACCAGCGCCCGGGCCGGGGTTGGTCCGTATAGCCCCCCTTCACCGGGAGGGTTCGCGGAACACCTATTCGGAAGACTCTGGCCTGGGGTTCCGTTCCCGTCGGCCGGTGTTCCGTTGAGGTATCCCCTTACGGAACACCTCGGCAGGTCGATCGTCGGCGCTGGCATTGAGCGAGCACGCTGTCGGCCGACCACACCCCATCGCGCGCCGTCTGTAATGGAGGAAGCGAGCAAGCTCGCAGCCCGTGTCGGCGGCTCTTTCTTTTTTCGAGCGCGACAGTAGAGCCTTTATCAGCCGCGAGGTATCACCGTTCTAATCGTCGGAGTCCCAATGTTCGGTACCGACCGCGTTGTGGCAAACTCGCGCACTGACTGATCGACCTGCATTTGGTGCTCCACGTCGAGCTGATCATAAAGGTTGTCGAACTCTTCTTCGCTCAGTGATTCGACACCCACCGAAAGCTCTACGGCAATGCCGTCTTGTTCAGCGCGGCTGAGTTTCCTCTCAGGTATTTGTTCCCTTCCTGGTGATCGTTGTCGCTTGCTTCCGACGCTTCATCCTCCGCGGGACTGGTGACTCCCGCGGTCGCTCGACCCCTGTCGAGCGATTACGCCACTTGTCTACGACCCGCCTGCCTCCCACGATTGCACCGGTGAGAAGTACGGCACCGAGAGGGAGCCCCAAGATGGGGGCCGTCTAGAAGGTAACGGGGAAGCCCACGGTCTCGCAGGAGGGCTTCCGCGCTGGTCTGCCGGGCGGGTGGAGCACGGTAACGCTATTGGGACAGTAAAGAGGCTGTTGTCTTTTGTCCCGACGAGCCTTTCCCGGACCGTGGAAGCCGGCACCGACCCGACGCGACAGCCGGACCACCGGCCTGCCCCACACCATCCGAAACCGAAACGGGCCACCAGCGAGGAGCTGGTGACCCGTCACGAAAGATCGTGGCTAGCAGTGGCTGGTGCTCTGCGAAGTGATCTTCGCCAGCTCGTTGTTGCTGACCTTCTTCCACAGGTTGCCCTTGCCGACCTGGTCGTAGGTACTCCACCAGTAAGGGACGTACTGCAGGTTCTGGTTCAGGGTGTACCAGGTGACTTTGTAGCACCATCCTGCGTCGACCCGGAAGGTGTCCCAATCCCCGGTGCCAGCCGTCGACTCGTTCGGCGACAGCCATTTCGACTGCGAACCGGAGCATGGGCCGTTGTTACCGTCACACCAGTCGTGGGAGACGAGAGCGGAATAGCTTGATGCGTTCCAGGTGGTTGAGCAGAGCGGATAGCTGCACGAAGGCCCGGCGCTGGCCGAGCTTGGCGCGATGATCGCGCCCGCTACGAGAGCGGACATCACGAGCGCGAACCGTGCCAGAAAGCTTCCACGCTTCCCCACAGTGCCCCCTTTGAATACGGGCCGCCCAATGCGGCCGAGCGGAACCTACCAGGGCACGCGGTTCCCGGATAGAACTGGGACGTGACCGGCTCGCCATCGCCCTGCGAATCCCCCAAGGCCCCGGTCCCTATACGCCCATCTACCGCGGCCACCCGAACCCAGCTCAGCCTGTCCCTCCAAGGGAGCCACACCCCAGGCGGACGGCCAAGGCGGGCTACAGAGTGGGGTAAGGCTGCGCTGGCGTGGGCGGATCTTCATGTGTGCTGTGCCGAGCTGCCTGGTGTGGGTGGCAAGTTCGTTGACAAGGGCGATGTTGACCTGGCGGAACGTGTTCTCCAGGACCTTCGCCGGTTCGGCGTCGCGGACGGCGGCGACTTCGACGACGGTGTCGACCAAACCACGGTAGAAGTCACTGATCGCTGCCAGGGAGGACGCGTCGATCCCAGAGACGATCTCGGGGGTGTTCTGGAGAGTCCACGTCCGGTTCCCGGGATCGATGCGCTCTGGGCTGTAGCCCAGATGGAAGTCCGCACCCCCTGCCAGCCCAGACGCGGATTCCAATAGGGGCTGCAGGATGTCCTCGGTGGTCCCGGGATAGGTAGTGGATTCGAGGATGATGACGCAGCCGGGGCGCATGTGCGGGGCGAGCATCCGGCCGGCGTTCAGGACTGCGGAGAGATCCGGTGCGCCATCGCGCAGCGGGGTCGGCACCGCGATGACCGCGACGTCGAACCCGGCCAGGTCGCCTGAGCACGTGGTCGGAGTGTAGCCAGCGTTCGTCAGGACGGCCGCGATCTCGTCCGCCGTCACATCAGGCCCCAACGGCTCAGCTGCCTTCAGCCGTTTCACGCGTCCGGCGTCGGTATCGAACCCGATGACACGGTGGCCGACCTGTGCTGCCCGGATGGCCAGGGGAAGGCCCACGTAGCCCTGGCCGAGTATGACCGTGCGGCGTCCTCGGGGGCTTGCGTCAACCACCGGCGATCACTCGACCGGCAGAGGCAGGTCGTCGGCCACCAGACGCTCGTGAAGTTCGCCGAGAGCGGTGCGATTGCTGTCGAATCGCAGTGCCTCGAAAGCGGCCTTGTAGTCCAGCCACTGGGCATCGGTGTGCTCGTGGGAGATCTTGATCTCCACGTCGGTCAGGTCGATGGCGAACGAGTGCTCCGGTACGACGTAGGTCCCGGCAGGCCAGCTGTCGCGATCAGCGAAGTACCCCGCCGGGATGCTGGCCCTGGTCTGCAGTGGGTACAGCGGGGCTGGCCGGTCGAGCCCAAGTTCTTCACCGGCCTCGCGTTCGGCGGCCTGCTGCGGCGTCTCGCCGGCCTCGCCGCCACCGGCCACGGCCTGCCAGACATTCATGTCCTCGCGTCGCAGTACAGCGAATTCGACCTGGTCGCCGACTCGGCGGAAAGGAACGACAAGGACTTGAAAAGGGGCTCGGGGCATCGTGGCTCCTTGACTTTGATGGGTTCAGTTACGGATCTGGCCGAGCTGACGCTGCTCGCGGCGCAGATGGCGAAGATTCTTGTGGATCTTTTCCACGGCGCGTACGACATCGGCGAGTTCCTCCGATTCCTCGAACAGCAACCCTGATCCGGCCGTCTGCCCGAGCAGTACCAGCCTGGCGCAGGCCGCCCGAGCCTGCGCTGCGGAGGCTGTTCGTGAGCTGGAGTAGTCACGGCTGGTGGCGTCGGCGTAGATCGGTTCATCAGGGCAGGCGACGAGATCGCGGCGTGAGACAGGTATGCCCTCTGCCCGCAGCGCGGCGCGGCGCGGCGCGGCGCGGAAGACGCTGACCGAGACGCCGCCGGTACCCTCGCTGCCGAATGCCTCGCTGCCGAAGGTGAAGGCGAGGGAGAACCGGTCGTGCGCGGTCACCCGTGGGTCGAGATCAGTGGGCATGGGTACGGGTCTCAAGCCGGGCACGCTGGACAGTTCCGAAGCGAGGTACGCCGCACCTTTGGCCTTCGCTGCCAGTTGATCCTTCAGACGTGCCAGCTGGACACGCAGGATGGCGGATTGGAATTCACTGAGGCGCAAGTTCCAGCCGAGTTGGGGGTGGTCGCTGGCGCCCCCGGGAGGTCGGCCGTGATCGCGTAGGGAGGCGACTAATGGCGCACAGCGGCGCTGCTCCACTGGTTTTTGAGCGCCTCACCGCCAGGTTCCATCCGGCGGATCATGGACGAAGCCAGAGCCAGATCGCGGCGACGGTGACGGTGCCGTGAAGACGGCGGCTTCTTGCGCGCTCCGGCGGCGTGTTGGTGGGCGCGACAGGAGGTGGAATCCACGCTCGCCTTGGACCAGTCGATGCGGCCTGCCGCGTCGGCGTCGGCGTGGACGGCCCGCAGGATCTTGTCCCACGTGCCGTTCGCCGAACAGCGTCTGTGTCGTTCGTAGACGGTCTGCCACTTGCCGAAACGTGCAGGCGGATCCCGCCAGGGCACTCCGGTCCGCTCCCGGAAGAGGATCCCGTCGATCACCCTGCGGCGGCTCTTCCAACGCCCGCCCCGCTGGCCCGTCTTGGGCAAATGTGGCTTCAGCCGGGGCCGGCCACTCGTCGTTCGTCGGATCTCCCCGTCCCACGACGGGCGCAACGACCCCGGCCCGAAACAGTCACATGATCCGCCGGACAGGCCCTAGCCATCACGAAAGCGCGGTCACAATCCGCCAGTTGGCCACACGAAGCATCACAGTCGGCCGCACGGCCGTCTCGACCTGTACGCCGAAGCTAGTACGTGGGGATACTCCCGCTGTCAGACGTCCTCGCCGCGCCCGCCCGGCACGGTGTTTCAGGTGAAACTAAGCCGCCCCGCTCGCCGGGCCTCCCTTGTTGTCCATGTAGCCGCCTCCGCAAGCTGGCTCGGGCTCACGCTCGGGCTGCTCGCCCTCGGGATCGCCGCGACCACCACCGGGTCCGCGGTGACCGTGGAGGCCTCTGTCCGAGCCATGAAGCTCTTCGCCGACTGGCTCCTGCTCCCCGTCGCGTTCCTCACGTTCCTCAGCGGCCTGCTGCTGTCCCTGGGTACTCCGTGGGGCTTGGCGAGGCACCGATGGGTGTACACGAAGTTCTGGCTGACCCTGGCGACGACCACCGCCACGGTGTTCGCGCTGCGCCCTGGGGTGAACTCCGCGGTCGCCGCCGTCGCCGCGGGCGAACCCTTGCCCGACGCCGACGACGTCTTGTTCGGGCCGATCGTCTCTCTGTCCGCCTACGTCGTCATGACCGTGATCTCGATCCTCAAGCCCTGGGGGCTGACTCGGCGCGGTCGAGTTCTGCGTGATTCCACCCACAAACCGGTGGATGCCCGGCGCGCCCGCCAGGCAGCGTGACCTGCTCGGCCGGCGTCCAGCAGCCGGTGACGCCGCAGCGGGAGTCATCCGCCGCCGTGGGGCGCGGCGACACGTGGGCTGGTGAGGGGCTTGGGGGCGCGGACGATGGCGGAGTGCATGCCGTCGGCGACCGGGTGGGTCGGGGTGATCTCGACGTCGGTGAATCCCGCGGCTTGCAGGCCGCGCCGGTACTCGGTGAAGGAGCGGGCGCCGCGACGCAGCCGACGTAGTCGCCGCGTTCGGCCCGCTGTTGAGAGGTGAGGGTGTCGTCGGCGACGACGTCGGAGATGCCGATGCGGCCGCCGGGCTTGAGGACGCGGTAGGTCTCGGCGAAGACGGCGGGCTTGCCGACGGACGGGTTGATCACGCAGTTGGAGATCACGACGTCGACGGTGCTCGCCGGGAGTGGGATGGCCTCGATGGTGCCTCGACTGCGAGCGCCGCGGAACATGGGTGTACAACTGGGCGCTGCCCGGCGTCCTGGACCGCCTCGCCGGATTCCTGACCACCCCGCAGGCCGCCGGAGCGACCGCGTGAGCGCCTCCACCGGCCGGCGCACTGCCGCAGGGCGGTCGGGACCGCGCTGCTGGTCGCTGTCGTCGTCGGCTCCGGATCCAGGCCACCGCGTCGGTGCTTGCTTCGGGGCTCTGGTTGCGCTGCGCGCGACGAGGGGGCCGGGGTGGTGCCGAAGTCGACCCAATCCCGCTGCCCGCGCCCGAGCCCCGTTGACGACGGCCGCCCGGCCGTCACCTCGTTGACTGCGCGCCGCCTGACCCAGCTCCCGCCCGACCGGCGACCGCTGCCCTCGGTGGCCCCCTACGACGAGCTTCTCCGCCTCCGACGCCCCGGCACCACCACGTGAAGGAGACCGCCGTGACCATCCCCCGCCAGCGCGGACCGACCTAGCAGGCCGCCACCACCGCGGTCGACCAGGCCTGCCGCATGCTCCGCCTGCCCACCACGCGAGCCCAGTTCCCCGAACTCGCCGACACCGCGAGCCGAGAGCCGATGTCCAACCTCGGCTTCCTCGCCGAACTGCTGCTGGCCGAGTGCGACGACCGCGCCCGCCGACGCTCCGAACGCCGCCTCAAGGCCGCCGGCTTCCCCCGGGACAAGTCGCTGCGGAAGTTCGACTTCGACGCCCACCCCAACATCGACCCATCCGTGATTCACACCCTCGCCAAGTGCGAATGGATCAAGAAGGGACTGCCGCGCTGCCTCATCGGCGACACCGGCACCGGCAAGTCCCACTTAACCTCGATCCACCGACGCGCTCTGAAGATGATCTCTTGGTCGTTTTGTGGGCTGGTTTCGGTCGGTGGTCGTGGATGGGCAGGTTGTAGCTGCTGGTCTGCCCAGCTTTTCCACGGGTTCGGTTCCGGTCGGGCCCTGGCGGGCGGGGTGGTCAGGGGGGATCAGGCCGGTGCGGGTGGGTCGTGGACAGTGTCGAAGAGGTGTGTCCAGGCGTGCTGCCAGGGCCAGTTGTGTGGCAGGTGCAGGGTGATGCGTCGTGCGGAGCGGGCGATCCGGGCCGGGACCTGAACCAGGTGGCTGCGGAGGGTGGCGGTGGTGGCCTTGGTATGGAAGGGCGAGGTCAGTGCACCGGTGGCCCGCAGCAGGTTGTAGGTCATCGCCCACAGGGTCAGCCAGGCGGCGTTGGCGTGGAAGTGCCCGGAGGGCAGGTGGGTCAGGGCGCCGGCTTTGGTGTCGGCGATGACCTGCTCGACCACCGCGTGGTGCCGGTGTTCCCGCTCGGCTTGCAGGGTTGCGGCGGGCTGGTCGGTGAAGAAGGGGTGGTAGCGCCAGACGGGAAACAGCTCGCCCTGTTCACCCATGACGGCGGGTTTGGCCAGGTCACGGACGCGGCGCACGATCAGCCGGGCGGTGACCCGCTCGCTCCTTTTGCGGCTCGCGAAGGCGCTGTATTGGGGTATCTCGGCGACTTCGGCGTCCGAGATGAGTTCACCGGTCTCGGGGTCGGGCACCGCGGTCGGGTAACTGATGTGTTGCCAGGCGTCGTCGGGAATGCTGTGGACGGCTCGTTTGATGGAGGGGTTCATGCCGGTGGTGATCGAGAAGTGGGCTCCGGCCCGGTGGCAGGCGGCGATCACCCCGGCGTTGTAGAACTGCGAGTCGGCCCGCAGAATGCGCATGCCGGTGCAGCCGGCCTCGACGGCGGTGGCCAGGGCCTCGCTCACGAATTTCGGGGCGCCCCGGGAGTCGGCTGCTTTGCCGCGTCGCATCCGGACCCCGGCGATCACCGGCCGCGCGTGCGGGGTGCAGATCGTGGCGAGGAGAGGGTGCAGGGTGCGGATGCCTTTGAACCGGCCGTACTCGGCGCCCTGCTTGGTCCGGCCGTAGACGCGTTTGTGGGTGGAGTCGACATCGATGAACGCCATCGCGTCGGCGCCGGGCAGCAGTGGAGTGTGCGCGGCCAGCGCGGCCAGGAATCTGCGGTGGACGGCGTGGAGTTGGAGGGCGTGACCGTGGGTGAACGCGCGAAGGAAGGTGCCCAGCGTGGACGGGGCGCGGATACCCGCGAACACGGCCGGCATCGCACCGTGCCGCAGGATGTGAAGGTCGTCGATGCTGTCCGCGCCCGCAGCCATGCCGCCCACGATGCTGGTGACCTTGGCTTCCGCCGCAGCCCCCGCACCGTTCCTGGCTCCGGTCAGCTTCACCTTCGCAGCCACCAGTCGCGGCAGGCCGCACCGCTCGGCCAGCCGCATCACCGGGACCAGCCCGGCATGTGCGATCAGATTCGGGTCATCGAACACAGCGGAGACCGCTGCTGGAGTGTGGGAAACTTGCATCTACGAGGTGCCTTGCTGATTGTGCGTGCTGGAAGCGTCAGAACTCCCATCATCGCAGGTCAGCAGGCACCTCTTCTTGATTACTCATCCACAGGACGCGAGTCACTCGGTGGATCGAGGCTTAATCATCGTGCTCGGGACCGAGGCCCTAGATCGCGGGCTTGTGCGTGGGTAACCTGCACGTCCGGATGATCTTGACTTGCCGAGGTGATTGCCCTTGTTCCCCACATCAACGTGCTCTGGCGGCTGACCGGGACGTTCACTCGGCGATCCGGGCAAACTGCAACCGAATGGTCACACGGGAGACACCAACGCATGGATACGCCACCATCGCCATCTGCAGCGGAGCGGACTGACGGATCATCCGTCCAGATCGGCGCTCTCGTTCCGCTGGCTCGGCCTGGCTGGGTCGAGGCAGGCCAACACCTGCTCGCTGGACTGGAGCTGGCCGTTCGCGAGGTCAATGACGCCGGCGGGATCGTCGGAAGACCACTCGAGCTGGTGGTCCGAGACACCGCGGCTGATCCGCAGAGGGCCGCGGCGGCCGTAGATGAATTGGCTCGCCTGGGCGTGGCTGCCTTGGCGGGGGAGTATCACAGCGTCGTCGCTCGCGCCGCTGCCGCCAGGGCCGACGCCCTCGGCCTGCCGTTCCTCTGTTCGTCAGCGGTTCTCGACGCGCTCACCGAACAGCCGACGGAATGGGTCGCGCGCCTCTCCCCGCCGCAGTCCCGCGGCTGGCAGGTCTACGCGGACTTCCTCCTCGGCGCGGGGCACAGCCGAATCGCCGTAGCAGCCCAGCCGAGTGTCTACTGGGCATCCGGGACCCGCATTCTGCGGGACTACCTCGCTCCACGCGGCGGCACCGTCATCGAACTCGACATGCGCGCGCTCGACCCCACGGCGGTGTGCGACGCACTCGTCGACCATCGCGCGACAGCCCTCCTTCTCCTGGTCGGCCACCCGGAGCCGGCAGTGTCGATCGTCAAGTCTGTCCGCCGCGACCAGCGCCTCGCCGAGATCATGATCGGTGCTCCGGCCGGGCAACCCGAGTTCGCCGAATGGGCGACGTTGCTGGGCGACGACAGCGCCGCGATTCCGTTCCTGCGCTACCTGCCCGAGCGCCTCGGCCCACTCGGTGCACGAGTCGAGACGGCCCTCCGCGAGCGGCTGGCCGAAGCGCCCTCCTTCGTCGCCTTCGAGGGCTACGACACGGTCGCCGTCCTCGCCGATGTGCTGCGTTCTCACGGCGCGGACCGGGCACGCTTGGCCGAATCCTGGCCGCGCGTTGCAGTCGAAGGCACCCGCGGGCAGATCCAGTTCTCCCGCACGCCAGGCATCAGCGTTTGGCAATGGGCTGGCACGCCAGTCCAAGTCGTTGATCGAGATCCGGCAGAACCCGATCGCTTTCGGATTCTCCACGTCGACTGAGAGAGCACGGAGGTCCGACTGCCCAGATCTGTCCGAACTTGAGGCTGGTCCCCACATCGTGGCGCTGGCGCAGATCATGCCGACCGACACCGGCGTCAATGAGCAGATCGACTGGGCGGCCGTCGAGCGCCAGCTGGGAACCCGCCTGTCCGCGTGGCCGGCATCGACATCGCCGCCGAGACCCCGAAGATCCTCACCGCCGAGGCTGTACAGGCATCCGACGTGGTGATCACCACGGGGTGCGGTGACACCTGCCCCGCCTTCCCCGGCAAGACCTACCTCGACTGGCAGCTCGACGACCCCGCCGGACAGGGCGTCGAGGCCGTCCGACCGACCCGCGACGCGATCGAGCAACGCGTCAGAGGGCTGATCTCGGACGTACTGCCTGTCTGACGGCTGGACCACATGCGCTGAGTGACATCCATCGGATCAGACGCTTGCCGTAGCCATCCCGGAATCGCGTGGCCGTCTTCCACCGAGTTCTGCCGCTCAACATCTCGTGGTCCTGACCGGCCAGCCGTCGACAGGTATCGCTAGCGATGCCGCTGCGTGCTCGCCCATCGGTTTTCGGCTGATCGCGAACGTTGGCGCTGCCCGCCTGGCCGGACGACGCACTGACGGTGGTCGACGCGCCGACGCTCCTGGTGCCCGGCCAGGCGCCCTGGCTGACGGTGCCTGACCTGGTCGGATACCTACCTGTCGAGTTGTAGAGGACGGCAGTCGGCCGGCAGTCGTACTCGGGGCGCTCGGGCTGCTGTCGGCGGCACTGACAGAAGGGGCAGTTGCGGCCGCGCTCCTCAGCGGATGGTCGGGACAAGCAGCGTCAACCGCATCCCATTCAGGGGGCGTTCAGTAAGAGGATCATCGGCGGGCAGGCCTGCGCCCGGACCGTGGCTTTCAGGAGTTGCGCGGGGTTACCAGGCCGGATTCGTAGGCGAGGACTACGAGTTGAGCGCGGTCACGGGCGTGGAGTTTGACCATGGCCCGGTTGATGTGGGTTTTCGCGGTCATCGGGCTGATCACCATGCGGGCGGCGATCTGGTCGTTGGACAGGCCCTGCGCGACCAGGGCGACGGCCTCGCGTTCGCGGTTGGTGAGCTCTTCCAGGCCCGTGTCGGTGCCGGTGTGGAGCGGCTGGTTGACGTACCGGTTGATGAGCTTGCGGGTGATCGAGGGTGCGAGCAGGGCGTCGCCGCGTGCGGCCACTCGTACGGCGTGCAGGAAGTCTTCCGGCACGATGTCCTTGACGAGGAATCCGGCGGCGCCGGCGCGCAGCGCGTTGAAGACGTATTCGTCCATGCCGTAGTTGGTCAGGATGACGACGTGCACCCGAGCCAGGGCCGGGTCCGCGGCGATGCGCCGGGTCGCCTCGATGCCATCGATGAACGGCATCTGGATGTCGATGAGAGCGATGTCGGGCAGGTACTCCTTGGCCAGAGCCAGGCCCTCCTTCCCGTCCGCGGCCTCGGCCACCACCTCGATGTCGTCTTCGAGGTCGAGGAGCGCGCGGAATCCGCTGCGAATGAGCGGCTGGTCGTCGACCAGCAGGACACGGATCATGACGTATGGTCCACGGGAAGTTCGGCCTGGACGGTGAAGCCACGCTCGCCGCGCGGTTCCGCGCGCAGGCGACCGCCGAGAGCGGCGACTCGTTCGCGCATCCCGAGCAGCCCGATGCCCGGAGCCGGGGCGGTGTCCGGCGTGGCCTTGCCGTCGTCATCGACCTGTATGGCGAGGGCGTCCGGCCGGTAGTCGATGCGGACCGACGCCGTCGTGGCGGCGGCGTGACGGGCGATGTTGGTCAGCGACTCCTGAACGATCCGGTAGGCGGTACGGCCCACCGCGGCCGGTACATCGTGCCGCTGTCCTTCGATCGTCAGCGTCGCGTCCAGGCCGGTCCTACTTGCCCGTTTCACCAGTTCCGGGATGTGGTCCAGCCCGTGCGGCGGGGTCGTGTCGTCGTCGCGCAGCGCCTGAAGGGTCGCGCGCAGCTCCCGGGTTGCCTCACGTCCGGCCTCCTGGATTGCCAGCAGGGCCTCCGGCACCGGTTCGCCACGCTTGCGGGCCACATGGACGGCGACTTCGGACTGCACCTTGATGATGGAGATCTGGTGGGTGAGCGAATCGTGCAGCTCCCGCGCGATGTGCAGCCTCTCCTCGTCGGCGCGGTGCCGCGCGGTCTCCTCCCGGGTGCGCTCGGCTTCGTCGGCCCGCCGCTCGGCCTGCCGCAGTGCCTCACCCGCGGCGCCGGCAGCGACCAGCCAGGCGATCTCGAGGGCGCCTCGGGCCCGCGCGAACGCCTCGCCCGTGTCGTGCAGGCCCGAGGCAAGGGCCGCGAGGGGGAGAGCGGCCAGCATGGTCACGCTCGCCACCACCGTGATGGCACGGTGTCCCGCCCGTACAGCTGCGTACACCGCGAACAGGTACGCAACGGCAGGCACGTCGAAACCGGCTGCCTGGTAGCCCACCGCGCACAGCCCGGTGACGGCCAGGACGAGAACCGGAGCCCGGCGGCGCGCGGCAAGGCCCAGGCCCCCGGCCGTCAGAAGCGCGTAGCCGAGCAGGTCGAGACTCGTGGGGGAGTGCTGCGCGGACAGCCCGGTGACCAGCAGTGCCGCCGCCACGCCGAGGGCGATCGCCCAGTCACTGACACCTGCCCGGACACCCATCCGTCCAGTTCTCATGCGCGCACCCTAGTGCTGTGACCGCATAGGTTCGCCGGTTGGGTCAGGCCGCGTCGGCGAGGGCGCGTCCGCCCCAGCGGATGCCTTTCTCGCTGCGGATGCGGGCGCGTTCTTTGCGTTGGGCGGCCAGGACGTCGGGGTGGCGGGCGTTGGTGTTGCGCCAGCGCAGGTATGCGTGCAGCTCACGGGTCTGGACTGTGTGGTTCGGATGGTGGGAGTTGGCGAGGGTGAACTGCCGCAGTGGCCCGAAGTGCGCCTCGATCGGGTTGGCCCAGGAGGCGTTGGTCGGGGTGAAGCACAGCTCGACCTTGTTCTTCTGCGCCCACCGGCGGATCTTCGTGCCCTTGTGCGCGGAGAGGTTGTCCAGGATCACGTAGATCGGGGCGCCGTCCGGGCGGGCGGCCCGGACGGACTTGAGTGCGGCCAGGCTGTTGGCCGCTCCCTTGCGACGGCGGTTGACGCCCCACAAGGTGTCGTCGCCGATCGAGTAGCAGCCGTGGAAGTAGGTGACGCCGTGGGTGCGGTGGTAGGTCGCCGGGACTCGGTCGGGGCGGCCCTGCCCGGCCCAGCAGGCTCCCCCGGTGGGGCGGATGCCCAGCGGGCCGAACTCGTCAAAAGCGAATACGCGGTCGGGGAAGTTCTCCAGGACGTACTCGATCCGGTCGAGCTTGGCGTCGCGCTCAGGGTCGGTGGACTCCTTCCAGGTCTTGGTCCGCTGGAAGGTCACGCCGCGGCGGGCGAGCAGGCCGCGTAAGGTCTCGCGGCCGATTCGGATCACCCGGCCGTGGACTTTGCGCAGGTAGGCGACGAGTTTGCGCAGCGACCAGCGGGTGAAGGGCTGGCCGAGCTTGGCGGGGCGGGTGGTGGCCGTCTGGATGACGAAGTTCTCGTCGTCAGGGCTGAGCAGGCGGGGACGGCCTCCCGCCCATTGAGGGTCCAGGCAGGCCAGGCCGATCTCGTTGAACCGGTGGATCACATCGCGCACGGTGTCGTCGTCGGCCTGCACCAGCTGGGCGATCACCGGCACACGGTTCCCGCCGGCCGAGGCCAGCAGCATCATCGCCCGCCGATAGCGCACCGAACTCGTACTGCCACGGCGCACGATCTGCTGCAGACGCCGCCCCTCCTGGTCGGTCAGTCTGCGCACACGGACAGGCTCAGCCACCACGCCTCCAGCGATCAGATCGGATGTCACCGCACATCCAACCGCCACGACCACCAACCCGGCGAACCTATGCGGTCACAGCACTAGCCGGACGCTGCCTGGGGCGAGTCCCGCTCTCGGAGGAGCGGACGACTACCGCGCACGCAGTATCTCCGCGGCGCCTGCCGCGTCTGCAGGAGCCGGGTGCGGCATCGGCGGTAGCGCCCATTGCCTGCGTCCGCTGGACGACCGGCGGTGGGTCCGGCGGACATGCTCAGGCGACGTCCAGTCGTAGGAAGAGAAGGAGCACCTCAATGCCCGTTCGTCTACTTGCCGCCGCCGCTCTGTTGGGTGGTATCGAGCCTGCCGCACCGGTGGCCGCGCACGCCTCGGTCCAGCCGGTCGCCGCCAGTTTCCACGACTTCAGTCTCGGGCGACTCGGGGCCAGCACGGGCGCGCTGGTGGGGCTGGCCGGCGTGGTCATCGCCGTGCTGGCGCTGGCCCGCCCCGCCGGCCGTCTGGGCACTGCCCACGGGTCATTCGGGGCCATGGCGGCCATGGTGGCGGGGTTGATCAGCATGGCCCTCGGTGGGCTGGTCGCGGCCACCGCCGACGGCGGTATCGGCACCGGCAATGGGCTGGGCGGGGCCTACGTGGCCATGCTGGTGGGACTGATCGGCACGGCCCTCGGCGGGCTGGCTCTGACCAAATCGCGCCGCACCAGCTGACCGCGGCGAATAACTGATCGTTTCAGAATGAGGTTTTGAGGCGTCTCAAGCAGACGACGCTGCAGGCGAGTTGGAGCAAGGCGAGGTGGAGGTCGGCGCGTATCTCGTAGCGGATGCGGAGTCGTTTGCAGGCGGGGCCATACCCCGGCCTCGGTCCAGTCCCGCAGACGCCGCCAAGCCGTCACCCCACCCCACCGCAGCCGACCCGCTCCGCGGGAACGTCCCGCCGGGTCACGCTCTTGCACAGCACGTAAACGATGCCCCGCAGAGCAGCACGGTCATCGGCCGGCAGCCGCCCGGGATACCGATGCCGCCGGGGCGGACGAACTGGCAGCAGCGGGGCTGTACGAGCCCCGGCCGCTGCGCGCCCGGGATGGCGGGGAGTCAGTTCGGGCGCGGCAGGGGGCCCAGGGGCTTCGGCGGTGCGGCTGGGTGGGCGGTCGGGGAATGTCGGGGGTTTGGGGCGGCGTGGGGGGCGGGGGTGGCCGTGGTGGTGTTACCGGGATGGGAGCTGCGGTGGGGTCTGGTGACTGCCTCTCGCCGCAGGCAGGGGCGTATCCGCTGGTCCTGTCGCGGTGGATGTCTGGCGAGTGATGAGGAGAGGCATTGAACGTGGATCAGAGCCTGGAGCACGGCCATGTTGCCGCCATCGTGGAGTGCACCGCCGTGGCAGGCAGCGGCGGGAACGACCTGGTGTGCGCAGGCACCGGCAACGAAGCACTACGGGTCGGTACGGGCAATGACCGTATCGAGGGCGGGCCCGGCAACGACCGTCTCACCGGTGGTGCGGGCAACGACACCCTGTCCGGCGGGCCCGGCAACGACCAGCTCACCGGCGGCAGGGGCGACGACACCCTCGGCGGCGGCGACGGCAACGACAGCCTCGACGGCGGAGCGGGACGCAACACCAGCAACGGCCGACCGGGAGCTGACAGGTGCACCCGCCTCGGCACGGGCCCGGGCTGTCCCTGAGGAACAGCCCCGACACGCACGGCCCCGAGCAGACCCCACCACACTCCATCCGCGCCCGGTGGCCCGGTGGATTGAGGCTTAAGAGCGCGCGATTGAGGCTGCCTGAAGACCGCCCCACCAAGTTCCAGCGTGCCGTACGCGCCCGGCGTGGGACGTGGCCCGCGAGATCCTCGGCGACGACGCCTGACATGCGAACGTTTGACTTACGAACGCTCCGTCAGCACCGGCTCGCAGCCTCCAACTGCCGCTGCTGGGCAAGCCGCGCATCCAGTGACCAGGCGCCCGCGCCGACAAGAAGCAGGAACAGGCTGCCGCACAGCTGGGCCAGGTCGGTGCGGGACTCGTGGACGAAGTCCCACCAGCCGGACTCGCCGTCGAACAGCGGTGCATCGCCCCATAGGATCGGCAGCTTGGTGATCAGCAGCGCGCCGATCATGTTCACGATCATCGGCACGGCAGCGAGCCGGACGGCGAGCCCTGCCAGGATCAGCGCCCCGCAGGCGATCTCGAACACCCCGTCCAGGGGCGCGAAGAAGCCGGGCGCGGGGATGCCCGCCTTGTCGAACCGGCCGGTGCCCAGGTCGTCGGGGTAGAGGAATTTCTGGATGCCTTCGAAGAGGAAGACAGCGCCGACGTAGAAGCGGATCAGGATCGTCGAGGCGGGCGCACTGGTGGTGGCCAGCTTCGCCTGCCAGCTGCCGAGCTGCGTCATATGAGGGTGCCCGTCTGCCTTTTCGAAAGATGTACCGGGTGCCGATATCCTCCCGCGAGGCACAGGGCACCGGCGGTTCACGTCTCCTCGATGCGCTGCCGCTGCATCCGCCGCCGCTCGCCGGGCGCGCCCCCTGGCGGGCCCGGCGGCGCGCAGTATCGGCTCGGTGGCCTGAGCGTCTTTCCTAGGCGGAAGCCACGACCTGGCCGGACATGACCTGCGGAGGGTTGGGGAGGAGCGAAGCGAGGTTGTCCCGCACAAAGACCGCTGCTTTCTTGATCGATTCCTCGGCCCCCGCCTCGCTTTCGAAGACGCTGGTCGAGATCATGACTCCGTTCCCGGCGTCGACCCAGTAGTAGGCCAGGAGACCGGGGATCTGACGGATGAGCGGCACGAATTTCTCGTTCACCCGACGCCCTGCCTCGGCCGGGTCGGTCACCCCTTCGTATCGTCTGACGGCTGCGTACACGGCTGTTCTCCTCACAAGTCCGGGGCATCTGCTGCGGAGACGCCCTACCCCTGCGACGTGTGCTCCGCTCGCGAGTCGTCCGGCTATCACTGGAAGGGTCCGGCCGGTGGTCCGAATGGCGGCCTCTGCTGATGACCCGGGCCGGACCGCTGTCCCGAGGCGCGATGCCGGCGCGTGAAGAGAGAGCTGCTGTTCGCCGCCCTGGATATCGCCACCGGCCAGGTCACCGGCGCGTGCACGCCAGATCCTCAAGAACGCCATCCGTAATGAACACTTCAAACGAAAAGCGCTGGCGAGCATGGGGCCTCACGGACGAGCATGGCACGCATGAGTGACCAACCCGCACGTTGGAGCCAGGCAACCGTCTACCCCGACATGTGGGTTGACCCGGACAACGACCCCCGCCACAGCGAAGGAGCCAGTCCCGACGGCGAGCTTGCGACGCTGCTGGACTTTCTGACGGGCTACCGCATGACGCTGCGGATGAAGTGCGAAGGCCTGGATGCGGAGCAACTGGCCCGTCGGTCGGTTCCGCCGTCGACGATGTCGCTGCTCGGCCTGCTTCGGCACCTCGCCGAGGTGGAACGGGACTGGCGCAACTGGATCAGCGACGGTGATCCGTTGCCGAAGCTGTACGGCGATGACGGGGACTTCGACGGAGCCGTCGCCGAGCAGGCCGAGGTCGACGCCGCGTACTCCGATCTGGCGCGCGAGCAGGCCGCGACCGACGCCGCGCTGGCCGAGCACCCGGATCTGAGCGAGCGTGTGGGGAAGGACGGGATCGCAGTTCGGGAGCTGATGGTGCACAGAGTCGAGGAGTATGCCCGTCACTGCGGGCATGCCGACCTGTTGCGCGAGTGCATCGACGGAAGGGTGGGCCAGTGACGAGGGCCGGCGGGTTGCATCCGCCGCCGGGGGCGCAGCAGGATTGCGGTGAACGACAATTCGGCTTGGACGCCCCTCACAATCCAGCCAGGCTGTCTCAGTAGTTGAAGCGCGAGCGCACTGCAAATCAACTTAACTCGCGCAGCACTAGTAGGACTCCGTTAGGTTGCTCTGGTTCTTGGGATTGGGCTGGTGGTAGACGTTCGAGGCAGGGGGCGGTGGCAGGTGGTGCAGGTGCCGGTCCAGCAGTTCAGCAGGTCCTGGATGGCGTCGAGGGTCTGGTAGAGGGTGAGTCCGCTGTAACGGCTTTTGGGGCCAGGCGCTGTTCGGTGAGGAATGCGTGGGCGGCGGTGACCAGGGTGACGTGGTGATGCCACCCCGCCCAGGAACGGCCCTCGAAGTGGTCCAGGCCGAGGCCGTACTTGAGTTCCCGGTAGTCGTGCTCGATGCGCCAGCGGATCTTCGCCAGGCGGACCAGCTCGGCGATCGGGGTGCCGACGGGCAGATCAGCGAGCCAGTAGTCGGTGGGTGCTTCGGCGCCGTCTGGCCATTCGACCAGCAGCGTCACTTCGGGCAGGACACCGTCCCAGTGGCCGTGTTCGGCGGTGGCGGCGGCCTGGGCCAGACGGCGGGCCCTGACCCCGGCCGGCCGCGCCCGCAGTGCCAGAAAGCGCGAGCGCATCGGCCCGCGGGAGCCTTCACGCCAGGTGACCTTGGTGAACGACTGCCGTCCGTGGCTCATCGCCAGCGCGGACACCGAGGACGGCTTGTGCCGGTAGCGGGGCTGCGGCCTGCGGCCGTTTCCGGAACACGCCGGGGCGGTGGGCCGCGCGTCGTGCGGGTGGACGGTCACGTCCGAACGGATGGCCACGACATATCCGATGCCCCGCTCGCTCAGGCCGTCGCGGAAGTCGGCATTCTGACCGTAGCCGGCATCGGCCACCACCACCGGCGGCACCAGACCCCACCCGGCCAGCTCGTCGAAGGTGTCCAGGGCCAGGCGCCACTTCTCCCGGTGCCCGACCTCCAGCGGCATCCCGGTCTTCTGCCGCCGTCCGGCATCGTGCGCCCACTCCTGGGGCACGAACAACCGCCACTGCAGCGGACAGGACGCGGTGTCGGAGACCGCGTGCACGCTCACCGCGACCTGGCAGTTGGCCTGCTTGCCCAGCGCCCCGCAGTACTGAGGCGCGACCGCCACCGACATCTTCCCGTCCTTGGGAAACGACACATCATCGACCGCCCAGGCATCCGGACCGATCTGCGGCACCATCCGCTCCGCGATCCGCCGCCGCACCGGCAGCGGATCCCAGGTCGACTGGTTCACGAACTGCTGCAGGTTCTGCTCGTTGCCGTCCGGCAGCCGCTCCGCCATGGCCTGGACGGACTTGCGCCGCCCGTCCAGCATCAGCCCCCGCAGATAGCAGTCACTCTTCGCCCGCTGATCCTTGCGAGGCACCGACGCGAACACGTCAGCCACGAATAACGCCAACTTCGCCCGAGCACGGTTCACTTCATGTGCATCCACACCTCCAACATGCCCCCAAACAGGACCAAGAGGAAGACCTAACGGAGTCCTACTAGGCCGTGTTGGAAGTCGGCTTTGTCGGCAGTTATGCCCGTCTGGGGCGGGTGCGAGGGTGAACCACGCCCCAGACGGGAGGCGTCACAGCTGCCGGTAGTAGACGGCTACCGGAATTCATTCGCAGTGCATCGGCCTTCAGGCCGGTGGTGAAGCGAATCTGACAGTGGCGACGCGGAGCGTCGCAGACTCAGGTCCGGCAGCGCCGGACACCGCAGTGCTTCGCCTGCGGCGCGGAGCTTCGCGAGTGCTTCTCCCGGCGGAGCCGGGCAGTGCTCACACCGGCCGGTTCTGCTGTTCGATGTACTGCCGGACCACGGAGAGCGGGGCGCCGCCGACGGTTCCGGCGAAGTAAGACCCGGACCAGAGCTTGTTGGCCCGCCAGTAGTGGCGCACCAGGTCGGGGAACTCCTGGCGCAGGCGGCGGGAGGAGACACCCTTGAGGGAGTTGACCAGCTTGGTCACGGCGACCTTGGGCGGGAAGTTCACCAGCAGGTGGACGTGGTTGTCCTCGCCGTTGAACTCCACCAGCTCGCACTCGAAGTCGCCGCAGACCGACTGCATGATCTCCTCCATGCGTGTCAGATGAGCGTCAGTGAACACCTTGTGCCGGAACTTGGTCACGAAAACCAAGTGCACATGCATCACGAAAGCACAGTGCCGGCCAGTTCTGATCTCCTGCATCTCACCCATAACCCAAGTATGTAGGGTGACGGTCATGCAGCTCAGGTACAGCTTTCGCCTGTACCCGGATCCCGGCCAACGCACCGCGTTGGCGAAGGCGTTCGGGTGCGCCCGTGTCGTGTTCAACGACGCGGTGCGTGCCCGTGAAGACGCCCGTAAAGCCGGGCAGCCGTTCCCGAAGGCCGGGGAGCTGTCCACGCGCCTGATCACCGAGGCCAAGCGGACCACCGGGCGGTCCTGGCTGGGCGAGGTCTCCGCGGTGGTGCTCCAGCAGTCCCTGCGGGACGCCGAGACCGCATACCGCAACTTCTTCGCCTCCCTCAAGGGCACCCGCAAAGGCCCCAGGACCGGCCCACCCCGCTTCAAGTCCCGCAAGGACGCCCGGCAGTCGATCCGCTTCACCGCCAACGCCCGCTGGAACATCACCGACAACGGCCGTCTGAACCTGCCGAAGATCGGCGCGGTCAAGGTGAAGTGGTCCCGCACACTGCCCGCCACCCCCACCTCCGTCACCGTCATCAAGGACGCGGCCGGACGGTACTTCGCCTCCTTCGTCATCGACACCGACCCCGCCGCCGACGCGACACGGATGCCCGAAACCCAGCACACCATCGGCATCGATCTCGGCCTGACCCACTTCGCGGTCCTGTCCGACGGCACGAAGATCGACTCCCCTCGGTTTCTGCGCCGCACGGAGAAGAAGCTGAAGAAGGCCCAGCGGGAGCTGTCCCGCAAGCAGAAGGGATCCAAGAACCGGGCCAAGGCCCGCCTCAAGGTCGCCCGCGCCCACGCCAGGGCCACCGACGCACGCCGCGAGTTCCACCACCAGCTCTCCACGAAGCTGATCTGCGAGAACCAAGGGATCGGCGTGGAGGACCTGTCGGTGGCGGGACTGGCCCGCACGAAGCTGGCCAAGTCCGTGCACGACGCCGGATGGGCATCGTTCATCAGCATGCTGGAGTACAAAGCAGAACGGTACGGCCGCACCCTGGTCAAGATCGGCCGGTTCGAGCCGACCTCCCAGACCTGCTCCACCTGCGGCGTCAAGGACGGACCCAAACCCCTCGACGTCCGGGAATGGACCTGTACCGCCTGCGGCACCGTCCACGACCGCGACCACAACGCCGCACTCAACGTGAAAACGGCCGCCGGACTGGCGGTATCAGCCTGCGGAGCGCCGGTAAGACCAGGAGCAATCCCGGCACAGCGCGAAGAAACAGGAAGCCACGGACTCCCGACCGAACCCCGTGCCGCGTAGCGGCACAGCAACGATCGAGAAGGCCAGAATCCTCGCCCATCAGGGCGAGGAGCAAGTCAACGCCCGAACAAGCGCCCCAAGGGCCGCACCGGAGGGCCCGCCCAAATCCCCGGTGCGCTAAAGCCCGGCCCCGGCCCCGTCCACGTTCCATTCCCGCGGCAGTGCCTCATCGCAGAGGGCGCAGATGAAGTCCTCCTCCCGAACGATGTTCAGCTGACCGCAGGCGGGACAGCGCCGGAACACCACCTCGCAGGTGAAGCCGGGAGGATGCTCGATCCCGGCTGCGTCCAGAGCGCCCGCGACGGCCGACCACGAGCTGATGTCCGGGCAGTATCCCGTCGACTGGTTACTCACCTCACCGACCACCCACTGCCCGGACTCCTTGCGGAAACTCATCTCCCCAGCACCCAGAACGGGGCCACCACCAGCACACACCACGTGCTCGCTCCGGCGCGGCGCGAGCCGCAGCACACCCGCCGAGTCGACAACGAACGTGAAAGGCTCGGCCAGCTCCACCGCTGCCAGAGCCGAAGCCCAGTCGACGAAGTCCGCCGCCGAGTGGATACTTCGGCCCTCAGCCTCCGGCCGGACAAGGGCCCGCAGATCAGGCGGCCCCACATATCGATACCTCCGCCCCAGCAAGCTCACGCTGGCCAACCTAGCCCCCGCCGGAGGCCAGGGCCTGGGGAATTACGTGAACTTGCCCCTGGGGGATGCGCGATCGCCAGCGGATCCTGCAGCCAAAGACCAGCGGTGACCCAACTGACGCTGCACATTGCTCCGTCCAAGCACCGGGGGAACATCGCGTCCGGGCACCGGCATGACGTGCTGGGCTTCGAGGCAGTGATGGGTTGGCCGTCCGGTGCCGCGGACCGGCACCGGACGGCCCGGAGCAACTGTCTGGTGTCCCGGCTGCGTTCTGCCCGCGTACGGTCAGCCAGACTCGGCCATCGCGGCGAACTCCCACGTGCCATGTGGCACGCGGTAGACAACTTGGCCGGGCTCTGACCGCACGAACTCCGCCCCGTGCGGCGCGGCCGTGTTGTGCCGCTGGGCTGCTGGCACATGGACTTCGGCCTTCGCGCCCACCGGCACCTCGACCGTGAGACGCAGACGGTCCCCGGAGCGGGCCCAGTCGACCGAAGCCCTGCCCCTCATTGTCCGGATCGACGTACGTGCCCAGTCCACTCCTGTACGGGCGTCAGGGCGCACGGTGATGGTGCGGTAGCCCGCGTTGTTCGGACAACGCTGCAGGCAGGCGGGCATCCGCCCGTCCGCCGCCCGGACCGGCACCTGCTTCGACGGCGCAGTGATCGAGAGCTTCTTCGCCTTCCCGGAGACGGAGCTCATCGGTCCGCACGGTCTTCCGCACACGTCGTGACGCACAGCAGGAGCTTTTGATCAGCTGCCCGCGCGCACGCTGCTGCATGGAACGCAAGCTCGCCCGTGTCCTTTGGGCTGGAGCAACTCCACCTGCTGCGATGGACCAACAGCCCTGCAAACCAGGGAGTTATGGGCGAGAGCTCCCTGGGGTCTCAGCCTGCCCCTGGTGTGTCGAGGAGTGCCTGGCCGAGGGGGGTGAGGCTGTGACGCACGGAGTTTCGGTGGCGGAGGGAGCGGATCAGTCCGGCTTCGCGGAGAATGGTTGCGTGTTCGCTGGCGCTTGCGGCTGCGATACCTGCACGAGCGGCCAATTCCTTGGTGGAGCAGCCTTGGTGCTCTGCGATGGTGGTCAGCACCACAGTGCGCGTCCGCCCTAGAAGCGTCGACACACCGGGGGAGCGCCTGTGGCCAGGCGCGGAAGCAGGGGCGGTGAGCTCATGGGGGTGCTGGTCCTGGGAGGCGGGATAGCTCACGGACACGGGCTGGCTGTCGGTGACTATGGTGCGTGTGCCGAATATTGACGGAATGAGGAGGATGCCTTGCCCCTCCAGGTAGAGGTCACGCTCGGCTCCGTTTGCCATTCGGACTTCCAGAACTGGCGGATTCCATCGCATCCACCGGGGGTTGGCCTGGGTCAGCAGCTGATCGACGCCGCCGGTGAGTATGTGCTGTAGGCGCAGGGCTTGGTCGACTGCCAGGTGTTCCGTGAATTGGGTCCAATGTGGGGCCAGCAGGAAGGTGTGGAGATGGCCGAGCCCCGTGCAGAGCTCGGCAAACAGAGATGGATCGTCTGCTAGGTCGCGTGCCCACGCGGGCAAGGAAGGGTGATGCAGTGCTGTTTCAAGTACATCCGACCTGACGCGTTCGCGAGGTGTGGCGCGTACCTGTTCCAGGAGTTCCTCGATAGTGCCCGCTTTCGTGGGGCTGAGGAAGTTGGGTGAGGATCCCACGGTCGGCATCAGGGCCAGGGCCATGCGGGCTTGGGCAGACAGCTGTGTGCGAGCACGGTGTCGCCAGGCGTCGAGCCGGGCCGGCTGACTGCGGCTTTGCAGGGCTCGCGCCGCAAGTTCCAGCTCATGCAGCGGCATCGGCGCCTCGGCTACACGTGTCCGGGCCAGATCCTGAACCGTGAAGTGTATGCGGTAGGCCATGGCGGTCTGGGCGGAATCCTTTCGGAATGTCGTTCTTCGGGTCAGCCCGAATCAGGTCGCCATCGTATCGAGCCAAGGAGAAGCTGGATCCGCCAGCCTGCATGTATGGCACAGCGAGGTGTCATGTTGCGGCACGGTGCGGTGGCCCGCGCCCACCGCGGTGTAGGCGCACCTTCAACCTGCGCCCGCTCGGGGCGCAGAGAGGGTGTCATGGATGCTCGTCGATTCCGGTGGACGGCGCGAGGGCATTCATGCCGGCCGAAGAGGAGTTTCCGAGTGACTGCCCCTGGAATCGTGCTCACGTAAAGGCCCGTTGACGGTGCCACCCAGGGGTACGTGGCCCTCCAGCCCACCGGTGCGTTTGGTGGGCCACGCTGACCGCCAACGACGACGGACGAGTCTCCGCAGTGGGGACCTTTCCTGCCCTCGCGAGGGTCCCGTGCTCAAACTCCCGTCGTGCCCGCTGTTACACGGAATCCGTATTTCTTGCACAGTGAAAGAGGACCATGATGCACAACGCCTCTCCGGTCGAGATGCCTGAACTCCACCTCGACGGTCACAATCTGGGCATGGATGAGGTCTACAGGCTTTCCACGATGAGGGAAGGGGCGAGGCTGGACCTGGCGGAAGACGCGGTCCTGCGTATGAAGAAGTCCCTTCAGGTCAAGGATGACCTCATCGCATCGGGGATACCCATCTATGGCGTCACCACGGGCTTCGGTGACAGCAGCAGCCGGCAGATCAGCCCCGAGAAGACGGTGGCTCTGCAGCGGAATCTGCTGCGGTTCCTGCGTGTGGGCACCGGGCCGGTGGCACCTGAGGAAGTCATTCGCGCGACCATGGTGATACGTGCCAACAGTGCCGCCCGAGGTCACTCCGCCATCCGGCAGGAGCCTATCCGCCTCATTCTGGACATGCTGCGCCACGGCATCCTGCCGCAGATCCCGGAGCGGGGCTCGGTGGGTGCCAGCGGCGACCTGGCCCCGCTGAGCTACTTGGCGGCGTCGCTCACCGGCGAAGGCGCCGTCACCTATCGGGGTGAGCGGATGCCGGCCGCCGAGGCCCTGCGCGCGGCTGGTCTGCAGCCGGTGGAACTGCAGGCCAAGGAAGGCCTCGCCCTGGTCAACGGTACTTCTTTCATGTCCGCCTATCTGACACTGGCGTTCACCGAGGCACGCGAACTCGCCTGGTGTGCCGAACTGTGCACGGCACTGGCTGCCGAGGTGCGCAGGAGCAGCAGGGACCAGTTCACCGCGTTCCCGCACATCAACAAGCCGCATCCGGGCCAGATGACCAGTGCCGAGAACATCCGGCAGATCCTTGAAGGATCCGCCCTGATCGGCACGGACGCCGATCTCCGGGGAGACGGCATAAGTGAGGGCGCCACCTACCTGGAACTCGAACGCGGTATCCAGGACCCCTACTCCATCCGTTGCGCCCCCCACGTGATCGGCGTGCTGCGCGACACCCTGCAGTGGACCGAGCAGTGGATCACCAACGAGATCAACTCCTCCAACGACAACCCACTCTTCGACGCAGAGTCGTTCAGCGTCCACAACAGCGGCAACTTCTACGGCGGCCATGTGGCCCAGGCCGCCGGTGCGCTGGCCGCCACTGTTGCCAGTGTGGGTGACCTCCTGGACCGACAGGTCCAGCTGCTGGTGGACCCGAAGTTCAACCTGGGGCTTCCGGCGAACCTCATCGCCCCGGTCGAGGCCGCCGATCCGGCGGCCGGACTGCACCACGGCTTCAAGGGCGCGCAGATCGCGTCCTCCGCTCTGACCGCTGAAGCACTCCATCTGACCATGCCGGTCAGCTCCTTCTCCCGGTCGACCGAGGCGCACAACCAGGACAAGGTCAGCATGGGCACCATCGCCGCCCGGCACGCCAGGACTGCCGTCCACCTGATCAGCGAGGTCACCGCGATCCACCTGGTGGCACTCTGCCAGGCCGCGGACATCATCGGCGCGGACAGGCTCGGCCCCCTCACCGCCCGTGCCCACACCTACCTGCGCAGCACCGTCCCCTTCGTCCAAGAGGATCGCCCCTTGGACGAAGAGTTCCAGCAGATCGCCAAGCTGCTCATCGACGGCTCCCTCCGCCGCGAGGTCATGGCCAGTTGACCGCAATGACGCTTGATGTCAAGCGGTGCGGGATGGGCGTGATGTGACCAAGGCGGTCGCTTCGGCGTGGAGGTTTCGGGGTTTGAGGCATCCATAGACGATGCCTACGAGGCGGTCGCCGACCTGTCTGAGGCGGCCCTCCAACCGGCCTTACGACGGGCGCTGCTTGGTGTAGCGGCGGCGGGCGCCGGCAAGCTCCGCAGGGCGGAATAGAAGGTTCATCAAGCCCGGCCCGGAATTGATTGGCCGAGGAATCACATTAGATCGTCGGCGGGCGGGGCTGCGAGATGGGGAGTGTAAAGATGATCTTGTCCGAACTGAGGCCCAGTGAGGACGCGGTACGGAAATATCGCGCCGCGGGGGTCTGGCGGAACGAAGGCCCGCTGGCGGACTTGCAGAAGTGGCGAGACGAAACACCGGAAGCCATCGCGGTGATCGCTTACCGTGCCGGAACGGGCGTGCGCCGACTTACGTACCGGGAATTCGGCGACTACGTCGAGCGGTTCGCCGCGGCGCTGCATGAGCTCAACGTCGGGCCAGGGCAGGTCGTCGCGATGCAGTTGCCCAACTGGTGGGAGGTAAGCGCGCTGCTGCTGGCCTGCGCACGAGTCGGGGCGGTCGTCGCACCCGTCATGATGTCCATCGGCCCACGCGAGCTGGAACGCATCCTGTCGCGACTGGACGCCGGCGTGTGCGTCACGGTCGACCAGTGGGGTGACGTGCGGTACGCGGACGCGGTGGCCGAGATGGCGCCCCGCCTGCCGAAGCTGCGGCACCGAGTGGTCATCAGCGGGGGCAATACCTCCGAGGACGTGGTGAACTTCGGCCGCCACTTCGAGGACACACCGCGGGAGCGACAGCCCGGGACGCTTCCGGGGGTGCCCGCCGAAGACCCGGACCGGGTGGCCGTGGTCCTGTTCACCTCAGGAACCTCCGGCGAGCCCAAGGGCGTGCTGCACACCTTCAACACGCTCTACGCCGGAGCCTCGGCGATAGCCCACGCGGAGGGGCTGGACACCCGAGACCGGTTCTTCACCACCCAGGCACTGACCCATATCTTCGGGTTGATGTACAACATCATGATCCCGCTGCTGGTCGGTGGCGCCTCCGTGCTGTCCGACGTCTGGGACCCCAAGGGTGCGCTGGACATCGTCGCCGAGAGCGAGACCACCGTCCTGGCGGGAGCACCGCCGTTCGTCACCGCGCTTGTCACCGCTGCCCAGGTGGAGCCCCGGTCGGCGCTCTCGCCGCGCATGGTGCTCAGTGGCGCCACCACGGTTCCCGGCCAGTTGGTTGCCTCTGTTCCGCAGACCTGGGGGGTGCCGCTGCGAACCCTTTGGGGAATGACCGAGGTACCCGGTCACACCTGGACCCGCCGTGACGATCCGCCGCTGTGGGGCTCGCAGAGCGACGGCAAACCAGGAGCCGGACTGGAACTCGACTTCCGGTCCGACACCGACACCCCGCTCACCGCCGAGCAGCCGGCCCGGCTCTTCGTCCGTGGTGGCGGTGTGTGCCTGGCGACTTTCGGCCGGGACAGCGGTCGACTGCGGGTGACGGCCGACGTGGACGACGGCTGGTATGACACCGGTGACCTGGCGATTCCGGACGGTCGAGGGGGCCTGCGCATCATCGGCCGGACCGCGGACCGTATCGGCGGCTCCTTCATGATCCCGATCAATGACGTCGAGACGGAGCTGCTCGCGCACTCCGATGTCCATGATGTCGCCCTCGTCGGCTACCTGGATGACCGGGGCAATGAACTCGCCTGCGCGGTCGTCGTTCCCGGTGCGGCCACACCCACTCTGGCCGGTCTGCGGGAGTTCCTGACAGCCCGCGGCATGACCGAGTGGTACCAGCCCAGTCGGCTCGAACTGGTGACAGAACTGCCGCGCAACGCCACCGGAAAGGTCCGTAAAGACCTTCTCCGCTCCCAGGTGAAGGACGGCCGCATGGTTGACCAACTGACGGTGTGACGCCTGGTGGTGAGGAGTGGCGGCGCCGGGCGAGCGGTCAGGGGGGTGACCGCCCGTCCCGCCGCCCGTCACCGCCAGGCGGAAGCCACGAGCAGACACGCCGGCATGCCGGGCTTGCTGTGACAACCGTTGCAATGGCACGTACGCCTTCGCGTCGGTGGCCATTGCTTACATCGCGCCACTGGGTATTCGGAGGATCCAGGCGGTTCGCGAACGATGGCCAAGGCGCTGCGAAACCTTGAATGATGTTCACCTGCTGGGCGTGGTCGATGAACTGTTCCGCAGAACTGTAATCGCCGTGATCCGAAGATAAGCGGATCGGAGTCAAGTGTGCACCTTCGGCAATCTTCACTGACCTTTCTCGATCGCCGTGATGATATCGACGGCCCCCTTCCTGCGCGGTCCGGCGCAAGGTTCACACCGCCCACCCAGGGACCGCCTCGCAAAGCCGTGCGGGCGGTTCACCGTACTGATTCGGCGGGTGGGCGTTCGCGCAGGGCGCCATAGCCGATGAAGTACGCCGGTACGCGTTTGAGCCACGGTGAGGTGGTAAGCAGGTTGCTCATGCGCTGTGCCCGCCTCGTATTGCCGAAGGGCGGGCGTCCGGCCAGTACCGGCGCGATGACCCGGGCGTGCGCGAACCGCTGCAGTGCCTGCGTCAATGCCGTGGTGGGCCACCGGCGCCGCTGGATGGCGCGGACGTCCCGCAGGCCGACCACCCCCTTGCGGAGTGGTTCGACCAGATGGCGGGCTGCGGCGACCGCGTCTTCGACGGCGAGGTTGATGCCGATGCCGAAGACCGGTGACATGGCGTGTGCCGCGTCGCCGATGCACAGCAGTCCCGGACGGTGCCAGCGCCGAAGGCGGTCGAGCCGTACGTCGAGCATCTTCACCTCGTCCCACGACCGCAGGGCATGCGCCCGGTTGCCGAGCCAGGGCACGGCGGCGGAGAAGTCGGCCATGAACTGCTCGAGGCCGGCGGCGCGGCGTTCGGCGTTGCTGCCTTTGGCGATCAGTGCGGCGCACTGCCAGTACTCGCCACGGTCGATCATCGCGGTGAGGAAGCGGTTGCCGACGCCTCCCACCAGCCCGTGCGGGTCGCTGTCGTGGCGCGGCAGCCGGAACCACCAGGCGTCCATAGGGCACGTGAACTGCCGCAGCCCCAGTTCGGGCCGCGAGCGGACCAGAGAGGTCCGTCCGTCGCAGGCCACTGTGAGGGTGGCCCGCAGTTCGCCGCTGCGACCGTCGGACATGCGGTACCGCACCCCGGTGACCCGTCCGCGCTCCACCAGCAGGGACGTCGCTTCGGTGTTCATCCGCAGCGAGAAGGACGGTTCCTTGCGGGCCTCGTCGGCCAGCAGGTCGAGCAGGTCCCACTGCGGCACCATCGCCACGTAGTTGTACGGGCCCGGCAGCGCGCTGATGTCCGAGACGGTGATCAGCGCACCGTCCGTGCCGAGCGGCAGCTGGACCCGGGTCACCCGGCGCTGCTCGAGGCGGGCGAAACGCTCGGCCAGGCCGAGGTCGTCCAGCAGTGCCAGGGTCGAGGGATGGACCGTGTCGCCGCGGAAGTCCCGCAGAAAGTCGCCGTGCTTTTCCAGGACCGTGACGGCCACGCCGGCCCGCGCCAGCAGCAGGCCGAACACCATGCCCGCCGGGCCGCCGCCCACCACGCAGCACGTTGTCCGCTCCATCGCAGTCCTTCCCCTCAGTGACATCCACGACCAGAACCAATAGGGCGTATACCCTCAAAGGCGAACATTTTCGCCGTGTGGGTTCGAGACGCCCCCTTGGAGGCCCGATGAACGAGCACCCGGTCCTTCTGCCCTACACCGATCCGGCCTTCGCAGCGGATCCCTTCCCGTTTTACCGGCGCTTGCGCGATGACGGCCCGGTACGGCGGGCCGTCATCGCCGGCGGTCTTGAGGCATGGCTGGTCACCCGCTACGAAGACGGCCTCGCCGCCCTGTCCGACCCACGGCTGAGCAGCGACGTCCGCGACGCCTCGGACCCCCGGCTCCTGGAGCGGCTGCCCGCCACGGAGCGCGAGTCGATGCTGCGCACCATGCTCCGCTGCGACCCGCCCGACCACACCCGCCTGCGCCGCCTGGTCTCCAAGGCGTTCACCGCCCGCAGAGTTGCCGAACTGCGCCCCCGTATCCAGGAGATCACCGACCAGCTGCTCGATGAGGTCGTGCCCGCCGGCAAGGCCGATCTCATCGAGGACTTCGCGCTCCCGCTGCCCGTCACGGTCATCGGCGAACTGCTCGGAGTACCCGCCACCGACCGGCACGACTTCCAGCGGTGGACCGACGACATGATCCTCCAGGGAGCCGAGCCCCCGGACCCGGCCCGGATCGACCGGGCGTGGCAGCAGATGCGCTCCTACCTGACCGGACTCCTTGAAAACAAGCGGGCCCACCCCGGCAACGACCTGCTCAGCGCGCTGATCACCACCCGCGACGAGGAACACCGGCTGGACGAGGACGAGCTGATCGCCATGGCTTTCCTGCTGCTGGTGGCCGGATACATCACCACGGTCAACCTGATCGGCACCGGCATCGCCCACCTGCTCGCCCACCCCGACCAGCTGCACCAGCTGCGGGATGATCCCGGCCTGCTGCCCGCTGCGATCGAGGAGTTCCTGCGCTACGACGGACCGGTCAACCCCGGCATCGCCCGGTTCGCGCGCGAGGACGTCACCATCGCCGGAGTGAGCATCCCCCGCGGAGCGACCGTGCTGGTCGCCTCCGCCATCGCCGACCGCGACCCGGCGCAATTCCCGGACCCCGACCGCCTGGACATCACCCGGCAGGACAACGCACACCTCGCCTTCGGACACGGCATCCACTACTGCCTGGGAGCGCCGCTGGCCCGGCTCGAGGGCCAGATCGCCATCGGAACCGCCCTGCGCCGCCTGCCCCACCTCAGCCTGGCCGTGCCGCCCGACGCACTGCGATGGCGCTCGGGCGGCCTGCGCGGCCCCGAACAACTGCCCGTCACCTTCACCCCCGGCGACACCGCCTGAAGCCGACAGCGGTGGCCAGCCGCCGCACACCCACTCCACGCCGGCCGCCGCACACCCACCGCCCGGAGCCACCAGCTACTTGACCGGTGGCCACGGAGTCATGGTCGACTTCCCGCAGAGTCAGAACTGGCAAGCCTGATGGCCCAGTTCTACGAGACCGGTCGCATCGTGTCGACGGTCTGCCACGGTGCGACCGGCTTGCTGAACGTCACGGGCCCATAGCGGACTCAAGGCCGTTGGGAATGGATCTGGGCATCCGGTGGCTGTCGTGTATGGATCATGTCGGGTGGCGATCGCGGTCATTCGGCTTCGTATGGGCCGCTTTGAGGGAGTGTCAGCAGCGTGTCCGTTTCACAGCTTGCCGTCGAGCGTGTGCGTGTCTCCGCTGAACCCGACTGGTACGAGTCGGCCGGTATCTCGCTCGGCATCCGGGTCGGGAACTTGGTCTTCACCTCGGGACAGGCCCCGATCGACGGCGAAGGGGCCACGGTCGGAGCTGGGGACTTCGAGACTCAAGGCCGTCTGGCGCTCGCGAATCTGTCGACGGTGCTGACGAACGCGGGCTCCAGTCTCGCTGACGTGGTGAAGGCCACCGTGTTCGTCACCGACATCGCGCAACTGGACGTCTTCGACAGGCTGCGCGCGGAACACTTCCCGGACAAGCCTCACCTCGCGGAGTCGTTCGTCGAGGTGTCCTCACTCGCCGACCCCGCGTGGATGATCGAGATTGAGGCGATCGGCTCATCCGGTGAGACTGGGCACCACGCCCTCTCCCGGGGCGTCAGGAGTCAGGTCACAGACGTAGTACTGCGATGGCCACGGTGGGGTGAAAGACGGTGGGCCCGCTCGTCGGACCGGGTTGCCGCAGCCCAAGAGGCCACGCGCGGAATCATGGCGGTCCGGAGGACAGTCTTATTGCGGGGTGCCTTTGAGGGGGCGCAGGACAGCGGCGCCGGCGCGCAGGAGCGCGGCAAGCGGCGGTCCCGCCCAGCGGGTCAGATCGCGTGACAGGGCGGGGTCGAGCTCGATGGTCACCCGGACGTATCGGGTGTGCAGCTGGGTGACCTTGGAGTGATGACGGGGTGCGGTGGCGTCCGGTTCGCGTTGCAGTGCGGCTCGGTAGGTGTTCCTGCGCTGATTCACACTGTGTCCTGACGCTTGATGAGTTCGTCCGCGAGGTCCATGTATGCGGAGCCTTTGACGTCGATGGGGCTGCCGAATGACTGGGCGTACAGGTCGAGCCGGGGGATGTGGGTGGACAGTACGTCGAAGCCCCGTTCGGTGAGAGCTTCGCGTGCATCGGCGTCGGGACCGGTGCGCGTGGCGTCGGGACGGTTGGTGCGGTTGAGCAGGACGGCGGCACGGGCAGGCCGGGCGCGCAGGGACTGCACGTCGCCCATTTCGCTGTTGATGGGGGCCATGCGGTCCAGCTCAATGGGGGCTGGGGTGACCGGCACGATCCACTCGCTCGCGTATCTCATGATGCTCCGGGCGATGTGGGCGTGGTCCTCCAGTTGCGGGGCGTCGAAGACCACAGCCTGCCGGTTGCCGAGGAAGTCGTTCACCCGCCGGTGTACGTCGCCCACCGGAAGGGCGATCACAGGAAACGGGAAGCCGCCTGCCAGTTCGCTCCAGCGCAGCGCGGAGGAGGCGGGGTCACTGTCCACGAGCAGCGGTTGGATGCCCGACTCGTGAAGCGCGTGAGCCAGCCAGACTGCGCTGGTCGTCTTTCCCACTCCGGGTTTCAGGTTCACAAAGGCATGGCTCATCGACACAAGAGCAACGCTAGGAGCCGCTTGCCGGCAGCTGTCGTCGGCGCGGGAGACGGCTTGCACCGTTCACCCTGTGGCGGCTGGTGAATCATTCGTATGGGCTCATGCGAAAGGCCGCCGGTGGCGTCCCGCCGCATGGTTCAGCCATGCCGGCCGCACAGCTTTGTACGAGGACGATTGTTCCGACCATGCCGTGCACGACAGAATCGCTGGCTACCTCAACTCGTCGCCCCCACAAGGGCGGCCCGTCGACGACAGCTTCACTTGGTGGGTGGCCGGAGGCATCGCGATCGAGCTTGCGGTGGGTCACCGCATCAGGAGCCGCGGCGACATCGACGTCCTGCTGCGCCGTGACCAGCTCGTAGCCCAGCAGATCCTGGCCGGCTGGGCGGTTGATCCGCCGGGCAGCTTGCGCCCGTGGGCACCGGGGGAGGTCCTGCCCGTTGGTGTTCACGACATCTGGTGCCGGCCCGGACCGGATGAGCCCTGGCGTATCCAGGTCATGCTCGACAACTCCCGCGGCCATGAATGGGTGTCACGACGCGACCACCGCGTGCGTCGGCCCATCAGCACGTTGGGCATGACGGGGCAGCCAATGTTCGTGAAGGTGACACGCGGGGCATGGGCCGACCGCGCCCTCGACCGGTGGGCCTCATGCAGGGTGGTCGCCTCGGAGATGTGGCGGAGGCTGCGGTAACAGCAGCATCGAGCCGTTGGTCGCTTACTGCCGATATACCACCGCTCTCCTCGCGTCCTGCAAGGTGCCCGGATACAAGCTGCCGGTAAGCGGCACCCACCTCAATGGGGAGGGCCATCCATGCCTGGAAACGCACGTAGTGACCCGCACCGCCCTTCCCGACGACGCTGGCAGTCTCCCTCGTGCCCTCCGGACCACACGCACCGGGCCGACGCTCTCATGCGTCGGTCGCGCACCTGCGTGGAGCGCGTGGGCGGCCGACGGCTGCCCCGCTCCCATGAGGCCGTCGCTCCGTCGCCGCCTCCGACCCGCCGAGAGCAGACGGCCGACCACGTGGACGTTCCATCGACCGCACCTCATCCACCCCGGCACTTGGACTCGACATGACAGATATTGACCCGCGCCCCCGGGCAGCCCACCGCCCCTGCTCCGCGCCCTTCGACCGGGAGCCCCTTGAGCACTGGCCGACCGCGCCCCTCGTCCACGGTGACCGCGACGATGCGCCGCCGCGGAGAACCGCCGACCCCGATGCCGGCACGGCGAGCGGACGGAGCTTCGCCTGTTCGGACTGCAACCTCGCCTTCGGCCGGCACCTGCACCTCCACGTGTATCCGGTGTCGGCAGAGGTGGGCGGAGTCCGCGGGGCCGTGCGTGCGGCCCTCTCCTCATGGGGCTGCCCGCCCCAGGTCATCGACGACAGCGTGCTGCTCACCAGCGAACTGGTCGGCAACGCCGTCATGCACGGGCCCAGCGCGTCGATCACGGTGAACCTCATGCAAGTCGGTGACAGACTGCTCCTGGAGGTCACTGACGCCTCATCGGCACGCCCGGCGGTCCGGCAGTCGGGGCCCGGGGACGAGCAGGGGCGCGGGATGTTCCTGGTTCAGGCCATCGCATCGGCCTGGGGTTCGCGACGGGAGTCACACGGCGGAAAGACCACGTGGTGCACCGTCGCTCTCGACGGTGGCGGGGATCCGCCACGACCGCCTCGATGATCTTCGCGGCACAGTGGTGTTGAAGTGCTCTCTTGGCTGAACGACCCCGTTGTGGCTGAAGGACCCCGTTGCTGATCTCTCATTTTCGAGGGGTGGATGAGGAGTCGGCACGGGTGGGTGGTGCGCGTGGCTTCGGGGCGGTGGCCTTGTCGCCAGGCGTCGATGCGGATGAGGTTGACGGCGGTGGCGGCGAGGTAGTGTCCGGGGAGGGTGGCGGCTGCGGTGCGGTAACGGCTGCGGCGTGCGTGTGCCAGTCCGTCTCCCGCTCCGCCATGGTCTGCTCCAGCCAGTCCGGTGCGGCAGCGGGAAGAGCCTCCAGCGCGGCACGCAGGGTCTCGGCCACGAACTCCATCCGGTTCAGTAGGCGCACGTCGGCGATCACCCCGGGGGACCCGTACTCACGCCCCGGTCAGAGCAATCCTGAGACGCACTTCAATTCCGCCCTGAAGGACTGAGCACTGCGCAAGATCAAAGGTAGAGGCATGAGCCCAGGCGGGCGGGCGAGTCCCGTACCGGTCGCGCGGGGCAGGGACCTGAGCCCGGTCGGGCGCTGTCTCTGGAGCAAGGTCTTACCGCCGGTATACCGCTGCTCTCCCTCCCGCAGGCATGGTGAACGGGTAATCACCGCCTTAGCAGGCGATCTTGAGGGAGGGCCAGTGACCAGCGCGACGAATGACAAGGACCAGGGTGCGTTCGACTCGCGGCGCGGAAGTCTCTACCGGTGGGACATCCACCACGTCTCCAACAGTCGGCACCAGCACGGACCGTGCGGTACGTGCGTGAGCGAGGACAACGCACGCGCCTGCATCGAGGCGGCGCTGTCCGCCGCCGTCGGCCCGGATGTGTACGCCTGGGGTCTGCTCAGCCACATGCCCGCGGGGACGATGGAGACGTCGCCGCCGTGGCGCCGTACGCCCATTGCGTGGGCCGCACCTGGGCCGGACGGAACCGTCGCCTGGCTGCCTCATGGCGGTCAGCCGTTCATCTCGGAGGAGGGCAGCGAGATTCCGGCGACGTCCACGGAGAGCGTCTCATCACTGCTGTCCCGGTTCGGCCGTGAAGTCCACCGGTATCGGCTCACCGCGGGACTCACTCAGGCGGAATTCGCCGAGCGGGCGGACTGCACGGAGACGATGGTCGGGCGCATCGAGAACGCTCAGGAGATGCCCTCGTACGACTTTGCTCAACGGGTGGACCGGGTCCTCGGCACCGACGGTGCGATGGTGAAGCTCTGGCCGTCGCTCATCCGGTCGGCATATCCGGACTGGTTCTGGCATGTCATCGAGCTGGAACAGCGAGCCGGCTTCATTCAGGAATTCGAGTCCGTTGCCATCCCCGGCCTCTTGCAGACGGAGGCGTATGCGCGCGCCATCTTCACCGCCGCCCAGCCGGTCGCCCCGGAATTGCAGATCGAACAGTTCGTGGCCGCCCGCATCGACCGGCAACGCATACTCACCAGGCGCGAGCCACCCCAGGTCATGGTGACGCTCGACGAAGGCGTCCTTCGCCGCAGTATCGGCGGGAGTCGCGTCATGAGCGAGCAGCTCGGGCATCTGCTGGATCGCGCCGACCTGCCCAAGGTCCACCTCCAGGTGATCCCGTTCAACGTCCGGGAACACCCCGGCGGCATGACGCCCTTCCGCCTCATGGGATTCCGGGAGGGCCCGGACGTGCTCTACGGGGAGACGTTCATAGGCGGGCAGACGAGCGTCGACGCCGCACAGCTCCAGCAGCACAAGCTGGCCTTCAATCTGATCCAGTCCAGAGCACTCTCCCGAGACGATTCGCGCGTTTTCATACGCGACCTGAAAGAGGAATTGGACCGTGGATCCGACTGAACTGCCCTGGCGCAAGAGCAGCTACAGCATGGGAAACGGCGGCAATTGTGTCGAGGTGGCGGACGGCGTGCACACCATCCATGTGCGCGACAGCAAGGATCCCGACGGACCGGAGCTCAGGTCCGGTCGGGAACAGTGGCAGGTCTTCGTCGCCGCCCTCAAGAGCCCCTGACAGCGCCGTTCTGCCCGCCGTTCGGCCGGATGCGCCCGCCGCCGGGACCGCCGGGCCCCATTTGCCGCCGTCGGGCACACGCGGATACGCGTGCACCTTGCCAACGACAGGAGTTCGACCCGAGAATTCGTGATCCACAACATTCTGCGTTCCCGTTGCTCCGGAGAGGGACACAAGATGGTTGGCCACGTCCGGTTAGCTGGCCGACGCCCGTGTCCCCACCGGGCGACGAGCCTGCGCCCGACCCTGTCGGTCCGGGTGACGGCTTACGGAGCGTGACATGCGGTATCGGATACTTGGGCCGCTCGGGCTCTGGCGCGACGGCGAAGAGATTCCGCTTGCGCCCGCCAAGTGGCGGATGCTCCTGGCAGTGCTCCTGTGCGACGCCAACCAGGTGGTCTCCACCGACCGGCTGGTCGCGGAACTCTGGGGCGCCCGGCCTCCGCAGAGCGTGAACAAGCTTCTGCAGGGCTATGTCTCGCGCGTGCGGCGCGCGCTGGGCGATGAGTCGGGTGAGCTGCTGGTGACTCATGTGCACGGTTACCGGGCCCACGGGTACAGGCTGGTCGTGGAACCGGACGAGGTCGATTCCCACCGGTTCGCCGAACTCATCAAGCAGGGTGGTCAGGAACTCGACCGGGGTTCGGCCGAGGCCGCCGCCGCCCGGCTCGACGAAGCGCTGGACCTGTGGCGCGACGCCCCGTTCGCCGACGTGCCGCCGACACCCGCCGTGGAGGCCGAGGCCGTGCGCCTGGCGGCGAGTCACACGCAGGCGCGGGAACTCCGTATCGAAGCGCGCTTGCGGCTCGGCCGCCACGAGGCGGTGCTGAACGAACTCGAGGCACTGGTGGCCGAGCATCCGCTCCGGGAAGCCCTGCGGAGCCAGCTCATGCTGGCGCTCTACCGGTCGGGCCGGCAGGCCGACGCCCTGGCCGCATACCGGGAATTGCACCACCGTCTGGCCGAGGAACTGGGCATCGAGCCGGCCCCGCCGCTCCAGCAGCTCCACCAGCGAATCCTTACCACCGATACGTCGTTGCTTCTCGAACCCGAGCCTCTCGCCGACCGTGGACCGGCTGACCGTGGCCCCGCCGAACGCGCTCCCGCCGACGGTACGGCGACCACGGCAGGCGTACCCGCTCTGGTCCCGAGGGAACTTCCCCATATCGGCACCGCCTTCCTCGGCCGCACCAGCGAGAGCTCCGTGCTGCAGAAGGTGCTGGGTCGCGCCGGCGAGGGACATGTGGCGATCGCCGCGATCGACGGGACCGGCGGCGTGGGCAAGTCGACCCTGGCGATCCACACGGCCCACCAGCTCGCCGACCGCTTCCCGGACGGCCAGTTCTACGTCGATCTGCACGGAGCCACCGCCGGACTGACGCCCCTGGAGCCGGGTGAGGTGCTCGGCCGGTTCCTCAGCACGCTGGGTCTGCCGCAAGTGGCCATACCCACCAACACCGACGAGGCGGCTGCGACGTTCCGGTCCATGGTCGCCGACCGCCGCATCCTCGTGGTGCTCGACAACGCCGCCGGTGTGCATCAGGTCCGCCCATTGCTCCCCGCCGGGCCGGGCTGTGCCGTACTGATCACCAGCCGGGAGATGCTCACCGCCCTCGAGGGTGCCACGCACCTCCACCTCGGTGTCCTGTTCCACGACCAGGCGACAGCGCTGCTGGAGCGGCTCCTCGGCCCGGAGCGGGTGGCCGCCGAGCCTGACGCGGCAGACGCGATCATCAGAATGTGCGGGGGTCTTCCTCTGGCGCTGTGGATCGTCGGCGCCAGGCTGGCCGCCCGACCCAGCTGGCCCTTGAGCGCCTTCGTTGAGCGGCTGACCGACGCCCAGGGCCGCCTCGACGAGATCCGTGTGGGGGACGTGTCGGTGCGTGCCAGCTTCCATGCGAGCTATCACGCCATCTGCTACGGCGACAATCCCACCGACCAGGCCGCGGCGCGCGCCTTTCGGCTCCTTGGAGTGGTGCCGGGATCAAGCATGAGTCTGCCGGCAGCGGCCGCGCTGCTCGGCGTGTCCACCGGTCGGGCCGAGGACGCACTCGAGCGGCTGGTGGACGCACACCTGCTGAACAGCCCCGCCCCGGCCCGCTACCAGATGCACGACCTGCTCCGCCTGTTCGCACGCGAGCAGGTGTGTGCAGAGGAGCCCGAAGCCGAGCGTGAACGGGCTCTGGAACGCATACTGCGCTTCTATCTCGCCACCACACAACAGGCTGTGGCGTTCCTGGAGGTGCCGCCGTACTTTGCCCGCCGTGCGCACGATCCGTCGTCCGCAGGCACGGCCAGCACGCCGGGTCTCCCGACGGCGCGCCTCAAGGACCAGGCGGAGGCCGAGACGTGGCTGGTGACCGAGCGTGCGAACCTGATGGCCACCGTCCTGCACGCCCCCACGCAGTCCGACTCCACGGCGCGTCTCGCGGTGCGGCTGACGGAGTTGCTGCAGTGGTACCTCTACCCCTACGCCCGAGCCCGGGAGTTGTGGACCCTGGGCGAGCTGGCCGTCCGTACTGCCCGGCGTCTCGGCGACCGTGAGAGCGAGGCCTGGGGGCTGCACAACCTGTCAGCCGTGTACTGGCTGCACCGCCAGTTCGACGGGATGCGGCAGTGCCTGGAGTCGGCCCTGGCCATCTGGCGTGAGATCGGCGACCGCGAGGGCGAACGGCGCTCCCTGTACTACCTCGCGGACGCGCTGGCGGAAATGGAGCTGTACGAGGAGTCCGTGGCCCTGCAGACCCGGCACCTCGACCTCGCGCGCGACGCCGACGACCGCCTGGCCCTGGTGACCGGCCTGGGCAACCTCGGGCGTGCGTACCGGGGTCTGGGCCGCGCGGAGGACGCCCTGACAAGCTTCGAGAAGAGTTGCCGGCACGCGCGGGAGCTCGGCGACAGGAGCCTGCAGAGCTTCGCCCTCCATGAGGTCAGCGCCGTCTGTTTCGATCAGGGCAGGAACCAGGAGGCACAGGAGCACCTTAAACGCGCCGCGACCCTGGGAGGGGGAAGCCTCGCGGCGTACGTGAGCTGGCGGGGGCACGCGTGGAGTGCGTTCTTCCCCGCCTGCCTGAGCCTGCGGATCGGCCCGGAGACTCTCGGTTCGCCTCCGCTGTGAGGGGATGTCAGACACCGGACCCGTCTCGGGGCGCACTCCGTGCGACCGGTCTACCGCCGCTATACCGGTCGCGTACAGAGTGGGGGAGGATCAGCGCCGGCCGCGAAACGCACAGGGAGCCCCATCGCACGCTTCGGCTCAGGGACTTCCCGGATCCCTCAGCCTCCTCTACGGTCAGGCGCGACTCTCTCCAGGATCCACCATCCCAGGACTCGGCAGGTCTCATGGAAGTCATTGCACCAAGCGAAGCGCGCATTCTGTGGATCACCCGGACCGACGATCCGCCCGGCCTTCGGCTGGAGGGTGAACTCGACGCGACGCGGCACGCAGACGTCTCCGAGGCGCTGTCCTCGCTCGTGGCCGAGGGCAGTGAAGTCCGGCTCGATCTGGCCGGGTTGAGCTTTATCGACCTCGGTGCGCTCAGCATGCTGACGAGTTTTGTGGAGAGTCGCGGCGGCGGCTTCCGGCTCATCCTGGACAATCTGTCGTCCGAGGTGGGGCACCTCATCGAGACAGTGGGTTGGGAACGCCTGCCTGGGCTCGCCCAGGGGCGGAAGGGGACTTCATGACGACCGGGACACGTGCCGACCAGCCCGTGGCGGACAGCGAGAAGGGCGACCACGCGGTCCGGCACCACGCGCTTCTCTACCGCGACGAGCGGGAGTTCCTTGCGGGTACCCTTCCCCACCTGCGTGAGGGCATCGAGGCCGGCGCCTCAACGTTTGTGGTGACACCTCGGAGCGAGGCCCAGGCGCTGCGCGACTCGCTCGGGCAGGACGCCCACGCCGTACAGTTCATCGATCCCGCGGATGTCTATACCAATCCCGTTCGGGCCATGGCCGCGATGACCGCCGTCGCCAAGACGCTGGGCTCACGTCCGGCGTGGGTCGTGGCGTCGGACGACTGGTCGAGATATCCCGACGCGATCGAGTGGGTGCGTTACGACTCGATCTTCAACCTGAGCTTCGCCAACGTGCCTTTCCGGAGCTATTGCTGCTACAACACGGCGGTCCTGTCATCCGACGCCATCGCACTCGTGCGCCAGACCCACCCGAAGATCCTCGAGGGCGACGCACTGCGGGACAACCCGCAGTACCGGAAACCCGAGGCCTTCGTCGGCGACCTCGACCGGCAGCCCCTTCCCTCCTCCCCGCAGTCCGCCGCCTCGATGCAGATTCTTCCCACCGAACTGCACGCCGTCAGGACGTTCGTCGTCGATCAGGCGAAGCGCTGTGGGGTGACAGCCGATGCGCTGCACAACCTGCTCGTCGCCGTGACCGAGGTGGCCACAAATGCCATCCGCCACGGCGACGCACCGGTGACGCTGCGCGCCTGGCCCGACGCCGGACTGATCTGCGAGATCACCGACTCCGGCAACTGGCAGCCCGAGGGGTTCATCAGCTGGAGGCCGCCGGAGTCCGCGGTGGACTCGGGATTCGGACTCTGGGGAGTTGGGATGCTCTGCGACACCGTGCAAGTGCGGACGGGAGCGAACGGCACCACCGTACGCCTGCGGACATGTGCCTGATGAGGGCGGGTCTCGAAACAACACGCAGGTTCCGGATCCGGCGTCCCTTTATGTGCTAGGCAGCGTTGTGACCTGCGACTTCTGCGCCCCACACTCGACGTTGCGACTGGGGTCAGCCGGAAGCCGTACCGCTGTCGCCCAGCGGACGCTCCCCCCTGGTCACCGGGGGATTACTGCCAGGGGGATGTGGGCGTGTCATCCGGGTCTGTCCCGTGACGCCATAGCCGTGTGAACATGCGGCGGGAAGGCATGGGCCGCCATGGCCAGAGTGGTGTGCCGGTGCCTTCCCTGGCAGCGGCGTCCCTGGTAGTGATGACGGGCCGCTCTGCATCTCCCAGGGTGGCCGGCCACACCCACGCGTTGCCTTCGAGGGCCCCACGCAGAGCTGTCCCGCCGGCGGCTGGAGGGCCGTCGAACGGCCGGCGGCCGGGCTCGGCTGAGGCGGAGAAGACCGGCAACCCTACGCGGGCGCTCACGTCGTGCACCCGCGCCGGTACGCGCACACCGCTGACGAACTCGGGCGCCTGGAGCGGCACCTGAGCCGTCACCGTCCATTGACCGGGACCGCAATGCCGCACGGCGGTTCCCGTCAGGCCACTGGCAGCCCCGTGATGGCGCTGATGAGGTCCGCGGTTCGGGCGGCGGCGACCTGAGGTTCCTGGCGCTCGGAAAGGACCGATTCCAGCAGTGCGTGCAGCTGTGCCGAGACACGCGCGTACGGCGGTGTGGGCGGGCGCACGGCAGCCTGCTCCAGCATGGTGCCCGTGGCTCGCAGGAACGGTGACCGTGCTGCGGCCCGCTCCAGTGCCGTGTGCCGGGGGGCCAACTGCAAGGTTTCCTGGGACATCCGGGTCAGCGCGTCGACAGAGGTGACGGCGCGCAGCAGGCGCATGGTCTGCTGCGGTGAAGCCGCCTGTCTGAAGATGCCGTAGACCATGCCGCCGGCGAGGGTGGCGGCGGGCCCGCGGGGACCTGCGGGCATGGCGATGAACCCGAACTCGTCGAGCAGATCCTCCGTGGTGAGCGACGCCTCGGCCGCGAGCGCCGGTGCGTCGTAGCTGCCGCCGATGGCCATGCTCGCCCGGCCTTGGGCGAGCTGACGCATCGGTACATCGCGTTCGTAACTGACCGACTCGGCGGGGATGATGCCCGCGTGGAGGAGCTGGCGAAGGAACGTCAGGGATTCGGTGGCGGCAGCGGTGTCGAGCGTGACGGCGCTGTGGCCGAGGACGCTGGCGCCGTTCGACGCGAGCAGCGAGAGCAGGAAGTACGTCGCCGTCTCGCCGGCCAGGGAGCCGCCGGGCAGCGTCAGCGGTATGGCGGTGCCGCGCTTGGCCAGGGCACTGCCGAGGGCAGCCAGTTCGCCCCAGGTCCGGGGCGGTTCGTGCCCGACGGCGGCCACGTCGGCCCGCCGGTACCAGATACCGGCGACGTCCGCCTCGGCCTGCACCGCGACGGGACGGCCGTCGAACTTGTTCGCCGAGCGGAACGGTTCGACGAAGTCACGTTCGTACTCGTCGCGAACCCAGTCGGCGTCGAGTTCCCCAAGTGGGGTGAGGAAGCCGGACGCCGCGAACTCGTGAACCCACACGGAGTCCATGACTGCCAGGTCGGGGGCCCGGCCCTCGGCGACCGCGCGTATGAGCACCTGGCGCAGATCGGAAAGCCCGACTTGGACGATGTGCAAGGACAGGCCCGGGGGGGCCGCCGCGCGCACCACCGCTTCCCAGCAGCCCTCCGGAACGACGACTTCGACGGTGTTCACGGCGGTGTGCGGCGGCACCCAGTCCGGGTTGACGAAGGAGCCGTGCCGGCGTTGGCGCAGCACGATCCCTTCCTCGGCCATCTCGGTCAGGGCGCGGTTCACTGGGGTGCGGCTGATGTTGTAGATGGTGCACAGTTCGTGCTCCGTGGGAAGCCGGTCGCCGGGGCCGTACCGCCCGTTGATGATCTCCTCTATCAGCAGCGTCTTCAACTGAACGTAGACAGGCAGCGGCTGCTCCGGGTCGATCGCGGTGCCCATCAGCGGTTCCTCGTCTTCACTCGTGCCATCCGTTCGGCCTTGCACCGGTTATACCAAGGTGAAGGATTCCGAATACAGCGGCGGGCCAGCCGAACCAATGGCGGGCGAGCCAGTGCGCGTTGTCGGCCTGGTAGGTCTCCGGGAGCAGGCCGTCCACGCCCGCCACCCGGTCGATCCGGTCCAGCACGGCTGTCACACGGGCACTGTCGCCCGTCGTCCGCGCGACAGCGAGTTCCTGGGCGTCGCCCAGCGTCCACGTCCCTGGTGTGTGCGCCGACCCCAGTCCGCCGTAGCGTCCGTTGACGTGGCCGGGATTGTGTGCGGAGAACGCGAAACGCATGGTGGCGGACCACCGTTCGTCATCAGCGAGACAAAAGCCCCAGATGGGGGCGAACGCTGTGGGGAGGTCGTTGGCGTCCTGGTAGAGCCGGTGGTTGCCGTGCCCGTCGGTCTCGTACGCCCACTGCGGTCCGAATGGCCCGTTGCACGTGAAGGCCCGGGCGACGGCGGCCCGCAGATCGTCCGCGGTCTTCACCAGCCCCAGTGCGTCGAGTCCCAGCTCGGCCGACCAGGGGGCAAGTTGCATGGCAGTGTGCCAGTACAGGATCTGGTTGGACAGGGCGAAGGGCAGCTCGCTGGGGTCGTCGGCGGGGTTCTCCGCGCCGGCCAGCAGACCCTCGTGACCGTCCCGGGGCAGGTCACGCCAGACCTCGGCGACCAGCTCGCCCCACCGCTTCGCCGGGTCGCCGCCGCTCTCGCCCGGCGGTGATGGCCACCGGCCGGTGACGCGCCGGTAATCGGCCAGTTCCAGGAGGGGATAGAGCTGCTGATCGGCCTGCACCGCCAGGTCCTTGGGCCGGCCGTCGGGCAGGTGGCTGCGCATCCAGGGCGTGCCCGGTGCGCGTCCTCTTCCCCACAGCCAGCGCAGATGGTCTGCCACCACATCTGTGACGGACTCTTCGTCACGTGCCGCGCACAGCAGGAGCAGTGCCTGGTAGTAGGCGTCGCGGGTCCAGCTCAGGGGCAGGAGCCGGTGGTCGGTGAGGATGGCGCGCTCTCCTCCGCCGACGCTGACAGCGGTGCAGCCGAGGACGTACCGCACGGCTCCGGCCGTGATCCGGCCGAGCGTCCCGGCCGGATCGGTGATCCGCGGCGCGGGGGTGGTGGCGGTGCGGTGCTCGTCGTCCGGCCAGGGGGGCGATGTCAGCGACACCGTGACCGTGATCTCCAGTGTCTCACCGGCGTCCGCGATGACCTCCCATCGCGCGGTGCTGTCGGCATCGGGTATCCAGTGGCCCGCCGCGGCCTGCACCTCCACTCGCGCCGAGCTGGCGAGATCGGATGCGTTGATGACGAGTTCATCCGGCGACACGCCCATGTCGCTGTGCAGCTCAAGGGGTTGTGGCGGGTTGACCTCCGTGATCTCCGCAAGCGCGCAGCGCTCCAGTCGGCCGCCGCATCGCAGCGCGGCGCGCACTTCCTGCGTGGCCTCGATCACGTAGTGCTGGACCAGAGCGGGTCCGTCCGGCAGTGCCCACGCCGTGACAGAGCAGGTCCATCCGGCTCCGGTGCGCCGCCAGACCAGTCGGCCTTCGCCGTCCACGCCCGCCCAGCGCCCGGACACGTCCTCGCCCGGCAGGTCCAGGCGCAGGAACGCGAACCGCTCCTCGGTGAGCTGCCCCCGATAGCGGCGGACGGCAGCGGGGTCACCTCGATGCCCTTCGTCGAAGGGCGGCGCCGCGGACAACTCGACGAAACCGTGGACCGGGTGCGGGGCGCCGATGGAAAGCCAGGACGCGTCGCCGCCGAAGGACCCGGCGACGAGCCCGTTGCCGAGGTCGAGCGGTTTGGGCAGGCCGGCGCTGAGATGGCCGACGATCGTTGTGTCCCTGTTCACTGGTCGCCCGCCGTCACGGCACCGAGGCGGCCCACAGCCTCCGGACGGTAGAGATCGACTTGCCGCATGCCCAGTGCCGGCTCCTGGTTGCGCTCCCGGCTGATCACTCCGAGGTCGAGACGTGCCCGCAGCACGGCCTCCTCCGCACCCGCCGAGGCCAGCACCTCTCCCGAGGGGTCGACGATCAGGGAGTGGCCGCTGAAGCCACCGCCGGTGAGGTTGCAGCCGACCGCGAACATCTGGTTGTCCTGGGCGCGGGCCCTGGTCCGCAGCGTCAGCAGGTACTCGTAGCCGATGGGCACGGCCGACGGGATGACCAGCGTTTGCGTGCCGGCCAGCGCCAGGGTGGTGGCGAGTTCGGGGAACGCGTGCTCGAAGCAGATCAGCGGGCCGAGCCGGCCGGCGGGCGTGTCCACGGTGATCAGGTCCTGCCCCGCACTGAACCGGGTGAGCTCATCGGGGTAGAGGTGGGTCTTGCGGAACGGGTACACCGATCGGTCGGGGAGTACGACTGCGGCGGTGTCGTAGATGACGTCGCCGTCGCGTTCCAGGATCCCGAGGACGACCGTCGTGCCCAGCTCCGCGGCCGCCTCCGCGACAGCGGTCACGGTGGGGCCGTCCAGCGGCTCGGCGAGTTCGGCGCCCCGCTCGTCGAACATGGCCAGGTCGTAACCGGTGGTGACCAGTTCGGGCGTGACTACCAGGTCGCTGCCGGCACCGTGTTTGCGCAGAGCGGCCAGCAGGTGTTCCACGTTCCCCGCCACATTGCCCGGTTCGGCCGCCAGCTGCAGGGCGACAACATCCAGCACACTCATCCTTTGACTCCTCCAGCGAACAACCCGCGTACGTAAAACCTGTTGAGGGCGACGAAAAGCAGCAGCGGCGGCAGGATGACCAGGATCGAACCGGCCGAGACCAGGTTCTCCTGCGCCAGATGCGGCGACTGCAGATTCGCCAGGCCGACCGTGAGGGGTTGGTGATCACGGTCGAGCAGGGTGAGGCCCAGCAGGAGGTCGTTCCACACGAAAACGAAATCGATGATGGCGAACGACACCAGTCCGGGCAGGGCCAACGGCAGTACCACATACCTGAGTTGTCCCAGGTGTGACGCTCCGTCCAGCCGGGCCGCTTCGAGAAGTTCCTCCGGCACGTCAGCGAAGAACGCGGACATCATGAAGACCGCCCAGCCCGCTCCGAAGGCGGTGTGGACCAGGATGATGCCGAGGTACTGCAGGCCGCCTTGGTCAAGCCCCAGCGTGCGCAGCCACGGCAGCAGCGGGATGAGGATGATCTGGACCGGCACGATCATGGTCGTCAGCAGCAGGAAGAACGCCACCCGCTTGAAGCGGAACTCCAGTCGGGCGAAGGCGTACGACGCGAGCGCGCCGACCACGAGCGACACCGCCACCGACCCGAGCGTGATGACGAAGCTGGCGACGACGTACTGGGACACTCCCTGGTCCCACGCGTCCCGGTAGTTGTCGAGTGTCAACTGCGACAGGCTCCCGTTCCACCAGCCTTCGCGAGTCTGGCCGATCGGCAGCAGCGATATCGCCAGCGCCGTGACCACCGGGACCATCCAGATGAGGCTGCCGACGGTCAACGAACCGTAGAGCGCCGTGAGGGTGAGTCGGTTCCTCCTCACCGTGACTCCTTCCTGGGGAGCATGGACTTGAGGTAGGGGAAGCCGAGCGCGATCAGCACGGCCGACATCAGCACGGCCACGGCGGACGCCTGTCCCGCCTGCGGCGAAGTGAGGAAGGCGAAGGCTTGCTGCCAGGGCAGCAGTCCGAGCACCGTGGAGTCCGTGTTGGGGCCGCCCTGGGTCATCACGTAGACGATGTCGAACGTCCTCAGAGCGAAGATCACGCTGACCACGAAGACGATCCTCATGGGCTTCCGCAGGTGGGGCACGATGACATGGCGCACCACCTGTACCGTTCCACTTCCGTCGACCCGCGCGGAGTCGATGAGTTCCTGCGGCAGCGAGGCCAGCCCCGCGCTGAAGGTGATGACGCCGTAACCGGCGAACGCCCAGGCCGCCGCGATGATCACGAAGACGTTGACCAGGCGGACGTCATAGAAGCCCAGATTCAGCGTGCCGGGGTCGGCGAGCCATTGGCCCGTCGTGTTCAGGTGCAGCGGACCGATATCGAGCGTCCCCTGCAGGTGCAGGGCCTTGAGGACCGCGTTGAGCACCCCGATGTGCGAGTCCGAGTTGTAGACGAAGGACCAGATGACGCCCGCCGCCGCCAGGGAGATCGTCATAGGCAGCACGAACACCGTGCGGAACAGCACCGACCAGCGCCGGGCGTGCCAGATGGCCACCGCCATCACCAGGGAGATCCCCACCACCAGCAGCGGGAAGAGGACCAGCCACAGCAGCGAGTTGGCGCCGGCGTGCCAGAATTCCGGATCGCTCAGCGTGCGCCGGTAGTTGTCCACGCCCGCGAACTGCCAGGTGGAGCGGTCGAACAGGTCCCACGGCCGCAGCAGCCCCCAGGTGAAGAAGCTGCTGATCAGGCTCTGAAGTACCGGCCACAGATAGAACAGGCTGAAGATGACCATCAGTGGGGTCACGAAGGCCCCCCCGGACGGGCCTCTCTTCTTGCCGGACTTGCGGGTGCTGCTGAACGGTGTGCGCTTGCGGCCGCCGACGCGGTGGTCACCGGAGGACCGGCGACCACTCACGTGCGGTGACCTCTTGACTGAGGTGGTCATCGCTGCCTCAGCCTTGGGAACGGGTGTCAATCTTCTTCATCTTCCCGATGAAGGCATTGACGTCGGTGTCGCGGACGAACTGGGAGAGTGCCTGCTGGTACTTGACCTGAATCTCTCCGCCGATCCAGTCGTCGAGGTCGTAACCAGCCTGCTGCGACGCGGACTTGGGCCACAGAGCGGCGGCCTTGCGGTCATTGACGTTGGGGTACGCGCTCGCCGGAACCTTGGCGTTCGGCGCGACGTAGCCGCCGATCTTCGCCCAGATCTCCTGGGCCTGGGCCGAACCGAGGTACTGCAGCAGCGCCTTGGTCGCCGCCGGGTTCTTGGAGTCCTTGGCGCCCATGAACAGGTCACCGCTCACGAATTGCGGTGCGGAATCGCCGCTGTACGCAGGCATCTCGAAGAACGCCAGGTCCTTGCCCGGCTCCAGGCTCTGGCCACACTCCTGGCGGTCGACCAGATTGATGAAGGCGCCCTGGTTCTCGAAGAGGTACTTGCCCGAGACGCGCGCGCACGTGGCGTCCGCGAAGCTGCTTGACAACGATGTCTCAGGGAAATACGAGCGAATCATGTCCGCGTAGACCTCGAAGGACTTGACGATTGCCGGGTCATCCCAGGCGATCTTGCCGCGAGCGAGGTCGTTGAACGGCTTCGCCCCCGCCACTCGCAGCAGGATGGAATCGGTCCACTGCGTGAGCGGCCACTGGTCCTTGCCGCCAACCGCGAACGGCGCGACACCCTTGTCCTTCGCCTTGTTCAGCACCGAGGTGAACTGCGCCCACGTGTGCGGCACCGACACGCCGAGCTTCGTCATCTGCTTGGGGTCGTACCAGACCAGGGAATTGACATTGCCCTTGAACAAGACGGCGTCGGTGTGTTCAGCCCCCTGGGCCATGTCGCGTACGACCTGCGTGTACTCGCCGTTGGCGATCCACTTGTCCCAGGTCGAGTCAAGGTCGACCAGCAACCCTTGCTCGGAGAACGTCCTGATCAGTCCGGGGAGGGCCACCGCCACATCCGGCGGCGAGCCCTGCGCGAACTGCTGGGTCAGCAGGGCCTGACCCTGATCGAACGGAACAGTCTCGATCTGCACCTTGACAGAGGGATACTTGTCTTCGAATCCCTTGATGACCTGCTCGAAAGCCTTGCCCTCGCTGCCGGTCCAGTTGCTCATCACGCGGAGCTTTCCCTCGACCTTGCCGCTGTCGCTCCCGCCGTTCGCAGCACTGCCGCCCGAGCCGCCGCACGCAGCCACGGTGCAGAGGAGCAGCGCCGTCGCGGCCCCCGTCATTACTCGTATCGGACTGCCCGTCACGAAACGCATCTTTCCTCCGGGTCTTTCGGTGATCGGCGGTCGCCGCTGAACTTGGCGCGGGGTGCGCCGGCATGGGCCTCGCCGGGCAGGCGCCGAGCCACTGCGGCCGTACGGCATCGGACGGCTACGCCGACCGCCCCCATTTGTCATTGCTCAATGACGAATTGCGTGCGCAGAGTCTGCTGCCGCACATTCGAAGATGTCAAGCATGGATTTCGCCAGTCGCGGCCATGTAGTCGTGTCATTTGTCATATGTCGAGCCGAATGTGCGTTTTACGATTTACGCCTGAGGTCCCCACTGCACACCTGGGCTTGCCACACCGCCGGGCATGCCTGGCCGGGGCGCAAGGGGTAGGGGGCCGCAGGCAGGGAGTGCCGCAGGTCGTTGCCTTCGCCCGCCAGACGAACGCAGCGGCTGCCCGCCTGGCTCAGCGAGAGGGACCTCGACGTCTACGCCGGGGAGTTCGAACGGACCGGCGTGACCGGAGCGCTCAACCGCTACCGAAACATGGACCGCGACTGGGAGGACCTCGCCGTCTTCGACGGTGCCCCCATCACCCAGCCGTCCCTGTTCATCGGCGGCAGCCTGGACGCTTCCACGACATGGCTGGCCGACGCGATCAACGCGTACTCGGTCACGCTGTCGGGCCTGGTCTCCTCGCACATCTCGACGGCTGCGGCCACTGGATCCAGAACGCCCCGCCGAGGTCAACGGACTGCTGAACGCCTGGATCGCCGACGCCCGGTGCCACGGCGCGTACAGGGGTGCCAGGAGGCGCGGCCAGGTCCACGCCGCGGCCCTGCCTGCCTGACGCCCTCGCGCGCGCCGCCCAGTGCTGTCGAAACACGTGAACATTCGCGCCGGCCGATACGGCTCCACTGCCGCCCGAACCGTGGTCGAGGCGCTGCTCATTCTCATGAACAGAGCCACCGGCACCTTGGTGGCGTACGGACAGAACGAGCACCTCGGTGAAGGGGCTTTGCGTATGCCCGGGGCGGTGTTCAGGCGGCGCTGGTGAAGACGGGCAGGAAGCCGCGGGACTGGCCGAGGTCTGTTGGGTGGTAGGACTCGGTGGGGGCGAGCCAGTTGACGCTGCGCATCCAGGAGGGGCCGGCGGAGCAGATCTCGTGCCCAGTGAAGGCGGCTCTGACGTCGGCGAAGGTGAATCCGTGGTCGGCGGCTCGCTTCGCGATCACGCCGTTGAGATGGTCCACGGCGTTGTTGAGGGCGGACCGCGCCTTCTCCGCGAGGCCTGCCACACAGGTGCCGTTGAGTTTGTACAGATGCGGATAGCCGAGAACCACGACGTGGGCGGCCGGGGCCTTGTTGCCGATGGCCGTGTAAAGGCGGTCCAGGTCGCGGGGGAGGGTTTTGTCCATGAAGGAGCGTGCGGTGGCGGTGGCGGTCAGGCATGCGCTGGTGCTGCGCAGCACGCAGGTTGTCAGGACGTCGGAAAAGCCTGAGTCGCTGCCGCCGACGGTGATGCTGACCAGGCCGGTACGGGCATTCAGCGGGCCGAGCTGGCGGGCCAGGACATCGGTGGTGCGAGCGCCGTTGCACGCGGTGAAGCTGAACGAGGACGGTGCGTGGGCCGCGGCCCACAGGTGGGGATGGGCCCGTCTGCTGCGCAGACAGTCGCCGCTGGAGGCGAGGTAGCTGCCGGCTCCGACACCGGCGGCGTAGGAGTCGCCAAGGGCTACGTAGCCCTTGGCGGCGGTTTGCGGACGTGCCTGCGCTGTCGCGGCACCCGTGAAGGTGCAGGCGGCGGCGAGGAGGAGGGAGGATGCACAGGCAGTGATGCGGGAGTGTCTCATAGAACTCCTGTAACACGGCTCTTTCGCCCCCGACTGCTGCGGCCGTCCCCTCTGTTCAGCCGCGATGGAGATCCTCCGACGGCCGGGGCGGTCGTGAAGCGACAGGCACAGAAGGGTACTTGTGCCGAACCTGGGGGTCGCGGCTGGCGCGCCGGACCTCGGGCAGGCCTCACTCCAAGGGCCGTCACTCATCTGGCTGCCCGTGTCGCAGCGGGGACGACGCCGGCGCGCGCTGGCTGTCCCGCGCCTTCACCGCAAACCATCCTCCCCGGGACCTCAGCGCCGCCAAGATGGCCCCACTCGCTTTCGGCGACGCCGTGTGACGCTGTGGTCCGCACTCCAGAGGCTCGTCCAAGAGCTCGACCGGGCGGTTTGGGGGTGGGATCACTGAGGCAGCGTAGGCGTGGAAGGTGGTGACAGCTGGTGACGGCCGTGCGTGCACTCCGTCGTGCGGCCGCGACCCGTCGTGGAAGCGCCGCGCCTGACCGCACGCGAACATGGGCCGTTGCCGTCCCAGGTGCCCAGGGATCGGACCCTTCGCGGTGCGGATCTGGCGAACTGCCCGCCAGGTGGTGCACTCGCGGGTCCACGACCTGGGGTCCCACGTGGAGCGGGTGACGAGAATCGAACTCGCGCTCCCAGCTTGGGAAGCTCGGGTTCTTTGGCAACAGTTGCTGCACTGACCTGCGGCGGAGCGGTGTCGGAGCCCGGGGCGCACCCATGGCAAGTCCCCGCTGTTCCCCGTGGTTCTCCGCACGATCTGGCACGCGTATGGCACGGCATCTCTCGACGACGGCCGAACGCTGACCCTCTGACGGCGGATCAAAAGTGACCCACTTGGTGATCGCCTGATTCAGTCGAGTCTTTTCACCACGGCTTCGACCTGCCTGACCAGAGCGGGCAGGGACCGTCCGTCGAGCTGGTCGACGACCCGCTGGCGGGCACTCGCCAGATGAACGGGGTAAGCAGCCCGGAGACGTTGCAGCCCCTCCGGGCTCAGCGAGGCCACATGGCCCCGGCCGTCGCCTTCATGGCGCCGCTTGACCACCTGCCCCCGAGCTTGAAGCGTCTCCACGATCCGGGTGATCCGACTCGCCGACAGGGCGCAGGCCGCGGCGAGGTCCGTTATCCGCAGCTCCTGGTTCTCAGCCTCGGAGAGGTTCACGAGGACGATGTAATCGGTGAGCGACAGGCCCGTGGACCGCAGCAGGTCTGCGTCCAGCGAGCGCGGGAGCGCGATCATGACACGCATCAGGCGGGTTGTGTGTCGCAGCGACGGATCAGTCCAGAACGAACGCGCTCGTGCGGTGTGTGTTCGCGTCCTGGATGCAGCCACGCAGACGCATCACGTCGTGCGGGGGCAGGGCGGGGCTGACAACGCCGGCGAAGAGGTGGTCGCCGATCCGCTGGAGGCCGGCCTTGTCGTTTTGGGCGGCTGTGGAGCGGCGGCAGGTCTCCCAGAGGTCGTTGGCGGCGAGCTGAACGACTTCGGAGTCCTGCTCCCCGTGGGTCGCGACTTCGAAGACCAACGTCGTACTCGACGCGTCGGGCGTGCGCTCGGGGCGGGTCTGGGTCGCGTCCGCGAGTGCGGACCACAGGACCAGGGTGAGGGGCAAACTCGCTGCGGCCACGGTCACGGTGAGTGCTCTGCGTCCCGGGCGTGCGGGGGCCACGGCGGGGCGCTCCTCCAACGAGACCGCTTCGTGGACCGGCGGTGCTGTCAGGGCGGTCAGGCGTGCGGCCAGGCGGCGTTCCGCGCCCGGCCCGGCGCTCGCGCCGGCGATCTTCTGGATGACCATCGCGATTGCGGAGAGGACCGCGCCCGCGACCATCAGCACGGGCACGAACACGAAGGTGCGTTGCGTGCCGTTCAGCGCATTCGGATCGGTGGAGGCGAGCCAGGCGAAGCGGTTTCGCGTGGGCGTCCTGGTCTGCTCCAGTCGGCTGCGCACATCCTCCGCGCGGGCCTCGGACTCCTCCAGCCGGCTTTCCAGCCGGGAGAAACGGGTGAGCAGCAGGACGGTGGCGAGGAGGACCTCGACGATGACGAGCAGGACCGCGGAGATCAGGGCCCGCTGCCATTCCCATCTGGTCAGGTAGAGCACCGTGTAGTAGCCGGCGTAGGCGGCGGACAGCCCGCCGACGGTGTAACCGGCAAGTCGGATGGTCGTCACGCTGCAGACTCCTGTCGTGCCTGAACGGGGAGGGACGCGGCCCGGGGAAGGTCGCGCACGGTCACAGCGCCCGTCCGGCCGTCGACGGCCAGGGGCGTGCCGGTGGGGAAGCGCTCGGTCGCTCCCGGTACGCCGACCGCGGTGGGAATGCGGTATTCGCGAGCGAGGAGAGCCAGGTGGGACAGAGGGCTGCCGGTGTCCGCCACGAGCCCGGCCAGGTCCGGGAGCAGGGGAGCCAGTGCGGGATCCAGGAAGCGGACCACCAGCACCGGGCGGTCGGGGCGCTCACCCTGGCCGTCCCAGGCTGTGCCGGTGCCGAAGCCGCCGCCCGACCCCTGCCCCGCAGTTCGGGGACCGGACTTGGGCTCGGCCACGGGAACGCCGGCCGCCAGACGGAACTCGTCCGGCAGCACACCGGCGTCCGTTCGCGGCACCCGCTCGGCGAAGTCGGCCGGAAGCCCATCGCCCCGTGCCGCCCGCACGAGTTCCTCCCAGCGCAACAACGCCAGGCGGGGCAGGCCGAGTTCGCAGGCACCCACGCCGAGCCGGCGCGCCAGTTCCCTCACCATCTGGGCCTGCATCTCCTGCACCCAGCGGATGCGCAGTCGCAGCCCCTCACGCACCGGCAGCGCTCCCACACCCCGCGGCAACGCGGTGCGCCCGATCGGCGCAGGCAGAGGTGCGCGGTCGGCCAGCGTGGGCGGCAGCAGAGCCAGCAGAACAGGGCGGCGTTCCACCAGTTCCCCCTCCGCCAGTCCCCGGGCGCGGCCCTCGGCCAGCTCCGCAAGCGCCTCGCCCGCGGCCGTGGCGCCACGTCCCCCGTCGAGCAGCGCACCGGCGAGCGACTCCTGGGCGTGCAGCGCCGACAGCACCTTGCGGCCCCAGCCGACCGCGTCCAGCAACTGCCCGCCGAGCATCTCCCGAGTCGGCGGGAAGTCGGCCAGAGCGCGATCCACATCCGCCATCAGGTCGACGGCCAGCAGCGGCAGAGCCGTGCGCAGCCTGCCCACGCGCCATGCCGCCGCAGCGCGGCGTGCCCCCGGCGCGGGATTGAGGCGCTCGAGGAACGGATGGCGGGAGGGTGCCGCACCCAACAGCCGCAGATCGGCCACGGCACGACCCTGCACGGTGGTCACCACCGGCACCTTGCGCAGCCGGCGTCGGGATGCCGCTCCGGCGACGTCAAGGGCCACGGTCAGCCCGTGGGACATCGGCGCCACCCACAGATCCTCCTCCAGCGGCTGGAGAACGGAAGGGAGGGTTTCGGCGACTGGGCCGGGGCCCAGCAGGCGGGCGCCGCGCGGCGGGCGCGTGGCCATGGCCGTGATCGGCCGAGCCTGGAAAAGCCACAGCCGCTCCTCGGCGTCGAAGCCGAACTCCATGTCCTGCGGGCTGCCGAAGACCTGCTCGGTCTTTCTGGCCAGCGCCACCAGACGTGCGGTCCGCCGATGCGGGAGCAGCCGGTCGTCGTGGGCTTCGGCCGGTTCGGCCCGCACGAGCCGGCCACGCCTGGTCAGCTGGTAACGCACTCCTTGAGTGCTGCCGTCGACCAGTTGGTCCGGGCCGCCGCGTACCGCGCTGACCAGGATGCGGTCGGTACGGCCCTCGACCGGGTCGGCGCCGAACATCACGCCTCCTACGGCCGACGTGAGCATGGGCTGGACCAGCACGGCCATCCCGTCGCCCGGCAGGGCATTCGGGGACTGCCGCACGGGCCGCACCCGCCGGGCGGAACCGAGGACGGTGCGTACCCCCGTGGTGAACTGCTCCCAGCCCCGCGCGTCCAGGACCGACTCGAAGCGCCCCGCCATCGACGAGTACTCGGTGTCCTCGTACACGGAGGAGGAGCGCACGACGACCGCACGCGCGGAACCGTGTGCGCCGGCCAGTGCCTGCCAGGCGCAGCGCACCGCTTTCTGTCCGGTGGGGGCCTCGGGCGCCCGCTCCGCGGGCACCAGTACGAAGCCGGGCAGCACGGGCAGCCCCGCCACGGCGGCGCGGGCCAGGTGCGCGGCCTTGGCGCCGGTGAGGTTGGGGTCCTGGGCCTCCGGGGCGTCCAGCGGTATGACCGCCAGTTCGAGATCGTCGATTGACATGGCTTACTACTCCTGTGAATGCGTGAAAGCGTGTACCGGCCCTGGATCGGAGGCCCCCTTGGCCTCGCCGTACGCCACGACCCTGGACGGGGTCGGCGTGACGCGGCGGCGTCTGCGGAGCCTTTCGACGCCGTAGGCCGCCACGGTCGCGGTGGCGAGCACGGCGATGCCGATCGGCCCGGCCGAGTGCAGGAAGTCGACGGCGGCCGCCCCGGCGAAGTAGCCGAGCAGCACAGTGCCGATGCCCCAGACCAGTGACGCGGCGGCGGTGCTGTAGACGAAGAAGCGGCGGTACGGCATGCCCGACGCGCCGGCGGCGTAGGGAAGGAAGGTCCGCACGAAACCGATGAACCGGCCGGTGAACACCGCCGCGCCACCGTGACGTACCAGGAAGGCCTGTGCCCGTCCGTGCAGGTGATGGCGGTCGGCCCGGCGTGAGCGCCGTCTGCCGGGATGACGCGCGCACCGACGGCCCAGCGCATAGCCGAGGTTGTCGCCGGTGATTCCTCCGGTCACGACGGCGGCGGCCAGGATCAGGACGTTGAGGTCGCCTCGGCCCGCGATGGCGGAGGCGAGGAGGATGACGGTCTCCCCGGGGACCAGCAGCCCGATGAAGTCGCTGGTCCCACTGGCTGACGCGGCGAACACGACGGCGTAGGACCACCATCCGGCCGCCGCGATGAAACCATCGATGTGCAAGGTCGTCAGCCCGTCTTCCGCAGCGGTACGGAGACGGTGGCCGGCCGTTGCCGCGTCGCCCCGTCACGAGGCCGGAACGGCACGACCCGGCCTTCGGGGTCCCAGGCGTCCGCAGTCCCGCGACCACGTGTCCGGGGCCGCTGGATGCGTCCTGCGACGTACCACGCAACGAGGGGCACACCCGCGGCCCATGCCGCGCCGTGCATCTGGTGGTCGGCGGTCAGCACGGACGTCGCGACCGCGGACAGAGCGACCACCATCACGGCGATGCGCGCCCGCACGACCGAGAGGCCGGCGGCCAATGCCAGCCCCATCACCAGGTACCAACCCGCGAGGGCCCCGGGCAGCGCCACATAGTCACGGACTACAGACCCCTCGGGCGTCGGCAGCCCGGGCACGGACAGGGATTTGCCGACGACGAGGCCGGCCGTGATGCACAGCAGCAACGCGATGGCCGCGCGTGCGTAGGCCGCGGGATGCCGGTGGGCCAGCCAGAGCAGGGTCAGTGCCATCAGGGCCAAGGGGGCGATGGCGTGGATCTGTGAGACGGCGTGCGCCAACTCCAGCAGGCCGAGTTGGTTTCGGTCGCCGGGGAAGAGCGCGATGAGGGCCGCGTAAAGGAGGGCGAGCGCCGCCGCTCCCGTGCCTGCGTGGCGCAACGTCCGCTTCACGGCGACCGACCGCGTCAAGGGGGCACGCATGGTGGACTTCAACGGATCCGCCCGAACTCAACAGCGGCGCGGTGGTTGCCGGTTCGGATGCGATCGGCGCATGGGGTGAGCCCGATTCCCTGTGAGCGATTTGCCTGGCCGGTCGAGTGGCGCGATGCGAGCGCGGTGTCCGTCGCGGTCGCAGTGTCAGTTTCCATGGTGAAAACCTTGGCTAGTGGGTGTAGTTGATACTTCAACCACATGGATAAAAAAAGTGCTACGTTAAGCAACTATTCAGTTTTGATCGTCTTCGCGTAGATGGTCCGGCCGGCAGTGACCAGCGCCGCTGCCTGGTCGTGGACGCACTGACGGACGGCGCAACTGCATTGACGCAGCCGTGACGAGGCCGCACTGGCGCCGCGTTCCTCGGGAACGGGCAGCAACCGCGGCGAGGGCACATGCGGAGAGGGTGCGCAGCGCTCAAGTCGCAACGTTCCGCGGGGCGGCGGCGAGCTGCTTGAGATCCAGGCCGGACAGACGGTCGAGGAAGTGGCGGCGCATGGCAGCCAGATCCGTCGGCCAGGCTTCCTCCAGGCGGGGGAGGCCTGCTCGGTGAGGACGGCGTACCGGCTGCGGCCATCCTGGTAGCACCGCACCCGATTGACGAACCCCTGGCTCGCCGGCCGGTGCACGAGACGAGTCATGCCGCTGGGCGACATCTCGCAGGTGACGGCGAGATCGCCCATGCGCGGCTGACAGCCCGATCCCGGACAGGTGCATCAAGACCAGGTACTCCATTGCGGGCAGCCGCATCTCTTTGCACCAGACCTTCGCGCGGACCTCCGGCCCCTGCGCTCGCCGCCGTTCCGGCGCCGCGGTGACCTGCCGCCCGCATCCGGCGACGAAGTCCCAGCCCGCCGCCGGGCGGGCCCGAGTGGTGTGCCCGGCGACGGTCGTCGCGTCAGGTCACTGGGCGCCGTTGTTCACGGCCTGGTCGAAGAACTTCATGGCCATGAAGCCGTGGGCGTAGCCGCCGCCCGCGCGCAGCGCGGCGGCGATCATGACGGTCTCTGCCAGTTCCTGCTGGGTGGCGCCGGCGGAGTGCGCGGCTTTGGTGTGGGCCTCGATGCAGTACGCGCACTGGGTGGTCAGTGCCACGGCCACGGCCATGAGTTCGGTGTACTTGGGCGAGATGGTCTTGTCGCTGCCGCGCAGGACCTGGTTGTCCCAGGCCATGAACGCCTTGAAGGCCTCGGGGGCGCCGGCGCGGATGTGCTTGGCGTACTGGTGGTCGGTGTGCTCGTGGTAGGCCACGGTGTGCTCCTGTGCGGTCGGCCGAGGGGTGCGGGACGCGGTGGCGTCCCGCGGCCGGTTGGGTATGTGCGGAAAAGCGAAAAGAAGGGGGAGTGGGGGCCGGTCAGTAGTGGTTGCGTCCGGCCCGGACGCCGCCGTCGACGTCCCAGGTGGCGCCGGTGATCCAGTCGGCCTGGTCGGACAGGAGGAAGGCGACGGTGGGAGCGATGTCGTCGGGGGTTCCGACGCGGCCGAGGGGGTGGAATGTGTTGAACGCGTCGAGCGCGGAGTCGATGTCGTCCTTGGGGATGAACGCCTCGTAGATCGGGGTGCGGACCACGGCAGGGGCCACGGTGTTGACGCGGATGCCGTGCGGGGCGAGTTCCAGGGCCAGGTGCTGGGTGAGGGAGTGCAGGCCGGCCTTGGCCACGGAGTACGCCGAGGACGGGGTGGCGGCCATGGCCTGGTGCGCCAGCATGCCTCCGATGTTGACGACGGCTCCCTTGGTGCCGCGGGCGATGATGTTGCCGGCGATGGTCTGGGTCAGGAGGAAGAAGGCCCGGGTGATGGCCTGGTAGCGGTCGTAGTCCTGTGGGGTGTGCTCCAGGAAGGACTTGGGCTCGAAGACGCCGGCGGCGTTGACGAGGAGGGTGGCGTCGGCGTGCTGTTCGGTGAGGGTGTCGCGCAGGCGGTCCACGGCGGCGCGGTCGAACAGGTCGGCGGCCAGCCCGACGGCTTTCCCGGACGGGGCCAGGTCGGCCACCGCCTGTGCGGTGCTGTTCTCGGACCGGCCGGTGACGACGGCGCTGCCGCCGCCCTCGAGGACACGGCGGGCGACGGCCAGTCCCATACCGCTGGTGCCGCCGATGACGACGACCTTCTGCCCGGTGAAGTCGAGAGTGTTGCTGGACATGGTGCTCTCCTGGGGTCTTTACGGGTTGGCGGCCGGGCACGGGTCGCTGCCGGCGCGGTTGCGCACGTGGCGGGAAACCGTGGCGTTGCGTCACACCTCTTACGGTGCGACGAACGGAAGCAATAGGTCCATTTAGTCGAGATGTGTCCACCATGAAGAATGACTGATTCATTCTGACCTGGACCGGTGTGGCCGAGAGCCGGGGAACGCCTTAGACCGTAGATTGCACCGAGCCGCTCCGGTAGGGGATCAGGAGTCATGCCGGTATAACGGGTGGCTATGGCCGGGAGGGGAGCCGTGAACATCGAAGCGTTGCGCTATGCCCAGGCCGTCTCCCGGACGCAGTCCTTCAGCGCCGCCGCACGGGCTTAAGGGTGACGCAGCCCGCCCTGTCGAACGGCGTTGCGCGGCTGGAGGGGGAGCTCGGCGACTTGGTCGCCCGGGCCTTCGATGCCGCCCGTACCCTGGAGCGTCCACGCGGACTTGTCCTGCGGGAGGCGGACTTCGACCCCCTGCGTCGCGACCTGGAGGCGGGCCGGTTGGCCATCTGCTCGTGCCCGCCGTGCCCGCCTTCCGCCACCGTGTTATCGCCCGTGAACTGGTGGTCGTGATCGACCCTGCGGCCACGATCGACGGCCCGGTCGAGCTTGAGGCCGCGGCCGGCGCCGTCTACATCCTCGGGCCGCCCACCTGCGGACTGACCACCTTCACCACCGAGTTCTTCCGCAGCCACGACGTGGCGCTGCGCACGTACTTGGGCGAGGCCGCCAGCTTCCGGGCGGTGGACGAGTGGGCGGCGATGGGCCTGGGAGCGGCGCTTCTGCCTCGTTCCAAGGTCACGCGCCAGCATGCCAGTTGCCGCCCTCTGCTTCAGGCGAGCACACCCGTCGAGATCGCCTATGAGGCCGTCTGGGACTGTGACACGCCCCCGGAGCCGACCTGGAGGAATTCGTCACCGCGCTCACGGGGGCCGGGGAGGTCCTTCCGGCCGCGCCCGGCACGGCGCCAAGGGGCGAGCAATGAGCGGAGGTTATGGCTGCACGGTGCCGCTGCCGCCCACGGCGCCCGGGGCGGACACCGTTGCGGCGGTGCCCTGCAGTCGGGCGGGGCCAGCGGGCATCGCACGGGCCTGGGCGGCAGAGGGACGGTGCCCAGCGGGAGGAGCCTTACGGGGCGCGGCCGTTGCGCCACCGCTTCCCCGTCAGGGTGTTGATCGACGATCCGGCCCGCCTCCGCGTTGCTCATGCCCAGCTGCATGAGCTTGAGTGCCTGGCGCAGTGTCACCGGCCAGGCTGGCGCTCCGTGATCTCCTGAAGTACCCAGCCGTTGCCGTCCGGGTCGCTGAAGGTGGCGTAGGAGGCATAAGAGGTGCGGTCGGGGTGTGGGCCGGGAATCCGCTCCTGGCCTGCGCCGTGGTGGACGGCGTCGCCGGCCTCGTGGCCGTGGTGGAGAAGCCCCCCCGCGTCGTGGAACACCTCGCTCACCTTGATGCCGCGGCCGACGAGCTCCGCGCGGGCCTGCCCGACGTCCGAGACGATGAGGTACAGGCCCTGGGTCGAGCCGGGGGCCGCGGAGAGCATTCCCTTGCCGAAGATGATCGAGCACCCGGAGCCGGGCGGCGTGAAGTGCACCAGCCGGTATTCGTCACTGAACGTGTTGTCGACGTCCAGGCGGAATCCCACCGCCTCGTAGAAGCTCTTGGCCCGATCGACGTCGGAGACGGGCAGCACGATGACTTCGAGCTTCAGATCCATCTTTTTCACCTTCATGGAATCGGATCCAGCACAATGCGATATCAGTCGAGCAGGTGGACGCCTGAACTCAGTCGATCAGTTGAGCAAGGCGGAGGGTGGGACTCGGTCCGTCACCTGTCAAATAGACGGCGATGACGTCTCCGTTGACGCGCCACAGTCGACAAGGCTGCAGGATGCCCAAGGCATTACCGCTGGTAAGTAGGCTCCGGAAGGCGGCCGATACGCGCCCTGCCAGTGTGCCTCGAGCGTGGCTGATGCGCATTCCGAAGGAACCGGACGATGCATGTGACTGTGCCGTCTTCGGGATTCCCGTACCTCGAAATCAGTTGCTCGTCGCTCATGAGGTCAACTTCTTCGCTTCGTTCGACGGGAAGATCACGTGAGTGCCCTTGTCCGTCCAGTACTCGACGACGCGGTGTGTGTCGGTGACTCGGCTCATGGTGCGCTCCCTTGCGGCGAGTTGGGTCCACGATGCGTCTGCACGTGGGGGCAAGAGGGAAAGGGGTCTTCCGTTTTGGCCTGCGGAAGCATAGGTTCCTCTCACCCCGCGTCGGCGCCCTCCGAGGTGCCGGCCCGCCGATCCTGGGGCGGCGGGCCACGCGGGGGCCAACTGCCGGGTCATGGCCAAAAGCTTCCGCCGGCTCAGGGCGCGTAACGACCCTGTTGCGCCGTCGGCCGTAGCTGGAGACCACGCGCCTTGCTTGCGACGACCAGAGCAGTGGCCGGTCTCCTCCGCCGGACTGGTGGGCTGACCAAGCACAAGACGGTGCAAGGCTTACCCGGACCGGGTGGTGTGCCGTTCCCTCCGCCGCACCGTCCACCTGCCAGTTCCCTCCGGTCTGGGCGGAAACGTGGGGTTGGCCCCATGGCCCTGTACTCCCTGCTGCCTCAATCTGGGGTACGTGGCGGTAAACGTTCTGGTTGTCGACGATGATCCCGGCTTCCGGCAGGTGGCCTACGCGCTCCTGAGGGCGCGCGGCATGCACGTCGTGGCCGAGTGTGCCGATGGCGCCTCTGCTGTAGCCGCTGTGCGCGCGCACGAGCCGGACGGGGTTCTGCTCGACGTTCACCTTCCCGACCAGGACGGCATGTCCGTTGCGAGGGTTCTGCGGGAAGGCCCGCATCCTCCGCGGGTGGTCCTGACATCGACCGATAGGTCGCCATGGTCGGGGGAGGAACTGGCTGCTGCGGGGGTGGAGGCCTTCGTGACGAAGGACCTGCTCTACGACACTGACCTGGCCAGGCTGCTTAGCCCTTGAGATATTCCAGGGCCGCAACCACGCGTCGGTTCCCTGCTCGGTCCGTGCCCGGCAGGCATCCCGCTGACCGACCTCACCACCTCGGTGCGTTCTCGTTGTGCCGGCAGACCATCCATTGGCGAAGCGCCGTGCCGTGCCGATCGCCGAACTGGCCGGTCTGGACCCCGTCGACTCCCTCGTGGGCTGCGACAACCGGACTGTCGTGGATCGGGCCTTCGGCGCCGCCTCTGGGGCCCGTTGCGTCGCCATCGAGATCACCGGCCAGTCGGTATCGGGCCGACAAGCTGGCTGCGCTGCGGTCGACTGCGGCAGAACTGGGTGGCCGTCGGGCCGCGCGCTGTGTCGGAGGCTAAGAGGTCCTGACAAAGGCGCTGGACGTGGCGGTGGGCGATCAGGCAGGTGGCGAGGCCGAGGAAGGCTTCATGGATGTCGTCGCGTCGCTCCCATCGGATGCGTAAGCGGCGGAAGCCGTGCAGCCAGGAGGTTAGGTCGGCCGCGCGGCGAGGTGCCTGCCGTGGCAGGTCCTTTTCCGCGCGGCCTCCCGCCGAACCGGACTTGACGGTTTCCCTGTCATCCGGCTCTCCAGTGACTACAGCGTGTGTGACCCGGCCGCTTTCGCTTGGCGGATGCGGTCATGACAGGCGTCGCACGCCACGAGGCTCTTGCGGCGCCGGTCGAGCATGACGCGCGCCCAGTCGTACGGCGGCCATCCGGCGCGGGCCAGGTCGGCGAGAGCTCGTACGTGATGCACTTGGACATCACCGGTGTCCCCGCAGACGTCCAAGGGCGGGGGCCGCAAAAAGAGCATCAACGACCGGACTCTCGGCACCGCCTACAGCCGCCACGATCTCACCGTGTTCCTGCAGAACGCCGGCTTGACCGGCTAGGACGAGCCGGATGTCGCCGAGACGAGCGCAAGGGCGGCTCCCTTCCGCGAGTCCTCCCACCCGAAAGAGGATAAATTGTTCATCTAGGGCGTCTAGATCCTTTCCTTCGATAGGTGGATCATGAGGGCACGGCCGGGGTGTGCGGGTTCGCGACCGGGGCTGACGGGCCTCACGATTGCGGCGGGCGGCCTGCTTGCCTTGCTGATAGGCGCCGCGTTTGCGGTCTTGTTGTGGGCGATCGCTGACGCGAACAGCGCCACATCGGCGAGACGCGCTTCCCGGACGGCCATCGTCGAGGCCGGCAGCCTGCAACAGCTGGTCAGCGACCTTGAGACGGGGCAGCGCGGCTTTGTGATCACCAAGCGTGAGGAGTTCCTCGAGCCGTGGCAGACGGCGCGCGAGGAGTTTCCTGCGGAGGCGCGGCGGTTCACCGAGACCGCTACCTCTCCTGAACAGCGCCGCAGTGCCGGGCAGATCACGCGGGGCGTCGAGTCTTTGATAACCGACTACTCGGTTCCGCTGGTCGAGGCGGTCCGGCGGGGTGATTCCGCCGCATCCGGTCTGGCGGCGACTGCCGAGGGGAAGCGGCGCGTCGATGCTTTGCGTGCCCAGTTCGACCGGTACACGGTGGAGGAGCGTGCCAATCTCGCGGCGCGTGAAGACACCGCGGGAGTCAACGGGCGTCGGGCGGTGATCGCGGCAGGTGTGGGGCTGGCGGCGTCGACTGCGCTGGTGGCGGCTTTCACGGTGTTCCAGCACCGCGCCGTCGTGCGGCCGGTGCGGGCGGCGGCGGCCGCGGCGGGACGGTTCGCGGACGGTGACCTCGGGGTGCGGATCACCCCCAGCAACGTGGCGGAGATCGGCACGCTGGGCACGTCCTTCAACACCATGGCGGCCTCGTTGCAGGACAGCCGCACACGCATCGAGGAGTCACGCAAACGTTTGGAGCTGCTGTACGAGGCGAGTGTGTCGGTGGGCACCACGTTGGATGTGGAGCAGACGGCCCGGGAGCTGGCGCAGGTGGCCGTACCCGGCTTCGCCGACTTCACCACCGTCGATCTGCTGGCGCCTGTCCTGCGCGGCGAAGAGGTTTCGGCCAGGGGGAGTGCGCAGCTGCGCCGGGTGGCGCTGGCCGGTATCCGGCAGGACGCCCCGCTGCGCAACGTGGGGGACCTGATGGCGCCGGGCCTTTCCACGGCGCAGGTGCGCGGCCTGAAGACCGGGCGGGCGGCAATCGACGTCGACCTGCGCACCATCCCCGACTCTGGCTCGCGGGAGCCGGAGCAAGCTGCACGCATCCTCGACTACGGCATCCATTCGCTGATCAGGACGCCGCTCATGGCCAGAGGAGTGGCCGTGGGAACGGTCGGCTTCTGGCGCTGCCGACCCGAGCCGTTCGGGCAGGACGATGTGGACCTCGCCGAGGAGCTGGTCGCCAAGGCGGCGGTCGCGATCGACAACGCGCGCCGCTACACCCGGGAGCGGTCCACCGCGCTGACGCTGCAGCGCAACCTGCTGCCGCAGCAGGTGCCCGGCCAGACGGCAGTGGAGGTGGCCTCCCGCTACCTGCCCGCCGGGCCGCAGACCGGGGTGGGCGGCGATTGGTACGACGTGATCCCACTGTCGGGCAGCCGGGTCGCCCTCGTCGTCGGCGACGTCGTCGGTCACGGCATCCACGCCTCCGCCGCAATGGGACGCCTGCGCAGCGCCGTGCGCACCCTGGCCGAAGTAGACCTGCCTCCAGAAGAAGTGATCACCTACCTCGACGACATCGTCCTCCACGTCGGCGATAGTGCCCAGGACGAGGTCTCGGCGGCCGACCTCGGCGCGACGTGCATGTACGCGGTCTACGACCCGGTCTCCCGCCAGTGCTCCCTTGCCACCGCAGGCCACCCGCTGCCCGCCGTGCTGGCACCCGATGGCACCGTGCGGGTCGTCTCCGGTGACACCGGACCGCCCCTGGGCATCGGCGGCCTGCCCTTCGAAGCCACCGACCTGGAACTGGACGCCGGCTCTGTGCTCGCCCTGTACACCGACGGCCTCGTCGAAACGCGGGACCGGGACTTCGACAGCGGTCTGACCAAGCTGTGCCACACGCTGGCGCGACCCGCAGCCACCCTGGAGGAGACCTGCGACAACGTGATCGGATCCCTGCTCAGAGGCCACCCGGCCGATGACGTTGCCCTGCTGCTGGCCCGCACCCACGCCCTGTCACCGGAGCAAGTCGCCACCTGGCAGATTGCCGCCGACGCCGTCCAGGTCGAGCATGCCCGCAAGCTGGGCGTCGGACAGCTCGTCGAATGGGGACTGGAGGAGGCGACCTTCATCACCGAACTGGTGGTCAGCGAACTGGTCACCAATGCCATCCGCTACGGAGAACCGCCCATACATCTCCGCCTCATCCGCGATCGCACACTGATATGCGAGGTCTCTGACGCCAGCAGCACCACACCGCACCTCCGCCATGCCCGGACCTTCGACGAAGGCGGGCGTGGACTGCTCCTCGTCGCAGCCCTCACCCAGAGCTGGGGTAGCCGGCAGACCAAGACCGGCAAGACCATCTGGTGCGAGCAGGCGCTTCCCTGCCCCATGACGACGCCCCACTAATGACCACCGCCCGGAGGCCGTCAGCGGGTCGAATCGGACTGATCACCCCGGAAACGATTCAGGGGGCGTTTCAGTTGTGCCTGGCCGTGACCAGCGAACCACCGCTTCAGGAGAGGTCCAGTACAACTGACCGATGCCTTCCCCGTTCGGACATTTCTATCTGAACACGGATAAATTGTTCATCTAGGGCGTCTAGATCCTTTCCTTCGATAGGTGGATCATGAGGGCACGGCCGGGGTGTGCGGGTTCGCGACCGGGGCTGACGGGCCTCACGATTGCGGCGGGCGGCCTGCTTGCCTTGCTGATAGGCGCCGCGTTTGCGGTCTTGTTGTGGGCGATCGCTGACGCGAACAGCGCCACATCGGCGAGACGCGCTTCCCGGACGGCCATCGTCGAGGCCGGCAGCCTGCAACAGCTGGTCAGCGACCTTGAGACGGGGCAGCGCGGCTTTGTGATCACCAAGCGTGAGGAGTTCCTCGAGCCGTGGCAGACGGCGCGCGAGGAGTTTCCTGCGGAGGCGCGGCGGTTCACCGAGACTGCTACCTCTCCTGAACAGCGCCGCAGTGCCGGGCAGATCACGCGGGGCGTCGAGTCTTTGATAACCGACTACTCGGTTCCGCTGGTCGAGGCGGTCCGGCGGGGTGATTCCGCCGCATCCGGTCTGGCGGCGACTGCCGAGGGGAAGCGGCGCGTCGATGCTTTGCGTGCCCAGTTCGACCGGTACACGGTGGAGGAGCGTGCCAATCTCGCGGCGCGTGAAGACACCGCGGGAGTCAACGGGCGTCGGGCGGTGATTGCGGCAGGTGTGGGGCTGGCGGCGTCGACTGCGCTGGTGGCGGCTTTCACGGTGTTCCAGCACCGCGCCGTCGTGCGGCCGGTGCGGGCGGCGGCGGCCGCGGCGGGACGGTTCGCGGACGGTGACCTCGGGGTGCGGATCACCCCCAGCAACGTGGCGGAGATCGGCACGCTGGGCACGTCCTTCAACACCATGGCGGCCTCGTTGCAGGACAGCCGCACACGCATCATGGAGAGTGTCGATGCGGTACACCGACGCACGGCCCGGGACCTGCACGACGGGGCGCAGCAACGGCTGATCAGCCTGATGATCGGGCTGCGGCTCGCGCGAGACGAGATCTCCGATGGGGAATCGTCCGCGACCGAGCTGCTGGACCAGTGCATGGCCGACGCGCAGACGGCGATCGGCGAGCTGCGGGAACTCGCATCGGGGATCTACCCCACTGTGCTGACGTTGAAGGGGCTGGCGGCGGCGGTGAAGGACCTGGCGGACCGGTGCCCGATTCCCGCCGTCGTCGACAGCAAGTGCGACCAGAGGCTTCCCTCGGCCGTTGAATCGAACGCGTATTTCATCGTGGCCGAGGCCGTGACGAACGCGGTGAAGCACGCCCAGGCGTCCCGGATCGACATCTCCCTCGAACTCGGGGAAATCCTTCGGCTCCGGGTCGTTGACGACGGTATCGGGGGAGTGGACGAGACCATGGCCGGCAGCGGTCTGACCGGGCTGGCGGGCCGCTTGGCCGCCATCGGCGGTACGTTGACCATCGAGTCGCCCCCGGGGGGCGGCACCTCGATCATGGTGCAGATCCCGATACGGCCTGAAGCGCCCAGTGCCCAGCGCCCGTAAACGGGCCCTTCACCCGGCGTCCCCGGGTGCACGTCACGGGCGTGGACGACTGCGGGTGATGCTTGCTGCCCGTTCGTCCGTCTTGGGGTGCCCTTTGGGGCTCTGCTGTGCTCCAGGGCACCGAGCATGCGGAGCGCCAACATGACCTCGTGCGGCTGTGCGAGACGCCGACTTCGTGCCGCTCGGCCAGACGCCGCCAGGGAAGTGCGGCACGCGTGTGCGGACGTGATCAATCTGCGCACAGGCGCCCACCAGGCGGAACCTGATCCGGTCGATCGTCTTGCGTGACGCGGGTGGAACTGGCAGAGGGGGAACGGGAGTTCAGCGTCCCTACCTGATGATCGGCAGGTTCGGCCCGTACCCCGAGGGGGTTCGGCAGTTCGAAGGCGTGATCCGGCGCCGGCGTGGAAGTAGCCGCTGTGGGTTATCGACGAGCGTTCTTGATGGCGGTGTCAGCCGAGCGGGTGGGGTGCATCGCGCAGGGTGGCCAGGACCGAGGCGTACATGCGTGCCTTGATGGTGCCGAGGGAGTCGCCGGCCTTGCCGAGTTGTGCCTCGGCGATCTCTACGGCCGTGGAACGCACAGCGGTCTCGTCCACCGCCCGTTCGACGATCCCGGCGGCCGCGGCGTCCGACCCACCGTAGCGACGCGCGGTGACCATGGCCTCGTGCGCGGTCTGCGGCGCCAGCCGGGACTGGATCAGGGCGGCCATGCCGGGCGTGAAGGGGATGTTGATGTCCGCTTCGGGCAGGCACCAGAAGCCGCGGTCGGCGCGCATGACACGGAAGTCGTGCGCGAGGGAGAACATCGCGCCGGCGGCGAAGGTATGCCCCTGCAGGGCCGCCACGGTGATCACCGGCAGGGACAGCATGCGGGCGAAGAGCTCATGGACGGAGCTGCGGTAGCTCTCCTCCTGATCAGCGTGGGCGCCCATCCACTCCAGGTCCAGGCCGTTGGAGTAGAACTTGCCCCTCGCGGTCGTCACCAGGGCGCGGGGCACTTCTGCCTTCTCCACTTCGTTCAGGGCGGTGTTGACGGAGGCGATCCAGTCGGGGTGGAAGCGGTTCTCATCGTCTCCGAGGTCGAGTACGAAGACGTCGTCCTGGCGGTCAAGGGTTGGCATGTGTGCTCCTGAGGGTTGTTCCGATCTCATGTCCGGATCGGACGTTGGTGTTTCCAGCGTGTGTGCTTGCGGTGGGGAACGGAATGATCGAGTCGCCCTGTCGGCGTGCAGCGTAGATGAGCAGCCGGAGCAGGCGTTGTCGTCCGTGGTGCAACCGGGATATCGCGGTGCCCGGGGGGATGCCCAAGAGCTCCGCGATCTCCTCGGAGGAGAAGTCCTCCACGTAAGCCAGGTGCACAACGATCGCGATCTCCCGCGGGAGTTGGTTGAGCGCGGCCTTCACCTCATGGTCGGGCAGGAGGTCTAGGGCCTGTGCTGCGGCCGTCGGAGGAACAGAGGGTGCCGGGTGTTTCTTACCCGGCAGTCGGTCGCGGGGCTGTCCCGGCGAACAGCTCGGGCGCGGCAGGTTCTGCCGCTCGCCGTCGGCGCCGTGCGCGGTGTCGGCCAGGACATAGAACAGCCAGGCCTTCATGTTCGTCCCCGTGGTGAACGACCCGAACGCGTCGAAAGCCCGCAGATACGTCTGCTGAACCAGCTCCGCTGCGGCGCCGCGGTCGCGGGTCAGGCATGTGGCGGCTGCGTACAGCCGGTCAAGAAACGGCAGGGCTTCGCGTTCGAACCGCGCGACGAGGTCGGCGGCATCCGGTGCAGTGCTGTCAGGGCCGTTCGCCATGCCGGGGCCCAGCGGGGCGAGCATCTCCGCGTGGGTGTCATCGGGGGTGCGGGCGCGTCGATCCATGAAGGGTTCTCGTCGCCCTGGGGCGCTGCTCTCACCGGGTTTCTCGCTCGCGTGCCCTTCGAGGGCGGGTTGCCCGGTGTGGGAGGGGCTTCGGCTCACGTCTCTCCTTGGGGAATGCAGAGCGCCGGGTCGGCGATGCTGTCCTTCACCGGCACGCTTGAGGTCTCGCAGGCTTTCGGACGCTGCTCGTCCACGGTGTCGGCCGTTCCCGGTATCGGCGAGCGCCGGCGGGTGTGGGAGGTCCTCGGTCATTAGTGTCGATGTGTGCATGGCGTTCTCCGGAATTGAAAGATCAAGATCTTGTCGGGCGGCGGAGCGGAAGGCCGCGTCGCGGTTTTATGTGCGACTCGAATCCGGATCGTCGGGTGGGGAAGATTTCGTACCGGTTTCCGGGGCGATCCCCATCGTGTTCCTGTCGGCGCCCAACAAGCTGTCGAGCGACCCCCACATTTCACTGCAGGCATGCCCGTCCGAGGACTGTGGGGAAAACCCACGGCTTGCCGCCCGACGTGGGTGCACGTGACAGGTAATTCACCTGCACAGCGTTAACTCGCTCGGCGAGTCCATACGCGCTCGCAGGGGCTGCGACGACACCTGCACAGCTCGACGGTGCGCCTCGACGGACGGCAGAGCTCCGCCGCGAAGAGGCCGCCGCGCCGGCCCGGATCAGCGAGGGGGATTACGCCCGCCTTGATGTCTTGGCGGCGAACCAGCTGGGCAATGCATTGTTTCCCGCGAACCAATGCGGCGCGACGTGTCTTTTCGACGCCGCGTCACGGAAGTTCTACGTAGACTGGGACGAGATCATGGAGAGCAGTGCCGCCGCTTTGCGCGCGTCAGCAGCTGGTGAACCTTTCAGGCGGAGCCGGGCTCCGCAAGTGAGGAGGCACTCGGACTCCTGATATTGGTCACCAACGGAGCCGCCCCTGTGTCGTGAGGGACCTGATGCGGTGGACCGCATTGCCCCAGGCCACGCCGAAGGCGTGCCCATCATCGCGTGGAACCTGTCAAAGGATGGGTCATGAAAGCTGCGATCCGCGCCGTCCTCGGTGAGGACCAACCGATCGTCCGGGAGGGTGTCACGATGATTCTCACCCGTGCCGGAATCAATGTCGTCTCCGCGGTCGACAACGCTGTCGACTTGGTGCAGGCCGCTGCGGAACACCGGCCCGACGTGGTGATCACAGACATCCAGATGCCTCCGGGTCTGGCGGACGACGGGCTGCGGGCTGCCCTGCAGATTCGAGCCGCCCATCCTGGGATGGGCGTCATCGTGCTGTCGCAGTACCTTGAAGCGAGCTACGCCCTCGATCTGGTCGGGGACAACCCGCGCGGTGTGGGGTACTTGCTGAAGGAGAAGGTCGCGAAGCCCGAGATCCTCAGTGACGCGGTGGAACGCGTGGCGAGTGGTGGTTCGGCCCTCGACTCGGACGTGATTGCCACCCTCGTGGGCCGTAAGCGCGCGGCTGACCCGCTCGATCAGCTGACGCCCAAGGAACGTGAGGTTCTTGCCCTCATGGCAGAGGGACACTCCAATGCAGGCATTGCGGCGAAGCTGGTCGTGACCGTTCCTGCGATCGAGCGTCACGTCACCGGCATTTTCCTCAAGCTGGGTCTGCAGCAGGCGGAGTCCTCGCAACACCGACGAGTGCTCGCGGTCCTGGAGTATCTCAAGAGCTAGTCTCCTTGTTTCGCTTCGGATAGCTGAGCTGGTCTGATCGCGGTGAAGCGGTGGTCCTGATTGATCGTGGCCGGGTGGGCATCGCTTGCCCGGCACGCGGGCCTTTCTTGGAAGTGAAGACGACGGCCGCCACAGGTGATGCGGGCGGCAGGCTGCAGCAGCAGGTAGCGGAGCCTCTTCGCTTCGGCGACGGCCAGTGCGCCCTCCAGCAGCAGAGAAGAACGTGCCGCGCACTTTCCATGCAGAGGGGCAGGACATTGTCTTCCCGGGGCCCGGGAGCGGTCACTGCGGAATTTCCGAATGGCGGATCTGTCGGCGATACCCGCCTGGGCCGCTGCCGGGCCACACGGCACTCTCAGGTGGGCTTCTCAGCGAACGGGTTAATGGCGGTGGCGCGGCCGATCTGGTCTGCGGGTACGTCCATGGGGTTAACCCCACATCGTCACTTGAGGGAACACCATGCGCTGGCTCGGGATTTCGGCCAATGGTGTTTGGAGGCCGCCTGACAGAATCCGCCGCGCGCTTTCGCGAGGATTGCATGCAAACAGGGCCGGAGCTCACACAGGGACGAAGAACCCTGGCGAAGGCGGAACCCGGATTTCAGTAATCGCCGCCCTCGCATGCCATCCGGATCAGTCACGCAAGAATGCGAATGCGAACATGCCCACCACATGGACTCCCCCATCGCCCGCCAAGACCCTCGGCTGGACATCACCGACCGTCTTCCGCGGCGAGCGCGGGACAGTCTTCGTCCTGCACATGTGCCACTCGCTCGCCGGCGAGGACATCCCCTCGGGGCTTCCACCCTGAGGGCCGGCACCCAGATGTTCGGCATCGGGATCGGCGTGACGGCGTAAAGCCTGGGCATGAGGCACGTCTTCGACGCCGGCCACATCGCGGCCATCGACAACACCACGCGCAAGCTGATGCATGAGGGCCAACGGCCACTGTCGGTGGGCTTCTGGTTGTCCTTGGGGCACTCCAGCATCGTCTTCGCGCCGGCCTCCTCCTTTCCCTGGGCCTACGCGCGCTGGGCACGCCGGTCTGCCTGCCGGCCGTCATCGCGAACAAAGTCTCCTCACTGACGATCGTCTACGTGCTCGTCGCCCTGCTGCACCGCTGCGGCACCGGGCTGTGCCGGCACATCGAGGTCCCGATGACCGACACGCTGCGATTTCCTGTACCTCCGCTGAGAGAAGCAAGCCATGAGCACCACTGACGTGCGCACCCATCGGGTGGGCACAACCCTGCTGATCACGATCGATCGACCACAGGCACGCAACTCCGTCAACGCCGCGGTCGCCGCCCTCCTTTCGAAGGCCCTGGACGAGCTGGAGGCCGACCCCGGGCTCCGGGCCGGCGTGCTGACCGGCGCCGATGGCACCTTCAGCGCCGGCATGGACCTCAAGGCCGCCCTGCGCGGCGAGTCCCCGAATATCCCGGGCCGCGGGTTCGGCGGCGTGACCGAGGTCGAGCGGACGAAGCCACTGATCGCCGCCGTGGAGGGCTTCGCCGTGGGCGGCGGATTCGAACTCGCCCTGGCCTGCGACCTCATCGTCGCCGCGGAGGACGCGCACTTCGGCCTGCCCGAAGTCACGCGCGGCCTGATCGCCGCGGGCGGCGGCGTGATCCGGCTGCCCAAGCGCATCCCCTACCACCTGGCGATGGAGTTCCTGCTGACCGGTGAGCCGGTGAGCGGCCGACGGGCGGGCGAGCTGGGCCTGGCCAACCGGGTCGTCCCCACCGGTCAAGCCGTGAACGAGTCCCTCCTGCGCGCCGAGCAGCTCGCGGCGAACGCACCGCTCGCGCTGGCCGCCGTGAAGACGGTGGTACGGGCCGCGGACGGAGTACCGGAGGCCGACGCGTTCGCGGTGCAGCGCACGGTGATGGACACGTTGATGGCCTCGGCCGACGTACGGGAGGGCATGACCGCCTTCGCCGAGCACCGTGCCCCGCAGTGGACGGGGAAGTGACATGAGAATCGAAGACGTACGACGCCATGCGACCACCCCGCTCACCCGCCCGGCGTTCGCACCCGTGGTCCCTTGGTTCACCGACCGCGAGTACCTCAACATCGTCTACCGCACCGACCCCGAGGCGCTGCGCGCCGTCGTCCCCGAGCCCCTGCGGATCGAGGAGCCGCTGGTCCGGTTCGAGATCATGAAGATGAACGACGTCACCGGGTTCGGCCCCTACACCGAGGGCGGCCAGGCGGTCCAGGTCAGCTTCGACGGGGAGCGGGGCGAGTACCTGCACGCGATGTACCTCGACAACTTCCCGGCGACCGCGGCCGGACGCGAGGTCAGCGCCTACCCGAAGGTCATCGGCGCACCGAAGCTGTACGTCGACCACGACGTACTGGTCGGCACCCTCGACTACGGCACGCTGCGGGTCGCCACCGCGACCATGGGCTACAAGCATTACGCACTCGATACGTGCGAGGCCGAAGCACAGATCACCGTGCCGACCTTCATGCTCAAGGCCATCCCGGGCTACGACGGCGCCCCGCGCGTGCTGGAGCTGGTCCGCACCGAGATCACCGACATCGTGGTCAAGGCCGCCTACTCCGGTCCGGCTCGGCTGCAGCTGTTCCAGCACGTCCTCGCCCCGCTGGCCGACCTGCCCGTCCTGGAGATTGTCTCCGCCAGCCACGTCCTCACCGACCTGACCCTCGCCCCGGTCAAGCCGGTCTTCGACTACCTCAAGGCAGCCACGCAATGACACACCCCTTCCGCACCGCCGCCGTGATCGGCGCGGGCACCATCGGACTGTCCTGGACAGCACTGTTCGCCGGCCACGGCCTGACCGTCCGTGTGAGCGACCCGCGCCCCGACCTCGCCGAGGCCATCGACTCCGCGCTGGCGGAGTTCACCCCGCACTTGGCCGCCCAGGGCGTGAACACCGACGGCCTCGCCGACCGGGTCCACCTCGCGGCCGACGTCACCGAAGCCGTCCGGGACGCGGACGTCGTCCAGGAGAACGGCCCCGAGCGCGTCGAGTTCAAGAAGGAGCTGTTCGCCCAGCTGGTCCGGGAGACCCCCGGACACGCACTGCTGCTGAGCTCGTCGTCGGCGATCCCGGCGACCGCGTTCACCACGGAACTCGAGGACGCCGGCCGCATCCTCATCGGACACCCCTTCAATCCGCCGCACCTGCTGCCGCTCGTCGAGGTCGTACCCGGCGAACGCACCACCGAGGAAGCCGTGCAGGCTGCCGTCGACTTCTACACCGCCGTCGGCCGCAGCCCCGTCGTCGAACGCCAGGAGATCCCCGGGTTCGTGGGCAACCGGCTCCAGAACGCGCTCAGCCGCCAGGCCGTCTATCTCGTCCAGCAGGGCGTGGTGACCCCCGAGGACCTGGACACCGTCGTGACCCACTCGCTCGGCATCCGCTGGGCGACGGTCGGTCCGTTCCTCGGCGCGCACCTGGGCGGCGGGCCCGGCGGCTACCGCCACATCACCGAGCACATCGGCAAGTCCATGCAGCAGCTGACCCTCGGTGAGCCCTCGCAGGACCCCGAGGACCGGGAGCGAGTCGTCCAAGCAGTGGAGAAGGCGTACGCCTCCACGCCGTACACGGACCTCGCCGAAGCCCGCGACCGCAGGCAACTCGCCGTCCTGTCCGCCCTGGAAGACAACCGCCCCAACCAGCACAACAAGGAGAACTGAGATGACCACCACCGCCACCCCGCTCACGCAGCTGGACGACCAGCTCGCCGCCGACTTCTACCTCTACGAGGCGCTGCTCTCGGACGAGGAGCGCAAGATACTGCTCAAGGCCCGCACCCTTATGGGGGATGAGGTCAAGCCGCTGGTCAACGATGCCTGGGGGAAGGGCGAGTTGCCCCAGGAGCTGATCGAGAAGTTCCGCGGCAGCGGACTGACCGCCCTGGCCTACGAGGGCTACGGCGAGCACCAGCCGGCCATCAGCCACCTGCTCAGCGGCATGCTCGCCATGGAGCTGGGCCGCACCGACGCCTCGTGCGCCACCTTCTTCGGCGTCCACAACGGGCTCGGCTTCTACTCCATCTACTACGGCGGCGACCAGGAGCAGCGCGACTGGTTCCTGCCCGCCATGGCCACGATGGACAAGATCGGCGCGTTCGCCCTGACCGAACCGCTCGGCGGCTCCGACGTCTCCGGCGGCATGCGCACCACCGCCAAGCACGAGGGCGACACCTGGGTCCTCAACGGCGCCAAGAAGTGGATCGGCAACGCCACCTTCGCCGACTACGTCGTCGTCTTCGCGCGGGACGTCGACGACAACAAGGTCAAGGCCTTCGTCGTCGAGAAGGGCACCCCCGGCTTCGAGCCGGTCAAGATCGAAGGCAAGATCGCGCTGCGGATCGTCCAGAACGCCGAGATCACCCTGACCGACGTACGCGTACCGGACGGGAACCGGCTGCAGAACATGAAGGGCTTCCGGGACGTCGCCGAGGTCCTGCGCCAGACGCGCAGCGGGGTCGCCTGGCAGGCCCTGGGCGTCATGATCGGCGCCTACGAACTCGCGCTCGACTACGCCAAGCAGCGCATCGCCTTCGGCCGTCCGATCGCCAAGTTCCAGCTGGTGCAGGACCTGCTGGTGAAGATCCTGGGCAACATCACCGCCTCCTGGGGCATGCTGGTGCAGCTCGCCCGGCTGCAGGACCAGGGCATCTTCCGCGACGAACAGTCCGCGCTGGCCAAGGAGTTCGTCGCGGCCAGGATGCGGGAATCCGTCGCCTGGAGCCGCGAGATCTTCGGCGGCAACGGCATCGTCCTCGAATACGACGTCGCCCGGTTCTTCGCCGACGCCGAAGCCCTCTACTCCTACGAGGGCACCCACCAGATGCAGACCCTCATCGTCGGCAAGTCGATCACCGGCCACAGCGCCTTCGTGGGGTGACAGCGATGACCACCGAAACCACCGAATCCGTCTTCACCGGCCTGAAGGTCCTCGACACGTCGAGCTACATCGCGGGACCGGCCGCAGCCACCGTGCTCTCCGACTTCGGAGCGGACGTCATCAAGATCGAGCCGCCGGGACACGGCGACCCCCAGCGACGGCTGAGCTTCGTGCCGCCCAGCCCCCGGGCACAGGCCAACTACGGCTGGCACCTCGCCAACCGCAACAAGCGCGGCATGGTGATCGACCTCAAGTCCCCGGCGACCACCGAGGTCCTCAAACGGCTCGTCGAGTGGGCCGACGTGGTGATCACCAACTTCCCGCACGGCACGCGCGAGAGGCTGCACCTCGGCTACGACGAGGTATCGAGCTGGAACCCGAAAGTCATCTACGCCGACCTCACCGGCTTCGGGGACGCCGGCCCCGACGCCCGCCAGCCGGGCTTCGACCTGACCGCCTACTGGTCGCGCAGCGGACTGCTGGCCTCCACCCGCGACGCGGGAGCGCCGCCGACGGTACCGGTCTGGGGCAGCGGCGACTACACGACGGCGATCGCCATCTACGCGGCGATCGCAACCGCCCTCTACCACCGCGAACGGACAGGACAAGGAGCCAATGTCGGAACGTCGCTGCTCGCCACGGGCGTGTGGGCCACAGGAACACTCGTGGCCGGCGCGCTCGCCGACGGCACACCGTTCGAGCTGCACGACCGCAACGCGCCGGTAAATGCGCTGACCAACCCCTACCAATCGGCGGACGGCCAATGGTTCATGCTGGCAACCTCACCCGTGAACTGGCCGGGACTGACGCGGGCCATCGGGCGCCCCGAACTGAGCGAGGATCCCCGATTCGCGGACATCGAGGGCCTGGTCAAGAACGCCGCCGCGGCGAGCGAACTGCTCGACGCCGAGTTCGCCTCGCGCCCCTTCACCCACTGGAAGGATGCCCTGGAGCGGGAACGCATCACCTACAGCCCCATCCAGACACCGGAAGAGGCCGCCAAGGACCCGCAACTGCGCGTGAACGACATCGTCGTGCCCCTGGAAGGAGTCGCCGGGCTGGACTACACCATCAACAGCCCGGTCAACCTCCGAGGGATACCGAAAGTCCCCGCCAAGCGGGCACCGGACCTGGGCGAGCACAACGACGAAATCCTCGCCGAACTGGGCTTCAGCCCCTCCGAGATCGCCGTGCTGCACGCCCAGGGGGCGATCCCCGGCACCACGGAAGCGGAAGGGGCGTGAGCACGGCATCCGAAGCGGCCGACAGGGTGCTCCACGAGCGGCGCGGCGGCGTACTGACGCACGCTCGACGTCCGCGGCCTGCTGCCGGGCCCGCTCCAGACGCTGCCCCTGCTGCTCACGGCGACGAGCACGCGCCGCATCCAGATCGGCCGCCTCGCCGTCGGGCCTCGTGCGGCCGGTAGCGGGAGCCAGCTGCCGGCAGGTGCCGTCACGATTGCGGCGCAACCTTCCTGCTGCCGGGGGATGAGCACGGCAACGCATGCCGGACGCCACTCCCGTGGACGAGTACGCAGCCCAGGGTGGCCGCTCTGTTCGCTCAGCACAAGCCGAGGTGGTCCGGCCTTTCATGGCCGGCCCGGATTCCCGCGATGTGTCCTTTGCTCGTCACCGCCGTCGAATGACCGTGCCGAACTCGTGTGTCGAACGACAGTCGCGCGACGGATATGGCGCACACGTCGCCGCAGCGAGACTCGCTGTCGAGAGCAAGCCACGTGAAAGGGAAAGAGATGGCTGAGAAGAACACGCCCATATGGGACGCGTCGGAGTGCGCGCTGGTGCTGATCGACTATCAGGACGGCGTGCTCGATCTGATCTTCGAGCAGGACCGAAGGGTCATCGAGCTCAATACCCGTTACCTGGCGAAGTTCGCAAAGGCCATCGGTATCCCGGTGGTACTCAGCACGGTCGGCGTCGAGATGGGCGTCAACACGCCCACCATCTCGACGCTCCGGGCGGAGCTGCCGGATGTCGAGGAGATCGACCGATCCCAGATGAATGCCTGGGAGGATGCCGGCTTCGTGGACGCGGTCAAGGCGACCGGCCGCAAGAAGCTGGTGATGGGGGGCCTCGTCACGTCGGTGTGTCTGGCCTACCCGGCGGTCGACGCGATGGCCGATGGCTACGAGGTCGCGATCGTCGCTGACGCGGTGGGTGACGCGACCAAGGAGATTCACGACACCGCGATGCTCAGGCTCGTCCAGGCGGGCGCTGTGCCGATGACGACGACCGCCATGATGGCCGAGTTTTTCCGGGACTGGAAGTCGCCCCTTGCCGAATTCGCCCGCGAACTGTGGGTGCCCTACAAGGAGGAGTGGGCGGCACTCAAGCGGGACCCGAAGTTCGTGGAGTTCAAGGGGCTGGTGTGACGGCAGGGCGGTCACCCGCCCTGCCGGCCGCTCGGCGTTGATGCCGTGACGGCGCACTCGACGGCCTGTTGACGCCGTGGGGACGGATGTCAGGACCGGGACCCTCTGGACCCGTACCGTCCCCGCGGCGCGCGGCGAGGCACCCGGACACCGTGCTGCACGTCCCGGCATCAGCACCGGGCCGATGCCGACACGGTCATACGACTGGAAGACGACTCCCAAGCCCACGAGATTCTCGAGGAAGCACTCGGTGCTCTTTGCGAGCTGGGAGTCGGAGCCTACGGCGAGACCGTCCACGCCCTGGCTGGGCGAGTACCCGATGTCATCTCCCAGGCCGCCGAGGAGACCGGTGGCCCCGGAACCGGGCCCGGACAGGGGACTTCGGCGACGTCGGTGAGCTCGGCAGGACCGGAGGCACCCAGACCGGACGTACCCAACGCGCTGGCTCATGCCGCGTCGTCCAGCGCGGTCAGCGCGTCGCGCAGCGCCGCCCGCGTGGTGATCCCGAGTTTCGGATACATCTTGTACAGGTGAGCGCCGACGGTCCGGTGCGAAAGGTAGAGCCGCTCCCCGATCTGCTTGTTGCTCAGGCCGGACGCCGCCAGGTGCGCGATCTCCAGTTCCTGCGGCGTCAGCAGGGACGGTGTGGTCTGGGGTCGGCTCGTCTGACCGGCCGCGCGCAGCTCCTTGCGGGCCCGCTCCGCCCACGGTGCGGCCCCCAGCCGGGAGAAGAGGTCCAAGGCAGCCGTCAGCGGCTCGCGGGCCGGGCCCTTGGCGCCGGTACGCCGCAGCCGCTCACCGAGGGCCAGACGGATCCGCGCCGCCTCGAAGACCCAGCGGTCCGCGCCCGGAACCGACAACGCGTGCTCGAAGTGCGCGATCGCCTCCTCGTCCGGAGCGCACAGGCCGGCAGCGCCCGAGACGAGCATCGCGTACCGGTCGGACAGTCGGGTGATCCCGAGCTCGTGCAGGGCCCGGACGTGCGCGGCGGCCTCCGTGTCGCGGCCGGTGCGCACGGCCGCCTCGACCAGGTCGTAGGCGCCCCACAGCGCGTGCGCCACGTACGGGGCCACACTCCCGGCCGGGGTGAGGGCGGTCGCGTGGCGGTAGGCGGCCTCGTAGTCGCCGCCGCCGAGGCAGACCAGGGTCCGTGCCTGGTGGGCGAAGGCCGCGGCCGTGCCGACGCCGCGGCGCGTCCCCCAGCGCACCATCCGTTCGGCCAGGGCGTCCCCCGCTTCCGTTTCCCCTCGTGCCCCGTGCAGCAGCACCTGGTTGTACTGGAAGTACCAGGCGAAGAAGGGATACCCGGTGTCGCACAACGCCGCTCCCTCGTCGGCCAGTTGCTGTGCTTCCTCCCATTCGCCGGTCAGGAAGTCGTCCATGCACAGGTGCACCAGAGCCCCGAGGTGCCGACGGACCTGTCCGCCGCCGTCACGGCCCAGACGGACCAACTCCCAGAGCCGGTCGCGCAGTTCGCCGACCCGGTCGAGATAGACCGTCGCGGTCGCGCCGCGAACCAGCACCGTCGGATCAGGTGTTCGACGCAGCACCTCACGGACCTCGTCGAGGCGGGACAGGGCCGCGACGCCAGTGCGCGCCGGGTCGGGGAACGTCCGTGCGGCCAGTGCCAGCACTGGCGGCGGGGCCGGTTTCAGCCGGCCCACCGTCTCGACGAACGGCGCCCACAGCTCCTCGCGACCGCTCCACCAACAGACCAACTGCAAGGTGTGCAGCGCGTCGACAAGAGCCCGGTCACCGACGTCGTAAACCGGTCCGGCCGCTTCGATCGCGCCGACCAGCAGCTGGTGCGCGGTGCCGAGGTCGGCTTCGGTGTTGACGAGGACGTACACCGCGGCGGCTGCCGCGTACAGGGCGGCGCCTCCGCCGGGATCGGCGTGCTGCGCCCGCCGCAGCAGTTCCGACGCGCCCGCGATGTCGCCGGTCGCCTCCGCGCTGAGGTAGGCCGCCTCGGCCAGCCGCCGGCTGCGGTCGCCGCCCGAAGGACTCAGATCGGCGGCCCGGGTCAGCGCGGTGACCGCGCCGGCCGCGTCACCGCGCCGCAGCGCCGAGTGCCCGGCGTCCTGGAGCAGCTGGGCCACCTGTTCGTCCGGCTTGATCGCCGCCTCGGCCAGGTGCCAGGCCTGGCGCTCCGGCCGGTCGGCCAGTGCGTCGGCCAGCGCCAGGTGCGCGGCACGGCGCTCGGCCAGGGTGGAGGCCGCCACGACCGCCGAGCGGATCAGCGGGTGACGGAACGTCAGGCGCCGGGCGGCGGTGTCCATCCGGACCAGGCGCCCACGCTCGGCGGTGGCGAGGTCCGCCAGGATGGCGGTGTCCTGCCCGGCGGCGTGGTGCAGGACTCCGAGATCGCCGGTGCTGTCCAGCGCGGCCAGCAACAGCAGCCGGCGTGCGGCCTCGGTGAGGACGGTGACGCGTGTGACGAACAGGGCACGCAGGCGTTCGCCCAGCGGCAGCACCGCCGGCAGTTCCTCCTGCGCGGTCTGCTGTGGTCCGGTAAGTTCTTCCGGCAGTTCCATCAGGGCCAGCGGATTGCCGCGAGCCTCGGCGACCACCCGTGCCCGGACCCGGGCGGCCAGCCCCGGGTAGCGGGCCGCGAGCAGCAGGTGCGCCGAGTCGTCGTCGAGCGGCGCCAGGTCGATCTCGTACAGGCCGCTGCGGTCGAACATGTTCTCCCCGCCGGTCCGGGAGGCTGCCAGGAAGCCGATCTGGCTGCCGGACAGACGGCGGGCGACGAGTTTGAGGACCACGGCGCTGGCCCGGTCCAGCCACGGCAGGTCGTCGACGATCAGGAGGAGCGGAGCCTCGGCCGCTGTCTGCCGCAGCAGGGTCAGGGTGGCATTGACCAGGAGAAGCTGGTCCGGAGCAGGACCGGTGCCGCAGCCGAGTGCGACCAGGAGTGCTTGGCGATACTCGGACGGTAGGTGCTCGACGTCGTCCAGCACCGGCATCAGGATCTGATGCAGTCCGGCGAACGAGATGTCCGCCTCGAACTCGACGCCGTCGGCGCGCAGTACCCGAGTGCCGGACGCCCTCACAGCCTCGGTGACCGCGTCGAGCAGTGTGGTCTTGCCGACGCCGGCCTCGCCGACCACGTGCAAGCCGCGGCCCCGGCTGGACTCGTCCTCGAAGAACGCGCACACCCACTGCACGTCCTGGATGCGGCCGACGATCTGCGACCGTCGGCTCCACGGTTCGCTCCCACTCATCGCTCTCGCCTCGCTTCCGTTGTTCGGCCCGGGGTGGGTTCTTCGCTGCTCATGAAGTGGAGGTCGGACGGTCGTGGACGAGCACGGCCATCCCGTCGCCCGGCAGGGCATTCGGGGACTGCCGCAGGGGCCGCACGTGCCGGGCGGAACCGAGCACGCAAAATTGCTACGTTAAGCAACTATTCAGTTTTGATCGTCTTCGCGTAGATGGTCCGACCGGCAGTGACCAGCGCCGCTGCCTGGTCGTGGGCCTGACGGACGGCGCAACTGCATTGACGCAGCCGTGATGAGGCCGCACTGGCGCCGGGTTCCTCGGGAACGGGCAGTAACCGCCTTCTTCGTTGAAGCGGCGGTGCCGAAGCCTGCTGCGAGGGAACGCCTGCCGTCCGACCGGCCACCGGGGCAGCGGGTCTGCCACCCCTGGGCCGGGGCGACTCACCATGGGCTCGGCGAGGGCACATGCGGAGAGTGTGCGCAGAGCGCAGGTCGCAACGTTCCGCAGGGCGGCGGCGAACTGCTTGAGATCCAGGCCGGACAAACGGTCGAGGAAGTGGCCGCGCATGGCAGCCAGATTCGCGCTGTGCTCCTGTGCGGTCGGCTGCGGGGCGCGGGGCGTGGTGGCGTCCCGCAGTCGGCTGGGTGTCCGGGAACGGGGAGTGGCGGCCGGTCAGCGGCGTCCGGCCCGGACGCCGCCGTCGACGTCCCAGATGGCGCCGGTGATCCAGCTGGCCTGGTCGGACAGGAGGAAAGCCACGGTGGGAGCGACGTCCTCGGGGGTTCCGATGCGGCCGAGAGGGTGGAGGTCGTTGAACGCCTCGAGCGCGGAGTCGATGTCGTCCTTGGGGATGAACGCCTCGTAGATCGGGGTGCGGACCACGGCGGGGGCGACGGCGTTGACCCGGATGCCGTGCGGTGCAAGTTCCAGGGCCAGGTGCTGGGTGAGGGAGTGCACGCCGGCCTTGGCCACCGAGTAAGCCGAGGAGGGTGTCGCTGCCATGGCCTGATGCACCAGCATGCCTCCAATGTTGACGACGGCTCCCTTGGTGCCGCGCGCGATCATGTTGCGGGCGACGGTCTGGGTCACGAAGTAGAAGGCCCGGGTGATGGCCTGGTAGCGGTCGTAGTCCTGTGGGGTGTGCTCCAGGAAGGACTTGGGCTCGAAGACGCCGGCGGCGTTGACGAGGAGGGTGGCGTCGGCGTGCTGTTCGGTGAGGGTGTCGCGCAGGCGGTCCACGGCGGCGCGGTCGAACAGGTCGGCGGCCAGGCCGACGGCGTTGCCGAATTCGGCCAGCTCGGCTGCAGCCTTGGCGGCGCTGGCCTGCGTCCGGCCGGTGACGACGGCACTGCCGCCGCCCTGAAGGACACGGCGGGCGACGGCCAGTCCCATACCGCTGGTGCCGCCGATGACGACGACCTTCTGCCCGGTGAAGTCGAGAGAGTTGCTGGACATGCGTGTGCTCCTGGATGCGTGTTCTGTGCGGGTTGCAGGGACCCGTATGGGCTCGCGTTTGGGTTGTATGTTGATAAAAGGGGATGTGCGGATATGAGCTACGCGCACGAGGGCGGGTACCCATCCTGAGCGCCAGAGATGTGCTCCTTGCTTGCTATTCGCGAGCAAAGCGTCAAAGGCGGCCGAGTCGCTTGCAACTCATGCAGAGGCTGGCTCGGGGCCTCGCGGTACTGGCCGGTCCCCGAATATCCGGGGAACGCCTCAGACTGTAGGGCGCTCCGCAAGGCTCCGGTAGAGGACCAGGGCGAATATGGATATAACGGACGACTATGCCGCAGAGGAGAGAGTCGAATCGTGAACATCGAGGCGTTGCGCTACGCCCAGGCCGTGTCCCGGACGAAGTCCTTCAGTTCCGCCGCGCGGGCTTACGGGGTGACCCAGCCGGCCCTGTCGAACGGTGTCGCCCGGCTGGAGGAGGAGCTCGGCGTCAAGCTCTTCGACCGCTCACCGCGCGGAGTCAAGCCCACGGCACACGGCGCACGGATTCTGCCGCTGATCGACCGCGTCCTCGACGACCTCGACACGCTTCTCGCCGAGACCCAGCGGCTGGCCCGTCCGGTCACCGAAGCGATCCGCATGGGCGTTTCACCCCTGATCGGGGCCGACCTGGTCGGACGGGCGTTCCAGGCTGCCCGTACCTTGGAGCGTCCACGCGACCTGGTCCTGCGGGAGGCGGACCTCGAGCCCCTGCGCAGCGAACTCCAGACAGGCCGCCTGGACATCGTCCTCGTCCCCGCCGTGTCCGGCATGCCCACGTTCCGGCACCGCGTCATCGCCCGCGAACCGGTGGTCGTGATCGACCCGGCCGCCTCCGGGGACGACGGCCCGGTCGAGCTCAAGGCCGTAGCGGACGCCGCCTACATCCTCGGGCCCAGCACCTGCGGCCTGACCACCTTCACCACCGAACTCTTCCACAGCCACGACCTGGCGCTGCGTACCTACCCCGGCGAAGCCGCCAGCTTCCGGGCGGTGGACGAGTGGGCAGCGATAGGCCTGGGCGCAGCACTCCTGCCCCGCTCCAAGGTCACACACGAGCACGCGAGCTGCCGCCCCCTTCTCCGGGCTGGGACACCCGTCGAGATCGCCTACGAGGCCGTCTGGGACTGCGACACCCCTCTTGGAGCCGACCTGGAGGAATTGGTCACGGCGCTTACCGTGGCCGGAGAGGCCCCACTGGTCGGACCCGACCCCGCACCCCGGGGGCGGGAGATGAGCGAAGGTCACGGACGCCAGACTCAGCCGTTGGGCAAGCAGCAGGGCCGCCACTCCGGCTGATCCATACGAAAACGACCTCCGGCTGTGCTGTGAACCGCTTGCCTACCCGCGATAGGTCTCCAGCAGCCGTAGCCAGACCTCGCTGATCGTCGGGAAGGCGGGGACGGCGTGCCAGAGTCGTTCGACCGGCGCCTCGGTGGTGACCGCGATGGTTGCCGAGTGCAGCAGTTCTGCGACGCCTGGGCCGACGAAGGTGACTCCGGCCACGGTGCCGCGGTCGGTGTCGACCAGCATACGAGCCTTGCCGCGGTACCCCTTCGCGTACTGGGCGGCGCCGTCGACGCGGCCGATGTCGTAGTCCACCACCTTGACCCGGCGCCCGGTGCGCTCCGCTTCCCGCGTGGTCAGGCCGACGGCGGCGACCTCGGGGTCGGTGAAAATCACCTGCGGTACGGCTTCGCTGTCGGCGGTTGCGACGTGTGGGCCCCATTTGCTGTCGTCCACCGGTTCGCCGTGGGCGCGGGCGCCGATTACGGCGCCGGCAATCCGGGCCTGGTACTTACCCTGGTGGGTCAGCAGGGCGCGGTGGTTGACGTCGCCGACCGCGTAGAGCCATCCGTCCGTGACGGCGCTGACCCGGAAGGTGTCGTCGACGGTCAGCCAGTCGCCGGGAGTGAGCCCGATGGTCTCCAGGCCGATGTCGCCGGTACGCGGGGCCCGGCCGGTCGCGAACAGAATCTCCTCGGCGGTCAGCTGCCCGCCGTCCGCCAAGGTGATGCGTGCCTCCCCGTCGGCTCCTCCCTCTCGTGTCACGGACGTGACGGAGGCTCCGAATCGCAGGTCAACGCCAGCTTCACGCAATGCGTCCGCGACCATCTCGCCGGCGAACGGCTCCATGCGGGCAATCAGCCCGCTGCCTCGGACCAGCATGGTCACCTGGGCGCCGAGCGCACGCCAGGCGGTGGCCATTTCGACGGCCACCACTCCGCCGCCGACCACGGCGAGACGACCGGGCACACGGTCGGCGCTGGTCGCCTCACGGTTGGTCCACGGACGAATGTCGTCCAAATGGGGGAGGTCCGGCATTGCCGGGCCAGTGCCAGTGCAGACAGCGACCGCGTGGCGGGCACTGAGCCGCACGGTCTCGCCGTCGGGGGTGGTCACCACGACCTGGCGGGGGCCGTCGAGGCGGCCGTGGCCGCGCATGAGGTCGACGGAGACCGACTCCAGCCAGGCGACGTGGTTGTCGTCCTGCCAGCGCCTGACGATGTCGTCGCGGTGTGCGAGGACGGCGGCCACATCGAGGGGTCGGTCCACCGCCCGTTTCAGTCCCGGCACGCGGAGGGCGTCGGCACGTGCCAGCGTCGGCCGCAGCAGCGCCTTGCTGGGCTCGCACGCCCAGTACGAACACTCGCCGCCGAGTAGCTCGCGCTCCACGATGACGGTACTGAGTCCCGCGGCATGGGTCCGTTCGGCCACGTTCTCGCCCACGGGGCCCGCGCCGATGACGACGACGTCGTAGGTGCGGTGAGTGTCGTTCACAGCTGTTTCCTGTGTCTTTCTCGGTTTCGCGGGCTTGGATTCTGAAGCGAGGGCGCGCGCGGGCGTCCAGGCCCACTTCCCCGCGGCCCGCGGTGCTCGGCCGTTCCGGCTGGCCTGGGGGACCGAAGGCTGTCAGCCCCGCCGGGAACTGCGGCTTCACCGGATGACTGCATTTCGATAGGGCAGACGAGCCTGAAGCGCCCAGCCATGCCGGCCGGTCGCTGAAGGTGACCGCATGGCGAACTCCGCGCGGGCGGTTTCGATGTCGGAGACCATTCACCTTCATAGATGCGGGTACCGCAACCCGATCTGCCCCAGTTGAGCAAGTGCCGGACTGCCACTTGATTCGCCACCCGTCAAGTAGGTGACGGTCATGTCTGCGCCGATTGGCCACGCCCAAAGAGGAGCTGAACGTGGCGAAGGTATAGCGCAACGCCTCGATGTTCACGGCTCCCTCCTCCTGGCTATAGCCACCCGCTATGCCCGCATTACTCATGATCCTCTACCGGAGCCGCGCGGAGCGATCTACGGTCCCTTCCGGCTTGCGATTCGCAAGCGGCTGAACACGCATCCAGGAGCACACGCATGTCCAGCAACACTCTCGACTTCACCGGGCAGAAGGTCGTCGTCATCGGCGGCACCAGCGGTATGGGACTGGCCGTCGCCCGCCGTGTCCTTCAGGGCGGCGGCAGTGCCGTCGTCACCGGCCGGACGCAGGCCAGCGCCGCCGAGGCTGCGGCCGAGCTGGCCGAATTCGGCAACGCCGTCGGCCTGGCCGCTGACCTGTTCGACTCCGCGCTCGAGGCGTTCAACGACCTCCACCCTCTCGGCCGCATCGGAACCCCCGAGGACGTCGCTCCCACCGTGGCTTTCCTCTCCTCCTGTCCGACCAGGCCGACTGGATCACCGCTGCAGCGGATCCTGCACAGGAGAGGTCAAGACTTGTGATCTGGACCTCTTCAGGGGACTTTCTTTAAACGGCTTGACCTCAGGCCTTCCGCAGTCGGATAACAATCCGTGATTTCCCAAGGGAGGGCCTACGGCGCGCCCCAAAGGGGTCGAGCCTACTATTATGAGGAACGGCAAGGCTTCGAGACCCAGAAAGGCAAGTCGTCATGCACTGCTTTGACTGCGTTCTCGAGAGTCGTGCTTCGACCGTCCCAGCAAGCCCGGCCGTCGCTGCAGCCGTTTGCGCTCGGTGCGGAGCCGGCATCTGTGGCAGGCATGCGCATGTCACTAGCGACCCGCTTCCCGGCCCGCCCATCTCCTCCACCCCGATGCCCGAAGCCAGACGACTGACGTGCGAACTCTGCTACGAAGCCGAGCGCGCTGCCGCCGGTCGTGCTTGAGCGATGTGTCGCAGTTCTTACCCACCATCCGCGATGCGGCTGCTCTATGACGTCGTGTTGCGTCCGACGGAATTACCGCCGCTCTGTGCTGCCTCTACGAGGGCTGGAGCTTACCCTGCGGGTTTTGGGAGTCGGGTCGGGGCCGGGAGGCCACGGAGCAATACAACAAAGAAGTCAGCGTTGTGCGAGCGCGATGCGCAGTGACGCGGCACATTGGCCGGTGAGTCGCACTGCTGCGGCTGCTCCCTCACCGTCGCCCGGCTTAAGTGATCATTGGGGGACAGGCTTTAGTTAGGCGGCGAATCCGGGACACAGTGCGCGCCCCGGCTTCGGGCAACCGCCTGGCCATAACGGAGAGCCGGGCGGGGAAGACCGGGGCTTTTACCGCCTCTGCTGGTCCCAGCAGCAGCTGAACCCAGCCTGTGTGATCGCCCGGCCCAGGGTGGCCTCGACGCCTGTCTGTATGCCGCTGAGCCGACTGCGGATTCGCCCGAAGGTGGCGCCCTGCAGCGAGGGGCTCATGCCTACCGATCGCGGCTGCGGAAGTCCCGCCAGCCCGCCATGTGGCGATCGGCACCGTGAGCCGCAGACGCTGTCCATGAGGGCGACTTCAAGCAGTCATGGATCTTCACACCACGGGTCCAGGTTAAGCCGACATCGTGGGGCCGTGTAGGTGTCACACCCAACTGTTGTGTGCCGGAGCCGTGGGCCAGGTTTTCGGCGACACGCGCCCCGGCAGCGGTCGACACTTGGCTGCGGTCCTTCCGTTGGGGCTACCACCCACGGTCTCGCCCGGGCACGCCCCGCAGGCGAGGCTCATCCCCGGGCCCGGTGGACAAGGCGCTGTCCCCGGCGAGCTGACCGGCCTGGCTGGTGAGGGGGGCCGGAAGGCCGTCCCCTGCACCCTGTGTGCCGGCGGAGCAGGGTTGCCGGCCACCGGGGGACGAGGTGGAGGAGCATGGTGACGGTTGTCAGGGGATGCGTGCCACTCCGGTGTAGATACCGCTGCCCTCGGGCGCGGGTGCGGGGGCCGTCTTGAACCACTCGGGGGCGGTGACCAGGCCTGGGTCGAGAAGGTCCAGGCCGTCGAAGAAGCGGGTGACTTCCGGGCGGGTGCGGAAGCCGAGGCGGATGCCGCCCTTGGCGTATTCGGCGGTGACCTGTTCCGCCAGTTCCGGGTAGAGGTCGGAGGCGGCGTGCGACAGCACGAGGTGACTGCCTGGCGGCAGAGTGGCGACCAGGCTGCGGACGATGCCGTGGGCGTCCTGCTCGTCCGTGATGAAGTGCATCAGTGCGATCAAGGACAGCGCGATCGGGCGGTTGAAGTCCAGTACGGCACGGGCGCGTTCGAGGATGGAGTCCGGCTGCCGTACATCGGCCTCGATGTAGTCCGTGACCCCTTCGGGATCGCTGATCAGCAGGGCTTCCGCATGCCGCAGCACGATCGGGTCGTTGTCGGTATAGACCACCTTCGCCGTCGGCGTGATCTGTTGGACGATCTGGTGCAGATTCGGCCGGGTGGGGATGCCGGTGCCGATGTCGAGGAACTGATCGGTGCCCTGTGCGGCGAGCCAGGCGGCCGCCCGGTGCATGAACTGACGGTTCTGCCGGGCCGCGTCACGTGCTTCGGGCGGTAGCTTCTCGCCCACTGCCTCGTCGACGGGGTAGTTGTCCTTGCCGCCCAGGAGCCAGTCATAGACCCTGGCGGGATGCGCCGTGTCCGTGGTGAAACGCAAGGGGCTGGGTATGTCGGGCGTCATGACGGGCTCCAGCGCGCGAGGCGGTCAGCGGTGTTTACGATCACCGTAGTCTGGCACAGCATCTCGCCTGCCCGTAACGGGAGTTGGCGGTTGCCGGTCCTGTGATCGCTTGTCACAACCGGCGCGGGCGGCTTCCGGCGAGCCCGGCCGGGCCAGAGGGAACGGGGATCGCGTGACGGCATTGCAGGAATCGACGCCGGGTTGATGCGCCGCAGGGTTCCCTTCTTGACGAGGCGGCGGCCGATCGCGTCGACGCCAGGGCGGGTGCGCCTGCCGCCTGCCGCGTCGAGGCCGAGGGCTGCCCGGGACTCACGAGCGCCGTTGGTCGGGTGGGTGAGAATGCCGAGGGAGGTGGCGAGCTGGTTGCCCAGGTCGGACAGCACGGAGAAGGCCAACTCGCAATGCCGCCAGGCTACTCAGCACCGGGGATCAGACACGGCTGGTCCGTGTTCTGGGGTCCGTCGCGTTGTCGGCCGGGCAGCAGACGCCGCGGCGGCCGCGCACGGGGGCGGGCCCTGCGTTCAGCTCGGTGTGGCCTGGTGGATGAGGGTCTGCAGGTACAGGCCGCGGTGGGCATCGAGTTCGGTGGGGGTGTGCGTGCGCAGGGCGGTGGCGAACTCGCGTCGCAGAATAGGCCAGCACTGCTCGTGGTCGATGCCGGCGGTGTCGTAGACGACGTTCGGCTGGGGGCCGAAGAGTTCGAGGCGGGTCAGGGCGCGCGGCACGTTGACCGAACCGGACAGTGATGCCTGGCTCACGGCGCCGTTGGCGTGCTCGCAGGTCATCTCGACCCATCGGCGCGGGTCGCCGGCGGTGCGGATGTGTGTGATCGGGCCGATCGCGGCGTCGAGGAGGTCGAGCAGGTGGGGGCCGAGGTCGAGGAGTGCGCCGTGTTCGAGGCGCCAGCCGGTGGCGAAGTCGCCGCCGAGGAACGCCCCATGGAGGTAGCAGGAGCGGGCGCCGAGCACGTCGAGGGTGCGGGCGGTGTCGAGGAAGGCGCGTGTGGTGGGGTGATAGCGCTTGGTGAGGACGAGTTGGGAGATGACGCCTGCCTCGGCGACGGCCTCGGCGACGCGCTGTGCCGAGGGCAGGTCGGGGCCGAGCGGCTTTTCCAGCAGAAGGGCCTTGCCCTTCTTGGCCGCGAGCGGTGCCAGGTCGGCCTGGACGGCGGGCGGGACGGCGAAGGCGACGGCTTCGCAGTGGTCGAGGAGTTCGTCGAAGCTTGCTGCGACATGGGCCCCGTAGGGGGTTGCTGTCTGCTGGGCGGCTTCGGGGCGGCGAGCCCAGACGGCGGCCAGCCGGGTTTCCGGGCCGGCGGCCAGCATGCGGGCGTGCATGGCCCGGGCCCAGGGGCCGGCGCCCACGAGGCCGACCTCGACGGGCCGGTGGGTCCAGGCGGTGGGTATCTCGGTCACGGGTTTCCTGTCTGCGTGCGGAGGCTTGCGCCGTCAGAGCGCGAGGCGATTGAGGCGGGCGTCGGCGCGGGCCGGGCAGTAGAGGCACTCCACGACCATGGTCGTGGCGCCGATCAGGCCGGCATGGTCGCCGAGGCGTGAAGTGACGATCTGCAGGTTGGCGGTGGTGCGGGGCATGGCGCGCTGATAGAGCAGCTCGCGCACGCCGGTCATGAACGGGACGCCGGAGAGTTCCCCGGCCAGCATCAGAACGCCGGGGTTGAGGAGGGTGACGACGGTGACGAGGACCTCGCCGATGCGTCGGCCGGCCTCCCGGGCCAGGCGAATGGCGTCGGGGTGGCCCTCGGTGAGCAGACGTTTGACATCGGATCCCGAGGTGATGTCGCCGCCGAGGCTGGAGAGTTCCTTGGCCAGTGCCCGGCCGCTGGCGACAGCGGCCAGGCAGCCGTGGGAGCCGCACATGCACAGCGCGTCCGGCCGGTCGTGGAGGCGGATGTGGCCGATGTCGCCGGCGCCCCCGTCGATGCCGCGGTAGACGCTGTTGCCGATGACGACTCCCGCGCCGATGCCGGTGGAGACCTTGACCAGGACGAAGGCTGAGCAGGACCGGTGGTTGGCCTGGTGCTCGGCCAGTGCCATGAGGTTGGCGTCGTTGTCGACGAAGACGGGCACAGGCCCGTCCTCCATGCTGGGCCCCACGTGATCGGCGTAGGCCTTCTGGAGGCGTTCGCGGATGGGGTATTGGTCCCAGCCGGGCATGATGGGGGGTTCGACGACCCTGCCGGTCTCCCAGTCGACCGGGCCGGGCACCGACAGCCCGACGCCGCAGATGTGGGTGGCGTCCACACCGGCGGCGTCGATCAGGTCCGGGAACCACGAGGCCAGTTGGTCCAGCACCCACTCCGGGCCCTCGTTGATGTGGAGGGGTCCGGTGTGCTCGGCGAGGATCGTGCCGGCCAGGTCCAGGACGGCGATGCGGGCGTGCCTGGTCTCCAGGTCGACGGCGATGACCGAGGCGTGAGTGGGGTCGAAGGCGATGTGGTGGGAGGGACGTCCGCCGGTGGAGTTGCCGGTGCTGTGCCGCAGCCACCCGGCGCGGTTGAGGAGGTCCAGGCGCTGTCCGACGGTGGAGCGGGACAGGCCCGTGGCGCGTTGCAGGTCAGTTCGGGTGTTGGCGCGGCCGCTGCGGATCAGTTGCAGCAGCTCTCCCGCGCTGACCTGGTTCGGCGTCATCGAAGGTTCCCTCACGGTGTCAGCTCTTGTCGGCGCCGCTGGTCAGGCCCTCGGTGAGCAGGCGCTCGGCGGCGAAGAACAGAAGTACCACGGGGATCGTCAGCACCACTGATCCCGCCATGAGGACGGTCTTGGAGACCTCGATGCCGTTGGAGAGCTGGGCCAGCCCGAGGGGGACGGTCCACTTGCCGGGCTCGGCGGCCAGGAAGAGCAGGGCGAACAGGAACTCGTTCCAGGCGATCATGAAGATGTACAGGCCGGTCGCCATGAGGGAGGGCAGGGCGAGCGGCAGGATCACCTTCCGGACGGTCTGCATCCGGCTGGCGCCGTCGAGTGCGGCCGCCTCCTCGATGGAGTAGGGAATGGTGACCAGGTAGTTGCGGAGCATGTAGATCGACACCGGCACGGTCTGGGCGACGTAGACGATGGCGAGTCCGACCAGGCTGGAGGACAGCCCCAGTTTGGCGAAGACGACGAACAGGGGGACGGCCAGCAGCGTCGCCGGGAACATGTAGACGGCCAGGAAGAGCGCGCTGACCTGGCGGTGGCCGAAGAACTTCAGCCGGCTCACGGCGTAGGCGCCGGGCACGGCGGCCAGCATGGTCAGTGCGACCGTACCGAGCGAGACAAGTGCGGAGTTGAGCAGGAACTTCAAGAAGCCCTGGCCGCCGTCGTCGGTGGAGCGCAGCACGTCCCGGTACGTGGACAGGGTGAAGTCCTTGGCCGAGATCCACAGGGATCCGGGGTCGAGCAGCAGGGCGTCGATGGGCTTCAGCGACAGCAACAGCATGTAGTAGAAGGGCACCACGGTGATCACCGCGAGGAACGCGATGACGATCCAGCGCAGGACTCCGAAGAGTCCGTCCTCGAATCGGGCCCGGGTCAGGGGGGCCTTGCGGGTCACGATTCCTCCTTCACCTTGTTGCCGAAGAACTTGAAGTAGAGGCCCAGCAGGATCATGAGCACGACGGCCAGGACGAGCGCCTGGGCAGCCGCGGCACCCACGTCGTAGCGGGCTGTGAGGAAGTCGTAGACCCGGACGGCGGCCACGTCGGTGCCCGCGCCACCACCGGTCAGCAGGTAGACGTCGTCGAACTTGTTGAAGGTCAGGATGAACCGCAGCACGCACAACAGGGCGATGACCGGCATGAGCTGGGGCAGCAGGATGTGGCGGAAGCGCTGGGTGGGGGTGGCGCCGTCCACCAGGGCCGCCTCCTCCAGGCCGTCGGGGACCGCCTGCAGCCGGGCGAGGATGAACAGGAAGGCGAAGGGGAAGTAGCGCCAGCACTCGAAGGCGATGACGGTCAGCAGCGCCAGGGGGATGTCGAAGTGCAGGCCGAGCAGGTGGACTTCGTACTCGCGGGTGGAGAGGAAGGCGATGGGGTCGTCCCAGCCGAACAGGCGCCGGCCCCAGTCGTTGACCACGCCGTACTGAGGGCTGAGCGCGACCTCCCAGACGAAGGCCACGGCCACGACGGGGGCGACATACGGCAGCAGCATCGCGGCGCGCAGCAGACCGCGGCCGCGGAAGGGCTTGCGCAGCGCGAGCGCGGCGATGAGTCCGAGGGTGACGGAGCCGATCGTGGCACCCGCGGTGTAGATGAGGGTGGTGGTCAGGCTGGACCAGAAGCCGGCGGAGTCGAAGACCTCGGCGAAGTTGTCCAGGGACCAGTTGCCGAAGAGGCCCATGCCCTGGATGTCGACGAGCTTGGCGTCCTGGAACGCGAGCAGCACGGTCCACAGGATGGGCAGGATGACCACCACGAGGACCACGAGGAAGGTGGGTGAGACGAACGCGAGCCCCGCGCGGTTCTCGCGACGGCTGGCGGTCATCGGGCGGCGGCCCGGGGGAGCGGGCCGGTCGGCCGGCCCGGGGCTGGTGTCCCGGCGCTGCGGCGCGCCGGCTGGAGCTGTAGTCATGAGGGGACCTTCGTGACGTGCAGGCGGGCGGCTACTGCAGGGACTTCTTGAGGGCGGCGACCTCGTCGCCGGCTTCGCGTGCCGCCTCCGAGGGGGAGGTCTGGCCGGTGGTCATGGCGCCGATGGCCTTGGGCACGGGCAGTTCACCGTTGGTGGCGCCGACGAGCGCGCCTTCGCCCTGGGTGATGCCCCAGCGACGCATGTTGCTGACGCCGTCGGCGAGTTGGTTGAGCAGGCTCGCGGGGAAGACCTGGTCGAAGGGCTTCTTGGTGTCGACGCCGATCTCGCTGTGCCGCCACGCGTTGATGTAGCGCTCGGGCTGTGTGGCCGTGCCCTGCCGGACGGGGATCTTGCCCTCGGGCGCCATGCCGAACCAGGACTCGTAACCGGTGCCCATCATGTACTCGATGAACTCGCGGGAGGCGGCGGTCTCGGCGGTCTTCGTGGTCACCCAGGAGGTGATCTCGCCGAACTGCGCCGCCTCGCTGGCGTCCGGACCCTTCATCGCGGTGACGATGCCGCTGTTGGACGCGAGGTACTCCGGGTCCTTGCGGCACTCGGGGCAGCTGGGCAGGGCGTCCTTGCGCAGACCGGCGAGTTCGTCGAGCAGGAACGACGACCAGATGATCATCGAGGACTGGCCCGCGAAGTAGGTGGCCCGGGTGGAGTCCACGGTCTGGGTGCCCGGGGCGCCGTAGGTGCGGGCGAGCTCGTCGTAGGTCTTGAAGGCGGTCTCGCACTGCGGGGATTCGAGGGCGACCTCGTGGCTGGTGTCGACCAGCTGGCAGTCGTTGGCCAGGGCCAGGCTCTCGAAGCTCTGCGAGGTGAAGACGTCACCGGGGTCGGTGGCGGCCGATATGCCGTCGTGGCCCTTGGTGGTGAGCGCCTTGGCGGCGCCCAGGGCCCGATCGTAGGTGTCGGGGGCCGCCAGCTGCTTCTGGTCGAACTGGTCCTTGCGGTAGACCAGCAGCTGGAGCCAGGCGTCGGAGGGCACTCCGAGGCTGGTTTTCCCGTCGGAGGTCAGGTCCAGGGCGTTGGCGTTGAAGGTGCCGCTCCCCAGCTCGCTGATGATCTCCTTCGGGATGCTCGTGTTGAGCAGGCCGTTGGTGTACATCTGCCAGACCTGGCCCATCGGGGCCGCGCCGATGACGTCCGGCAGCGTGCCGGAGGCCGCCGCCGACATGATCAGCTGAGGCATCTGTCCCTCGTCGACCCCGACGAGACGGACCTTGACCCCCGTCTCCTTCTCGAACCCGTCGATGATCTTCTGTTGGGCCGCGACGCGGTCCGGCAGGTTCTCCTGGGACCAGACCGTGATCTCACGGTCCGGCTTTCCGGGCCCGGTGCTGCCGCTGGAGCAGCCCGACAGCAGCCCGATCCCCAGGGCTGCTGTGATGCCCACCGCGATCGTCGTCGATCGCCGGCTCTTGGTGCGCATTGCATGTCCTCGTTCCGACTTACGTCTACTGAGCACGCATCACAGCATCAGTTTTGCTTATTGACAAGACATAAGTTGGAGTTATTGTCGACGCAACCGAAACCCGCAACCCTTCCGGAGCCCTCCGTGGAACGCGTCGTCCAATTCACCGGCCCCCGCCAGGTGGAGGTAGCCGAGCAGGTCAGAGCCGATCTGCCGCCCGGACACCTCCGAGTCCGCACCCGCTACTCAGGCATCTCGGCCGGCACCGAGCTCACGGCCTACCGCGGCACCAACCCGTACCTGACGCGAACCTGGGACCCCGAGGCGCGGCTGTTCCGCGACGGCGCGGCCGGCATGGAGTACCCCGTGGCCGGCTGGGGCTACTCGGAGGTGGGCGAGGTCGTCGAGGTCTCCCCGGAACTGGCGGGCACCCCGGGGCTGCCCCAGCCCGGCGACCTGGTCTGGGGCATATGGGGCCACCGCAGCGAGGGCATCGTCCCGGCCGAGCGGATGATCGGTCACACCCTGCCCGCGGGGCTGGAGCCACTGGCGGGCGCCTTCGCCCGGGTCGGCGCCATCGCGTACAACGCCGTGCTGGCCGGAGACATCCACCTCGGGGAGGACGTCGCCGTGTTCGGGCAGGGCGTCATCGGCCTGCTCACCACCCGCCTCGCCCAGCTCAACGGCGCCCGCGTCACCGCCGTCGACGCCCTCGACGGCCGCCTGGAGACCGCCAAGCGTTACGGCGCCCACCACACCCTCAACGCCCGCACGGACACCGTCGCCGAACGCATCCGCGAGGCCACCGCCGGCCTCGGCGCCGACCTCGCCATCGAGATCAGCGGTGTCTACCCCGCCCTGCACGATGCCCTGCGTTCGGTCGCCGTCGGCGGCCGCGTGGTGGCGTCCGGCTTCTACCAGGGCGACGGCATCGGCCTGCGCCTGGGCGACGAGTTCCACCACAACCGCGTGCAGCTCATCTGCTCCCAGATCGGCGGCGTCCCCCCGCAGCTGTCGAACCGCTGGAGTGTCGAGCGCCTCCAGCAGACCTTCCTGCGGCTGGTCGCCGAGGGACAGGTGGACGTCACCTCCCTGGTGAGCCACGTCATCCCGGCCGCCGACGCCGCCAACGCCTATGTACTGCTGGACGAGCGCCCCGCCGAGGCGCTGCAGGTCGTCCTGGAATTCTGAAAGGCCACTGTCATGCTCAAGACCGCGGTTCAGGAACAACTCCTGCCCGGAGACACCCTGCAGGCCAAATGGGACTTCGCCCAGGAGGCCGGCTACGACGCCATCGAACTGCGTGGCAGGGGCGACCTCCACTTCGCCTCCCGCCTCGACGAACTCAAGCAGGCCCGCAAGGACGGCGTGGTCATGCCCACAGTGTGCGTCGACATGCTGCACTTCCTCGGCGCCTTCGACGACGACCAACGCCGCGACGCAGTCGCCCAGATGAAGTCCCAGCTCACCGTGATCGCCGAGATCGGCGGCCTGGGCGCCCAGACCCCAGCTTCCTACGGCATGTTCTCGCGCCGCCTGCCGCCCTTCGAGCCGCCCCGCTCCGAGGAGGGAGACCGCGAGATCCTGCTCGCCGGACTGACCGAACTGGGCGAGCACGCACGCAAGGAGGGCGTCACCCTCTTCCTGGAGCCCCTCAACCGCTACGAGGACCACATGGTCAACCGGCTGGAACAGGCCGCCGACCTGATCCGCGAGACCGGCCTCGGCTCCCTGAAGATCGGCATCGACAGCTACCACATGAACATCGAGGAGAGCGACCCGGCCGCCGCGATCGTCGCCCACGCCGACGTCATCGGCCACGCCCAGGTCTCCGACTCCAACCGCTTCCAGCCCGGTGCCGGACACCTCGACTGGCCCGCCTGGCTCGGTGCCCTGCACACCATCGGCTACGACGGCTACCTGGCCCTCGAGTGCCGTCTGACCGGCGACCCCCTCGACGCCGTCCGTACCGTCCCCGCCTTCCTCAAGAGGTCCGGCGCGTGACCTTCCTCCTGGACCGGCCCGCGCCCACCGCCACCGCATCCCTGACACTGCGGCGCGGTGCGGCGCGGGTCCTCATCGACAACTGGACCGGCACCTCCACCGTCCCCTCCCGCACCCTCTACCCCCACCAGTGGAGCTGGGACTCCGCCTTCATCGCCATCGGGCTGCGCCACCTCTCGGTGCGCCGCGCCCAGCAGGAGCTCGAGTCGCTGCTGGCCGGGCAGTGGGCCGACGGACGCATCCCGCACATCGTCTTCAACCCCGCCGTGCCGCACGACGCCTACTTCCCAAGCCCCGACTTCTGGCGGTCCTCCCTCGCCGGCCGTGCGGCCGGAGCACCGGCGAGTGCCGAGACCTCGGGCATCGTCCAGCCTCCGGTGCACGCGCTGGCGGCCTGGCTCGTGCACCAGGCCGATCCCGAGCAGTCCCGGCGCCGGGGTTTCCTCACCCGCCTCTACCCCCGGCTCGCCGCCTGGCACGACTACCTCCTCACCCGCCGCGACCTCGGCGGCGGGGGACTGGCGGCCATCGTCCACCCATGGGAGCCGGGCATGGACAACAGCCCCTGCTGGGACCAGGCCCTCCAGCGCGTCGAACCCGCCGCAGCAGGCGAATTCCACCGTGCCGACCTCGATCACGGCCACCCTGTCGACCGGCCCACCGACCTGGACTACGGCCGCTACGTCCGCCTGGCGACCGACTACCGCGACGCAGGTTACGACGACCGCGTCGCACGGCACGGCTTCGCCGTCGAGGACCCCTGCTTCAACGCCCTGCTGATCGTGAGCGAGCGGGCCCTGGCCGCCATGGCACAGGAACTGGGGAAGGACCCCACGCCGCACACGGCGCGCTCCGAGGAGCTCACCCGCCGGCTGGTGACCCGGCTGTGGGACGACGAGGCCGGCCTGTTCCGCGTCCGCGACCTGCACACCGACACCCTGGTCGACGAGCGGAGCGTCAGCGGCCTGGTCCCGCTCATCGTTCCGCACCTGCCGCACGACACCGTCCAGCGCCTGCACCAGACACTGGACGGGCCGCAGTTCAGGGCGCCGGCCACGGCACTGGTCCCCAGCTACGACCTGACCGGCCACGCCTTCGACGCCAAGCGCTACTGGCGCGGCCCGGCCTGGTTCAACACGGCCTGGCTGATCCAGCGCGGACTGCGTGCCCACGGCCTCCACGACAACGCCGAACGACTCCGCAACGGATTCCTCGAAGAGGCAGGCCGATCGGACTTCGCCGAATACGTCGACCCCTGCACAGGTGCCGCCCGCGGCGCCCGGCACTTCTCCTGGACCGCGGCACTCACCCTCGACCTGCTGCGTGCCCACCCGAAGGAGCCCATGCCATGACCGCGGCCGACAACCGCGTACAGCTGGTACGCGACGCCACCTTCGTCCGCCTCGACGCCGACGGGGAGATCAGCGGGACGCACGGCAGCACACCCGACGGGCTGTTCTCCCAGGACGCCCGTCACCTCAGCCGCTGGCAGCTCACGGTCGACGGCACCAGCCCCACGGCCCTGGTGCCGGCCGCGGCGGAGACGGACGACACGGCCGCGTGCGTGCTGACCCCCCAGGGCACACGGGACAACCCGCCCGCCTACACCGTCTTCCGCCGGCAGACCGTCGCCGCGGGCACGCTCACCGAACACCTGCGCCTGGTCAGCAACCGCCCCGACCCGGTGACCGCCCGCCTCGAGCTCACCGTCGATGCCGACTTCGCCGACCTGTTCGAACTGCGTGCCGACGACCGCCGCTACCCCAAGCCCGACGGACGGCACGCGACCCACAGCACACCCGACGGCCTGCGCCTCGAGTACCGACGAGCCGACTGGCACGCACGCACCACCCTCACCTGCCGCCCCGCCCCGGACGCCGTAAACACGCCAGACGACTCACAGCCCACCGCACGGACGCTCAGCTGGGAACTGCCGCTCGACGGCCATGGACAGGCCGACCTGCACCTGACCGTCCGCGCCCACCCGCACGCGGCACCGCCGCACCCCGTGGCCGTGCCGCGGCCGCACCTGCAGACGACCAGGGCCAAGAACGAGCAGACGCCCAAGGCGAAGGACAACCTCACACGCACCTGCGAGCGGGGCCTGGCCGACGTGGACCTGCTGACCATCCCGGTCACGGGCGTAGACGGCGACCACGTCCACATCCCGGCCGCCGGCATCCCGTGGTTCCTCACCCTGTTCGGCCGCGATTCCCTGCTGACGTCCTACTTCCTGCTGCCCTACCGGCCCGGGACGGCAGCAGGCACCCTGAGCGCACTTGCCGCCACCCAAGGGCAGCGCTATGACACCTTCAGCGGCGAACAGCCGGGACGCATCGTCCACGAGACCCGTCACGGCGAACTCGCCCACTTCCGGCAGGTCCCCTACGGCCGTTACTACGGTGCCGTGGACGCCACGCCCCTCTTCCTGATCCTGCTCCACGCCCACTTCGAGACCACCGGCGACCGCTCCCTGGCACTACGCCTGGAGCAGCACGCCCGGCACGCCGTGGACTGGATGCTCACCGACGGCGGCCTGGACAAACACGGTTACCTCGTCTACACCCCGGACCCGGGCGGCCTGATCAACCAGAACTGGAAGGACTCCGAGGGCGCCATCTGCTTCACCGACGGCACCCAGGCCCAGGGCCCCATCGCGGTGTCAGAAGCCCAGGGCTACGCATACGACGCCCTCGTGCGCACGGCCGAACTCGCCGACGGCGTCTGGCAGGACGAACCGTACGCGCACCGCCTCCGCGAGACAGCCGACCGGCTGCGCGGCCGGTTCCTCACGGACTTCTGGATGCCAGAAGCCGACTTCCCGGCCCTCGCGCTGGACGGCGACGGCCGCCAGGTCGACGCCCTGGCCTCGGACGCCGGCCACCTGCTGTGGTCCGGGATCCTCGACGCGGAACGTGCCCGAAGGGTGGGCCGACGCCTACTGGAGCCGGACTTCTTCTCCGGCTGGGCCATCCGCACCCTGGCCGCAGGCCAGAAGCCCTACCACCCGCTGTCGTACCACCGTGGCAGCGCCTGGCCGCACGACAACGCCGTCATCACCCTGGGCCTCGCCCGCTACGGGCTTGCCGACGAAGTCACCGCCGTCGCCGAAGGACTTACCGCAGCAGCAGCGCACCACGGCTACCGCCTGCCCGAGGTCATCGCCGGCTACGCCCGCTCCACCACCGGCGGCCCCGTGCCCTACCCCCACGCGTGCTCGCCCCAGGCATGGGCAGCCGCCACACCGCTGGCGTTGCGTACTGCGCTGGAGCAGGTGTGAGCGGCACATCGCCCGCAGTTGCCGGCCGGAAGGAGCGTACCGCCGCCTGATGTCGTTTCAGGGGGCGTAGATCGAATAGGGGAAGCTGCACCGACGGCCCGCCCGGGGTCACCCGGCGACTAGTGCTGTGACCGCATAGGTTCGCCGGTTGGGTCAGGCCGCGTCGGCGAGGGCGCGTCCGCCCCAGCGGATGCCTTTCTCGCTGCGGATGCGGGCGCGTTCTTTGCGTTGGGCGGCCAGGACGTCGGGGTGGCGGGCGTTGGTGTTGCGCCAGCGCAGGTATGCGTGCAGCTCACGGGTCTGGACTGTGTGGTTCGGATGGTGGGAGTTGGCGAGGGTGAACTGCCGCAGTGGCCCGAAGTGCGCCTCGATCGGGTTGGCCCAGGAGGCGTTGGTCGGGGTGAAGCACAGCTCGACCTTGTTCTTCTGCGCCCACCGGCGGATCTTCGTGCCCTTGTGCGCGGAGAGGTTGTCCAGGATCACGTAGATCGGGGCGCCGTCCGGGCGGGCGGCCCGGACGGACTTGAGTGCGGCCAGGCTGTTGGCCGCTCCCTTGCGACGGCGGTTGACGCCCCACAAGGTGTCGTCGCCGATCGAGTAGCAGCCGTGGAAGTAGGTGACGCCGTGGGTGCGGTGGTAGGTCGCCGGGACTCGGTCGGGGCGGCCCTGCCCGGCCCAGCAGGCTCCCCCGGTGGGGCGGATGCCCAGCGGGCCGAACTCGTCAAAAGCGAATACGCGGTCGGGGAAGTTCTCCAGGACGTACTCGATCCGGTCGAGCTTGGCGTCGCGCTCAGGGTCGGTGGACTCCTTCCAGGTCTTGGTCCGCTGGAAGGTCACGCCGCGGCGGGCGAGCAGGCCGCGTAAGGTCTCGCGGCCGATTCGGATCACCCGGCCGTGGACTTTGCGCAGGTAGGCGACGAGTTTGCGCAGCGACCAGCGGGTGAAGGGCTGGCCGAGCTTGGCGGGGCGGGTGGTGGCCGTCTGGATGACGAAGTTCTCGTCGTCAGGGCTGAGCAGGCGGGGACGGCCTCCCGCCCATTGAGGGTCCAGGCAGGCCAGGCCGATCTCGTTGAACCGGTGGATCACATCGCGCACGGTGTCGTCGTCGGCCTGCACCAGCTGGGCGATCACCGGCACACGGTTCCCGCCGGCCGAGGCCAGCAGCATCATCGCCCGCCGATAGCGCACCGAACTCGTACTGCCACGGCGCACGATCTGCTGCAGACGCCGCCCCTCCTGGTCGGTCAGTCTGCGCACACGGACAGGCTCAGCCACCACGCCTCCAGCGATCAGATCGGATGTCACCGCACATCCAACCGCCACGACCACCAACCCGGCGAACCTATGCGGTCACAGCACTAGCAACGATCCGGCGAACGACGCCGCCGCCACGGCGAGTGCCTGGCCGGCGTGGCGCTGGATCGGCCCCGGCTTCAGCGGCGCCTCGCGGGCAGGCGCCGCCGCGCGGTGGGCCGCGGTCGCGGCGCTGCCCGCGAGGCGTGGCTCAGCCGCGGTCCAGGCGGCGGCCTCCGCGTCGGCCTTCCATCGCGCGCAGGGCGTGCCGGAGGATGTCCACGCCGATCCCGGCGAGATGCGCCCTCGTACGCGCAGCCCGCATCGCGGATTGTGTCGTCCCATGTTCCGGCAACGAGCGGCCGGCGGGGGGCAGTTATCCGCCAAGCCAGGTTCCTCTGCCGTGCCTGTGCGGTCGCTCTCCGGCCGCATTGCTCCGACGACGCGGGCAGCACGCGCGCCCGCTGGCCGCCTGGAAGCGAGGTCGACCGGCTCGCCGCCCGCACGCTCCGCTCCTCCGTCATCGTCGCCCGCCCCGACCGCCAACTGGTTGCCCCGCACCAGGGGTTCACTGCACGCTGCTGACGCACGAGACCGAATCCGAGCCGGACGCGGTCACTTGGTCGACCGGACAGCTCCTCGCTGACGCGTCACTTCTCAGCAGGCGAGAAATGGCGGATGACGGTGTCTGGGCCTGGAGACATCACCGTCTCGTGCCCGTCCTCGAAACGGACGCGATAGGGCGGAGAACCGTCCTCACCGAGCACCTCGATGACCTCTGCCGTCCGGTCGTGCTGTCCCACGATCCTGCCGTGAACGAGGAGCCTGTCCCCAACCCTGGCCTGCATTCAGCTTCCCTTCGTCTGGACTGGATGCTGACGCCGTAGTCGGAATCGGGGAGTTCGGTTCCCTGCCCCTGGCGCAGGTCAGGGCTCTGCCACTAGTAGCCGATAGCCGACGTCGATGGTGTCGAGCCCGAGCAGGTCGGCGTGACGGTGGTGCGGGTGTCGTCGAAGGTGGCGGCCTGCGGGAGGTACGCGCGTACGAGCCGAAACTGCTCGCGGAAGATGTGCTGGTCTGAGGTCAGGATGACGACGCGGCGGCGGGCGATCCGGCGGAGTTGGGCGATTCCGGCTGTCAGGTCGGGCCAGTGGTGGACGGTCAGCACTGCCATGACGGCGTCGGCAGTGTTGTCGCGCAGCGGAGGGTGTTCGGCGACCGCGCGCACGGCGGGCGCGGCCCGTGGTGGGCGTTGGGCAAGCATGACCTGGCTGGGCTCGATGGCAGGCACCGTCTGCGGTGGCTCGTAGGAGCCGGTACCCGCTCCTACGTTGATCACGTCCGCGGCGTCCCCAGCGCGGCGTGAATCTGCGCGGCGATCCGCGAATCTGGGCGCCGGGTCCGGACCTACGTCGCACCGAGCGTGTCATAGATGGCCATGCCTCTCACTATGCGGCCAAATGGGCGCATCTCGTCAGTGCCGAGGTGGAGTCAGCCGTGCGAGACGCAGTGAGCAGTCTCGCGCTCGAAGAGTTCGGCGGACCGTCGCATGTGCGACTGCGCCGTCGTCGCCGGTCCCGCCGCGGGACATCGGCGAGTCAGCCGGGGTGTGATCAAGCCCGCCCGGAGAATTGCGGTAAGGCTACGACAGAAGGGATGAAGCGATGAATGATCTGCCACGCGAGCTTCGAGAGTTGATCGATTCCGGCCCCATGGCCCATCTGAGTACCATCAGTGCCGATGGGAGTCCTCACGTGACTGTCATCTGGATCGGCCTGGACGGCGATGACGTCGTCAGCGGTCATATGTCGCGGCACGTGAAGCTGCGCAACATCGAGCGGGACCCGCGCGTCGTGCTGTCGTTCGACGCGCCGCGGGAACCCGGTGTCTTCCTGAACCCGTACGCCGTGCTGAGAGCGCGGGCCACCGTGCAGCCGAGTGACGGCACATGGGATCTGCTCAACCGGCTCGCGAAGGTCTATGTGTCCCCTGACGCTGAATTCCCAGCGCCGAAGGGCCCCGGCTACGTCGTGCGCTACTCCATCGAACGCATCGGCGGGGTCGGCCCCTGGGCCTTGGAGTCGCCCTGAGCTCGCTTCGCCTGTCAACAAGTCATCGCATTCGGCGAGTCTGCGGTAGCAGATGAGGGTGCAGGCGATGCTGGTGAAGGCCAGGAAGTGGCTGGCTTTGCGTTCGTAGCGTCGGTGGAGGCATCGGCATCCGGCGAGTCAGGTCCTGTTCCGCGCGGCCTCCCGCCGAACCGGACATGACGGTTTCCCAGTCATCCGGCTCTCCAGTGACTACTGCGTGTCTGTTTTGGCAGGCCGTTTTGAGTGGATTCGGTCATGGCAGGTGTCGCAGGCCACGACGGTCTTGCGACGCCGATGCAACGTGCGTTCGATGGTCCAGCGGTGCCGACCGAGCCGTTGGCTGGAGACTGTTGCCTTGCGTGCGATTCGGGGTGTGATGCCCCGGCTGCGTAACCATCGCCGCAGGTGGCCTTAGTCGTACCCCTTGTCGCCATGGAGCTTGCCCGGCCTGCGGCGTCGCCTGCCGCGTCGGGAGCGGATCGGCGGGATGCCCTGCACGAGCGGGATCAGAGCCTGGCTGTCGTGGACGTTGGCACCGGAGATGCCGACCGAGAGGGGAAGACCAGTACGTTCGGTGATCAAGTGGATTTTCGAGCCGTGCTTGCCCCGGTCTACAGGATTCGGGCCTGCCAGCTCCCCCCTTTTCAGGGCCCGCATGTTCACCGAGTCGACCGCGCAGCGGGACCAGTCCAGCTCGCCGCGGGCACCGAGCTCGTCGAGGACCAGGCGGTGGAGCTTCGCCCACACCCTGGCCCTCGACCACTCCGCGAACCGCCGGTGGGCTGTGGCGCCCGAAGGTTCGAACGAGGCGGACGGCAACTGCTGCCACGTGCAGCCCGACGTGGCCACCAACACGATCGCGGTCAGTACTTCACGGTCGCCGTGCCGGCGCCGGCCGCCACCTTGCGGACGGGTCGGCGCCTCCGGCACCACGCGCTGGAACAACTCCCAAAGCTCATCCGGCACCAGCCGCTCAACGATCCCCACCCCGAGGGGTTATCGAGCAAGCCAAATGACATGGCCTGTAAGTCGGTTCAGGAAACTTCCGGAAGATTGATCACCTTCGTCAGCTCGGCCATCTTTTCGTACCGCGCGATCTGCTCGTCGTCGATCTGTGACGGCGGCGCCTCCCCGGGCCGGGCAGGTTGGGCATGGTCGGCGATGATCTGCTCCAGCCCGGCAGGCGTGAACATAAAGATCATCTTGGCAGCGTGGTTGCCCTTGTTCGTGAAGCGGTGGCGAACCCCCCGGGGGATGTGGATGAAGTCACCGGCCACGGCTGTGAAGACGTGGTCGCCGTCCAGGAACTCCAATTCCCCATCCAGGATGTAGAACGTCTCTTCCTCCCCGGGGTGGACATGGGCCAGCGGTCCGCCGCCGGCCGGAACCGTGGCCTCAATGAAGCCGAACCCGCCGTTCGTCTGCGCGCCCGTCGCCTTGATCGTGTAGACGTCACCTGCGGCCCACACCGTGGGCCCCTTGCCGGAAGGCACGTAGAGCGCACCGCGCTGGTACCAGCGCGGGTCATCAAGGGGCAGGTCAGGCAGTATAAAGGTCATGGGATCCCAATTCTGAGAGGATGTACTGTGTTACGCACTGATGCCATGTCAGCGGCAAGTCCGGCAACGCCGGTGGTCAGCCGAAGAACTTCTCCAGTTCGGCGGCGAGCGCTTCCGGCTGCTCTTCAGCTACGTAATGGCCGCTGTCCTTGATCGTGCGGTATCGGATGTCGGTGGCCTTGCCGTCCATCATTGCCTGCACCGCGGCAACGTACTGAGCGCCCAGCCCCAGGACCGGCATGGTCAACGGCGGGTAGGCGTTGTTGTCGGCGAGGTCCTGATGGAAGGTCTTGTACACGCCGAAAGCCGCGGCCAGCGCGTCGGGATCGTTGTACGCCGCGGCGTAGATGGCTCGGCTTTCCTCGCCGATCCGCTCCGGGTGGACCGCAAAATGGTCGATCGACCAATCGATCACATGCCGGAAGCGCCCGGCAAGTAGCTTCGCGGGCAGGCCCTCGATCTGGCTCAGCGGATACCACCATGCGTTCGGCTCGCCGGGCTTAGGAAAGGGACCGACGATGTCCAGGAATATCTGGGAGAAGGGTCCGCCTTCCCACAGCGCCAGCTTCTTGGTGGCCTGCGGATAATTCGCTGCGAAAGCATACGCGACCATCGCACCGACGTCCCCGCCGGCGATGTTCACCTGCGCATAGCCCAGGCTGCGAACCAGTTTGTAGACGTCCTTCGCCATGGTCTTCTTGTCGTAGCCGTCTGCGGGCTTGTCCGAATCACCCTGACCGCGGTAGTCCACGGCGATGACGCGGAAGCGCTTCGCCAGCAAGGGCAGGATTTTGATGAGGCCGTGCCATGTGCGCGGCCATCCGTCCATGAGGACGAGCGGCTCGCCTTCACCCCCGACAACGTAATGAAGTCGGGTTCCGTTCACCTCGGCGTACCGGTCTTCGAATCCGTCAAGCATGCATGGTTCTCCTGTTTCTGCGCCGGCCTCGACCAACTGCTGCAGCTGCTTGTTCAGGTAGGACGCCGACAGGTCATGACCGACGGCCACAGGTGCGCTGCTGGGTGTGCGCGCATCCCCGGCAACGGGTGCCCCGCGACGGAACGTTGGTGCCGCCGGCCCCTTGAGCCGAGGTCCAACCGCAAATTGATTAAAGCATCGACTATTCAATAGGGCAACCTATGACCAGTCCCGCCGTTTCGGTTGGGGTGATGAGACGTCACTGATCGTCTGCAGTCAGGTGGGCGGGGTGATTTCGCTGCTTGGGCATGGCGAAGTCCCGGCGCGGTGGTCGGGTTCTCCAAGGTCTTTCGGGTTGTGGGCGGGCAGGGGTTTGTCGGTCGGCCGGCGGGACGGGCAGTGCGGTGAGACGGCGGAAAGCCGTGGTCGGTTCGTGTCTCCAGGGCCAGGTCTCCGGTATCCGTAAGCGCAGGCGTCGGCCGCCGCGGGTGAGGCGGGCGGCGACGTGCCGCAGCCGGTAGCGGAGTTTCTTCGGTTCGGCGGCGGCCGGCTCCCCCATCCAGCAGCAGGACACGGGTCCAGGCCGGCAGGTCGATTGCCGCGAGGCTGAGTTCGAACCAGGCGGCATTAACGCCGCAGTCGCGGGAGGGGAAGCGGCCGAAGCCGGTGGCCTTGCCGCAACGGATGTGGTCCTCGACGCATGCATGCCCGCGGTGACGGACCTCCAGGAACTGGGGGACCCGCCGCCGGAGTAGGGAGTGTCGGTGAGGAACACCTGATGGCGCAGGCCCTCGTCCTGGTCGAACAGGGACAGTTGGGCTCCGAGGTGCGAGCGCTCACGGCGCACGATGATGCGGGTGCCGGCCGGACAGCCGTTCAGATCGACCATGCCGGTCAGCTCGACGACCTCGGCCCCGGCAGGCAGCGTGCCGTCCTGGTTCAGGAAGGCGCCATCCCGACGGATTTGAAAGCGGCGGGGACGGGAAACGGAGCGTCAGCCACCGCGCCAGTCCCCGACCCTACGAGGAGGTCGCCTCCCTGGGTGTGCGGAGCGGTTCGTCGATTTTCCGCGGCCTGTCGGACCCGTTCTCGCGGCGGTGAAGCGGGGTCGGCGAGAGCGCGTTGGCCGGCGCAGGGTTCCAAACGGCCACAGGTCATCCGACGGAAGCATTCGGGGTGGGCGGCGAAGCAGTCGTGGGCGCTCGCCAGCAGCTTTCTGTGTCCTGCCCGATGATCCAAACGCAAGGCCTCAGGTGACCAAGCTCCGTAAAAACAGGCGTAGTTGGCTGCCTCCGGCCCGACCGCTACCAGTAAATTCCGACAAATGCGAGTAAACGTGACGTATCTGGCAGGGCATTGCCTTTGCTCGCACCTCCTGTCTACAGTCTCGCCCATCATCGAATCGATTCGACGTCCGTCGTGATGTCGATTGTCGAATCGATTCGACAATCGAACCGGGCAGAACTGAGACGGGCAGACAGGGGCGAGGATGGCCACGATCAAGGACGTTGCCGAACGGGCGGGTGTGGCGCCGAGCACCGTCTCCTACGTCCTGAGCGGCTCCCGCAAGATCTCCGAGGACACCCGACGGGCAGTTCAGGCCGCCATCGCGGAGCTCGGCTATCACCCGCGTGCCAGCGCCCGCACTCTGCGCAGTGCCCGTACCCACGTGCTCGCGCTGGCTGTGCCGCGCGTGCCCGGCGAGTACCGCGCGATCGACGGCAGGTTCGCCGTCGACGTCACCGACGCCGCCCGCGGCCACGACCACGACGTCCTCCTCATCACCGATGAGGACGGCGTCGGCGGCCTGCGCCGGGTGGCCCGCAGCGGACTCGCGGACGCGGCGGTGCTGATGGCGGTCGAGGAGCGCGATCCCCGCATAGAGGTCCTGCACGAGCTGGGCTTTCCCGCGGCGCTGCTCGGCCATGACGGCCATGCCGGGCTTCCCTGGACCGATCTCGACTGGGAGGCCGCGGTCGCCCTCGCGCTGCGCGAGACCGCGGCGGCCGGCCACCGGCGGATCGTCTTCCTGTCGTCTGCCGAGCACGAGATCGCCGCCCGCCGTGGTTACGCGCTGCACGGTCTCGACGGCGCCCGGCGCGCGGCCCACGAGACCGGCGCGGAGGTGCGCGTGGTCTCCTCCCACCGCGACCCGGACGTCCTCGGGCGCCGGCTGCGCGAGGCGTTGACCACCAGTCCTGCGCCGACCGCTCTGGTCGTCCAGCACCTGATCCTCCTCCCTCACCTGCTGGACGCGGTGGCCTCGGCCGGGCGGCGGGTCCCCGACGACCTGTCCGTCGTCCTCGTCGGCAGCCTCCCCGACGAGCTGGGCATCCGGCATCTGCCCCGGATCGACCTGCCCGTCGCCGAGATGTCCGCGGCCGTGGCCCGACTCGCCATCGAGGCGGTCGAGCTCGGCTGCGGCACCACAGAGTCCTCCTCTGCCCCGCTCCGCACGAAGACACGCGAGGCACGCGCCTCGAACGCGTCCCCCGGAGCGCCGTACCACCCGATCCAGCCGCGTATGGCCGGGCCCACCATCGCCCCGCCGGCCGGCGACTGAGCAGGCCGGGCCGCCCGTACGCAGCGGGACCGCCCACCCAGCCTGCGCCAGATCACTGCATGTTCAGAGACGCACATGTAAGGGAGAAACGACCATGCCGTCCCTAGCAGGACGCATCAGAGCAGGAGCCGCAAGAGCCGGAGGCGCGCGGGTTCCCGTGCTCGCCGCGACCCTCGCGTGCGCCACCGCCGCGCTGGGCCTGACCGGCTGCGCCGCGGAGCCCGACCCGGGCACCGTCACCGTGCTCAACTCGGCGACCGACACCGCCGAGCACACCGCCAACCAGCGGTTCTTCGACCGATGCGCCAAGCCGCTGGGCGTGAGGGTCGAGCAGGTCAGTGTGCCCGCCGACCAGATCGCGTCGAAGGTGCTGCGGATGGCGTCGTCCGACTCGCTCACCGACATCCTGGAGCTCGACGGCTCGGAGCTGCCGCAGTTCGCGCAGACCGAAGGACTGCGCCCCCTGGCGGAGGCCGGCGTCGACACGTCGGGCTTCTCCGCGAGCGCCACCTCCCTCGGCTCCTACGACGGCGTCCAGTACGGCATCGCCCGTTCCGTCAACTCGCTCGCCCTGATCTACAACACCAAGCTCCTCAAGGACGCGGGCATCGATCCGCCGCGAACCTGGGCCGAGCTGCGGGAGGCCGCGAAGAAGCTGACCGCGGGCGACACGTACGGGATGGCCTTCAGCGCGAGCCCCAACGCGGACGGCGTGTACCAGTTCCTGCCCTTCTTCTGGTCCGCCGGCGGCGACGAGGCGAAGCTCGACAACGGCAAGGGCGAGGCCGCGCTCCAGCTCTGGAAGGACCTCGTGGCGGACGGCTCCGCGTCGAGGTCGGTCGTCAACTGGAACCAGCAGGACGTCAACGACCAGTTCATGGCGGGCCGCGCCGCCATGATGATCAACGGCCCGTGGCAGGTGCCGGTCCTCAGCGCCCAGAAGAACGTGGACTGGGCGGTCGCGAGCATCCCGGTCCCCGAGGCAGGCAGGGCCGCGGTACCGCCCATCGGCGGCACCGTCATGGCCGTACCGAAGAACGAGGACGATCCGGCCCGCGAGAAGAAGGCCGGCGAGCTGCTCAACTGCCTCAACTCCGAGCAGAACCAGCTCCAGTGGGGCGAGTCCGTGAACAACGTGCCCACGCGCGCCGCGGCCGCCCAGGCGTACGCCACCCAGAACCCGAAGCTCGCCGCCTTCGCCGACCTGGTCACCACGGCCCGTTCCCGCACCGCGCAGGTCGGGACCGGATGGCCCGTCGTCGGTGACGCGCTGGCCGGCGCCTTCCAGTCCGTGCTGACCGGGCGTACCAGCCCGGAACAGGCCATGCACCGGGCGCAGCAGCAGGCCTCGGCAGGGAAGTGAGGAGCCGGCCATGACCACCATCACCTCGATCGCGCCCGCCAACGCCACAGGTAAGACGCACACGCGCACGCACCGAGCGCCCAGGCGCCAGCGGCTGCTGCGCTGGCTCTTCGTCGCCCCGGCACTCGCCTACATGGCGCTGTTCTTCGGTTATCCGCTCGTCAACAACATCGTGATGAGCTTCCAGCGCTACACACCGAAGACGTACTTCACCGGCGAGGCCCCGTTCAACGGCCTCGACAACTGGCGAGCCGTCTTCGCCAACGAGCTGTTCACCGACGCCGTGTGGCACACGATGCTCTTCACCGTCGGCTCGTTGCTCGGCCAGTTCACCATCGGTCTCGCCCTCGCCGTCTTCTTCTCCCGGCGTTTCCGGCTCTCCGGGATGGTCCGTGCCGTCCTGCTGCTGCCCTGGCTCGTGCCCATGGTGGTGTCCGCCGTCGTCTGGCGCCGCATCCTCGACCAGGAGCACGGCATGCTCAACACCGTGCTGCACGCGGTCGGCCTGGTACCCGCGGACGGTGTCCCGTGGCTCAGCAGTCCGAGTGTGGCGCTGCTGTCCGCGGTCCTGGTCAATATCTGGATCGGCATTCCGTTCAACATGGTGATCCTCTACGGCGGGCTCCAGGAGATACCGCGCGACGTGTACGAGGCCGCGGCGCTGGACGGCTCCGGCCCGTGGCGGACGTTCCGCAGCATCACCCTGCCGATGCTCCGGCCGGTGATCACCGTCGTGCTGGTGCTGGGCTTCATGTCGACGGTGAAGATCCTCGACCTGATCCTGGCGCTCACCTCCGGCGGCCCCGCGGACTCCACGCAGACGCTGGGCACGGTGACATACCAGCTGTCCTTCCTGCAGCTCGACTTCGGCCAGGGCGCCGTCGTGGGCAATGTCCTGATCCTCATCAGCGCGGTCTTCGCCGTGCTGTACCTGCGGGCCAACCGCGCCGACTTCGGCAAGGGGAAGTGACTGACGATGAAGCAACCCATGAGCGTGCCGGCGAACCGGCCCACCCGCTCTGCCCGTCTGCGCTCGGCCTGGAACACCACCGCCGCGCTGCTGATCCTGGCCGTCCTGCTCTTCCCGGTGTACTGGATGCTCAACACCGCGCTCCAGCCGGAGTCGAGCATCGCCGCCACGCAGTGGTTCCCCACCGCGCCGAGCCTGAAGAACTTCGACACGGCGATCAGCACCCAGGGCGGCTCGCTGCTCACCAGCCTCGGTGTCGCGCTCGGCGCCGTCGTCGTCTGCCTGGCGCTGGCCGCGCCCGCCGCGTACGGGCTCGCCCAGTTCGGCCTGCGCGGCGGCCAGGGCATCGTCTTCACCACGCTCATCACGCAGATGGTGCCGGGCATCGTCATCGCCAACGCCATGTACAGCGCGTACGCGGAGCTGGGGCTGGTCAACTCCTACCTGGGACTGATCCTCGCGGACGCCTCGCTCGGGCTGCCGTTCGCGATCGTGCTGCTGCGGGCGTTCATGGTCTCGATCCCCACCGAGGTGGTGGAGGCGGCGATGGTGGACGGGGCGAACCGGTTCACCGCGTTCGTCCGGATCGTGCTGCCGATGAGCCGCAACTCACTGATCACGGCGGGTCTGTTCACCTTCCTCTTCGCCTGGTCGGACTTCATCTTCGCGCTGACGCTCAACACCACGGACGACGTCAAGCCGATCACCCTCGGCATCTACCAGTTCGTGGGCGCCCACGTCAGCGACTGGGGCGCGGTGATGGCGACCGCCGTGCTCTCCGCGGTGCCGGCCGCGGTGCTGCTCGTCGTCGCTCAGAAGTACATCGCCGCCGGCATCACCGGCGGATCGGTCAAGTAGGGCGGTTTTCCCGTGAGCATTCCTGAGTTGCCTGAGTCCTCCGGTTTCCCCGGCTTCCCCGACGGCTTCCTCTTCGGCGCCGCCACGGCCAGTTACCAGATCGAGGGCGCGTACGACGAGGACGGCAGAGGCCCGTCCATCTGGGACACCTTCAGCCGTGAACCCGGCCGCGTCGCCCAGGGCGCCACCGGCGACATCGCCTGCGACCACTACCACCGCTACCGCGAGGACGTCGCCCTCCTGCGCGATCTGGGCGTGGACAGCTACCGCTTCTCCATCGCCTGGCCGCGCGTCCAGCCGACCGGCTCGGGCCCGGCGAACACGGCGGGACTGGACTTCTACGACCGGCTCGTCGACAAACTGCTCGCCGCCGGGATCTCCCCAGCCGCCACGCTCTACCACTGGGACCTGCCACAGGCTCTTGAGGACCGGGGCGGCTGGCGGGTGCGCGAGACCGCGGAGCGCTTCGCCGAGTACACGGCGATCGCGGCGGACCGGCTCGGCGACCGGGTGGACCGCTGGATCACCCTCAACGAGCCATTCTGCAGCGCCTTCATCGGCTACGCGGCGGGCGGGCACGCCCCGGGTGCCCGCGAGGGCCGCGGCGCGCTCGCCGCCGCCCACCATCTCCTCGTCGGCCACGGACTCGCCGTGCGCGCGCTGCGGGCCGCGGGCGTCAAGGAGGTCGGGATCACGCTCAACCCCGACCGGCTGCTGCCGGCCACAAAGTCGCCGGCCGACCTGGCCGCCGTACGCCGCGTCGAGACGCTGCACAACGACGTGTGGTTCGAGCCGCTGTTCGCCGGACGCTATCCGGCGCACGAGACCGAGACCTGGGGCGAGCTCCTGGAGTCGGAAGAATCGTTTCGGCATGACGGCGACCTCGACCTGATCGGCGCGCCGCTCGACTTCGTGGGCATCAACTACTACCGGCCGATCACCGTCGCCGACGCCCCCCACGAGGACCCGGACCCGGCCACGCGTACGGCCGTCGACGTCCGGGCGACGGAGATGTGGCGCGACGACGTGCGGCACACCACCATGGGCTGGCCCGTCGTCCCGCACACCTTCACGGACCTCCTGGTCGACCTGGCCAAGCGCTATCCCACACTCCCACCGGTGCTGATCACCGAGAACGGCTCGGCGGAGGCCGACACCGTCGATGCCGAGGGCCGCGTCCGCGACACCGACCGGGTCGAGTACCTGCGCAGCCACCTGGAAGCCCTCGCGGCCGCCATGCGCGCCGGCGTGGACGTCCGCGGCTACTACGTGTGGTCGCTGCTCGACAACTTCGAGTGGGCCCGCGGCTATGAGCAGAGCTTCGGCATCGTCCGTGTCGACTACGACACGCAACAGCGCATCCCCAAGGACAGCTACCACTGGTACCGGCGGCTGATCGCCGCCCACCGCGCTCGTACCGGCACTCCCGGCACGGCCACGTGAGCGGGGGTCCGGCCGGTCCCGTCGTGCCACCCCGACCAGCACTTCCGTGTGCGAGGCACCGACAGCAGGTCTCGCCGCACCCGGTCCTCGCGGACCGCCAACCCCCCACAAGGAACACCCGATGAAGTTCACCGACGGCTACTGGCTGATGCGTGACGGCGTCCTCGCCTCGTACGCGGCGGAGGTCGCCGACGTCCAGGCCACCGACGACCGGTTCACCCTCTACGCGCCCGTCCGCCATGTGACCGACCGCGGCCACACCCTCAACAGCCCCCTGCTGACCGTCGAATGCTGGTCGCCGGCCGAGGGCGTGATCGGCATCCGCTCCACCCATCACGCCGGCGCCGCGGAGCGCGGCCCGGACTTCACGCTGCACGCCGAACCCGGCCATGAGGCCAAGGTCACCCGCGACGGCGCGCTGCTGGAACTGACGGCCGGTGACCTGTCCCTGCGCATGGACACCTCCGCCCCTTGGCGGCTCGACTTCACCGCGGGCGGCCGGGTCCTGACCTCGGTCGAGGCCCGCGGTACCGGCTTCGCGGTCACCGGTGACGGCGCCCACCACTCGCTGGCCCAGCTCTCGCTCGGCGTCGGCGAGCTGGTGTACGGGCTCGGCGAGCGCTTCACGCCGTTCGTCAAGAACGGCCAGACCGTCGACATCTGGCAGGCGGACGGCGGCACGGCGAGCGAGCAGGCCTACAAGAACGTTCCGTTCCATCTGACCAACCGGGGCTACGGCGTCTTCGTCAACCACCCGGGCAAGGTCAGCTACGAAATCGGCTCCGAGGCCGTCGGGCGGGTGCAGTTCAGCGTCGAGGACCAGTCGCTGGAGTACTTCGTCGTCCACGGCCCGACGCCCAAGGAGATCCTCGACCGCTACACGGCGCTGACCGGCCGCCCGGCACTGCCGCCCGCCTGGTCGTTCGGCCTGTGGCTGTCGACATCGTTCACGACCTCGTACGACGAGGAGACCGTCAACCGGTTCGTGCGCGGCATGGCCGAACGCGACATCCCGCTCGGCGTTTTCCACTTCGACTGCTTCTGGATGCGCGAGTACCAGTGGTGCGACTTCGTCTGGGACCCGGACGTCTTCCCGGACCCCGAGGGCATGCTGCGGCGCCTGAAGGACGAGCACGATCTGCGCATCTCCGTGTGGATCAACCCCTACATCGCCCAGAAGTCCCCGCTGTTCGCGGAGGCCAAGCGCCACGGCTATCTGGTGCGCAGGGCGGGCGGCGACGTGTGGCAGTGGGACCTGTGGCAGGCGGGCATGGCCCTGGTCGACTTCACCAACCCCGACGCGCGGCAGTGGTACGCCGACAAGCTGCGGGTGCTGGCCGCGCAGGGCGTCGACTGCTTCAAGACCGACTTCGGCGAGCGCATCCCGACCGATGTGGTCTGGCACGACGGCTCCGACCCGGAGCGGATGCACAACTACTACACGCAGCTGTACAACGAGACCGTCTTCGACGTGCTCACCGAGGCCAGGGGCGCGGGCGAGGCCGTGCTCTTCGCCCGCTCGGCGACGGCCGGGGGCCAGCAGTTCCCCGTGCACTGGGGCGGCGACTGCGAGTCCCACTTCGGCGCGATGGCCGAGTCGCTGCGCGGCGGACTCTCGCTGGGCCTGTCCGGCTTCGGCTTCTGGAGCCATGACATCGGCGGATTCGAGGGCACGCCGACGCCCGAGGTGTTCAAGCGGTGGGTGCAGTTCGGGCTGCTGTCGTCGCACAGCCGACTGCACGGCAGCAAGTCGTACCGGGTGCCGTGGGACTACGACGACGAGGCGGTCGCGGTCACACGCGACTTCACGCGCCTGAAGCACCGGCTGATGCCGTACCTGTACCGCGCGGCCCGGCAGGCCGCCGAGCACGGGACGCCGGTGATGCGCGCCATGGTGCTGGAGTTTCCCGACGATCCGGCCTGCCACACGCTGGACCGGCAGTACATCCTGGGCGACGATCTGCTCGTCGCGCCCGTCTTCTCGGCCGAGGGGGAGGTCGAGTACTACGTGCCTGCGGGCACCTGGACCCACCTGCTCTCCGGCGAGAGGATCCAGGGCCCCGGGTGGCGGCGCGAGCGCTACGGCTTCGACAGCCTGCCGCTGCTCGCCCGCCCCGGGTCGGTGATCCCGTTCGGCGCGAGCGACGACTCGGCCGTCTACGACTGGGCGGACGGTGTGACACTGCGCGTGCACGCGCCGGCCGACGGCGTCTCGACGCTCACCACGATCCCGGCCACGGACGGCTCGGCGGACGCCGTGTTCCGTACCCGCCGGGACGGTGACGTGGTCAGCGTCGTGGCGGAGGGCGTGCCGGGGGCGTGGCGGGTCCTTCTGGTCGGCGCAGAGGCGCGGCTCGACGCCGGGTCGCCGTCGTCCGCCGCTGCGACGGAACTCGGCACGCTCCTCAGCGTCCCGCCGAGCACGACCGAGATCTCGGCACGCCTGACGGGTAGTCGGTGAGGGCCTCCGTTGTGACGTCGGCGCGTCGACGCTCAGCCCGGTCGAGGCCGGGCGGGCGTCTGGGATGCGGGGTCAGCAGCTGGTTGTGCCGAGGCCGCTGGGCAAGGAATCCCGCCAACAAGCCCGCCAAGCCGTAACTGCCGATGACTACTGGGACCTGTCCACACCAACGGGCATCATGAGCAGATGCCCGAGCTGATCGATCCGACCGCCAGGCTGCGTGCGTCGTTCCCGGCGGCGGTGACCGAGTTCCGCCAAGACCACGACAGCCCGGTTCCGTGGTCCGTCACCGCCGTCGGTCGCAGGCCCTGACCGACGCCACAGCTTTCGACTCCTCCGTGGCACGCGTTCCGGGCGAGTGGAGCGAAGCCGCAGCACGCGCTGGGACGGGTTCGTGACGATGACGACGCTGTGCTGTGCCGAAGGCGACCAACTGCTCGGATGGCCGGCAAGGAGCGACTCATGATGCGAGGACGCATCATCGCTGAAAGCCTGCGAGCCGGCGCGGACATTCAGATGGCCGAGCTCAGGCTCTCGCGGCAGGCCCGCACCCGGCACCGCTTTCTCCAGCACTGCCGCTGTGTCTCGATGCGGATGAGTTGGGGGAGGTTGTGTCGGTTCCGGACGGCAATTTTTCGGATGCGGCAGGACGCCGCCCCGTGGTGGGATGCGCCGCATGAGCGACCTATCGCTGCGAGCCCGTATCGAGCAGTACTACGCCACAGTGCCCCTGCTGTTCGCCGACGCCGAAGAGTTCGGCCCGTTGCGGCTGTTTGTCCGCAAGGAACCAGGAACGCCGTACTACGGCGGTCCGAGCCACGCTCAGCCCACCCGAGAGGGCTCAGCAGTCGTCACCGCCGCCGACATCGCCCGGGTGCGCGGCCGGCAGCGCGAACTCGGCGTGCCGGAAGCCTTCGAGTGGCTCGCGGAGGCACAGCCGATGCTGCGCGCCCGTATCGAGGCCGTCGGCCTCCCGGTGGAAGAACGCCCGCTGATGGCCCTCGACCCGCACCACGCGATGCCCGCGCAGCCCCTGCCGGACGGCGTCACGATCCGCGCACTGACGGCCGACGACCCGGCCCTGCCCGCAGCCCTTGCCCTTCCCCGCCTGGCCTTCGCCGAGGCGGGCACCGCGGTGGGCTCGGCGGGCCGCGCGGAACTGGCGGTGGTGGCCAAGGAACTGGCCGCGGACGGCACGGCCGCAACGACCCGCCCCGCTATCCGCGCCGGACACAAGACACTCATTGCTGCCCTCGCCCCGGACGGCACCCCGCTCGCCGCCGGCCACTACCACCCGGCGAACGGCACCACCGAGATCGGCGGCGTCGGCACCCTGCCCACCGCCCGCCGCCAAGGCCTGGCCGCCGCCATCACGGCGGCCCTGGCCACCCACGCCCGCGACCACGGGGTGCACACCGTCTTCCTCGCCTACGCGGAGGAAGTCGTCGCCCGTATCTACGCCCGCTTGGGCTTCCGCCCTGCCGACACCACCCTTCTGATCGCCAACCAACCCGCACGGTCGTAAGCTCGCAAGCTGGAGGCAGGGATCAGTCACCACAAGACCCTCGCCGCCCAGGCCGGGGTGAACCGCCCGGGCCTCTATCCCAAGGAAGGACGTCCGGGTCCCTTCCAGCACCTGGCCGAGGTATTCGCTGCCGTCACCTTCGCCGCTGGCATCAAAGGACCACCGCACCCACGGCACAACCGCGGCCCGGCGTCGTCCTCCGCAATCACGACCAGCCCCATTCGGGGCACCCCGTCCCTGCCCACGGAGGCAACGCTAAGAGTCGGCGTGTGATCACGTCACCCGGGCCGCCGGTGTCCCTGACACGAGGCGGATCACCTCGCAGCAGCTCACTCTTCAGCGCTGTGCCGACTCAGCCCGATAGCGTTCGATCCACTGATCGTTGAGTTCGTCCGCCTGACGCTTGTGCCTGGGCACGATCGCGCGCCCGTCGGGTGAACTGAGCCCGAGGAAGGTGAGGATGCCTTCCGTGACACCGGCCATGTCGGTATCGAGTTCCTCGTAGCGCACCCGGAGCGGACTGATACCGCACGTGGCGAACCAGGCCTCCCACGCCGCGTTGTGCTCATCGATGATCTGCACCAGCTCGCCGATGCGGTCCGCGTCGAAGACGGGCAGCTGCCCCCTGCCGCCGTTACCGCCGATCTCTCCGTTGCCGCCGATGTACCAGGTATCGGTCTGCTCGGCTCGCAGCCAGGACACGGCCTGCGCCAGGACATCCTCACGACGCAGACAGACGAAGCGCGTGCGGCCGAAGGCCAGGTTCAGCAAGGCCATGTTGGCTGGCGTCGGCACCGTCCGCCTCCGCGGGCATGCGCGGCGAGTGTCAGCCGGCCGCGGCGACCGCGTGCTTGATGAGGCGGCGAGCGGCCGCGTCGGTACGGGCGGCGTCATGGGTCACCAAGCGGTCCTGGCACAATCCGCGCAGGCCGGAGGCGAGCAGCGTAGCCGCTGCCCGCGCCTGCTGTGGCGGGTGACCCAGCCGGGCGTAAGCGGCGGCGATTGGGCCCATCATGAGTTCGACGGAGTCGGCGGCGAGGCTGCCGTACTGCTCCGGATCGGTGGCGGCCAGGCTGAGCAACTGCAGCAGCATGCGGATCGCCCCGGACTGCTCCCCGACGGTGATCGCTTCCCACAGGGCGTGGGCGGCCTTGCGTAGGCCAGCGGTGTCGTGGACGTCGTCGAATATCGCGTGGGTGTCGGGGAGGCTGGCGGCCATTGCCTGAGCCAACAAGTTCTCGCGGCTGCCGAAGTAGTACAGAAGCATGCGTTTGGTGGTGCCGATGGCCTCGCCGAGCGGGCTCAGCGACATCTGCGCGAGACCGTGGTGCTGCAGGTGGTACACAACCTGCTTCAGCAGATCGGCACGCTTTTCGGCATTGACGGGGCGAGGCACGTTTTGACTGTACCGGTCGGTACGCGTAAGGTCCACAAGGCGTAGATGTGCCGATCGGTACATTAACGGAATATGCAATGGCAACGGCCAGGTGCAAAGAACGGAGAGGGGTGCCATGGAGCTGGCTGCACCGCGAATGATGATCGCGGAACGTAGCGTCGGAGGACTTGGTCCCGCGGTCTCCCTGCGGAGGCCCGGCAACAACTCCGAGATCTCCGCGCAGGCCGTGGAGGCAGAGAACGTCGGCGCCGTGATGGCGCTACCCGCCCGCGACACGCGGCCGCTAGAGGAGCGCGGCTTGGGTACCGACGACCTGGTCCACCGGCACTGGCGCGGCGGCCGCGGCATCGCCGCGCATCCGGTCGGCGGCCTGTCCCACGTGCACTACGGCGTGGCTCACTGTGGCGTCCAAAGGGTGGGTCTGTGAAACACCGGATCTCGCGCCCTCGGCGCATACCCCTGGCCAGGACTCTGGCCGAGACCCTGATGTTCCCGGCGGTACTCTTCCTCGGCCTCCTGTTCTGTTTCGCCCCGGCCTTTCACGCGCCTCAGCCGCACCACGCGAAGGTCGTGGTCGCTCAAGGCGCAATGGAACGCGAGGTCGACACCGCTCTGCGGCGGCAGCATCCCGGTGGATTCGATGTCACCTCCGTGGCAGACACCGGAGAAGCCCGCCGGGCGGTGCTGGACCGGGACGCCGTGGCGGGCTACGTCGACGAGGGCAGACACAGTGTGCTGTACGTGGCCCAGGCCAACGGGAAGCCCCTCAAGCAGGCGCTGACCAAGGGCTTCACCGAGCTTGCAGCGCACAACCACCAGAGGCTCACGGTCACGGACGTGGCGCCCGCCGTGAGCAAGGACCAGAATGGCACGACCCTGGTCTACTTCGGAGTCGCCTGGAGCGTCCCCGGCTACATACTCGCGACGACCCTGCTGCGGGCGGTGACCTTCAACCGCCGCAGGAAACTGATGACGATCGCGGGCGTCGCTGCCCTCTTCAGCGTCGTCGGCTTCCTCGTCGGCGTATGGCTGGACTACTTCCCCAACGACCCCTCGGCCCTGGCGATCGCCTTCTTGCTCACCACGGCGGTGGCCACGTTCGCCGCCGGCGTGGCGCCTTTCACCAAACAGTTCTTCCCTCTAGTGGGTATGGGGCTGTTCATCGTGCTGAGCGTTCCCTCCAGCGGCTTGGCTCCCGTCCCGCTGCTGCCGACGTTCTTCCAGGACCTGCACGCCGTCATGCCGCTGGGCAACGCGGTGGACGCCCTGACGGGAGTCCTGTACTTCAACGATGCGGGGGTACTCAAGCCGGTCCTCGTACTGTGCGCGTGGATCACGGCGGGTTTGGCCCTGCTGGGCCTCGACGCGTGGCGGCACCACCGCATGGCCGCACGACGGGGCGCGGAGGACGAGCAGGAGGACATTCCGGAGCCGCCGGTGGAGGACCCGTCCGTGGAGGCGCCCACGCCTACCGCGCTTCCGGTCCACCGCCACCACTTCGGCGAGCCGTTGCCCATGCTGGAGGGCATCGTCTGCGACGACGAGCAGCAGCCCGTGCGCCATGCCGCGGTGACCGTCATGGACGCCAGCGGCCGGCAGTTGGTGCGGACCAAGACGAACGCGCAGGGCCAGTACGCCGTGACTGGTCTACCCGAGGGATATATGAGCGTTGTGGTCTCCTACCCCGGCCGAAATCCGGTGGTTCACCAGAAGCTGCTGCAGTCCGGTGTGGCCGTCCGGACCGACTTCACCATGCATAACCGGCTCCACGGGGCGTCACCTCGACTGCTGTCCAACGGGACTGACACGAAAATGTTTCGGTGGTGAGTCAGTCGGTCAGGCAGTGATGGGTTCGAAGCGCATGGTCAGGCCCAGGCTGTTGGCTTCCTTGCAAGCCGGCGTCTGGCTCGCGACTACGAGACCCTCCCCGCCAGCTCCGAAACCGTGATCCACACAGCCTCGACCGACAACCTCGCCAAGCGCATAACGGACGAGAACACCCCCAGCCAGGACGTCAGCTTCGGCGGGCGTACGCCTCCAGGTCCGCGTCCAGGTCGCGGGCGAGCTGGAGCGCCTGTCCGTAGTGCACGCCCCAGGAGCCGGCGGTGTGCTCGTCGACGGCATCAGCGGCGAGCAGGTCGCGGAAGTCCTCGTGGTGGCCGGCAAGTGCCTGCAGAGCCTGCCAGGCCTGCAAGCGTTCGCAACAGGCCGGCCTGTGCTTCCAGTCGGCTGACCAACTGGTCCAGGGTCGCTTGTTCGCGCTCCAGGGCGTGGGCGGACTCGCCGATGGCGTCGGGCCGAAGGTGGCCGCCCGGAGCCTTGCTCAGGACCTGGTGTCGCAGGCGGTGCAGTCGGGACCATTCTGCGGCGCGCCGCGAAGGTCCACAGTTCTTCGGCGAGTTCGGCACGCAGTCGTTCCGGTTGGGGAAGCTGCGCGGCGAGGGCGTACGTGGCGGCCCGGATCGTGTCTGCGCGGTGAGTGCGCGCTGGGCCAGCCGCCCGGCGTAGAGGTTCAGTTCGGTGCCGCGCACGAAGTGCCGTTAGACCTGGTGGCGCAGGGCTGCGTCGTCGCCGTACCTGAACTCGTCGCCCGGCTGCGGGACGCAGTGACCAGCACCGAGCCGGGCCACGTGGTGGTCACCGAGTCGGGCGATGAGTGCGAGCGGATCTGATCGCCTGCGTTGGTGAGGGCGAAGACTTCGCCGGGCCCGAGCCCTTCCGGTGTCGGCGGCTCACCGGCGGTGTCCGCCCCGCCGTGCCCGGGCAGGTGATCGGCCTGGACCAGTGCCAGCACGGCGGGGAGACCGGCATCGGTGGCGGGGCGGATGGAGAAGCTGCCCGAGCCTTTGGCCTGCCCCTGCGCATCTGCCAGCTTCCTCACACCCGCGCTCCGCTCCCGGATCACCGCCGGACGGCCCTCATGCCGCCGCATCGTGGGCCGCCGTATCCCTGCTGGTGGGTGAGGCGCGGGCCGGGCGCCGCTCCGTCTCTCAAGGCCTGAGCGACACCCCCGGGCAGAAGACGCTGTATCGAGCGGGACAGGGGTAAGGTCGCAGACGAGACGTGCCCCGTCGCGTGATGAACTGTCAGCGCTCGCGGCGAGGACACCCTGGCTGGACCGAACTCCCGTGGTGACAGCCGGAGCAGTGGGATATGGGGTAATTGGCAGCCCGACGGTTTCTGGTTCCGTTAGTTCAGGTTCGAGTCCTGGTATCCCAGCCAAGCACGGAATGCCAAGGGCCCAGGATTCAGCAGGGGTGAGGTTCCACGACCTGGATGACGGTGCGGCGCCGGCCCTGCCGGCCGTCTGCACGTCGGCGTCATCGTGGCGCCAGGCGCTGAGCACTCACGTCGTGATCTCCTCTCGCTCGCGCCGCGCCCTTGCGGCCTCCGCCCGGCGGCCTCACGCCGCCGGGCAGGGACGCGACCTGACCATCCACCACTGGCGTAATGGGGCCGGACAACCCCCGTGGGCTACGTCCCCGACGCCCCCAGGGGCTTGATCTTGATCCAGTCGCGGGTGCGGCGTCCGGGCAGGTAGGTGCTGGCGAGGCGTTTGGCGACGACGCCGTCGAAGCCCTCTTCGAGACTCTGCTGAAGGGCCTGGGCAGCGAGTGCGGGCAAGGCCGCGGGCACCGCGAGGCCGGACCCTGCGAGGGCGAGGTCGTCGAGGAGGTCTCGGCGGGCGGCGTAGGGAAGCTACACGGTCGGTTCGCCGAGGTAGAGGATGTCGTAGAGCATCAGCCGGACGGGCAGATCCTCGAGGGCGTGGCTGACTGCCTCGGGGTGGTGCAGGCTCATCCGCTGCTGCAGCCGCTCCTCCGACGGACGCCCGGCGCCGTCGAGGGTGATGATCTCCCCGTCGAGCACCGCCTGAGGTCGGGGCAGCAGCGAGGCGAGCGCCGTGAGTTCGGGGTACTGGGCGGTGACATCCATCCCGGCGTGGGACAGCAGCCGCATGCTTGCGTCCCCGGGCAGGTGGGCGATGACCCGGGCGCCGTTGAAGGGCGTTTCGTAGGCGTACTCGGCCTCGGTCTCCGGCCTGGGCGGCGGGCCGATCACCGCGAGCATCGGCGCGAGCAACGGCAGTGCACCATGAGCGCCTCGGGAGGGGTCCACGCTCATGGTTCCAGCCTGCGCCCGGCGGCCTGTCCAGGCCAATCGCCCACTCTCCCCGGTGCCGTCGCCCCGCTCGTGTGCAGAGCGGATGCCGTGACTGCGGCGATCGTCAGCGCGACCGTGACCTGGCTCCGCCGCTTGGCGGTATGTCCCGGAATGTGTTCTTGGTCGGTTAGTGGTTTGCTGCTCGGTGGCGGTGGCCGGGCTGTCCGGCGCACCGTTCGTCCGTGCATTCCGGAGAGCTCAAGGAGGAGTTCCGCATGTCCGTGTACACCCCCCAGCAGATCAGCCAGCCGCAGACCCAGCAGCCGTACCAGCAACAGCCGTTCGGCCAGCCCCCGATCACACAGCAGCCGTTCGGCCAGCAGATCGCCGGGTCGCAGCAGCAGATCGCGCAGGTGGTCCAGCAGTCGATCCAGCAGGCCTGCCAGCAGGCGAGCCAGCAGGTGGCGCAGCGCCTGCAGCAGACGCTGCAGCAGATCCAGCAGGTCCAGCAGCAGCTGCAGCAGCAGGGCTTGGCCCACCAGGCGCACCCGTACCTGGCTGTCGCGCTGCACCACACCCTGCGCCAGGGCGTGCGCAGCGCTGTGGAGCAGTCCGTGCAGCAGGCGCTGCCTATGGCGATCCTGATGCTGGTGCAGCAGAGCCAGCAGGGCCAGCAGGGCCAGCAGCAGTTCGGCCAGTTCCCGGGCATGCAGCCGCAGGGCCAGCTCTGGGGTCAGGGTCAGCTCGGCCAGTTCCCGGGCCAGGGCGCCTTCGGGCAGCAGCCGCAGTACGGGCAGCTGTCGCCTCTGGGTATGTGAGACACCCGCCCGGGCAGCACCCGTTCCCTTTTCTCCCTGTGGGGGAGCGGGGTCTGCCCGGCCGGATGCCGCCGGCGCGAGGCAAAGGCGCGGCGGCCCGCTGGCCGGGGAGCTCATGGACGCCCGCTTCCCGGCCAGCCACTGAAGATCCAGGGCGTACGACGACGCTTTACGTTGAGATGGCGGTTGGCTGAATGAGTGAGCAGGGCGGCAACGGTGTGAAGCCGGGCAATGGCAAGGGCGGGAAGACCCCGCATGTGCAGGGCGCGGCGCGTGAGGCCGGGCAGTCGCCGGCGGCCGCGGGCGGGGCAGGTGGGCCGGCCGGACGGATGGGCGGGGAGGCGCAGGCGCTGGGGTACCAGGGCCGGCGTGTGCGGGCGGGGTGGGGCCGCTATCTGGTCGCTCCCCGGCCCTTGGGGCTGCTTCCGAGCGGGGTGCCGCCGATCGAGGCCTCCGCGCTGTTCAAGCTGCTGGAGGAAGACCCCGATGTGGAACCCGTGGCGCAGGTGCAGCCGTCGCGGTCGCGCGGGTTGGGGGCGATCGCGGAGCCGCACCCGGCCTGCCCGCCCATCGCCGTCGTGAAGATGCCCCAGGAGCGGGCCCGCGCTCTGGCCGGGAACCCGCAGGTGGTCGTGGAGATCGACCAGCCGCTCTCCTACACCCCCACACCATCCGTGGGTGTCGGCCCGGTGCCGGTGATCGACCCCATGCTAGCCATCACCCTCGAGGAGCCCGAACACCTCACCCTGCGCGTGGTGGGCAGTGACGGGGAAGCGGTGGCCGGGGCGCACGTGTGGGCGATCGGCACCGGCGGCCCGGTCCACGGCACCACCGGCCCGGACGGACGCGTCACCATGACACTGGCCGCCGACACCCCGGACACCCTGCAGGCCCTCTACGTGCGCCCGGTGGCCGGCTACTGGCCGGCCCGCACCGGCATCCCTCAACCCGCCGAGGGGCAGGAGGCGGTGGTGATGGTGCAGGCGTTGTCGGAGACGTTCGAGGGCTTCCCGGGCCGGGCGCTCACCGGCTGGGGCGTGGAGGCGATGCGGCTCCACCAGATCCCACCCACCTACCGCGGCCACGGCATCAAGATCGCGCTGCTGGACTCCGGGGTGAACACCGCCCACCCGGACCTGAAGGACACCGTCAAGCACGGGCACGACTTCACCGGCGTCATCAACAGCACCTGGGGCCTCGATGCGACCGGGCACGGCACCTGGTGCGCCGGGGCCATCGCCGCGGCCGACAACAACGCCGGCATCGCCGGGATCGCGGCGGAGGCCGAGGTGCACGCGCTGAAGCTGTTCCCCGGCGGGCACCTCAGCGACCTGCTCGAGGCGGTCGACCACTGCATCACCCACGACATCGACATCGCCCAGATCAGCCTCGCCTACCCCGTACGCTCCCAGCTGGCCGCCTGGAAACTCGCCGACGCACACGCCGCCGGCATCACCGTCATCGCCCCGGCGGGGGACACCGCCGGGCCCCTCACCCAGGTCGCCACCCTGCCGGGGGTGCTGGCGGTGGGGGCGATCGCGCACACCGGCACCTACCCCGCCACCAGCCCGCTCACCCAGGTGCAGCCGCCGTGGCCCGGCCCCTATCCGGCCCCGTTCACTCCCACCGGCCCCGGCGTGGACCTGGTCGCGCCCGGCGCGGCAGTCATCACCACCGCACTCGGTGACGGCTACGCCGCGGTGGACGGCACGGCGATCGCCGCCGCCCACGTCACCGGACTGGCGGCGCTGCTGCTCGCCCACCACGACCACCTGCGCACCCAGGCGGTGCCGCGGACCGCGGACCGTGCCGACCGCCTCTACCTGCTGGTGCGCACCGCCTGCCGGCCCCTGCCCGGCGCCGACCCCCGCCTGGGCGCGGGGATCGCGGACGCCCCCACCGCGCTGGGTATCCCCGCGAGCTGGCAGCAGACCGAGCAGTACACGGCCACCGAACGGCGGGGCTGACGGCTCGAGCCATTCACAGACCTCCGCCCCCTCCTGCCGCCCTGCCACCATCGGGCGGTGGGGGCGGAGACGGCGGCCGGGCCCGTATCAGCCGAACAGGTCGCGCACCCTGATCGTGCGCACTTCAGCCAGCAGGCCCGGCGCGCCGGCAGCCGCTCACGCGCCGCGGCGAGCGTGACGTCCTTCGGCGGCTGCCACTCAGCGTGGACGGCGTTGCAGAAGTCCAGCCAGGCATCCGCCTCACTCCGGCCGCGACCGACCGCATCGGTGCCCGGACAGGTGACGACGTAGCCCTCGGCGGTCAGCTCGATGGACACCACCTTGTGCTTCACGAGATCACCACCACCTCATGGGGGCAGAACGGGGCAGAGGGGATTAGCCGGGATGGGCGACCCGCGTCAGTCCGTGTCGGCGGGCGCCTGGCGAGGTGGCGGAACGCGGTCCCCTGCAGAGTTACCGACCGGGAATGGAGCCGGTTGCTGTGCTTGCATCCCTTCCGACAGCAGCTGTGGCTGTACTACCCGGCGGCCGGCGAGGGGGACTTTCAGGTCCTGTGCGTGTGCGACCGGACGGGCTGGGATGCGGCGGTACTGTCGTGGCACACCTGCTCTGAGTGTCGCCGCGGCCACATCGCGAAGATCTCCATCGCGGACCACTGGCAGCGTCAGGGCTTGGGTCGGCGCCTGGTGCTGCGCGCGATGCGGGGTGCGGAGGACTTCCACTGGACGACGACCGGCCAGTCACCCAAGCCCAGCGCTTCTTCCCTGTCCTCGCCCGCGAGACCGGTACCGCCTTCACGCAGCGGGAGCCCGTCTGCGACCACATGAAAGCCGCCGACTACGGCCACCCGAAACCCCGGTTCGAGCGCCACTGACCCGCCGCCGGGCAGGCCTTCGGGATCCAGGGCCATCTTTCGTCCAGACCGGAGGTCAGACCGGCCCGGCGGGCGCTACCGTGAATCCCAAGCAAGAGAGCAGGAGTCTCACGATGAGCGAGCACGACACCTTGCAGCCGGCACCGGGCCGCGAGCCGCTTACCCCTGAGGGCGCGGACGCACTACGCGCGTACGCGGCGCGCAAGCGTGAGCAGGCTGACCAGGTCGCCGCCGTCCTGGAGGACATCGCCGCCAACGGTCTGCCCGCGATCGACGACTGCGTGCCGTGGGAGGAGCTGCGCGAGGCCAAGCTCGCCCAGCTGCACGCCCAGCGCGGCGACGTCGCCTAATGGCCAAGCACGCCCGCGGCCGCGCACGGATCTTCTTCTCAGACTCCGCCGCCAAGCAGATCGAAGCCATCACTGACGAAGCCGAGATCCACGCCCTGGACCGCGCACTGACCGCGCTGTCCGTCGCCCCGGACCTCGGCAGCCCGATCCCTGGCTCCCACCCTGAACTGCGCGATTACGCGGACGACGTCGACGACGTCCGCGTCATCTACTACGTCAGTGCGTTGCGCACCGTAGTCGTCGTCGCGTACGTGGAAGCCTGACGCCGCAGAAGAACGCGCCCGGTCCCCGGCATTGCAGCCCTCGGGACGGGCCGTTCGCATCGTGTGGACGGCGGCCATCCCCAAGGCGGGGCGGTGATCTGCATGTTGGTCCTGCCGACCTGCCAACTGCTCGGCGCTGCCTGGTGGAAGGCCGGGAAGCGGTGCAACAGCCGTCCCAGCCCGTCCATCTGCCGGCGGTGCGGTTCCTGCGCCCACACAGGGAGGGCCGCGAGGATGTCGGTGCGCGTCATCGGCTCGGCCAGGATCGAGGACGGCCGGCCCCGCTTCAGCGCTGCGGTGATGTCCTGGGTGAGCACCGAGGTGTCGAAGACTCCGAGCCGGAAGCTGCCGGTCAACGGGCGGGGGTGGGTGCTGCTGTGCATGACGGGAGCGGCAGGGCACCGGTTACGCCGACGGCCTTCTGAACCTGCCCTCCGGGAAGCCCGACGAGGGCGAGGACGTGTTCGACGCCGTGATCCGGGAGGCGCGGGAGGAGATCGGCGTCATCGTCGACCGGAACGCCCTTCGGGTCGTGCGGGGGGTCATCCACCCCGGCTGGGACAAGCGGCTGCTGGGCTGCTCTTGGCCGACTACGTCGGCGTCGCCCAGCTGCTCTTCGGCGCCGCCACCACGAAGAACGGGCGTTTCGATCCGCAGAGGGCCAGTGCGTCCTCCCGGTAGGACGCGACCGTCCGATCCAAGGGTTCCGTAAGACGGGACGCGCTCGGCCAGCCCCAGCCATGACGTCTCTGGTCATGTATGCGTCAGATGCAGCTTCTTAGCCATTCCTGGACCTCTGCCGTGTGAGGGCTGGCGAGGTTGCGGAGCCGTTCGAGGGCGTCGATGCCCAGTGCGCGAGCGCTCTGTGGGTTTCCGGCGGTTGCGACCGCGCGAGCCGCTCCGGCCAAGCTCAAGGCGGCGCGTTCCTCCTGGCCTGTTCGCTCGGCCCGATGTTGAGTTCGCACGGGGACGCCTACTCATCCACCGAAAGACCCGGCCTTAACATCGTCCTCCTCGACGAGGTCACCGAGTCCCTGCCGGACACTCGGCTGCGGCACCGGCATCGCAGATGGCCCATCACCGGCAATTCATACCCGTTCATCAACCGGCAGGCCAAGGCCGACTCGTCGCCGGTCACTCCGCTCTATGTAGAGCTCCTCTTGGAGGCGCTGGGGGCACCGGCATCGAACACTTCGGGTTCTCCGTCGCCGCCGCGCTGAAGTACGCGCACCCCGATCGAGGGTCGGTCATACCGAGGTAGTGAGCCGCAGCTGCGAGCGGTGGCATTTACGACGAATAGCGGTAAGCCTGCTCGCTCTCCCGGTAACGCTCCACCAGGAGCGGATCCATCAGGGTGGACTCTGGTCCGAAGAACTTGCCAAACTTCTCCCGGTATTTCTGGAACCAGTGCGGCCGTTCGGACAGGAAGAAGACATCGTGGAGGGCGATTGCGCGGATCGCGAGGACGGGCACCGGCGCCCTGCTCACCACGAAACGGGGGTTGCGCGCCGCCGTCACCTCGCAGTTCTCATGGAACTGGCCGATCATGAGGCCCTGCGCTACGAAGTCGTCCTTCACGTGTGCCTGGGCCTGGTCGAGTAGTTCGGTGTCCTCGCTGCAGAGATCGGGGAGGACGATCACCATGGCCTGCAGCATGGGATTCCTGCCCTGCCAGGTCGTCAGCTCGTACTCTCGCAGACTGCTCCGCGCGATCTCCTCGACCAGTTCGAGGCTCGGCGCGTGCCCGACCAGCCGTAAGCGGATCTCCAACGTCCGATTCTTGCGGGAGGGTGACACGAACGGGCAGATCGGCCCCGTGCGGCCGATCTCCGGATGGCTCGCCGATATGTACTCGGTTAGCCACGAGTCGACCGACTCCAGCGCGGACTCGAAGTCGACGACGGATGCCTTGGGCGTCATGACGTACCCGTCAGGTTGGCGACGCGATCGATGGCGATGCGGGCGAGCCGATGGATCTCGGACCCGTCCGGAATGCGGGTGTTGATGAAGTTGAGGATGCCGTCCTTCGGCACGATCACCCACGCGGTCTCGATACGGAAGTGGTCGACGGTGGACAGCCAGCGCACCACGAAACCGCCGTCCCCCAACTCGACCGGCCCCAGATCCACTCTCGTGATGTCGAGCTGTACGCCGTCGTTCAGCCCCATCCGGTAGTGCGCGCAGTCGCGCACCGCGTCGAAGAGCTCCTGGTACACCTGCCGGCAAGCTCCGTTGCCGAACTGCGCGACGTGGTGGAACACCACCGAACCCACGATATTCGTGAACAGTGCGGAGGCATGATGCGTCGTCTCTGGGTGCGTACCATGCGTGAGCATGTTCGTCAGGTCGACGATGGCCTGCCCTGACTCGTCGCCGGAGACGAAGACGGGATCGTAGGCGGCACTCGGCTCCTCGCCGTAGAACGACTCTTCCAGATCCTCCTCGTTCAGCAGCAGTTGTGGGAAAGCGGCGTCGTCCATCGCGTTCTCCTATCGGCGTACGAGGCTCAGCGGTCGCATGTCGGTCCAGTGCTCCTCGACGTAGGCGAGGCAGGTCTGGCGGTCGGTCTCGGCGAGCGCGACGGTCCAGCCCGCAGGCACCTCGGCGAACGCGGGCCACAGCGAATGCTGGCCCTCGTCGTTGACGAGCACGAGGAAGGTGCCGTCGGGGTTCTCGAAGGGGTTGCTCATCATTGCTCCCTGCGTAAAACAGTCGAGGTGGGGGACGGGTTCGTCACTTCTCTTCCAGAACCGTCGTCACGTACTTGTGGATGCCGTTGATTGAGGTGAACAGCGCCATGTCCTCGAAGTGCGGGTCGATGACCACGCCGTGCCGCTCCTCCAGCTCGTGCTGGAGGACGACCAGGGTGAACGAGTCGATCACCAGCTCGGCGTCGTCCGGTAGCTCCTCGGGCGGTCCGAGCCCCGCGCTCTGGGTCAAGATCGCTCTGATGTCGTCTTTTGAGATCACCACTCCCCCTATGTCTACGACGACGATTCCGACGTGATGCGCCCGTGCATCAGCGCACGGTCGCGGACCAGCTTTCCCATCGAGTTCCGCGGCAGCTGCCGCGTGACGAAGAACCGCTTGGGATTCTTGACCGGGCTCAGCCGCTCTCGACACCAGGCGACGAGCTCGTCCGCGGTAAGTGCCTGATCGGCGCCCACGAACGCCTCGATGACCTCCTCGTGGGTCACCACCGCCTCGGTCACCCGTGGATGACCCAGCAGGACGGTCTCCACTTCCGTGAGGTCGACCTTTAGTCCGCCCACTACGACCAGCGAGTCGGCCCGACCGAGCATGCTGAGAACTCCGGTCGCCGGGTCCTGGTGCACCCGGTCGTAGGTCCGCAGCCAACCGTCTGCGAAACGATCGGTGTGCTCGCTGTACAGGTACGGCGAATGCTCCATCCGGACGAAGAGCTCCTCACCGAGCACCTTCACCTCGGCCCCCGGTACCGGGGGCCCCAACTGAGGCGGCACGGAGGTGCCAGACAGGTCGCCCGCAATCAACCCGATCTCGGTCACGCCATAAACCGGACTGATCGGCAGGCCGAAGTGCGCGCGGAACCGCTCATAGGTGTCCTGCGGCACCCGTTCACCGCCGGACACCGCGAGCCGCAGCGCGGGCAGTTCGGGCCGACCCCCGATCCGGGCCAGCAGGTCGTAGTGAACGGGGGTTCCGTACACGGCAGATGCCTCGGCCCGCGCCATAAGCCTCACCACTTCGGCCGGGCGGAGCGTCGGTGGGACGATCAGGGTCGCCCCGGCCGCGAGGGCGTGCAGCACGCCGCTGACCAGGCCCATGTTGTGCATGACCGAGTTCAGCAGCACTACCCGCTCGCCCCTACCGGGGATTCCGGGTAGTGCGCTGTGCCGGTCGAGTTCGGCCAGCACGGAGTCGGCCGGCCGACCGATCACCTTGGGCCGGCCTGTCGAGCCCGAGCTGAACTGCACCAGGCGGATGCCGTCGGCGGCCGGTCGGCCGCTCGGCAGTCGCTGGACCGAGAAGCCGGACTCCTGCCGGAACCCGACTACCGGCCCGTCGGCCCCGGTCGCGACGACGAGGTACTGCGGACGGACCAGGTCGACCAGCGGTTCGTATTCGGCCGGTTTCAGCCGGAAGTCGACCAGAACCACCTGTGCGCCACGGCTCCACAGGGCCAACAGTACTTGCAGATAGGTGAAACTCGGCTTCATCCTCAGGAGAACCGAGCTGCCCTCCGTAATACCCTGCTTCCGAAAGTGCTCTCCGAGATCAGTGACCGCTGTACGTAACTGCCCCCGAGTGACCGGCGCACTGGAAATGGCCCACAGCTCGTCGTCCGCGCCCCGGCTCAGCAGATGGCTTCCCCACCATGTATTTGCCATACACGCTTCCTTTTGCGAAAACAGGTCCGCGAAACGTTCGATCCGGCATTTAGTGAGGGTGAAACTAGCACTACCGTGAAACGTCGGGCAAGCACTCCGCGATCAATGTGGTCCTACGCTGGCAAAGATGAGGCGCCCCGGCCGGACGTTCCTTCGGCTGGGGTAGTCCGTCCCTCGCCATAGGTTCTCCACGCCCCGCCCGCAAGGGAGTCCATGGGGCTGCTGCCTGCTTCGATCGCCGTATTGGCGTGCTGCGGGCCACCGTGCCGCGCGGGTTTTCGGTCCTCGCTGGTCGATCTCGTTGTCCCGCCGGCGGGACATGGACGGGACATGCGCATGGAATAGCCGATTGATCTCCTTGACCCTCCGGGACTCCCGAGTTAGGTTGCCCTTGATTGTGTTTCCGGGCCGTTGCGCCCGATTCCGGTGCGTACGGCGAGATCCGTCGCTCCGATGGTCGCCGTGTTTATCTATTGCCCGGTCGAATTTCGGACGCTTTTTCTGGGCCGTTGTGAGCTTTTCATTCTTGTCTCTCCGGCCATCCGTGCGGGGGAAACTTCGGAGGTGGAGACTTGTTCGTCAGTGCTGGCACCACGCTGCCCCTCACGGTTGCACAACGCGAAATATGGATCGCCGAGCAGCGGCTGGGGGAAGCGAATCGGGTTTTCCGGGTGGGCGAATACCTGGAGATCAACGGACGGGTGGATCCGGTACTGTTCGAGCAGGCATTGTTGCTGGTCGTCGCCGAAGCGGACGCTCTGCACGTCAGCTTCGTCGAGGAACGAGGCGAGGTCCGGCAGGTCGTCCACGAGCTCGGCGACTGGTCACCTTCTTTGGTCGATCTCAGCGCGGAGCCGGACCCCGAACGGGCCGCCCGCGACTGGCTGGACGCTGCGGTCGCCCGGCCGATGGACCTCGCCGAGGACCGACTGTTCGAGTACGCGCTCCTGCGTCTGGACGCCGACCGCTTCTACTGGTACCAGGGCTACCACCACGCCGTGATGGACGCCTTCGGGTCACTCCTGATCACACGCCGGGTCGCCGACGTCTACACCGCACTCGCCCAGGGCCGCCCGGTGGCGCCGAGCCCGTTCGGATCCCTGTCCGACTTGCTGGCCGCCGAACAGGAGTATCGCGATTCGGAACGATTCACCGAAGACCGGGCGTACTGGACGGAACGCTTCGCCGACCGTCCCGAGTCGACCGGGATCGTCGGTCGCCCGTCCACCACCCCCGAGCACTACCTTCGGCACACCGCTGGCCTGGACCCCGACGGGCTGACGGAGCTGCGCGAGGCGGCCCGCCGGGCACGGGTTCCCTGGTCGTACCTGGTCGTCATCGCCACAGCTGTTTATCTGCATCGGATGACCGGTGCGTCGACCGTGGTGCTTGGCCTTCCGGTGACGGCTCGCCTGAACCAGGTCCAGCGCCGCACACCCGGCACGGCTGCCAACGTCCTTCCGCTCAGGCTCTCGCTCCGGCCAGACATGGCACTGCGCGAACTTCTCGCCCAGGTGGGGGAGAGGGTGCTCGAACTGGGCAACCACCAGCGCTACCGCGCCGAGGAACTCCAGCGCGACCTCGATCTGCCTGGCCATGCGGGGACTTGGTACGCACCGGTCGTCAACATCATGTCCTTCGACTACGCGGTGACCCTCGCCGGCCTGCCGACCACCGCGCACAACCTCTCCTCGGGCCTGGTGGGCGACCTCACGCTCGCCGTGTGGGACCGACGCGACGGCACTGGACTGACCGTCGACCTCAACGCCCACCCCGAAATCTGCGCGGACCACGAACTGGCCGCACACCAAAGGCGTTTACTCGCCGTGCTGCGCGCCGTCACGGCGACGGAGCCTTCCCTGCCGATCGGCCGGATCGACCTGCTCACCGAGGAGGAGCGGGCCGCCTTCCTGGCCGTCCCCGACGACGTCCCTCCGATGACGGAGGCCACGCTGACGGGGCTGTTCGAGGCGCAGGTCGGCAAGACTCCCGACGCGGCGGCTGTGACCTGCGGCGATCTGACCTTGACGTACCGGGACCTGAATGAGCGGGCGAATCGGCTGGCCCATCGGCTGGTGGCCCGGGGTATGGGTCCCGAACATGTCGTCGCGCTGGCCCTGGAGCGCTCCGCCGATCTGGTCGTGGCGATCCTGGCGACGCTCAAAGCGGGCGCGGCCTATCTTCCCCTCGATCCCGAATACCCGCCGGCCCGTCTGGCCCACATGGTCACCGACGCCCGCCCCGGCCTTCTCCTCACGACCACGGCGGCGCAGGCCAACCTCCCCGCCGCACACGGCACTCCGGTCCTCCTCCTGGACGCCCCGGACACCACCACCGACCTCACGCACAACCCCACTCCGGCCCTCGCACCCGACCACCCCGCTTACGTCATCTACACCTCCGGCTCCACCGGACAGCCCAAAGGCGTCGTCAACACCCACCGGAACGTGGTGCGGCTGTTCGACGCCACCCGGAAGTGGTTCGGCTTCGGCCCAGACGACGTCTGGACGCTGTTCCACTCGTACGCCTTCGACTTCTCCGTCTGGGAGCTGTGGGGAGCGCTGCTGCATGGCGGGCGGCTGGTCGTGGTGCCCTACGAGGTCAGCCGGACACCGGGCGCCTTCCTGGACCTGCTGGCCGACGAGGGCGTCACCGTCCTCAACCAAACCCCGTCGGCCTTCTACCAGTTGGCGCAGGCCGATGCGGATGCCGAGGCCGACGCCTCTCGGCCGGCTCGCCGGCTTGGCCTGCGGACTGTGGTGTTCGGCGGTGAGGCGCTGCAGCCGTCTCGCCTCGCCGACTGGTACGAGCGGCATCCCGATGACGTGCCGATGCTGGTCAACATGTACGGCATCACCGAGACCACGGTGCATGTGACGTACCAGCCGCTGAACCGCTACCGGGCCACCGCCGCGGCGGCCAGTGTGATCGGTCTTGGCATCCCTGATCTGCGCACCTATGTACTGGACGGCGGACTGCAGTTGGTGGTGCCTGGGGTGGTGGGTGAGCTGTACGTCGCGGGGGGCGGCGTGGCTCGCGGCTATCTGGGCCGACCGGGTCTGACGGCCGAACGCTTCGTCGCGGATCCGTACGCCGCCCAACCCGGCGCCCGTATGTATCGCACAGGCGACCTGGTGCGCCAAAATCCGGACGGTGAACTGGAGTTCGTAGGCCGTGCCGACCATCAGGTCAAGATCCGCGGGTTCCGTATCGAACCCGGCGAGATCGAGGCCAGGTTGACCGACCACCCGTGCGTTGCCGAGGCGACCGTGGTGGTCCGCCAGGAGCAGTCCGGTGACGGCCGCTTGGTGGCCTACGTGGTCGCGCGGGACGTTCTCCGGGCCGAGGACGTACGGGAGTTCGCGCGGGACCGGCTGCCCGAGTACATGGTGCCAGCCGCCGTCGTCCTGCTGGACCGCATGCCCCTGACGGCCAACGGCAAGCTGGACAAGGCGGTGCTCCCGGAGCCGGACTTCTCGGTGTCGGCTGCGGGGCGGGAGGCACGTACGCCGCAGGAGCAGATCGTGTGCGATCTGTTCGCGCAGGTCCTCGGGCTGCCGCGGGTCGGGGTCGACGACCATTTCTTCGAGCTGGGCGGGCACTCCTTGCTGGCCACTCGTCTGATCGCGCGGATCCGTGCCGCCTTCGGGGTCGAGCTGGAACTGCGTCTGCTGTTCGAGGGCCCGACCCCGGCCGCGGTGGCCGCCCACCTCGACACCGCCGGACCCGGGCGCCTCGCGCTTGCGCCGCGGCAGCGGCCGCCGGTCATTCCACTCTCCTCGGCCCAGCGGCGGCTCTGGTTCCTGGACCGGATGGAGGGGCCGAGCGCCACCTACAACATCCCGCTCGTCGTACGGCTGTCCGGCGAGTTGGACCACGACGCGCTGCGAGCTGCCCTCAGTGACGTGGTGGCCCGGCATGAGAGTCTGCGGACGGTGTTCCCGGAGGCCGAGGGCGTGCCGTGCCAGCAGGTGCTGGCACCCGAGGCGGTCGTGCCGCGTCTGACCGTCACCCCGACCACCGAGACCGAACTGCCGGCCGCGCTGGAGGCGGGCGCCCGGTACGCCTTCGACCTCGCGACCGAACCTCCGCTGCGGGCCGAGTTGTTCGCGCTGTCGGCGCGGGAACACGCGCTTCTGGTCGTGGTGCACCACATCGCCGGTGACGGCTGGTCGATGGGTCCGCTGTCACGGGAGCTGACGGAGGCGTACACGGAACGTGCGCGGGGTCAGGCGCCGGAATGGCCTGTGCTGCCGGTCCAGTACGCCGACTACACCCTGTGGCAGAACGAACTCCTCGGTGACCAGAACGACCCTGACAGCCTCTTCGCCACTCAGATCAACTACTGGACCCGCGCCCTCGCCGACCTGCCCGACCAGCTCACCCTGCCCACGGCCCGCCCTCGCCCGGCTGTCATGACCTACCGTGGCGACTACCTCACCGTCGACATCGACCCCGTACTCCACCAACGCCTCGCCGACCTCGCACGGTCGACCGGCGCCAGCCTCTTCATGGTCCTCCAAGCAGGACTCGCCGCTCTCCTCACCCGCCTCGGCGCAGGAGAGGACATTCCCCTCGGCAGTCCCATCGCGGGCCGCACCGACCAAAACCTCGACCACCTCGTCGGCTTCTTCGTCAACACCCTCGTCCTGCGCACCGACACCACAGGCAACCCCACCTTCGCCCAGCTCATCACCCGTGTCCGCGAAACCTCCCTCGCCGCCTACACCCACCAGGACGTCCCCTTCGAATTCCTCGTCGAGCACCTCAACCCCACGCGCACCCTCGCCCACCACCCCCTCTTCCAAATCATGCTCGCCCTCCAGAACGCTCCCGAGAGCGAGTTCGAACTGCCTGGACTCCAAGCCGGTGTCGAGCTGGGCAGGACGGGCACGGCGAAGTTCGACCTGTTCTTCAGCCTCGCCGAGCGGCGCGGCGAAAGCGGCGAACCCCAGGGCATCACCGGCGCCGTCGAGTACTCCAGTGACCTGTACGACGCACCCGCCGTCCGAGCCCTCTTCGACCGCTGGATCCGCCTGCTGGACGCGGCCACTTCCGACCCCGACCGCCCGCTCAGCGGCCTCGGCATCCTCTCCGGCGAGGAACACCGGGAGATCGTCGGCGACTTCAACGACACGGCCATGCCCCTGCCGGGCGTCTCCCTGGGCGAACTCTTCACACGACAGGCGGCCAGGACGCCGGACGCCCCCGCCGTCACGGACGGGGAGACCTCCCTGACGTACGCGGAACTCGACGCCCGCGCCGACCGGCTCGCCCACGAGCTGATCTCCCGCGGTATCCGCCCTGGCGACGCCGTCGCCGTCCTCCTCCGGCGATCCCCGGAGACCGTTACCGCCGTACTCGGGCTGATGAAGGCAGGCGCCGTCTACATCCCGCTCGACGACCGTTACCCACCCGAGCGCATTCGCCACGTCCTCACCGACACCGGCGTCTCACTCATCGTGACCGACGAGGCCTCGCAGACGGAACTCATGGCGCTGACAACGGACTTGCTCGTCATCGGCGCCGCCGCCTGGGAGGACGAGTACGAGGCGCCGAACGTGGCTGTCGCCCCGGAGGCCGCGGCGTATGTGATGTACACCTCCGGATCGACCGGCACCCCCAAGGGCATCGTGGTCACCCACCACAACGTCACCGCCCTCGCCCTCGACCCCCGCTTCGACCCCCACGTCCACCGACGCGTCCTCCTCCACTCGCCCACCGCGTTCGATGCCTCCACCTACGAACTGTGGGTGCCTCTCCTCAACGGCGGAACCGTCGTGGTCGCCCCCGCCGGCGACCTCGATGTCCCCACCCTCCACCACGTCATCACCGAGCAGCGCGTCACCGCACTGTGGCTGACCAGCTCCCTGTTCAACGTGGTCGCCGACCACGCCCCCGAGTGCCTGGCCGGAGTGCGCCAGGTGTGGACCGGCGGAGAAGCCGTCTCCGGCACGTCCGTCCGACGCGTTCAGGAAGCCTGCCCGTCCCTGACCGTCGTGGACGGATACGGACCCACCGAGACGACCACCTTCGCCACCTGCCACCCCGTCACCACTCGCTACGACGGCGGCCCGGTCGTGCCCATTGGCCGCCCCATGGCCAACATGCGCACCTACGTCCTCGATGCTGGACTGCAACCCGTCCCACCTGGCGTCATCGGTGAACTCCACATCGCGGGCACGGGCCTGGCCCGCGGCTACCTGCACCGCCCCGGCTTGACCTCTGAGCGCTTCGTCGCCGACCCGTACGGCAGCGAGCCCGGCGCCCGCATGTACCGCACCGGCGACCTCGTACGCCAAAACCCGCACGGCGTACTGGAGTTCATGGGCCGTGCCGACCATCAGGTCAAGATCCGCGGGTTCCGTATCGAACCCGGCGAGATCGAGTCCGTGCTGGCCGACCACCCCGACATCGCCCAGGCCGCCGTCCTCGTTCACGAGGACCGACCCGGCAACACCCGCCTCATCGCCTACGTCGTCGCGGACACCGACGTGACGCCGGAAGACCTGCGTGAGTTCGCGCGGCGACGGCTGCCGGACTACATGCTGCCGTCCGCGTTCGTCACGCTGGACCGCTTGCCGTTGACGGCCAACGGCAAGCTCGACAACGCCGCGCTGCCCGCCCCCGGCCCGGCCGTGCGGGCGGATGCGGGGAGCCGTGAGCCGCGCACCGCGCGCGAGCGGCTGCTCAGGGAGTTGTTCGCACAGGCGCTGGGGGTGGACCGGGTCGGGTGCGACGACGACTTCTTCGTTCTCGGCGGGGACAGTATCGTCTCGATCCGCCTGGTCAGCCTGGCGCGTTCGGCGGGTGTCGGATTCGCGGTCCGGGACGTCTTCGAGCAGCGGACGGTGGCCGGACTCGCCGAGGTCGCCGACGAACTGGCCCTGTCGATCCCGGAGTCCGACGACTCCGGCACCGGGACGGTGGAACCGACTCCGATCATGCGTTGGTTCGACGCGCGTGGCGGTGGAATCGACGAGTTCCACCAGGCCATGTTGCTGGAGGTGCCGGCTGATCTGGGCGAGGGCCGCCTCACCTCGGCCGTGCAGGCGCTCGTGGACCACCATGACGCGCTGCGACTGACCCGGACGCCGGGCGGCCCGGACGGCCGGTCGTGGTTGCTGGAGGTCGGACCGGTGGGTTCCGTGACGGCCGCCGACCTGGTGCACGTCGTGGACCTCGGCGGCGCCGACATCGACGAGGCCCTGATCCGAGACCAGGCGAAGGCGGCGGCCGCCCGCCTGTCGGCCGAGCGGGGGCCGCTGCTCCAGGCGGTCTGGTTCGACGCCGGCCCGGTCCGTCCCGGCAGGCTGCTGTTCCTTGTCAACCATCTCGTGGTGGACGGGGTGTCCTGGCGAATTCTTCTTCCGGATCTCATCGCCGCCTGGGAGGCGGTCGGGCTCGGCCGCCCGCCCCGGCTGGATCCGGTGGGCACCTCGCTGCGCCGCTGGTCGGGGCTGCTGGCCGCGGAGGCCCGGCAGCCGGCCCGCGCCGCGGAGGCGACGCTGTGGGCCGACCTGCTCACCGCCGGCGACCCGCCGCTGACAGCCGGCCGGCTGGATCCCGTACGGGACACCGTGGGCCGGGCCCGTGAACTCACGCTCTCCCTCCCGCCCGACGTCACCACCCCGCTCCTGACAACGGTGCCGACGGCCTTCCACGCCGGGGTGAACGACGTCCTGCTGACCGCCCTCGGCCTGGCGGTCGCCCAGTGGCGCCGGGGTCATGCCCGCGGGCGGCACACGGCGGTGCTGGTGGACGTGGAGGGGCACGGGCGCGAGGAGATCGTCGAGGGTGCGGACCTGTCGCGCACCGTGGGCTGGTTCACCTCGCTATATCCCGTCCGAGTCGATCCGGGCCCACTCGTCTGGGAGGAGGTCGTCGACGGCGGGCCGGCTCTCGGACAGGCGCTGAAACGGGTCAAGGAGCAGCTACGGGCACTGCCCGACCGGGGTATGGGCTTCGGTCTGCTGCGCCACCTCAATTCCGAGACCGGGCCGGAGCTGGCCAGGCTCGCCGTGCCCCAACTTGGATTCAACTACCTCGGCCGATTCCCGTCCGCGGGGACACCGGTGGTTCCCGGTAGTCCGGGGTGGACCGTGGCGTCGGAGACGGGCCTGCTGAGTGGTGCCGATCCGGCGACCGCCCTGGCGCACGGGCTGGAGGTCAACTCCATCGTCCGCGACACCCCGGACGGGCCGTGGCTGGAGGCCGTCTGGGCGTGGGCCCCTGATCTCTGGCCCGAACAGCACGTCCGTGTCCTCGCCGAGCAGTGGTTCCAGGCGATCCGAGGCCTGGTCCGGCACGTCGACCGGTCCGGCACGGGCGGCCACACACCCTCGGACTTCCCCCTGACCGAACTCAGCCAACACGACATCGAACAGCTCGAAGCCGCGTGGAGGATTCAGAAATGACGCCGTCGGGCCTGGAAGACATCCTTCCCCTCTCCCCCATGCAGGAGGGGCTGCTGTTTCACTCCCGCTACGAGCAGGACGGCGCCGACGTCTATGCGGTGCAACACGTCTTCGACATCGAGGGCACCCTCGACGGGGTGCTGCTACGGGCGGCGGTCCGCGCCCTCGTCCAGCGGCACCCGAACCTGCGCGCCGGTTTCCGGCAGATGGATTCGGGACAGACCGTACAGCTGATTCCGCGTCAGGTGGACATTCCATGGGAGGAGTTCGACCTCTCGTCGCTGCCTGCCACCGAGGCGGAGGCGGAGCTGGCCCGGCTCGCCGCCAAGGAGCACGGCCGCCGCTTCGACCTGGCCGAGCCGCCGCTGCTGCGCTTCTCCCTGGTGCGGCTGGCCAGCGAACACCAACGTCTGATCATGACCACCCACCACATCCTGCTCGACGGCTGGTCGATGCCCATCCTCGTCCGCGAGCTGATCACGCTGTACGGCAGCCATGGCGATGTCGCCACGCTCCCCCGGGTGACCCCGTACCGGCAGTACCTGGGCTGGCTTGCGCAGCAGGACCGGCCGGCGGCGGAGGCTGCCTGGCGCGAGGCGCTCGTCGGCCTGGAGCAGCCGACCCTGGTCACTCCGGTGGATCCGGCGCGGGCCGCACTGATGCCGGAGCGGATCACCGTCGAGATGGACGAGGACCGCACGGCGGCGCTCGCCGACTGGGCACGCAGGCAGGGCGTGACCATGAACACCGTTCTGCAGGCCGCCTGGGGTCTGGTGCTGAGCCGGCGCACGGGGCAAGACGACGTGGTGTTCGGGGCCGTCGTGGCAGGACGGGACCCGCAACTGCCCGGAGTCGAGGCCATGGTGGGCCTGTTTATCAACATGGTGCCCGTCCGGCTCGCGCTGGACCCGGCGCAGTCGTTGCTGTCCACCGTCGTGCGACTCCAAGACGAACAGTCGCGGCTGACCGCGCACCACCATCTCGGGCTGGCTCGCATCCAGCAGCTGGCCGGTCTTGGCGACCTCTTCGACACGTCCCTGGTGTTCGAGAACTACCCCTGGGACGACCCCGCCGAGCTGGCGGACCCCGGGCTGCGGATCACCCCAGACCTCGGCCATGGGCGGGACGCGACCCACTATCCGCTCACCCTGATCGCTGCCCCGGGGCGGCGTCTCTACCTCCGCCTCGACTACCGCGACGACCTCGTCGACCAGGCCACGGCCGCCGGATTCCTCGACCGGCTGACCCAGGTGCTCGACTTCGTCGTCACCGACGCCGATCGGCCGATCGGCCGGATCGACCTCATTACCGGCGAAGAGCGCCGGAACCTGCTCGTCACCCGCAACGACACGGTCAGGGAGACGAGCGGGACGACCCTGCCGGGGTTGTTCGAGGCACGGGCCGCCGAAACGCCGGACACACCCGCAGTGGTCTGCGATGAGACCACCCTGACCTACCAGAAGCTCAACGAGCGGGCAAACCAGCTGGCCCACCTGCTCACGACCCGCGGCATCGGACCCGAACGCATCGTCGCCCTCGCCCTGCCCCGTTCCACCGACCTCGTCATCGCCGTCCTCGCCGTCCTCAAAGCCGGCGCCGCCTACCTCCCCCTCGACCCCGAATACCCCCACGCCCGCCTGACCCACATGGTCACCGACGCCCACCCCGCCCTCCTCCTCACCACCACAGCCACCCAGTCCAACCTCCCCACCACACAAGACACCCCCGTCCTCCTCCTCGACACCCCGGACACCACCACCGGCCTCGCCAACCACCCCACCCACAACCCCACCCCCGCCCTCGCACCCGACCACCCCGCCTATGTCATCTACACCTCCGGTTCCACCGGACGACCCAAAGGCATCGTCATGCCCGCGGGCGCACTGCTGAACCTCCTGGAGTGGCACCACAGAGCGGTCGGCGGCGAACCGGGTACCAGGACCGCGCAGTTCACGGCGATCAGCTTCGACGTGTCCGCGCAGGAGGTGCTGTCGGCCCTGCTCTTCGGTAAGACGCTGGTGGTCCCCGCTGAGGACGTCCGGCGTGACGCGGCCCGGTTCGCCGCGTGGCTGGACGACCACCGGGTGGAGGAGTTGTTCGCGCCGAACCTGGTGCTGGAGGCCCTCGCCGAGGCCGCCGTCGAGCAGGGCCGTACGCTGCCGCGGCTGCGTACCGTCGCGCAGGCCGGTGAGGCGCTGACGCCGAGCCGCCTGGTCCGTGAGTTCCACCGGTCGGCGCCGGGCCGCGCCCTGCACAACCACTACGGCCCCACCGAGACGCACGTGGTCACGGCCCACACCCTGGGTGAGGACCCTGACGACTGGCCGTTGTCCGCGCCGATCGGCCGGCCGATCGCCAACACCCGTGCCTATGTACTGGGTTCCGGGCTTCAGTTGGTAGCGCCGGGTGTGGTGGGGGAGCTGTACATCGCGGGTGCGGGCGTGGCCCGCGGCTATCTGCACCGCCCCGGTCTCACCGCCGAGCGTTTCGTCGCTGACCCCTACGCGCCCGAACCCGGCGCCCGCATGTACCGCACCGGCGACCTCGTACGCCGGAACCGGGACGGCGACCTCGAATTCATCGGCCGCGCCGACCATCAGGTCAAGATCCGTGGGTTCCGTATCGAACCCGGCGAGATCGAGGCCGTGCTGGCCGACCACCCCGACATCGCCCAGGCCGCCGTGGTCGCTCGCGAGGACGAGCCCGGCAGGGCCCGGCTGGTGGCCTACGTGGTGGCGCGGGAGGCGCTACGGCCCGACGACGTAAGGGAGTTCACACGGGACCGGCTGCCTGAGCACATGGTGCCGTCGGCCGTCGTACTCCTGGAACACCTTCCGTTGACGGCCAATGGCAAGCTGGACCGTGCGGCGTTGCCGGCGCCCGAGTTCACGTCGGGTGGGGCGGGGCGGGAGGCGCGTACGCCGCAGGAGCAGATCGTGTGCGATCTGTTCGCGCAGGTGCTCGGGCTGCCGCGGGTCGGGGTCGACGACGACTTCTTCCATCTGGGCGGGCACTCGCTTCTGGCCACTCGTCTGATCGCCCGCATCCGGGCCGCCTTCAGCGTCGAGATCGGCCTGCGCACGCTCTTCGAGGCCCGGACCGCCGGCGCGGTGGCGGCCCGCCTCGACACCGCGGGGCCCGCGCGGCTGGCCCTGACCAGGCAGCGACTGCCCGACCTCGTACCGCTGTCCTTCGCTCAGCGCCGACTGTGGTTCCTGCACAAGATGGAAGGGCCGAGCGCCACTTACAACATTCCGCTCGTTCTGCGGCTGACGGGTGAGCTGGACAACGAGGCCCTGCGCGCGGCCGTGGGCGATGTGGTGGCCCATCACGACAGCCTGCGCACGGTGTTCCCCGAAGCCGAAGGCACCCCGCATCAACACGTCCTCGACTCCGTCACCGTCGAGCTGTCCGCCACCGACATCACCGAGACTGAGCTGCCGGACGTACTCACGTCAGCGGCCCGCCACCTCTTCGACCTGGCCGTCGAACCACCGCTGCGCGCCGAGCTGTTCCGCGTCGCACCCGACCGGCACGTTCTCCTTCTCGTCCTGCATCACATTGCGGGTGATGGTTGGTCGTTGGGGCCTCTCGCTTCCGATCTTGCTCGTGCTTATACGGCGCGGACGCAGGGGCAGGTGCCGGGGTGGTCCGATCTTGCGGTGCAGTACGCGGATTACACGTTGTGGCAGAACGAGCTGCTGGGTGACCAAGATGATCCCGACAGTCTCTTCGCGATGCAGATCGACTACTGGACTCGGACGTTGGCGGGGCTGCCGGATCAGTTGGCGCTGCCCACCGACCGTCAGCGCCCGGCGGTCATGTCCTATCGGGGCGACTACGTCAGGGTCGACATCGATCCGGCACTGCACCGGCGTCTGACCGATCTCGCGCGGTCCACGGGTGCCAGCTTGTTCATGGTGCTGCAGGCGGGTCTCGCGGCTCTCCTCACCCGTCTGGGCGCGGGTCGTGACATTCCTCTGGGCAGTCCCATCGCGGGTCGTACGGATCACAGTCTCGACCATCTGATCGGGTTCTTCGTCAACACCCTGGTCCTGCGAACTGATACTTCGGGCAATCCGACGCTCACCGAGCTGATCAGCCGGGTCCGTGAGACGTCGTTGGCCGCTTACGCCCATCAGGACGTGCCCTTCGAGTACCTCGTCGAGCACCTCAATCCCACCCGCACCCTCGCCCACCACCCTCTCTTCCAGATCATGCTGGCCCTGCAGAACGCCCCCGAAGCGGCCTTCCAGCTCCCCGGTCTTCACATCGATGTGGCGCCCGGACGCACGCACACGGCCAAGTTCGACCTCTTCATCAGCCTCGCCGAGCAGCGTGGTGCCCACGGTGAACCCCAGGGCATCACGGGCGCCGTCGAGTACTCCAGCGACCTCTACGACGCTTCCACCGTCCAGGCCCTCTTCGACCGCTGGATACGGCTCCTCGACACCGCCACCACCGACCCCGACCAGCCACTCGACGGCATCGACCTCCTCACCCCCGAAGAACACCAACAGGTGCTCAACACCTGGTTGGACACCGAGGCCGAGGTCGGCGAGGACCTGGTGCCGGTGCGCTTCGCCGGGCAGGCGCGGGCCACGCCGGAGGCCGTTGCCCTGATCGCCGGGGACACCGCCGTGACGTACGCGGAACTGAACAGCCGTGCCAACCGGCTGGCTCACGCCTTGCTGCGCCGGGGCGCCGGACCGGGCACGGTGATCGCGCTCGCCCTGCCGCGCTCGGCCGACCTGGTGGTCGCCCTCCTGGCGGTGCTCAAGACCGGCGCCGCGTACCTGCCGCTGGACCCGGACCATCCGTCCGGGCGCATCGCGTACGTGCTGGCGGACGCGGAGCCGACGCTGCTGCTCACCACCCTGGCGACGGACGCGCGGCTGCCGGGCGGCGGCTCGCCGCAGCGGCTGATGCTGGACTCCGCGGACGTACAGGCGGTGCTGGCCGACTGCCCCGACACCGACCCGGCCGACGCCGACCGTGCCGCGCCGCTGCGGGCAGCCGACGCCGCGTACGTGATCTACACGTCCGGCTCGACCGGCCGTCCCAAGGGCGTGGTCGTGCCGCACGCCGCTCTGCTCAACTTCCTGGTGGCCATGCGGCAGAAGGTGCCGCTTCGGCCCGACGAGCGGCTGCTCGCGGTCACCACGGTCGCCTTCGACATCGCCGCGCTGGAGTTGTACCACCCGCTGCTCTCGGGTGCCGCGGTCGTCCTCGCGCCCAAGGAGGCCGTCCCCCAGCCGTCCGCCGTGCTCGACCTGATAGCCCGGCACGGTGTCACGGTCGTGCAGGGGACGCCGTCACTGTGGCAACTGCTGGTCGCACACGAGCCGGAGGCCCTGCGCGGACTACGCATGCTGGTCGGCGGCGAGGCGCTGCCCATTGCCCTGGCCGACTCGCTGCGGACCCTCACCGAGGACCTGACCAACCTGTACGGACCGACCGAGACCACCATCTGGTCGACCGCCGCGGACCTGGCCGGCGCCACGGGTGCCCCGCCGATCGGCCGGCCGATCACCAACACCCGTGTGTACGTCCTGGACGGCGGACTACGGTTGGTCGCGCCGGGTGTGGTGGGGGAGCTGTACATCGCGGGTGCGGGTGTGGCCCGCGGCTATCTGGGCCGGCCGGGCCTGACGGCGGAGCGTTTCCTCGCCGACCCGTACGGCAGCGAGCCCGGTGCCCGTATGTACCGCACCGGCGACCTGGTGCGCTGGAACCCGGACGGCGAGCTGGAGTTCATCGGCCGCGTCGACCATCAGGTCAAGATCCGCGGGTTCCGTATCGAACCCGGCGAGATCGAGGCCGTGCTGGCCGACCACCCCGACGTCGCCCAGGCCGCCGTGGTCGTCCGCGAGGACGAGCCCGGGGACGCCCGGCTGGCCGCCTATGTCGTCGCCGACACCTCGGCGCGCGGGTACGACGAGAAGGTCGAGCGGAACCAGCTGAGCGAGTGGCAGGACCTGTACGACTCCGTCTATACCACCGCGCCCAAGACGGCGTTCGGCGAGAACTTCGCGAGCTGGAACAGCAGTTACGACGGCCGGCCGATCCCGCTGCTTGAGATGCGGGAGTGGCGCGACACGACCGTCGACCGCATCAGGACGCTTCGCCCTCGCCGCGTTCTCGAAATAGGCGTGGGCACCGGGCTTCTCCTTGCCGGGCTGGCACCCGAGTGCGAGGAGTACTGGGGGACCGACTTCTCACCCACCGTCATCAAGGACCTTCAGCGCCACGTCGACGCGGATCCCGTCCTCGCCTCCCGGGTCCGCCTGCGCACTCGGCCGGCCCACGACTTCGACGGCCTCCCCGCAGGCCACTTCGACACGATCGTCCTCAACTCCGTCGTGCAGTACTTCCCGAACGCCGTTTACCTGGAACAGGTCGTCGCCAACGCCGTCCGCGCGCTCGCCCCCGGCGGGGCCCTCTTCATAGGCGATGTCCGCAACCCGCGGCTGCTGCGCACCTTCGCCGCCGCCGTCCACACCGCGCGCGCCGACGACCCGACGGACACGGCCGCCGTCCGCCGCGCCGTCGAGCACAGTCTCGTCCTGGAGAAGGAACTCCTGGTGGACCCGGAGTACTTCACCGCGCTCGCTCACCACATCCCCGACCTCGCCGGCACCGACATCCAGCTCAAACGCGGAACCTCCCACAACGAACTCACCCGCTACCGCTACGACGCCACCCTCTACAAAACCGGCATCACCCCCCACCCCCTCACCGACACCCCCACCCGCCCCTGGCCCCAGCACACCGCCCCAGGCGCCACCTTCGCCGATCTGAGCCACTACCTCGAAGCCGAGCGCCCCGCCGAACTCCGCGTCACCGGCGTCCCGAACCCCCGCCTCACCCACGAACTCGCCGTCCAGCACACCCTCTACGGGGACACGCCTTCGTCCGCCGACACCGCCCATCCCCAGGTCACCCTGGAGGCCTTCCACGCCCTGGGCGACGAGCACGGCTACTGGACCGGCATCACCTGGAGCACCCACGACCGCGACACCGTCGACGTCCTCCTCCTCGACCGGAACCGGCCTGCCGAAGGCACCCCTGTCGGCACCTACGCCCCTGCCGGCACGGGCACCTCCGCCACGCCCCTGTCGACCTGGACGACCAACCCCGCCGCTCGCCGCGGCACCGGCGCCCTCGTCACCAAGCTCCGCGAGCACAGCCGTCACCATCTGCCCGACTACATGGTCCCGGCGTTCATCGTCCCCCTCGACCGGCTCCCCCTGACGGCTAACGGCAAGCTGGACCGTGCGGCGTTGCCGGCGCCCGAGTTCACGTCGGGTGGGGCGGGGCGGGAGGCGCGTACGCCGCAGGAGCAGATCGTGTGCGATCTGTTCGCGCAGGTGCTCGGGCTGCCGCGGGTCGGGGTAGATGACGACTTCTTCCATCTGGGCGGGCACTCGCTTTTGGCCACTCGTCTGATCGCCCAGGTCCGGGCGGTCTTCGGGGTCGAGCTGGAGCTGCGCTCGCTCTTCGAGGGTCCGACGCCGGCCGAGGTGGCCACGCTCCTGGACACCGCGGGGCCCGGCCGTCTGGCGCTCACACGGCGGCAGCGGCCCGACGTCATGCCGCTGTCCTTCGCCCAGCGTCGGCTGTGGTTCATCCACAAGATGGAGGGCCCCAGCGCCACTTACAACATTCCGCTGGCCCTGCGGCTGACGGGCGAGCTGGACCGCGACGGGCTGCGGGCCGCCCTGGGTGACGTGGTGGCCCGTCACGAGAGCCTGCGCACGGTGTTCCCGGAGGCCGAGGGCGTGCCGTACCAGCAGGTGCTGCCCGCCGAGACGGCTGTACCGCGTCTCACCGTCACACCGACGACCGAGACGGAGCTGCCGGACGTACTCACGTCAGCGTCCCGTCACCCCTTCGACCTCGCGGCCGAACCACCGCTGCGCGCCGACTTGTTCGAGCTGTCGGCGCAGGAGTACGTGCTGCTGGTGGTGGTGCATCACATCGCGGGTGACGGTTGGTCGCTGGGCCCTCTCGCCTCTGATCTTGCTCGTGCTTATACGGCGCGGACGCAGGGGCAGGTGCCGGGGTGGTCCGATCTTGCGGTGCAGTACGCGGATTACACGTTGTGGCAGAACGAGCTGCTGGGTGACCAGGATGATCCCGACAGTCTCTTCGCGACGCAGATCGACTACTGGACCCGGACGTTGGCGGGGCTGCCGGATCAGCTGGCGCTGCCCACCGACCGTCCGCGCCCGGCGGTCATGTCCTATCGGGGGGACTACGTCACGGTCGACATCGATCCGGCACTGCACCAGCGTCTGACCGATCTCGCGCGGTCCACGGGTGCCAGCTTGTTCATGGTGCTGCAGGCGGGTCTCGCGGCTCTCCTCACCCGTCTGGGCGCGGGTCGTGACATTCCTCTGGGCAGTCCCATCGCGGGTCGTACGGATCACAGTCTCGACCATCTGATCGGGTTCTTCGTCAACACCCTGGTCCTGCGAACTGATACTTCGGGCAATCCGACGCTCACCGAGCTGATCAGCCGGGTCCGTGAGACGTCGTTGGCCGCTTACGCCCATCAGGACGTGCCCTTCGAGTACCTCGTCGAGCACCTCAATCCCACCCGCACCCTCGCCCACCACCCCCTCTTCCAGATCATGCTGGCCCTGCAGAACGCCCCCGAAGCGGCCTTCCAGCTCCCCGGTCTTCACATCGATGTGGCGCCCGGACGCACGCACACGGCCAAGTTCGACCTCTTCATCAGCCTCGCCGAGCAGCGTGGTGCCCACGGTGAACCCCAGGGCATCACGGGAGCCGTCGAGTACTCCAGCGACCTCTACGACGCTTCCACCGTCCAGGCCCTCTTCGACCGCTGGATACGGCTCCTCGACACCGCCACCACCCACCCCGACCAGCCACTCAGCACGATCGGCGTCCTCTCCGCCGAGGAACACCGGAAGATCTTCCGCGACTTCAACGACACCGGGCTGCCCCTGCCCGAGGCGTCTCTCGCAGAACTCTTCACACGGCAGGCGGCCAGGACGCCGGACGCTCCCGCCGTCACGGACGGGGAGACCTCTCTGACATACGCGGAACTCGACTCCCACGCCAATCAGTTCGCCCACGAGCTGATCGCCAGGGGAGTGCGCCCCGGCGACTCCGTCGCTGTCCTTCTGCGACGTTCCGTCGTGACGGTCACCACAGTCCTCGCCCTGACGAAGGCCGGCGCCGCCTACGTGCCGCTCGACGAGCGTCACCCGGCCGAGCGCATCCGGCATGTCCTCACCGACACCGGCGCCCGCCTGCTGGTCACCGACGACCTGACGGGCCCTCGACCAGGCGCTGAGGCATGTGAGTTGATCCGACTGACCTCGTTGGGCCATCCCGAGGCCGACCCCGGCGACCCCGAGGCCACCGTCCATCCCGAGGCTGCGGCGTATGTGATGTATACGTCCGGCTCGACCGGTATCCCCAAGGGAATCGTGGTCAGCCACCGCAATGTCGCAGCTCTGGCCCTGGACCCTCGTTTCGACGGCCGGGCTCATGAGCGTGTCCTGCTGCACTCGCCCACCGCGTTCGATGCTTCCACCTACGAACTGTGGGTGCCTCTCCTCAACGGTGGAACTGTCGTGGTCGCCCCCGCCGGCGACCTCGATGTCCCCACCCTTCAACAGGTGATCGTCGAGCAGCGTGTCACCGCTCTGTGGCTGACCAGTTCCCTGTTCGACGTGGTCGTCGACCACGCCCCCGAGTGCCTGGCCGGAGTGCGCCAGGTGTGGACCGGCGGAGAAGCCGTCTCCGGCACGTCCGTCCGACGCGTTCAGGAAGCCTGCCCGTCCCTGACCGTCGTGGACGGATACGGACCCACCGAGACGACCACCTTCGCCAGCTGCCACCCTGTCACCACTCGCTACGACGGCGGCCCGGTCGTGCCCATTGGCCGCCCGATGGCCAACATGCGTACCTACGTCCTCGATGCTGGACTGCAACCCGTTGCGCCCGGCGTCATCGGTGAACTCCACATCGCCGGCGCGGGCCTGGCCCGCGGCTACCTGCACCGCCCCGGCCTGACCGCTGAGCGCTTCGTCGCCGATCCCTACGCTCCCGATCCCGGTGCCCGTATGTACCGCACCGGCGACCTCGTACGCCAAAATCCGCAGGGCGTACTGGAGTTCATGGGCCGTGCCGACCATCAGGTCAAGATCCGCGGGTTCCGTATCGAACCCGGCGAGATCGAGGCCGTGCTGGCCGACCACCCCGACATCGCCCAGGCCGCCGTCCTCGTCCACGAGGACCAACCCGGCAACACCCGCCTCATCGCCTACATCGTCACCAACACCGACGCGACAACCTCCAGCGACGAGGAGGAGCGGAGCCAGATCGGGGAGTGGAAGGATCTCTACAACTCACTGTATGCCGAGCCGGGTTCGGAGTTCGGTGAGGACTTCTCCGGATGGAACAGCAGTTACGACGGTGAGCCCATCCCGCTGACCGACATGCGCGAGTGGCGTGCGGCCACGATCGAGCGCATCAAGGCGCTCAAGCCCGGCCGAGTTCTGGAGATCGGCGTGGGCACCGGGCTTCTCCTCGGCGGGCTGGCACCCGAGTGCGAGGAGTACTGGGGGACCGACTTCTCACCCACCGTCGTAGAGGCGTTGCGGCGCCACGTCGATGCCGACCCCGAACTCGCCCGGCGTGTCACCCTGCGAGCACAGGCCGCACATGAGCACGGCGAGCTGCCGCAGGGCCACTTCGACACGATTATCCTCAACTCCGTCGTCCAGTACTTCCCGAACGCCGGTTACCTGGAACAGGTTGTCGAGCAGGCCTTCCGTCTGCTCGCTCCTGGCGGAGCCGTGTTCATCGGTGACATCCGCAACCCGCGGCTGCTGCGCACCTTCACCAGCGCGGTCCAGGCGGCCTGCGCCGACGACGTCGGCGACACCACCGCGGTACGCCGCGCCGTCGAGCAGCGCCTCGTCCTGGAGAAGGAACTCCTGGTGGACCCGGAGTACTTCACTGCGCTCGCTCACCACATCCCCGACCTCGCCGGCACCGACATCCAGCTCAAACGCGGAACCTCCCACAACGAACTCACCCGCTACCGCTACGACGCCACCCTCTACAAAACCGGCATCACCCCCCACCCCCTCACCGACACCCCCACCCGCCCCTGGCCCCGGGATCTCGGAGCCCTCGCCGAGCAGTTGCGCACCGCACGGCCCGAGCGGCTGCGGGTAACCGGCGTCCCGAACTCACGTATCGCGCACGATCTCGCCGTTCAGCACGCCCTCGAAGCCGGGACGGCGCCGACCGGTCCGCTCGTGCCCGGTGTCGATCCGGAGGACCTGCACCGGCTGGGGGAGGAGCACGGCTACTGGACCGCGATCAGCTGGAGCACCCACGATCCGGCCGCCGTCGACATCACCTACGTCCGGCGCGGACTCCTGGGGGAGGGCGTCGCCGTCGGCACGTACGCCTCCGCGGGCGCCGCCGGTCCCGGTACGCCGCTGTCCTCCTGGACCACCAGTCCGGCCGCTGGCCGGGACACCGGCGCCCTGCTCATCGCCCTGCGCGAGCACACCCGCCGTCTGCTGCCCGACTACATGCGCCCCGCCGCCATCGTCCCCCTCGACCGGCTGCCGCTCACCGCCAACGGCAAGCTCGACCGCGCCGCGCTCCCCGCGTTCGCCCCGGAGCGCGCCGACATCGGCCGGGCACCGGCCACGCCGCAGGAACAGGTCGTGTGCGAGCTGTTCGCGGAGGTGCTCGGGCGGCCCGTCGTCGGTGTGGACGAGGACTTCTTCGACCTGGGCGGGCACTCCCTGCTGGCCACCCGGTTGATGGCTCGGCTGCGGGCCGCCTTCGGTGTCGAGCTGGGTCTGCGGAGCCTGTTCGAGGCGCCGACCCCGGGCGGGATCGCGGCCCGGCTCGAAGTCGACGACTCGGACGGCTCCTACGAGGTGGTGTTGCCGCTGCGCGCCCGGGGCAGTCGGCCGCCGCTGTTCTTCATCCACCCGGGCGGTGGCATCAGCTGGTCGTACAGCGCGCTGATCAAACAGCTCGGTCCGCAGTACCCGCTGTACGGGATCCAGGCACGCGGCCTGGCCCGTCCGGAGCCCCGGCCGGGCAGCATCGAGGAGATGGCGGTGGACTACGCCGACCAGATCCAGAGCGTGCAGCCGCACGGGCCCTACCACTTGGCCGGCTGGTCCTTCGGCGGACTGTGCGCGCACGCGCTGGCCGCGGAGTTCCGGCGGCGCGGTGAACCGGTGGCGCTGGTCGCGGTGCTCGACGTGATCCCCAACTGGCAGGGGCTGACTCATGCGGACGTACCCGCGCCCGACGACCGGGTGATGCTGCTTTACCACGTGGGTCTCGTCGATGACGGCACCCACCGGCAGGACGACGAGGAGATGACCTTCGCCAGGGCGCGGGAGATCCTGCGCCGCCAGGGAAGCGCGCTGGCCAACCTGGACGAGGACCGGCTCGCGGCGATCACCGAGATCTCGGCGAACAACACCCATCTGACCATCGACTACCGGCCTGGCCCGATCGACGGCGACCTGCTGCTGATCGCCTGCTCGGAGCAGCAGGACCCGCCGGTCGACGCTGCAGCCTGGCAGCCGTACGTCCGTGGCACCGTCGAAGCGCATGTGGTGCCCGGCGAGCACGGGACCATGCTGACCCGGCCGGACACGCTGGCCGAGATCGGTCGGATCCTGTCGGCCAAGCTCCACGAACTCACCGGCGACGAGTGACGTTCGCAGGCCGCCTTCGAGGCACACCCCGTCCGCTTTCTGCGAGGACCGACACCCGAGGACTGACGACGATGCTGACCGACGTGCTCTCCGTCGACTTGGCCAAGGCCCTTGAGGCCGCCGGCGGCTGGCTGAGCGACTACATCCGCCAACCGCACAGCGAACTCGGACGCACCGGCCCGGTGTGCCCGTTCGTCGAACCGGCCCAGCGCGCCGGTGCGCTGGAGATCCGGGTCAGGCTGGTGGGTCCCACCCCGAGCCAGACCCTCATCGACGAGATCGTCCGCTGCGGCCTGGACGAGTTCAGCGAGGTCGACTGGAAGGCCGGCAACCCGAATCTGCGCTCGCTGCTGCTCGTCCTGCCGGACCTGCCGCCCGAGCATCTGCACCTGCTGGACGCGGCGCACACCGCGCTCAAGCCCGAGAGCGTGCGCCGCGGGCTGATGATCGCCCAGTTCCACGAGAAGTGCCGGGAGAAGGCCGCCCGCAACCCGGAGTTCGAGGTGAGCTACGCCCCCGTGCCGATGATGGCGGTGCGTTCGATGGCGATCCATGACGTGCTGTTCCTGGCGGACCGGCGGGAGTGGTTCGAGGAGTACGCGAGCCGCTTCGGGGCCCGCTACCGCAACTCGGCGCACGGCATCGATCCGCTGCTGACCGAGATGTACGAACGGGCCTGTGCCACACACAGGCTGGGGGGCTGAGTGATGCGCGACGAACCGCGGCCCGGGGGTGCGCGATGACCGGTGCCGCGGTGTACCGGGGAATGGATCAGGCCACATTGGACCGGCAGTACTCGCCGAGTTCCCACGTGCCGAGCCTCGGGGCCTACCTCCGCGAGTACGAACGGCTGAGCGCGGCAGCCCGCCGGGACCATCCGGTGCGGACCGGTCTCGCCTACGGCACACATCCGGCCGAAGTGCTCGACTACTTTCCCGGCACGGGTCCGGGGCGTCCGCCGCTGCTGGTGTTCGTGCACGGCGGGAACTGGCAGGCGCTCGGCCGCGCCGAATCGGCCTTCCCGGCCCCGCCGTTGCTGGCCGCCGGTGCGGCGGTCGCGGTGGTCGAGTACGGACTGGCACCGGACGTCGGGCTGGACGCCATGGCGGGGATGGTGCGGCGCGCCGTCGACTGGCTGCTGCGGCACGCGGACCGGCTCGGGTTCGCCTCGAACCGGCTCCATCTATGCGGCACCTCGGCCGGCGCGCATCTGGTCGCGATGGCCCTGTTGCCCGGCCCGCCGGACGGCCCGGACGTGTCCGGCCGGATCGCCGGGGCGGTGCTGCTCAGCGGCATGTACGACCTGGAGCCGGTCCGGCTGTCGTACGTCAACGAGGCGCTGCGGTTGGACGAGGCCGGGGCGCGTCGCAACAGCCCGCTCGGCCTGCTGCCGGAGCGGCTGCCCCAGGTGGTGGCCGCCCGCGGCGGCAACGAGACCGAGGAGTACGTCCGCCAGCACGAGCGGATGGTGACGGCGCTGCGCCCCCGGGCGGCGGTGACGGAGGTCATCGCCGAGCGGCGCGACCACTTCGATCTCCCCTACGACCTGGGGGTGAGGGGCACCGAGCTGGGCGACGCGGTCCTCGCGCAGATGGAACTGGGAGGAACGACCACATGACCACCGAGGAGACCGCCCAGGGCTCCGGACAGAGCCTCGGATGTCCGCTGTCCGCAGCCGTCCCGCCGGGCACCACCCCGTACGCGCACTACGCGCGCATGGACGAGCTGTTGGCGCTGCAGCATCCGCTCAGCCCGGCGGACACCGAGCCGGGCTTCATCATCATGAGCCAGGTCAAGGAGCTGCTGTTCAAGCTGCTGCACACGGAACTCACCACCGCCCGCGACCAGTTGCACAAGGATGGGCTCGGAGACGCACTGTGGACACTACGCAGGTCGGCGCGAGTACAGCAGGTCCTGTTGGTGTCCTGGGAGACGTTCTCCGTGCTGTCACCTGTGGAATTCGCAGAGTTCCGGGACGTCCTCGGGTCGGCCTCAGGCTTCCAGTCGGCCGGCTACCGGCGGCTGGAGTTCCTCCTCGGCAACAAGAACCCGGCGATGGCGCAGCCGCACCGGAACACGGTCGGCTACGACGCAGTGGTGAACCAACTGCACGAGCCGAGCCTGTACGACGCGGCACTCGCACTGCTGGCCCGCCGCGGGCTGCTCATGCCGGATGACTCCCCAGCCCGGGACACCACACTGCCGTACCGGACCGGCGCGGAGGTCGAGGACGCCTGGCGGGTGGTGTACCGAAATCCGGTGCGCCACCACGACCTGCATCTGCTCGCCGAGGCACTCATGGACACCGCGGAGCAGTTCGCCCGCTGGCGCTACACGCATCTCGTCACCGTGCAGCGGATGTTGGGCGCCAAGCCGGGCACCGGCGGCACCGAGGGCGTGGCCTGGCTCGCCCGGATCAGCGAGCACCGCTTCTTCCCGGAGCTGTGGTCGGTGCGCTCGACGCTCTGACCCACCGGACAGGTGACGGAGAACGCCAGGGACACGGCAGACGCCGACGACACGAAAGAGAAGGAGTGCCGATGGAGGGCGGGATCCCGCGCGCGGCGGCCGAGGAGTTGGACGCGGCCGATCCGCTGGCCGAGTTCCGGGAGCGGTTCGTCATCACCGATCCGGAGTTGATCTACCTGGACGGCAACTCGCTGGGTCGGCTGCCTGCGGCCACCTCGGACCGGCTGCGCGAGGTGGTCGAGGAGGGCTGGGGCGGCGGGCTGGTGCGGTCCTGGCAGGGGTGGATCGACTGGGGCGCCCGGCTCGGCGACCGTCTTGCCGAGCACGTGCTCGGCGCCCGGCCAGGCGAGGTGGTGATCTCGGACTCGACCTCGGTCAACCTGTACAAGCTGGCCGGTGCCGCGCTGGACGCCGCGCCGGGGCTGGGCACCGTCCTGATGGACGCCGAGGACTTCCCGACCAACCGGTACGTCATGCAGGGCCTCGCCGACCAGCGCGGGCTGCGTCTGCGTCGGCTTGGCTCCGATCTCGACGGCGGCCTCGATCTCGACGTGCTGCGCTCCGCCCTGGACCAGGACGTCGCTCTGGTGGTGCTGTCGTTGGTGTCGTACCGCAGTGGCGCGCTGCTGGACATGGCGAAGGTGAACGAACTGGCTCGCGCGGTCGGCACCCGGGTCCTGTGGGACCTGTCGCACGCGGCCGGAGCCGTCCCCATCGACCTCGCCACGACCGGCGCGGAACTCGCCGTGGGGTGCACGTACAAGTACCTCAACGGTGGCCCGGGTTCGCCTGCCTTCCTCTTTGTGCGCCGCGAGCTGCAGGCCGGGCTGCGCCAGCCGGTGTGGGGCTGGTTCGGGCAGCGGGAGCAGTTCCGGATGGGGCCCGACTACGATCCGGTGCCGGGGATCGAGCGGTTCCTGGTGAGCACCCCGCCACTGCTGTCGCTGGCGGCGATCGATCCGGCTCTCGCCCTCGTCGAAGAGGCGGGCGTGGCGCGGATCCGGGCCAAGGGGCTGCTGCTGGGCCGGCTGGCCGACGACTTGGCGGACGCCTGGCTCACCCCGCTGGGCTTCCGGCCGGCCTCGCCGCGGACTCCGGAGCGTCGCGGTTCGCATGTGGCGCTGTACCACCCCGACGCCTGGCGGATCTGCCAGACGCTCGCCGCTGACGCGAAGGTCGTCTGCGACTACCGAGTCCCGGACCGGCTGCGAATCGGCCCGTCCCCGCTCTACACCCGGTTCACCGAGGTCTGGGACGCGCTGGCCCGCCTCCGCGAGGTCGCCGCCGGGCGCACCTATGCCTCCCACCCCGGCGATCTGGCCCGGGTGACATGACCGTCGGCCCGGCGCGGCCCATCGCTTGCCTGAACCCTCACCACCCCACCCGATACGGAGTACCCATGGCACACGCCTCCCCGCTCACCACCGACGGCCTGGTACAGATCCTGTTCGGCTCCTCGGCCTTCCAGATGCTCAACGCCGGCCGCAATCTGGGCCTGTTCCCATTGCTCCACCGGCACCCAGGCCTGACCCCGCAGGAGATCGGGCGTGAACTCGGCCTGGCGGAACGCCCGGTGCAGATCCTGCTCCTGGGCACCACCGCCCTGGGGCTGACGGCCCGTCAGGGTGACGGTTACCTCAACGCCGAGGTCCTGAAAGGCAAGTTCGAGGACGGGACCTGGGAGATCATCGAGGACCTGATCGAGTACGAGGAGCGGATCGTCCGCCCCGCCGAGGTGGACTTCACGGAGTCGCTGCGCGAGAACACCAACGTCGGCCTGCGGCGGATCAAGGGAACCGGCACGGACCTGTACCACCGGCTGTCCGCGGACCCCGACCTTGAGCAGCTGTTCTACCGCTGCATGCGGTCCTGGTCCCGGCTGTCAAACCCCGTACTGGTCGAGCAGGCCGACTTGACCGGGGTGCGCCGGGTGCTCGACGTCGGCGGCGGTGACGGCGTGAACGCCATCGCCCTCGCACAGGCGAACCCCGGCGTCGAGTTCACCGTCCTCGACCTCGCCAGCACAGTGGAGATCGCTCGCCGCAAGATCGTCGAGCACGGCCTGGCCGACCGCATCTCCGTCCGGGCGGCCGACATCTTCGCCGACGCCTATCCGCCGGGGCACGACTGCGTGCTGTTTGCCAACCAGTTGGTGATCTGGTCGCCGCAGGAGAACGTGCGCCTGCTGCGCAAGGCCCACGCGGCCCTGCCCGACGGCGGGCGAGCGCTGGTGTTCAATGCCATGTCCGATGACAGCGGCGACGGCCCGCTGTACGCGGCCCTCGACAACGTGTATTTCGCGACCCTGCCCGCTGCGAGCAGCACCATCTACCGGTGGGGGCAGTACGAGGAGTGGTTCGCCGAGGCCGGCTTCGTGAAAGCCGAGCGGCTGCCGGGCGGCCGGTGGACGCCGCATGGCGTGATCAGCGCGGTCAAGTGACGCCCCAGCGAGAACCGGAGTCGGCCATGTCCCTCACTTCCCACGACGCCTCGCTGACTGGCGGGGGCGCCGCATGCCCCGCCGGTCCGCACATGATGGATCCGGATTTGCTCGGGGACCCCTTCGGCGGCTACGGCCGACTGCGCGAACAGGGCCCCGTGGTCAAAGGCAGGTTCGTCGACGGCACCCCGGTGTGGTTCGTGACCCGTTACGACGATGTCCGCGCGGCGCTGCGCGACCCTCGGTTCGTCAACACTCCCTCCAACGTGCCGCGCGAGGGGGGCGCGGATCCGCGCGAGGGGATGATGGAGCTCCTCAAGGTCCCCGGGCATCTGCGGGGCTATCTGCTCGGCTCCATCCTGGACAGCGACCCGCCGGACCACCCAAGGCTGCGCCGTCTGGTGACCCGGGCGTTCGCGGCCCGCCGGATCCTCGATCTGCGGCCGGACATCGAGCGGATCGCCGACCGGCTGCTGGCAGAACTGCCCCACCGGGAGGAGGACGGGGCGGTCGATCTCCTGGAGCACTTTGCATATCCGCTGTCGATCACGGTGATCTGCGAGCTCGTCGGGATTCCGGCGGCCGACCTCGACCGGTGGCGGGAGTGGGGCGGCGACCTGGTGTCGATGCGGCCTGAACGACTGCAGCACTCCTTCCCTGTGATGATCGACTACTGCCACGAACTGATCGAGCGGCGTCGCGCCGCGCTCAGGGACGATTTGCTGAGCGAGCTGATCCGGGCTCAGGACGACGACGGCGGACGGCTCAGCGACATCGAGATGGTCACCATGATCCTCACGCTGGTGCTGGCCGGCCACGAGACGAGCGCGCATCTGATTGGCAATGGCACCGCCGCACTGCTCACCCATCCCGACCAGCTGGTGTTGCTACGCAAGGACCCGGTGCTGCTGCCGCGCGCGGTGCACGAGTTGATGCGCTGGTGCGGGTCGGTGCACGTGGCGCGGCTGCGCTACGCCACCGAGGACCTGGAGCTCGCCGGCACGCCCATCGCGCGCGGTGACGCGGTCCAACTGGTGCTGGTGTCGGCCAACTTCGACCCACGCCACTACACCGACCCGGAACGCCTGGACATCACGCGTCAGCAGGACGGGCAGGCCGAGAACCATGTCGGCTTCGGCCACGGCATTCACTACTGCCTGGGTGCCACGCTGGCCCGGCAGGAAGGCGAGGCGGCCTTCGCCAAATTACTGGAGTACTACCCGGACATGGCGCTCGCAGACGGTGGCGCGGAGCTGGACCGAGCCGTGCTGCCGGGCAGCTGGCGACTGAACTCGCTTCGGCTTCGGCTTCGGCCCTGACCGTGCTCGCAGACAGGGGCCGCCCGACGTCGGGCGGCCCCTGTCTGCGAGCGTCTTGGAGACGGACCGGAAGGACGCTCAGTCGCCGGGCGGCCCGTTCCCCAAGGCGATGGCCTGCACCGGGCAGGACAGCGCTGCCTCCTGCACCTGCTGCCGCGCCGCTGTCGCAGCCCCTCCGGGCACCAACTCCGAGTACCCGTCGTCGTCCTGAGTGAACACGCCGGGCGCCGTCAGAACGCACTGCCCGGACCCTATGCATGTGTGATGGTCGATGCGGATCTGCATGAAAGGCCGTCTCCGGTGGTCGGGCGGGCAGGGTTCGTCAGTCACCGAGTTCGTGCGCGGCGGCGCGGTCAAGTGCCACGAGTATCCATTCCTCGAAGTCCCCTTCGACCTTCGACGCGGCATCGCGCCAGCGCTCCACGCGATCGACGGGCACGCTGATCCTGGGCAGACTGACCCGTGCGAGCGGGGCCGCCCGATTACCTTGACGGCTCTCCCGTAGCTGGAGTCTGAGCCGGTTCCTGGACCAGCCGTGCTGCTCCGCGCGGTCGAGCCACGTGTCCGCCTGCGCGGGAGGGAGGGAGGCAACCTCGGCATGGTGGCCGAAGCTCAGGTTCTCGCGCCGTCGCCCGAGCTCGAAGTGCCGCGCCACCCAGGCGTAATTGCGCAGTGTTTGGTAGTCGAGCCCGGCGGCCTGCACTCCGGTCCGGTAGCGGTCGGCGTATCGCTCCTGGCCGTACACGAGCCAGTCGCCCAGACACCAGGCGGATGAGTCGGCGATCTGGAAGATGTGTAGTCCGGCCTTCTCCCACCGGTCGTACGGCAGGATGGCCGGGATCTTCAGGCCGACCCGCGTGGTCAGGATCCGCCCCTGGTTATTGCTTCCGCGGCGAGCGGCCGCGTCGCCTGGTCTGCGGTCAACTGCTAAATGACTGTCACGCTGGCGGTACTTGGCGATTTGCTGCACGAGCTTTCCCCCTGGAATTGAGCCATTGCCAAATCTGGTACCAGTCGGTCAGCGGCCGAGGACCGTGAAAGGTCATCAGCCCAAAAAACCGTAGATCACCGATCGATGTATCGTCAATGATCATTTCCGGACGGGTTGTGACCGGTTCGGCCGTAAAGGCGCCCACGGTTGACACGCTCGCGCGTCGGTGGTTTCGAAACCCCTGGGCAACCCCACACGTCCGGGCCGTTATGGTGCGGACGGGGTCGCGTGGGTCGGGCTGCCGAAGTTAGATCGCTCGGCTGCATCGATGCCATCAAGGATCAATTCCAAGCCAACCCGGAATGCTTCCTTGGCCTCCCGCTCCAAATACGGTACGACGTCACCCGACTCCTCCTCTGCGACATCGACGGCGGCAGCGGTCGCGTGCGTTTCCAGCGCCGCCAGCGCTGGGAAGCGCTCGGCGAAGTCTGGCGCCACCTCTGTGAGCAGGGTGGTGCGCACCGCCCACCATTCCTCGTCGGACACCCCGGTCTCCGGCGCGGCCTGCCGGTGCTCCGCGGCAACCCGGGCCATGCCCCGGATGAACTGGAACAGCACGGCGATAGCCCGGCGGATCTTCAACGGTTCCAGGTCGATTCCACCGAGGGTCCGCACCACCGTCTCCAGTTGCGTGTATTCACCGGGCCCGAGTACCGGCCTGGCTTGGGAGACCTGCAGCACCCATGGGTGTCGCAGGTAGAACGCCCATGTGTCGTCCGCCCAGGCGGTGATCGCCACGCGCCATCCCGCGCCGGTGTCGTACTCGGTGGGCAACTCGGCCAGGACCTGGTCGTGCATGAGGTCGACCAGTTCACTCTTGCTAGGCACGTAGGTGTAGAGCGCCATGGCGGTCCGTCCTAGACAGGCCCCCACCGCCCGCATCGACAGGGCTGCCATCCCTTGCTCTTCGGCGACCGCGATGCCCGCGGCCACGATTGTGTCGACGTCGAGTCCCGGCTTGGGCCCGGGTGCGGCTCTGGTGCCCCCGGAATCGGCTGAGCGCCAGAGCAGATCCATCGAGCGGCGGGCATCACCCTGTCCGGCAAAAACAACCACCTTGCAACTCCTTACTGCATAAAGTAACCTCGCCCAGGCATCTCCTTACGCTGTAAGGATATCAGGCGGACGCGGTCCGTCCTTGGGATGCCCGGCACTCTTGGAAGGTTTTCGATGGCAGAGCTCCCTGTTTCATTCATCCAGGTCACCGACATCACACACGTCACACCGCGCATGGCCCGAGTGACGTTCGACGCCGACCAAATCGACGACTCCGTCGGCCACGCGCCGGACCAGCAGGTCAAGCTCTGCTTCCCGCGGTCAGGTCAGCGACTGCCCGTCCTGCCGGAACAGGGAGACGACGCGACGAGCTGGTACCAGGCATTTCTGGCCATTCCGGAGAGCGAACGGCCGTGGATGCGCAGCTTCACCATCCGCCGACGCCGACCGGGCACGAACACAGTCGAAATCGACTTCGTTCTGCACGGGGACACCGGCCCCGCTACCAGCTGGGCCGGTTCCGCCCGACCCGGTAGTCAGCTGGGCATGGTCGGCCCGTCGGCGATCTACTCCGCGCCTGTCTCCCTGACGGACTCGATCGCGAACTCCGAATGGCTCCTCCTCGCCGGCGACGAGACCGCGTTGCCTGCCATCGGCACCCTGCTGGAGGCCCTGCCCGAGGGAGCCCATGCCCTGGCCTTCATCGAAGTCGCCGACGCCGCCGAGCGGCAGAACTTCGAGACCGTCGGGAACACCACCGTTAACTGGCTGTACCGCGAGGGAACTCCGGCCGGCCAGAGCGACATGCTGATCGACGCGGTACGCAACGCCGAGTTTCTCCCTGGCCGCCCGTTCGCTTGGCTGGCCGGCGAGTCAGGCGCCGTCCGGGCGCTCCGCCGTCATCTGGTCAACGACCGAGGGCTGGATAAGCGGTCGATCGACTTCAGCGGGTACTGGCGGTTCAAGCTGACCCAGGACGACGCGCCGACCACGGAGGACATGGCCGAGGCGCAGGAGCGGCTCGCGGAGTTTCAGGCCGCCGCCGACGGCCGTCCGGAATGAACCACGCGGAGGGGCCCAGCACTCGGCTGGGCCCCTCCGTGACTCGACCGAAAAGCGGTAGACACGAAAGAAGGATCTCATGATCACAGTGCGAGGTCTCGCCCGGCAGTTCGCCCTACGCGGGCGGACCGTCGACGCGGTGAAGGGCATCGACTTCGACGTGGCTGCCGGGGAACTGGTCGGGTTCCTCGGCCCTAACGGGGCTGGCAAGACCACAACCCTGCGGATGCTGACCACCTTGCTGCGACCCACCCGCGGCTCGGGCACTGTGGCCGGCTGCGATCTGCTGACGGACCCACAGGGGGTTCGGCGCAGGATCGGTTATGTGGCGCAGGGCGGTTCCACCTGGCCGGAGTCCAAGGTCGCAGAGGAGATCGAGCTGCAAGCCCGGCTCTACGGCCTGTCGCGGGCCGAGGCCAGGCGGCGCGGGACGTTACTGGCGGAGCGGCTCGACCTTTCTGGCCTGGACCAGCGCCCTGCCAAGACGCTCTCCGGCGGCCAGCGACGTCGGCTCGACATTGTGCTCGGGCTGGTGCACGAGCCCGAGCTGGTGTTCCTGGACGAGCCCACCTCGGGACTGGATCCGCAGAGCCGGGCCAACCTGTGGGACCACGTCCGCCGGATGCGCGCCGAGCAGGGCATGACCGTCTTCCTCACCACCCATTACCTCGACGAGGCCGATGCCCTCTGCGACCGGATCCTGGTGACGGACGACGGCACGATCGTCGCCGAAGGGACCCCGGATGAGCTCAAGGCCCGCGTTGCAGGTGATTCGATCACAGTCGACGTCGCCGACCAGGCCGCCGAGGCCGCCGAAGTGGCACGCCGACTGCCCGGCGCGCACGAGGTGACTGTCGTTGCTGACACCGTGCGGTTCAGGGTTTCCCGTGGTGACGCCGTCCTGGCCGACCTGCTGCGCGCCCTGGACAGTCATCGGATCACCATGACCTCGGTCAAGGTGAACCGGCCCACCCTCGACGACGTGTTCCTCAGCCTGACGGGGCGCTCCCTGCGCGACGGCGAGGCGGCGACCCCGGCCATGGAGGCCACTCATGCTGCGTGACACCTGGCTGATCTTCCTCAGGGACATGAAGCTGTGCCTGCGCAATCCCACCTGGCTGATCATCGGGATCATGCAGCCGTTGTTGTATCTGTTCCTCTTCGGACCGCTCATGGTGACGGTGGTCGACCACACCCCCGGCTTCCCGTCCGGCAACGCCTGGGCTGTGCTCACGCCGGCGCTCATCGTGCAGACGGCACTGTTCAGTGGCTCGTTCGCCGGGGTCGGGCTGCTCACCGAGTACCGGGTCGGCGTGGTCGACCGCTTTCGCGGCACCCCGGCCAGCAGGTCCGCACTGCTGTTCGGCAAGGTCCTGGCCCAGGCCGTTCAAGCCACCGCGCAGTCTGCGCTGATCGTGCTCGTGACGCTGCTCGTCTTCGACCTGAACGCGCCGGCGTTCGGCATGCTGCTGAGCCTCGCGATCGCTGCGGTGCTGGCCATCACGCTGTCCTCGGGATCGTACGCACTGGCGATGGTCCTCAAGAGCGAGGCCGTGTTTCCCTCGCTGATGAACGCCGTGCTCCTGCCATTGCTCCTGCTGTCCGGTGTGCTGCTGCCGGTCACCGAGCAACTGGCCCCCGGTTGGCTCTACAACCTGGCTCGGATCAACCCTCTGACTCACGTGGTCGACGCCGAACGTGCCGCGTTCCGGGGGGACTTGAGCTCGACGGGACTGCTGACGGGATCCCTCGTCCTGTTGTCCATGGCCGGGTTGGCCCTTCTATGGGGCACGCGGACTTTCCAGAAGGAGAATGCCTGACAGCGGCATCTCCCTGCCTGACCACGACCGGGGCTCTCCGGAGAGCCTCACCCGTACCATCCGAGGAGCACATGTGAGTACCGACGCCATCAAGGTGACCGGTGCGCGGGAGAACAACCTCAAGAACGTCTCGGTGCAGATCCCGAAACGGAGCCTGACGGTCTTCACGGGCGTCTCCGGCTCGGGCAAGTCCTCCCTGGTGTTCGACACCATCGCTGCCGAGGCTCAGCGCCAGCTCAACGAGACCTTCACCGCCTTCGTCCGCAATTTCCTGCCTGACCATGGCCGTCCGGACATGGACGCCATCGAGGACATCTCCGCCGCGGTCGTCATCGACCAGAAACGCCTGGGCGGCAACCCACGCTCCACAGTGGGCACCATCACGGACATCAACCCGCTGCTGCGGCTGCTGTTCTCACGCGCAGGTGACCCCGTCGGCCTGCCGCCCAGCGCCTTCTCGTTCAACGACCCCCAAGGCATGTGCCCGACCTGTGAGGGCCTGGGCAGGGTCGTGGAACTCGACCTCGACGTATTCGTCGACCGCACCAAATCCCTCAACCAGGGCGCGCTGCTGCACCCCGACTTCTCCACAGACAGCTGGTACTGGCTGAGTTACGTGAAGTCCGGCTTCTTCGACAACGACAAGCCGTTGGCTGACTTCACCGAGCAAGAGTGGAGTCTGCTGCTGCGCGGAGAGATGCCACAGAAGCTCCGGCTGGTCTGGCAGGGCAACACACTGAACGTCAAGTACGAGGGTCTGGCAGCCAAGTTCACCAGGCTCTACATCAAGAAGGAGGACATGTCCGAGCGCAACCGCCAGGTCTTCCAACGGTTTGTATGCTCGGCTCCCTGCCCAGACTGCGCAGGCACCCGCCTCGCGCCCGCCGCCCGTGCCAGCCGGATCGCCGGCCACAACATCGCGGACCTCACCTCTATGGAGGCCGAACGCCTGGGTGTGGTCCTGGCGGGGTTAGTAATCCGAAGCCCTGACGGGCACACCCCGACGGGGTGAAAATCTGGGTGGGGGCGTCCGGCTGACGTCGTCTGGACTTGGCGTGTTCCGAGCCCGCGGGTTAGTAGGACGCTGGGATCCCCTTCGACAGGCACTCGGAACTGTTGCCTCGCGCACGTGTATCAGACTCTTCAGCCTGCTGGGCTCCCGCTGGACGTCCCCGCCGTCAGCGGGAGTTCGGCACGCGGAGGGGGATGAGGCATGGAGGTCGTTCACGAGCGGTGCGCCGCCGTCGACATCAGCAAGGCGGATGCAAAGGTCTGCATCCGGGTGCCGGGCCAGGGTCGTCGCCGGCGCAAGGAGACCCGGACGTTCACCACGATGACCCGCGACCTGCTGGCGATGCGGGACTGGCTGCTGTCCGAGGGCATCACCGTGGTAGGCATGGAGGCCACCGGCGACTACTGGAAGCCGATCTTCTACGTCCTGGAGCACGACGTCGAGTGCTGGCTGCTCAACGCCCGCCACATCAAGGCCGTCCCCGGCCGCAAGACCGATGTCAAGGACGCCGAGTGGCTGTGCGAGCTGGTCGAGCACGGCCTGGTCCGGCCCAGCTTCGTGCCGCCCGAGCCGATCCGGCAACTGCGTGACCTGACCCGCTACCGCACCGATGTGGTCCAGGAGCGCACCCGCGAGGCCCAGCGGCTGGAAAAGTTCCTGGAGGACGCGGGGATCAAGCTGTCCGTGGTGGTCTCGGACATGCTGGGCAAGTCTGCCCGGGCGATGCTGGAGGCCCTGATCGCCGGCGAGCGCGACCCACGGGTGCTGTCCGCACTGGCGCTCGGCCCGATGCGCGGCAAGATACCGGTCCTGACCGAGGCCCTCACCGGCCGGTTCACCGACCACCACGCCTTCGTCGTGCGCACCATGCTGGACCGCATCGACGCTGCGAACGCGACTGAGGAGCGGATCAGCACCGAGATCGCCCAGCGGCTGGAACAGCATGAGGCCCCCGACGGCCGCTCGTTTCGGCAGCTGATCGACCTGCTGGTCACTGTCCCCGGCGTCGGGACCCGAGCCGCCGAGGTGATCCTGGCGGAGATCGGCGCGGACATGTCCCGCTTCCCCAGCGCCGGTCACCTGGCCTCGTGGGCGGGGGTCTGCCCCGGCAACAACGAGTCCGGTGGCAGGCGCATGTCCGGCCGGACCCGCCACGGCGACCGCTACCTCAAAGCAGTCCTCGGCCAGGCAGCCTCCAGCGCGGGCCGGTCCAAAGGCACCTACCTCGCCTCCCGCTTCAAACGCATCGCCGCCCGACGGGGCAAGAAGCGGGCGCTGGTCGCCGTCGGGCACTCGATCCTGGTCTCGGCCTGGCACATGCTCACCCACGATGTCGTCTACCACGACCTCGGCCCCGACTACTTCCTTGAACGCCTCGGCAGTGACGGCCGCGCCCGCAAGACCCGACGCCTGGTCGGCCAACTCAACGAACTGGGCTACCAAGTGGTCCTCCAATCAGCAGACACGGCCTGAGCTGCGAAGGGGGTGGATTTTCGTATCAGTCATGCCCCACGTGAAACCGGTCCTGGACGACCTGGTCTCCCGTCTTCGGCACCTGGTCGACATCGGTCTCGGTTACCTGAGCCTGGACCGGGAGACTCGAACGCTTTCGGGCGGAGAGTCGCAGCGGATCAAGATGGTCCGCCATCTGTCCAGCAGTCTGACGGAGATGCTGTACGTCTTCGACGAACCGAGCGTTGGTCTGCACGCACGCGACGTGCACCGGCTCAAGGAACTCCTGCTCGAACTGCGGGACAAGGGCAACACGGTGCTGGTGGTTGAGCACGACCCGGACATCGTGGCCATCGCAGACCATGTGGTCGACATGGGCCCGAAGGCCGGGACGCTGGGTGGCGAAGTGGTCTTCGAGGGGAGTTTCACCGGCCTTGTCGAGGCCGACACCCTTACCGGCCGCCACCTTCGGCACCGCCTACCAGTGAAGGCCGAGCCCCGCCGCCCAACCGGGGCGCTCACCGTCACCGACGCGAATAGCCACAACCTCAGTGACGTCACGGTCGACTTCCCTACCGGCGTCCTGACCGTGGTCACCGGAGTGGCCGGATCGGGGAAGAGTTCTCTGGTCAACGACGAGTTCCTGAGCCGACATCCAGACGCGATCGTGATCGACCAGTCCTCGGTGACGGGCAGTCGGCGGTCCAACACCGCCACCTACACCGGGCTGCTGGACCCGATCCGCAAGCTGTTCGCCAAGGCCAACAGGGTCAGTGCGTCGCTGTTCAGCGCGAACTCCAAGGGCGCCTGCCCGAACTGCCAAGGGCTCGGTGTGCTCTACACCGACCTCGCGTTCATGGAGACGCTGAAGTCCGTTTGCGAGGTCTGCCAGGGCCGTCGCTTCTCCGACGATGTCCTCGGCTACCGGCTGCGCGGCCGGTCGATCAGCGACGTACTGGCAATGACGGCGGCCGAGGCGGCGGACTTCTTCACTGAGCCCAAGCTCCGCCAGATACTGCACGCACTGAACGAGGTGGGCCTGGACTACGTGGGTCTTGGCCAGCCGCTCAGCACCCTGTCCGGCGGCGAGTGCCAGCGCCTCAAGCTCGCGGCCGACCTGCACCGCGTCGGCAGCGTCTACTTGATGGACGAGCCCACCACCGGACTGCACATGTCCGACACCCAGCGCCTCCTCGGCATCGTCGAGCGCATCGTCGACCAGGGCAACACCGTGATCGTCATCGAGCACAACCTCGATATCGTCAAGAGCGCCGACTGGATCATCGACCTCGGCCCAGAGGGCGGCAGTGGCGGTGGGAGGATCCTGTTCGAGGGAACCCCGGCCGAACTCCTGAAGGCCACCGGCTCTCACACCGCCGAGTTTCTCCGCCGGGACCTTTCGGGCGTCTGACGCATCCGTGCATGACCGCTCGTCGCCGCGCCTCGGCGGTGCGGGCCGGTACCGCGGATGCCGGGAGTCCTGGGGGCTCACCACTGTCGCGCGGTGGGGTCGTCGACTCCGCCGTCGGCCGGGAGATGGCCGTGTTGCTGATACGGCATGTCATCGGGGTGCCGCTCGAGCCGGGTACGCCGCCACGCCGTGTCGAAAGAGACGTTGCCGTTGCTGGTCCGTGTCAGCCGCCATGCACGCCAGCTCGTCCGTGACGAGAGCAGCCATCGCAGCATGGACGTGCTCACCGAACCACCGTGCCCTCGCCCAGCGGACGGATGTCCGCTGCGCTCCTCACGGTTTACCCACCGGATCTGCCGCGACATGCTCGTTGAACAGGGCCTGTGCTTTCGCGGCGTGGTGTGGTCGCTGAGCGCTGTCCATGCCGGCGGCCAGGAGGGTGTACAGCATTCGTTTCTGGGACGGGTCGGGGAAGCTGGCGAGGAACTCGCGCAGCACTTCGACGGCTTCGTGTTCGACGGTGCGCTCGGCTTCGGGGCGGTGCTGGGCGAACACCTCTGCGACCGTGGTCACTTTGTCGGTAAGCGCGGGAAATTGGGACCAGTCGGCGTTTTCCTGCTCGACCCATCGCACCAACACGCTTCCTGACCGTCGCCGCCGAGTCGGACTCGCCGACATCATCGAGCGACGGTGTCGCTGTGTGCCCGGCGCCAAAGGCCCTCGGCCGGATCGGCGTCGCGGAAGGCAACGCGGTCCACCCGTCCGATGGCACCACCCTGGACCGGGAGAACATCCGCCACCAGGTGATCACCTTCCTCATCGCCGGGCACGAGACCACTTGCGGCACCTTGGCCTTCGCTCTCTACCATCTGGCCAAGCACCCGGTGGCCTTGCGGCTGGTGCAGCGGGAGGTGGACGAGCTGTGGGGGGACACCCCTGATCCGGAGCCCACCTTCGAAGACGTGGGCCGCCTGCGGCTGACCCGTCAGGTGCTCAACGAGACGCTGCGGCTGTGGCCGGCGGCACCCGGCTTCGGGCGGCAGGCCTGCCAGGACACCGTTCTCGGTGGACGGATCGCGCTGCGCGCCGGTCAGGGCGTCCGCATCATCACCCCGATGCTGCACCGCGACCCGGCGTGGGGCGACAACCCGGAGGCCTTCGATCCCTTCCGCTTCTCCCCGGAGGCCAAAGCGGCACGCTCCCCGCACGCGTTCAAGCCACTACGGCACCTGCCGCGACGTCGCCGCCCGGCTCGGCGACGCCGCCGCCGAACTCGGCTGCGACACCGCCATCGCCCCGCTCGACGCGTACGCCGGGGGCCTGCCCACCGACCGGCCCGTGGTGATCGCCGCCGCCTCCTACAACGGTCAGCCGACCGACGCCGCCGCCGCGTTCGTCGACTGGCTTAAGAACGCAGCCCCGGGCGCCGCCGACGGAGTCACCTACGCCGTCCGTGGGTTTGTTGTGGGTCTTTGGCGCGTGTGTGCTTGGGGGGTTGGTGTTATGGGCTGGGTGTCAGTTGCTGTTCGGCCCAGATGAGTTTGCCGTCCGGGGTGTTTCGGGTGCCCCATTTGCGGCTGAGTCGGTCGACGAGGAGTAGGCCGCGGCCGTTTTCGTCGGCGGTGTGGGGGTGGCGGCGGCGTGGGGTGGTGTTGCTGGTGTCGTGGACTTCGCAGGTGAGGGTCTGGTGGCGGATCAGGCGTAGTCGGATCCAGCCGTTGCCGTTGCCGTTGCCGTGGCGGATGGCGTTGGTGACCAGTTCGCTGATGATCAGCTCGGTGGAGTCGGCTTGTTCGTCCAGTCCCCACAGGGCCAGCTGGGTGGTGGTGAGGGAGCGTGCGCTGCTGACGACGGAGGGCTCGGCGGGGAACTCCCAGGAGGCGACCTGGTTCGGGCCGAGTGCGTGGGTGCGGGCGAGGAGCAGGGTGACGTCGTCATGGGGTGCGTTGGTGGGCAGTGTGTCCACCGCGGATGAGCAGAGGTCTTCCAGTGGGAGGTCGGGTCGTGTCAGGGCGGTGGCGAGGCGGTCCATGCCGGTGCCGATGTCGTGGTCGCGGGCTTCGATGAGGCCGTCGGTGTAGAGGGCGAGCACGCTTTCTTCGGGAAGTTCCAGGGTGACGGACTCGAAGGGGACCAGGCCGACGCCGAGCGGGGCTCCGGTGGGCAGGTCGGGGAAGGTGACGCCGCGGTGTGGGTCGATGATCGCGGGCGGGGGATGGCCGGCCCGCGCCATGGTGCACTGCCGGGTGACCGGGTCGTAGACGGCGTACAGACACGTGGCGGCCATCGTCGCGGGGGCCGGGTCCCCGGGGTCGGAATCCGCCTCGGCGAGACGGATGACCAACTCGTCGAGGTGGGTCAGTAGTTCGTCGGGAGGCATGTCCATGTCCGCCAGTGTGCGTACGGCGGTGCGGAGCCTGCCCATGGTGGCGGCGGCGGTGATGCCGTGTCCGACCACGTCGCCGACGACCAGGGCCACTCGGGCGCCGGACAGTGGGATCACATCGAACCAGTCGCCTCCGACGCCGTGGTGGCTGTCGGCGGGCAGGTAGCGCCAGGCCACGTCCGCGGCGGATCCGCCCGTTGCGTGGTGGGGGAGCAGGTGGCGCTGCAGGGCCAGGGCTGTGGAGCGTTCGCGCGCGTACTGGCGGGCGTTGTCCAAGGACAGGGCGGCCCAGCTGACGAGTTCCTCGGCCAGGAGCAGGTCGTCCTCGTCGAACGACAGACGATCCTGCGTCCGCACGAACATCGCCACGCCCAGCACGGCGCCCCGTGCGCGGATCGGGACGACCATCAACGAGTGCATCATGTGATCACGGATCTTTTTCGCCCGGGCTGCGTCGTGGTGGTTCAGCCACGTGCCGGGGGAGGTGTCCAGCAGCGGCTCGAAATGGGACTCTCCCGATTGCAGGACGCTGGCGAAGGGCGACGCCGGAGGGACGAACACCGGCTCTCCCCGCGCGAACAGGGACTCCGGGGCCCCCGGGTGGATGGAGGCAAGGCCCGCGCGGCAAAAGGCGGGGACGCGTCCGTCCTGGGGGCTGAGGCGCGCCGGGGCCTCCTCGCAGAGCGGGACAGACTCCGTCAGGTCGACGGTGGCGAAGTCTGCAAGGAGCGGCACGGCGAGGTCGGCGAGTTCCTGCCCGGTCCGCATGACGTCCAGGGTGGTTCCGATCCGCTTGCTGGCCTCGCCCAGGATCGCCAGATGCTCCCGCGCACGCCTGCTGTCGGTGACATCCACACTCACGACGCACACGCCCAGCGCACGGCCCTGTGCGTCGTCGAGGCGGAAGAAGGAGGCCGAGAACGTGGGTTCATGGCGCACATGCGGAGGAGCGAAGGCCCGGAACTCCACGTTGATCACCGGGACGCCGCTCTGAAGTACCTGGCGCATCAGCGCCTCGAGCGTTTCGGCCTCTGTGCCGGGCGCCGCCTCCGTGAGCCTGCGCCCCAGCCGCTGTTCGAGGGGGATGCCGTCCTGGACGCCCTGGGTGTCGTTCACCCAGGTGCAGCGTAGCTGGGTGTCGCGTATCACGACGCCTACCGGCAGGTTGCTGGGGATGTGCAGCGCAGTTGGAAGGGACTGCACCGGCGATCCGTCCGCAGGCCGTGAGTCAAGCGTGGCCTTGTCGGTCGCCGACACGATCCACCGGGCCCGGCCGTCTTGTCCGGACAGCGTCTGCACCCACAGGCGCACGTTGATCCGGTGGCCGTCGCGGTGACGGACTGTGGTGAAGCCGGACCAGCGGGAGGGGGCACGGCTCGCCGCCAGGGCTGCTGCTTTGGCCCGGTCTTCAGCAGTCGTCAGCAGGGCGGCGGAGCGGCCCACCACTTCTGCGGCCGAGTAGCCGACCAGCCGCTGGGCAGCCTGCGTCCACCCGACCACCGTTCCTTTCGCATCCAGCAGGGCTATCGCCGCACCGGCCGTCTGGAAAGCCGTCTGATCTGGGGTGATCGCTGTTTGTGTAGAACTGTCCATCGGTCTTTTCCTTCTGTGTCCCCCGGGATGAGGTTTTCCGGATGCCTGTGTGCGTGTGAGTGCGCCGCCCGGGATCGGGTGGCGGGCGCCGGTCCGGCAACCGGACGGGCGATGCTGCACACGCGGGTTCGACTCGTGGAGGGTGGGCGGCGGCGACGGCTCGTCGGTGCTGGGGCCGACCGCGTTCTTGTGGGGGGTGGCGGCGGTGAGGGCGACGGCTGCTTGAGCTACGGGTCTTTCTCACAACTCAATGACGGAGGCCATCAGGTGCCGGACCTCGCCCGGCTGTCGGCGGCGCCGATCAGTGCGTGCATCCACACGGTGCGGCTGGGCTGCGGGGCTGAGCGATGGACACGCGCTCCCCGGCGGGGAGGCGACGGAAGCTCAGTCGGCCACGAGCAACTCTCCGGCAGGCCGGATGACCTCCCGGAGCGCCGCCCCATGCGGACTTGCATCGTTGTTGTCATGAGTCCGGTGCCGGTGAGGCAGCCCTTGAGGGTGTCGCTGCCGATTGGAGCCGGTGCCGGTGGTCAGGCTTGGTCGTCGAGCAGGGTGGCGAGGTGTGCGCCGAATCGGTTCTCCAGGTCCCCTTCCTGCTGCATCCCGCGTTTGAACAGGGTGGCCACGCGCTGCTGGGTTTCGGGCCAGGCAAGGGTGGCCGCGAAGGCACCACGGCCGTCGAGGAGCCTGTCGACGGGTGGCAGGGAGACTTGGTTGACCAGGTTCTTCGCTGTTTCGATCGGGCGCCGGTCGAAGGAGGCGAGGCGCCGTGCGAGCGTGTCGACGAAGCCGTCCAAGTCGCTGTCCGGAAGGGACCGGTTGACCCAGCCGTAGCGTTCGGCGGTGTCGCCGTCGAAGTCGTCCGCGCCGAGGATGATTTCCAGCGCGCGGCCCCGGCCGGTCAGCAGGGGGAGGCGCTCCGTGCCACCGCCTCCGGGGATGACCCCCGCGCCGACCTCGGGCTGGCCGAGGACCGCGTTTTCGCGGGAGGCGAAGCGCATGTCGCAGGCGAGGGCGAATTCGCTGCCCACGCCGCGCACGCGGCCGCGGATCTTGGCGATGCTCACCACGGGGGACTTGGTGAGGCGGACGAACGTGTCCGTGGGGGTGGTCAGGCCGGTAGGGCCTGCGGCCTTGGCGATGCTTCCCGATCTGCCGGACATGTCGAAGTGGGCGAGGTAGAAGTCGGGGTCCGCGCTCTCGAACACGACGACGCGGAGGTCCGGGCTGGCGTCCATCCGTGCGAGCAGGTCCTGCAGCCCTTCGAACACGGTGTGGTCGACCACGTTCAGGGGCGGGTTGTCGAACACGGCCCGCCAGTAGGCGGGGGTCTCTTGGATGATGCGCACAGTCGCTGCCGATTCAGTCATGTCATCCCTACTAGATACTGAATTTAAAGTTGCAAGTCAGATGCCACTGGGTGCTTGGGTCGGTGTGATGCCTCGGGGTGGCGGGCCCGGATTCCGCTTCGGCGGGGGCGGGGCGTCATCGACGGGGGCCGGAGGCCGGCCGTCGGGCGGTGCGAGGGGTCAGAAGACGCGTTGGGTGCTCGCCGGCTGCGACAGTGCGGCCTTGACGCGCCGGGTTCCCTCGTCGGCGAGGACTTCGAGCCGGTCCCCGGCCAGGGCTTCCATGGTCAGCTCGGCCACAGTGGCGGCGCTGATCTTCGACGAGTCCGTCCATGCGCTGAGGTCGGTGTCCACGAAGCCGGCATGCACCCCTACCACCAGGGTTCCCTGTGGGTGCAGGGCCTGTCGCAAGGCGTCCGTCAGTGACCACTGTGCGGCCTTGGAGGCCGCGTAGCCGGGGAAGCGCGGACGGCTCGCCCAGGATGCCAGCGACAGCATGTTGACCAGTGCTCCGCCGCCGTTGCGGGCCAGGACCGGGGCGAAGGCCCGCGAGACGGCCCAGGTGCCGAAGTAGTTGACGTCCATCGCCTGGCGCGCACCGTCGAAGGTGCCCTCCATAAGCTGGGTGGTGTCGCCGCTGATTCCCGCATTGTTGATGACGATGGAGACGTCTGTCGCCGCGGCCGCGGCCGCGGCGACGTCCTGTTCGTCTGCGACGTCCAGGCGCAGCGGGATGACGTCCTTGTCGACCACGCTCGCCGGGTCGCGGGCGCCGGCGTAGACCTTGGCGGCGCCGTGGTCGATCAGTGCGCGGGCGAATGCGCGGCCGATGCCGCGATTGGCGCCCGTCACGAGCGCCACTGATCCTGCGATATCCATCGTGCTTCCTTTGCGACGCGCACGCCTTGTGCAGGCGGGCTCTCGGTGAGTGGCCGGTCCGCCGCCGGGTGGGGCCCGGAGGGGCATCGTCGGCGTTTTCGCCGCGGTCGGCGTGACCGCCACTGCCCGTCCGCCAGGCGTTTCCGAGCGGCTGGGGTGCGGGCGGCGTTGCCCGCTGGTTCGACACTAACAGCTAACTTTAGATATGCAAGCTAGAGGCTGGGTCGGTCGTACCTGAATTGCAAGAGAAAACTCAGCCGGTGTACTGTCGGTACGGCAGTGCAGCAGCTGGGACATGCGGAGCCCGGCATCATGTGGGAGGTGGGCAGTGTCCGTCGGAAGGCAGTTGTCAGGTCTCGCGGATGACGAGCCGGCCTGCTCCATCGAGCGGAGCCTGCAGATTCTCGGCGAGCGCTGGTCCCTGCTCGTGCTCCGGGAGGTTTTCGCCGGCAAGCACAAATTCGCCGAGATCCAGTCGTCCCTCGGTATCGCCTCCAACCTGCTCAGCGCTCGGCTCAAGCTGCTGGTCGAGGCGGGCGTGCTGGACACGCAGACCTACCAGGACCCGGGCAGCAGGCCGCGGCAGAGCTACCACCTGACGGCGGCCGGGCACGACCTGCGGGTGGTGCTGGTTGCGCTCCAGCAGTGGGGCGACCGCCACCGACCGCGCCCTTCGGGCCCTTCCGCGCTCCGGCGGATGCGCTCCACGAACCGGCCCGTCCACGTCGGTTTCCTCGACGACGACGGTCACGAAGTGCCCGCCACGGACATCGTCATGCTGGGCGCAGCGCAGCCGGGCGTCGCGCACCCCGACACCGACGGGCAGGCGGTCCGGCAGGCGCAGCGCCCCTGATCCGCCGGTCGCCCACGAGGAGAGCGCGGCCACCTCGGCCGCCGACACCGCCCACCGGCCGTCCTGTCCGTACAGCGACCGCACCCACAGGTGTACGCCGATGCCGCGGCCGTCGCGGTGGCGGAGTGTGGTGAAGCCGAACCGGTGGGAGGGGCACTGCTTCGCGCCGAGAACGCCGAGGCCCTTCGCGCGGGTCCCGGCTGCCGCCGGCAGGCGGCGGCGGAGCGGCCCACCACTTCTGCGGCCGAGCAGCCGGCCGGCCGCTGGGCGGCCTGGGTCCATCCGGCCATCGTCCCCTTCGCATCCAGCAGGGCGATCGCCGCGCCGGTGAGTCCGGCAGGCCGTCGGGGCGGTGGTGAACGCCACCCGGGGGCGGTCTTCTCTTGACTTGCTCCTCGGGCTGAAGCCCGAGGATTCTGGCCTTCTCGTCCGTTGCTGTGCCGCTACGCGGCACAGGGTTCGGGCGGGAATCCGTGGCTTCCTGTTTCTTCGCGCTGTGCCGGGACGAGTCCTGGTCTTACCGGCGCTCCGCAGGCTGTCACCGCCCGTCCGGCGGCCGTTTTGACGTTCTTCGCGGCATTGCATCAAGCGGTTGATGCACCGTTTGGCTTTACGGTGAGTCCTGGGTTCTGGCACAGATCTTGGGGAGCGGTCGCGGAGCGTCACTGCAGTGTTCGATTGCGAGGGTTCGGGTTCGCGTGAGACCGCGCACACCCCGCCGTCTTGCAGGCAAGAGTGACGCTTCGTCAGGTCTCTGGCTGTCCCCGCCGTCCTTCGCTGTGGCCGGTGACGGTGCTGGTCATGCAGGCCGATGCATCGTTCTGGGACTCTCTTGTGTTCGCCGGGATCGACGACGTGGACGTCGAGGCGGTGACCACCGCCTTCGGCACGGTCGATGTGGTGGCGAGAGGCCGGGCGGCCGGGGCGGCGTGTCCGGACTGCGGTCGCTTCTCGGACCGGGTGCACGACTCCTATCAGCGCAGGTTGAAGGATCTCCCGCTCGGTGAGCAGAGCGTCGTGATCCGGCTGACGGTCCGGCGTTTCATCTGCGGTGCGCAGGACTGCCCGCGCCGCACGTTCGCCGAGCCGTTCACTCAGCTGACCGCCCCGTACGCGCGCTTCACCACGCGGCTCAACCACATCCTGGAACGCGTCGGGCTCGCGCTCGCCGGACGGGCCGGCGCCCGGCTGGCGGACCAACTTGGCCTCCACGCAGGGCGGATGACCTTGTTGCGCAGCGTCACGGCGCTGCCGGATCCGCAGTTCAGCACGCCGCGCGTGCTGGGTGTGGACGACTTCGCGATCCGCCGGGGTCACACCTACTCCACCGTTTTGACCTGCGGAGAAACCCATCGTGTGGTCGATGTGCTCCCGACCCGCGAAGCAGGGCCGCTGACCGCCTGGCTGGCCGCCCACCCAGGCGTGGAGGTCATCTGCCGAGACCGGGCGGGCGCCTACGCACAGGGGGCCCGACTCGGCGCCCCCGATGCCCTCCAGGTCGCCGACCGGTTCCACCTGTGGCAGGGCCTCGGCCGGGCCGTGGAGACCTGCGTCGCCGCCCACCGCGAGTGCCTGCGCACCCCGACACCGCCGCCCAAGACGTCACCCCTTGACACGCCGCAAGACGAACCGGCCCCTCCCGGCCCGGATCCTGCCGGCCGACGGGCCCAGCGCAAGAAGGCTGCGCACGCCCTGGTCCACGAGCTGCTCGCGCAGGGCCACTCGCGTCGGGCGATAGCGCGACACCTGGGCTGGGTCCTCAACACCGTGCTGCGGTATGCGCGAGCCGTGCACTGGCAGGACACCCTGCGCGAAAACCGGCCCCGGCCCAGCAGACTGGACCCCTACAAGCCCTGCAGCGGCGGTTCACCGCGAGATGCACGAGCGTCACCCATCTGCACCGCGAACTGCTCGCCGAGCACGCCCCCGTCAGCTACGCCATGGTCCGCGCCTACATCGCCACCCTGCGCGCTGCCCCGCCGGACGCGCCGCCCCCGCCGCCGAAGGTGCGGCGGGTGACCGGCTGGCTCACCCGCCATCCCACGGCTCTGAGCGAGGAGGACCGCGCCGCCTTGAAGGACGTCCTGGCCCGCTGCCCCGAACTGGACACCGCCGCCGGACATATCCGCGACTTCGGCGAGATACTCACCGGTCGCCTCGGCGCCACGCTCCCCACCTGGATAGACGCCGTCGACGCAAGCCAACTGCCCGGCCTCACCGGCTTCGCACTCCACCTGCTTCGAGACCTCGACGCCGTGACAGCCGGACCCAGCCTGCAATGGAGTTCCGGCGGCACCGAAGGCGCCGTGAACCGCATCAAGAAGATCAAAAGGCAGCTCTACGGACGAGCCGGATTCGAACTACTCCGCAAGATGATCCTGCTTCAGTAACCCTCCGCGACCGCTCCCCAAGATCTGTGCCAGAACCCCGTTTTCACCTACGAAGCCAACCGTTCGACGGTGTTGCGCTGCTTGTAGGTCTCGCGGTCAAGGGCCGGTGGTCTGCCGCCCCGGCTGCCCCGGCGCAGACGGTGGCCCCGCTGGTCTGCGGGACGGGGATCACCGCCCTGACCTCGCGCCGGCGTAGGCGTTCACGGACGGCGCGTGAGGAGTACGTCTTGTCGGCCATGGCCACGTCTGGCCGGGTGCGGGGCCGTCCGCGTTGGCGGCGAACCCGCAGGCGGGCCATCACCATTCGGGAAAGCTGGCGCGTCGCCGGCCTGTCCGGCCCCCGTGACCGGGACGACTGATCCTTTGGTGTCCGTCGTCCTTCTTCCTTTGCTCTGAGCGTGCTGTGGTCAAAGGCGGGCCGGGGGGAATCGTGCCACTCACCAGGGCGTGGGCGGCAGCGCAAGCCGCCCCCATGCGGGCCGTTGGCGGAGCATGGCGCCAACAGCCCTGCCGGCTCGCGTAGAACTCGGATCAGGCGCGTGGCTGTTTGCTCAGTGCGTGCGTGCCGTGGACGAGGCCGCGTTCGGGGCGGTCCCCATCGTCGTCGTCGGCTGGTTCGTTGAGGCTGAGGGATGCCGTGATCTCGTGCAGGCCCGTCTCGTCCTCGGCCCTGGAGAGTGCCTTTTCGGCGAGTGCTCGTGGATGGAGGTCGCGGAGATGGAGATCGGAGAATTCCGGGCCGAGTTCTTGGCGGATCTCGTTTTGGGCGCTGTCGGAGAAGGATCTGACCTTGCGGATGAGGGCGGATGTCTCGGAGATCGCCTTGGGGAGCTTTTCGGGGCCGAGAACGACGATCGCGATCACGAAGAGAGTGAGTATCTCGAGCGGGCCCATGTCGAAGAACATGTGCGGCCTCCTGGGCAGTGCGGGTCACGAGCGGAGCGGGCTCAACAACGGTGGTTCGACTCGTGGTGGGTGGGAAGCGGCGACGGCTCGTCGGGGCCGAGGCCTGTGCCTGCCGCGTTCTTGCGTGCGCGGCGGCGGTCGTTGGCCCAGGAGAGGGCGCAGGCGGCCAGATACAGCGCGGTGATGGGGCCGGCGAGCGCGAGCATGCTGAGCGGGTCGCCGCTGGGTGTGGCGATGGCGGCGAACGCGGTGATGCCGAGGACCATGTGCCGCCACCAGCTGGCCATCCGCCGGGCTGTGAGGACGCCGGCCAGGTTGAGCATGACGAGGAGCAGGGGGAGTTCAAAGGAGACGCCGAAGACGACGACCATGCGGGTGGCCAGGTCGAGGAAGTCGTCGACGGGCAGGATGTTGGTGGCCTGGTGGGGGGTGAAGGAGATCAGCACCCGTGCTGTCGTGGGCAGGACGGCGTAGGCGAACGCGGCCCCGGCCAGGAAGAGGGGGATGCCGGTGGCGAGGAAGGCGAGGGTGTAACTCTTCTCGCCGCGGTGCAGGCCGGGGGCGAGAAACCTCCATAGCTGGTAGAGCCAGACGGGGCTTGCGCCGATGAGGCCGGCGGTCAGCGACACCTTGAGGGCGAGGGTGACGGGTGAGAGCAGGCCGTTGGTGGCGATGACGCCGCATCGTCCGGAGCCCGCCGTGCCGCCGTCGGCCAAGGGGACGCAGCCCGGCAGAGGTGCGATGACGAAGTCGATCAGCGGCATGTAGAACAGCCCCGCGACAACGGTCGTCACGATGACCGCGCCGATCGCCTTCACCAGGCGGTTCCGCAGTTCGCGGAGGTGGCCCGCAAGGGGCATGTGCCCCTCGGGGGCCGGGGATATGGCTGAGAGCACGAGCAGACCTCGGTTCTTTCCCGCGGACGCCGTTGGGCGTCAGCGCACGCCGGCGTCCTGGACGTGGGCCCTGGCGGTGGTGTCCTTGGGCCCGGACGCGGTATCGAGGTCGCGCGCGGGAGCGATCTGGCTTGCGGAGTCGACCCGGCCCGCAAAGTCGGCCTGCGCGGGGGAGGAGCCTTGGGCGGTGGTCTCGTCCTCGCGGGTGCGCATGGCCTTGGTCTCGCTCTTGAGGATGCGCATGGACTGCCCGAGCGAGCGCGCCATGCCGGGAAGGCGCTTGGCGCCGAAGAGCAGGATGACAACGACGAGGATGAGCAGGATCTCGGGTGCTCCGAGTTTGCCGAACATGATGGTTGCTGCCTTTTCGTGTCGGGAGCGTTGAATCGCTCCGCCGTGTGTGGGGGGTTGGGCTGGTGCGGGCGGGGCATGTGCCTGCCCCCGCCCGCACGGGTGGCTAGCGAAGGGGCCGGAAACCTGCGCGAAGCTCTTCTGTGAAGAGTTTCGGCTGTTCCCAGGCCGCGAAGTGCCCGCCCTTGTCGAGCTTGTTGTAGTGGATGAGGTTGGGGTAGGCCTTCTGTGCCCAGCTCTTCGGGGCTTGGAAGTTCTCGTCGGGGAAGGCGCTCACGGCAACCGGGATGGAGACGCCATTGGGGATGAGGGAGTATTTGTTCTCCCAGTACAGACGAGCGGCAGAAACCGCCGTGTTCGTCAGCCAGAAGAGCGTGATGTTGTCGAGGACGTCGTCACGGGTCAGGCCTTCCTTCTGTCCGGCGAAGGCCCGGGAGATCAGTTCCAGGCTGCGCCCGTCGTGGTCGAGCATGAAGGCCGCCAGGCCGATGGGCGAGTCTGTCAGCCCGGTCAGCGTCTGCGGGCGCGACCCCATGATGCGGGCGTAGGCGAGGTGCTTGTAGGTGAATTGCAGCTGCTCGTACGCGTGCTTTTCCTCGTCTGAGAGGCCGGGGGGCACCGGGCTGCCGGTCGCGAGCGCCTTGGCGATGTCGGGCGGAACCACGCCAGGCAAGTTGGTGTGAATGCCGACCAGCCCCTGGGGCTTCTGCACACCCATGCGATCCACGATGAGCGCACCCCAGTCGCCGCCCTGCGCCGCATACTTCGTGTATCCCAGGCGCTTCATCAGTGCTATCCAGGCACCGGCGATGCGGTCGGGGCCCCAGCCGGTCGTGGTCGGCTTGTCGGAGAACCCGTAGCCGGGCAGCGACGGGATCACGACATGGAAGGCGTCCGATGCCTTGCCGCCGTGTGCGGTGGGGTTGGTGAGCGGTTCGATGATCTTCAGCTGTTCGATGATCGAGCCGGGCCAACCGTGGGTGACGATGAGTGGCAGAGCGTTCTTGTGCTTGGAGCGGACGTGGAGGAAGTGGATGTCCAGCCCGTCGATCTCGGTGATGAACTGCGGCAGGGCGTTCAGTTTCGCCTCGACCTTGCGCCAGTCGTACTCCGAGGCCCAGTAGCGCGCTAGCTCCTGCATCGTCTCGAGCGGCACGCCCTGCGAGTGATCGGTGACGGTCTCGTGCTCGGGCCACCGCGTGGACACGATGCGCCGGCGGAGATCGACCAGATCCCTTTCCGGGAAATGAACACGGAAGGGACGGATGCTCCCGCCCGCTGCCGGATGGAGGCCTGCTCCCCTTTCGGCTGCTGCGGCCGACTGGGCGGGGAACAGGCTGAAGGAACCCGCGACCGCCGCGGCCGTCGCAGCGGCCGAGGTGGAAAGAAAGGCCCGTCGAGAGTGCGGCGGAAGCATTTCAGACATGGTGAATCTCCAAGGATTGTTCGAATTTCGTCGTACAAGGGTCGGCGCGTGGATGCTGACGGCGCCCGGCCGATCGTTTCGGTGGCCCAGTGACCGGGCGCGGATGTACGGTCACCGGTCCGATTCGGTCGTGTCATCCACGTTAAAGCCTAAATTTAAATTTGCAAGTCAGGTGGCGGTCGAGGCGTTCGTGGCGGCCCGCAAAGGACTCCTGCCTGGGCTGAGCCGGCTCCGGCCGCGGGCGGGCTCCGTCCAGGAAGCTCCGCTTCCCGGGCGGGTTTGCAGGGGCATCGGTCTCCCAAGCCCTGTCCGCGCGGCCCGGCGGGGCCGGGGGCTCCAAGGCGAGCCGCCCCGGTCCCGCCGGGCGAGGTGGTGCCAGGTTCGAACGGGTCATCTACCGGTGCGATGCGGCCGCATGGGGGGCACGTCGTTCTCGGTCGCGGTACGGGGCCAGGAACGCGGTCAGCGCCGCCAGCATCTCCTCGGGAGCCTCCTGCCGCTGCGCCCACTTGCCGTAGAAGCGGGGCACATCCAGCAGCACCCCGACGGCGCAACGCCAGGCCTCCTCCGCCAGGGCTTTGCTGCCGCGCACCAGCCGGGTGACGAACTCCTGACGGGGACCGGCGGCGGCCTTCCAGGCCCGGTTGCACGCGGTCACGCGGCCCGCTCGGCGGCCTTGGCCTTGGCCTCGTCCTCGGTGCTGGGGCGCACCTTGTGGCCGTGCTCGGCCGGGTCGGCGCAGCACACCGGCTGGTGCTCGTCGTCGAGCCTCGCGCTGTGGCCGGGGCAGCCTGGGTGACTGGTGGGTTCCCCAGACCGGTGGTCAGTTCCGAAAGAGGCCGGGCGGTGTCCTTCTCCCCGTACGACAGCCGCGTTGGCAGAAGGGTGACGCCTGCCATCTCCAGCGCCGCGATGGCCTGTTTGTGGGCCGCGCGGTCGGCCTGCTCGGCCTTCAGCAGCGCGAGTTCCTGGTCCCAGTGGCCGCGCCCGCCGCCGTCCTCGTCCCGGGCCAGCGCTCGCAGCAGGCGGTCCTGCGCGCCGGGCACGTCTTCGACCTCGGCGAGCTGGGCGATCTGCTCCAGGTCCATGCCCCCGGCCGAGGCCCGGCGCAGCGAGGCGTCGTCGAGTTGCTGCGCCCGGCCGAGCCGCTTGCCCGTCCCACGCTTGAGGCCCAGGGCGCCGCGCGCGGCCTGCTTCTGCTCGACCTCGTCCATCCCGATCAGCGAGAGTTCGGCCGCCTTGAGCGTGTCCTTGGTCGACATGCACTGGCGCTGGCGGTTCTCGATCAGGGACAGGAACCGCGTCCACGCGTCCCGGCCGACCAGGTCGGCGCGGACGTACGCCTCGATCGGCCGCTTCTCGTGGCCCTCCGCTTTTCTCGGCGCTGCCCCACCCCGAAAAGTGCAGGTCAGGGCCTGGTCGGCGGATCGCCGAACGTGACCAGGATGCCGTCCAGCCTGACGGTCACCGTCCGGCCCGGGCTGCTTAGGAGCCGTGCGCAGGCCTCCATGTCCTCGTCGTAGCGCGCGACTTCGCGTTCGGGCGCCTCGAAGCGGGCTCCGCGCCGGATCGCCCCCCAAGGCTCCAGCAGCCGCGCCACCTTGGCCGTACTCGGCTCTGCGCTGGGATAGATGTGGAATCCCGGCGTCTGCGTGTAGTCGACGTCGTTCGGGCCGTAGGGCATGTGTCCGGCGGTGGCCAACTCCACGGCCATGGCCCGGAATTGCTCCGTCTCGATCAGGTCTTCCGACAGTCCTGGCAGGTCCAGGGACGCGACTGCGGCGCGCCGGGCGGCGTCCTCCTCCCTGTTCGCGCTCTCGGCGATCCCCTGGGCCCATTCCGGGTCGTCGTATGTTCGCCGGGTTGAGGCGTGCGAGATGATCGCGTCATGAATGAGATCGTCTTGATGTCGGACCCGAAGGTCACCGCGATACCCGTCATGGAATGCGGCGAACGTCTCGTGGACGTGCGCCGCGGCGGCTCGTTGCTGGTCGACGCACGCAAACAGGATCCGGCAGATGCCTTCGCGTACCTGCGGGATGGCGTGCTGGATCGGCTACTCAAGGCCCAGGCGATGCTTCCGCGGGGCCTGCGGCTGCTGTTCGTCGAGGGGTACCGGCCGCCCTCACTCCAGCGGGCATACTTCGAGGAGTACGCCAATCAGCTGCGCGTCAGCCACCCTGAGTGGCTCGACGAGCAGATCCACTCGGCGGCGAGCCGCTATGTGTCCCCGCCCGACATTGCCCCGCACAGTGCGGGCGCGGCCGTCGACCTCACCCTGGCCGACACCAGCGGGCGCGAGCTGGATCTGGGCACACGGATGAACGCGGACCCGGAGGAGAGCGAGGGCGCCTGCTACACCGACGCCCTCAACATCAGCGAGGAGGCCCGCGCCAACCGGAAGCTGCTGGGCTCTGTGCTCACCGCTGCGGGCCTGGTGAACTACCCGACGGAATGGTGGCACTGGTCCTTTGGCGACCGTTACTGGGCTCTGGTCACCGGGGAGGCCGCGGCCCTCTACGGCCCGAAGGAGATCACCCCGCGCCGCTGACCAGCCCGGCCTTGCCGGACTGACCGTTCAGACGCCGATAGCCGACGGTGGGGCGTCCCCAGCGGATGTCCTTCTCGCTACGGATGCGGGCACGTTCGCGGCGCTGGGCGGCCAGGACCTCGGGGTGCCGGGCGTTGGCGTTGCGCCAGCGCAGATAACGGTGCAGCTCCCGGGTCTGGATGGGGTGGTTGGGGTGGTGGGAATGGGCCAGAGTGAACTGCCCCAGTGGCCCGAAGTGTGCCTCGATTTTCCAGCTCGGCGGCGGGATGGCGGCGGTGATCGAGGAAAGTGGTGGCCAACCGGTAGTGCCCCCGCAGCCGCAGCCCTTTGACGGTGGTCACCGCGATGTGCGAGTCGATGATCCGCAACCGGACCCCGTTGATCCGGGTCAGGTATGTTCCGTCGGGCAGCAGCGCCCAGCGGGCCGGGGTGCGCGCTCCCTTGAACCGGACGAGGAGCTGGGCGCCGTTGGCCGCGGCCTTGGCCAGGAAGTCGTCGGTGTCGAAGCCCCGGTCGTTCAACAACAGCATGCTGTCGTCCAGCAACGGCAGGAGCTGCTCGGCATACGCGGTCTCCTTCTGCGGCACCGGTCCGAAGACCGCGCCGAGCAGGGCTCGGGTCCCTGTCTCACACAGCACCATGAGCTTCAGCATCGGGTAGCCCTCCTGCCCGTAGCGGTGCTTGTGCTTGCCGAGCCAGGCGCACACCCGCGGCCGGTCGGGGGCCTTGGCGGAGCTGCATCCGTCGAAGGCGACGGTCCTCCAGTGCCGGTAGCACACGCCCGGGGTCCGGGGCCCGGCGACAGGACCGGCCAGGGCAGTGAACAGCTGCTCCAGCGGAGCCGCCCCAAGACGGCGACGCAGGTCACGCAGGGCCTTCTCCGACGGGCGCCGCATGCACAACTGCCGCAGGCCGGCGCTGAGTTTGTCCCACACCCGCGCGTATCCCAGGCCCGGGAAGAGCGCCATGGCCAGGACGAAGTACACGCCCGCCCGCGACGGCAGCCTCCGCACTCTCGCCTGCATGGTGCGCGTCTGGATCAGAACGTCATCGACGAGTTCGAACGGGAACTGCCGGGTCAGTTCCCCCAGATGTCCGGGCGCGTACACGCCCTCGGCGACGGTAACGGTGCGCGTGAGCACGCTGGTGGCACACTGGTTGGGCAACGGGACTCCTTCGAGCCGGAAGACCTTCGTCGGCTTCCTCGCTCTACCAGGAGTCCCGTCCCCATGTGCGCCACATGCCCCGATCCGCCCCGCCCCCTTGACAGCCGCGATCTCGCCTTAACTACGCGGCCTTGAAAGTACCCACTGGAGTTGCGTGAGCGTGCGGTGCGGATGTATCGCACCACGGAGCCGAAGCCGCAGATCAAGCGGCTGGCCGTCGACCTCGGAGTCCATCCGGAGGCCCTGCGGACCTGGATCCGTCAGGCCGAGGCCGATGCCGGCGAACGCGACGACCGGCTGACCACCGGCGAGCGCGAGGAACTCGCCCCTGCGCAAGGAGAACGCCCAGCTCAAGCGGGCGAATGAGGTGCTGCGGACTGCCTCGGCTTTTTTCGCCGCACAGCTCGACCCGACCCGGCCCAGGTGGCCGTTCTCCTCGACGAGCACCCACACCTGGGGGTCGAGCCCGTACTCCGGGAACTGCACATCGCTTCCTCCACTTACTACCGCTGGCGCCGCGCCGAGAAGGAGCCGTGCGAGCGGCGCCGCCAGGACGCGGAGCTGACGGAGAAGATCCAGCGGATCCATGCCGACTCCGGCGGGACCTACGGCTCGCCGCGCGTGCACGCCGTCCTGAAGCGTGAGGGCGTGCACGTCGGCCGCAAGCGGGTCGAGCGCCTGATGCGCGAGGACGGACTCGCGGGCATCAGCCCGCGCCGCATAGGCTTCACCCGCCGGGATTCCAAGGCCACTCTGGCCCCGGACCTGGTGCAGCGGGACTTCACCGCATTCGCGCCGAACCGACTGTGGGTCACCGACCTCACCATGATCTCCACCGGCGAAGGCCCCTTGTGGCTGTCCGCGATCCGCGACGCGTTCTCCCGACGCGTCGTCGCGTGGGAGACCTCGGCCCGCGCTGACGCAGACCTGGTCTGTCCACGCTGGAGTACGCCCTGGCCAGCCGGGAGGTCGAGCCCGGACAGCTCATTCACCACGCGGACCACGGCTGCCAATACACATCCATCAAGCTCACAACACGCCTGCTGCGAGCGGGAATTGAGGCATCCATGGGGTCCGTCGGGGACTCCTACGCGTCAACGCTCTGGCCGAGAACCTGTGGATACTGATCAAGACCGAGTGCGTCCGCGGCCGCGTCTTCGCCACTCGCGCCGAGGCGAACCTTGCACTCTTCGAGTACATCGACGGCTTCTATAACAGCCGGCGCATCCAAGCCCGGCTCGGCTGGCTCAGCCCCATCGAGTTCGAGGAGAAGTACTACACCGACCAGGCGTCGGCCGAACAAGCGAACCTGAAACCCCGTCACCCTGCCCTGACCAGCTGATCAGCACCTCCCGCACAACGGGGGAACCTCAGTCCCGCTTGTTGCCGGCCTCCACCTCCGGCACCCTCACGGCCGTCAGCAGCTGGCCGATCTCCCGCCCGGTCAGCCCCTGTTCGGTGTCGCCGAGCACACCGGCCACCGCTGTGACGACCGGCGCAGGTCAGGGCTCGTACGTACGTGCTGCCATGTCGTCTCCGCTTCCTCCGTCCCATGGCCAGCCAGCCAGAATGACACAGGTGCGGAATGGACACCTGCCAATTCCCCACACCCGAAAGACTGCGGCGACGCCACACTCCGGGACGCAGGCCGACCTTCCAGCCGAGATTGACCTTCCCCTGCCTGGTTGCCTCGCAAAGATCACCCCCCGGCGCCGTGCTGCGGCTGGCGGGTGGTTGGCCTTCAGCGGTGGTGATTGCAGGTGTGCAGCCACTGCGGGAAGGCGTCTCGTCGTTCCTGTTCGCTGCGGTAGGGGGGCGGGCGTAGGCCCATTCGTCGAGCAGGGTGCGGTTGAGGCGTTCGACCTTGCTATTGGTCTGGGGCCGGTAGGGCCGGGTTCGCTCATGGGCGATCCCGGCCGCCGCGAGCGTGTCGCGCCAGTCGCGTGAGCGGTAGCAGGAGCCGTTGTCGGTCTCCTTCTTCTCGTCCGCGTGGATCTCGTTGTAGGCGATGCGGCGTCTGCAACAGCGGTGTCGCTGAGGCCAAGCAGGTCTGAGCATGAGGGGCCCCGGCCGGGTCGGCGTCCGGCCGGGGCTTGGTCCCGTCCGCCCCTAGAGCTCACGGGGTACGGGGACGGGCGGGTCTATGACCGCGCAGAGGTTTCGGTACCACCACCGCGTGTTCATCGCACCCCCCTGGCCGGAGATCTACGAACAAGACAGCGAGCGCAGGCAGTCCTACCAGGAGGCCGAGCGCACCTACGAGTCAATGGTCACGACGTACACCGCCTACGGCTACGAGCTGGTACACCTTCCCCTCACCTCCGTCGCGAAGCGGGCACGATTCGTCACCGACTCCCTTCGCTGACCACTTCGGATCAACTCGTCTAGGGCAGCGACGCCGCCCGGCTCTCCTCGTGGGCGTGCGGGTACTCCGCGGTGCGGTGCTGGAAGGCGAGCACCTTGAGGTTCTGGACGACGCCCCGGCGGATCTCGATGGCGCGCCGGATCGTGTCGTCGGCGTCCCAGCCGTCGGGGCCCTGGAGCACGGCGTCCAGATACGGCAGGAGGGCCTCGCTGTTCTCCCAGGTCGCGGAGTTCCACAGGTAGGAGGGGCTGTGGTCCACCCCGTAGTACCTGACGTGGTCGCCGACGGTGAACATCGGGTCGGTGAAGGTGGTGGGCCGGGCCCAGTCGAAGCCCATGCCCTCGTCGCAGGAGACGTCGATGACCAGGGTGCCGGGGGCCAGCTTGGGCAGGTCCTCGTCTATCAGGAACATCAGCGGCGCGTCGGTGTCCTGCAGCACGCAGTTGACGATGATGTTGTGCCCGGCGAGGAACTCGGCCAGCGGCAGCGGGCCGTCCTCGGTGAGGGCGACACTGCGTCGTGGGTTGAGGGTGTCGTCGGCTTTGTCGTGGTCGAAGTGGACGATCCGCGCGGAGTGGATGGGGGAGCTGACGGCGGTGACGCCACGCGCGGTGAGCACGTCGACGTCGTGCACGCCCAGGGCGCTGAGCGCGGTCACTGCGCCGCGGGCGGTCGCGCCGAAGCCGATGACGACTGCGCGCTGACGCCGTCCGTAGTCGCCTGTCACGCCGGTCAGTTGCATGGCGTGCAGGACCGAGGAGTACCCGGCCAGCTCGTTGTTCTTGTGGAAGACGTGCAGGTTGAAGGCGCCGCTGCGGGTCCAGTGGTTCATCGCTTCGAAGGCGATCAGGGTCAGCCGCCGGTCGATGGCGGTCTGGGTGACCTTCTTGTCCTGGACACAGTGCGGCCAGCCCCACAAAACCTGGCCCTCGCGCAGTTCCGCCAGGTCTTCGTGGAGCGGTTTGGCCAGCAGGATGACATCGCAGCCGGCGATGAGTTCCTCGCGCGTGCGGAAGCCCGCGACGAGCGGGGCGAGCTGGCTGTCTGGGACGCCGAAATACTCTCCGTAGTTTTCCTGGAGGTAGATGCGCTTGCGGAGACCGGCGTCGATGCGGTCGAAATGAGCGGGGTGAACGGGCAGACGATGCTCGTTTTCCTTGCGGGTCTGCGACATGATTCCGAGCGTGAGCTGCTGCAAAATGCCCCTTTGGTTGCTCCCTGTTTAGCACACCGGGGCAGTCCGGCAGCCGGTCGCGACGGGCGGGGCCAGGGGCGGGCGCATGGGCGGGAGCAGGGTCCGGGCGACTCCGCGTGGCCCTGGGCGCTTCCGGGCGGCGGCATCGGTCTCTGCGGCGATCGGGTCGCACAGCTCGGGCGGCCTTGGTCGACACCCGCGGGCCTGAAGGCGCTGCGCCCCGCGGACAAGCAGCAAGTGTCGCCGAATCGCCCTACCCGCCCGCCGCCCTCGCCGAGATCGTCCGGATCTACGGGCTGCGGAACACCTGGTTCGCTCCGCCCCCGCCCACGCCGGCCGACCCGCCACCCGGTCCTGACGCCATGCCAGGCCCGTGAGAGAGGGGGAGAACCGAAGCCCCAGCAGCCCCAGCCGGCCTGTTGGCCCCAAGCGCGCCGGGCCGTCCGTGTCTGGTTGACGCCCTGGGCCGTGCTGCAACGCTACTGGCGGGTATGGTCTACGAAGCCCCCACCCGCGGCCCTCCAGGAACTGATCAACACCGTCGGCAGCGGCAGATCTCTTTATCTCTACTGCCCGGTCTGACAAACCACCGGTCTAGAGGCGGAGCAGGCGTTGAGTGATCTCCCGGTACTGTCTCAACGCGAGGTGGAGTTCGGCGGACTGTGTCTCGGGATCGTGGTCCTGCCAGCCCGCACGGAGGGTACGCCGCTGTTCGGCGAGGGCCTCCATGAGCTGGGCGATGGTCTCGTCGAAGGCGCCTTGGGCTTCCTCCAGTGACTCACGCGGAGTGTCGGGGAAGGTGTTGACGGCCCGTCCGAGGCGCCGGATGATCTTGTCCCGCTCGACCGACGGGAACAGGGGTGCCGGGCCGGGGGCGCGGCGTCCCGCGATGTCGCGGGGCCGGTCCGCAGGCTGTTGAGCGCGTGTCTGGTCGTACATCATCAAGTGCCGCTTTCCTGTGCGTGCCAGATTTCCGAAGCGGCATGGCTCTGAGCCGTGCCGCCAGTTAACGTCCGGCATCGACCCGTGTCAACGCGATGCCGCTTGCGAGCAGACGCAGTTGTTACCCAGGCGGGAGTAGGGTGCAGGAGGTGAGTGCCTTCCGTATGCCGGAACTCGGACCGGCCCGGAGCGCCCTCTCGTGCCCTAGTGAGTCCACCAGACCACATTCCTTCCGCAGCACGCCACCCATCCCCACAGGGGCAGCCCGTGACCCCGGCCGCGCCGTCAGCATCCAGGCCAAGGAGTCACGCATGCCGCTCAGTCCACCACGTCCGGGACGGTCACACCGCCGGACACCGTTCCGACACCCGAAGGCTACGACGGGACGTCCCCCTTCCCGCCGGACGGCCCGGCACCCGCGCGACGGCGGTGAGCGACTGTACGCCGCCGTCACTGCGGTGATCGTCGTCCTGCCGTTCGTGGCGATCGCCTGGCTGGCTGCTGTGGGGCCGGCTCATCCACCCGGCCGACATCGTCCTCGCGCTCGTCCTCTACACCGTCACCGGCCGGGGCGTCACGGTCGGCTTCCACCGCGGCCTCACCCACGGCGGCTACCGGGCCGTCCGCCCCGTGCGCATCGCGCTCGCGGTGGCCGGTTCGATGAGCTTCCAGGGCGATGTCATCGGCTGGGTCGCCATCCACCGCCGCCATCACGCCTTCGCGGACCGCCCCGGCGACCCGCACTCGCCGTACCGCTACGGCACGCATCTGCGCGGCCAGTTGTGCGGACTGCTGCACGCGCACGTCGGCTGGCTGTTCCGCAACGACCGTACGCCCGCCGAACGTTACGGCCCGATCTCCTGGCGACCGCGACATCCGTGCCGTCAACCGCGACTTCCCGGCGCTGTGCGTCCTCACGCTCGCCCTGCCGTTCGCGGCGGGCTGGGCCATCGGCGGCTCCTGGCTGCACGGCGTAACCGCCCTGCTGTGGGCGGGACTTGTCCGCATAGCGCTGCTCCACCACGTCACGTGGAGCGTGAACTCCATCTGCCACATGATCGGTGAGCGCCCCTTCCGCACCCGGCGCCACGACCGGGCCACCAACCTGTGGCCGCTCGCCCTGCTCTCGTTCGGCTAGAGCTGGCACAGCCTCCACCACGCCGACCCCACCAGCGCCCGCCACGGCGTCGACCGCGGCCAGCTCGACCCGTCGGCCGCCGTCATCCGCCTCCTCGAACGCCTCGGCTGGGTGCACGACGTGCGCTGGCCGACTCCGGCCCGCGTCGCCGCCCGCCGCGCCTGACACCGAGTCCTACTACGGAGTGAAAGTGACCCTGCGCGGAGCGGACCGTGTCCTTCGTTCCCACACCGTGGGTGGCGTTGAGCACGAGCTCTATGCACTGCTGGTGCTCTATCAGACCACCCTGCGAGCCCTCATCGAAGCCGCCGCCACCGCTCGCCTGGACCCGGACAGGCTCTCGTTGACCGTCGCACTGCACACGGTTCGGCTGACGGTGATCACCGCCAGATCGTCCGACCCGGCCGACCTCACGGCAGTCCTGGTCCACGCCCGCAACCTCGCACCTGCCAGGCGTCGTTCACGCACCAGCCCCCGCTGCGTCAAACGCACCCTGTCGCCCTACGCCTACGACAAGACCAAAGGCAGCGTCGGACACAAAACCGCCGTGACCATCGACGTCACCCTCCTGACCAGCACCGACGGACCCTAACTTCCCGGTCTTGGGCTTTAGGCGTGGGTGGCCATGTGGGGGGAGGAAGCGGTCGTCGGGCGCCCGGTAGTAGGTCTCGACGTAGGCGGCCAGGGAGTTGCAGCATTGGGCTCACGGCACCCACCTCGAGGACATCATCGAGGCCGAAGCCCTGGATTGACCTGCCGGCCTGGAGGGATGGCGGCGGTGGAGGGAGAGGCCCTGCCGGTTGTCAGTAGCGGCAGTTAGAGTGATCTCTGTTTTTCGCGGCCCGTGGTGGAGGCGGTGGGTGCCGGCTCGCTGGTGGAGAGCCTGGCCACGCAGTTCCGGTTCACCTACGGCTTTGAGGCCGGGGTGAGTGAGAAGAGGTCGTGGGGCAACAGTCTTCCCGCGCTCGCCCACACCCTGCTCGACGCGGGCCTGGGGGACGTCGAGGTCCTCATCGAGTATCCGGTGCCGCTCTCCAACTACCGGGTCGACGCCCTGCTGGCCGGCGCCCACCCCGTCACAGGCGAGCCGTCCTATGTGGTGGTGGAGCTCAAGCAGTGGACGGCTGTGCAGCCGGTGCCGGACGCCGAGGACCTGGTGACGGTGGAGGGGATGGGCAACACCGCCCGCCTGCACCCCATCGCGCAGGTACGGACTTCACGAAGTCCCTCCACGGTCAGGGCTTCGGCGTAGTCGCGTGACGTCCGTTTCGTGATCATGTGAGTCCGAGGAGGGCGAGAGGTCGGCTGGCGTCGCGGGCGTTGCGCCGGAGGCCGGCGGCGATGCTGCTCTTCCCGGCGAGGCGAAGGGCGCCGATGGCGAGGTTGCGCCAGGTCGCCATGGCGCGGGGTGCGGAGCCGCAGCTGGGAGGCGTCCTCGGCGAACGTCACGTCTCGGACGTGGTGCAGGGCTTCGATCTTCCAGTGGCTGCGGATCAGCCGAGCGAGCTCGGCGGGTGTGGCCTGTTCCGCAGTGAGGCTGGTGACCGCGTAGACGGTCTTGATGCTGACCTTGCCGGTCTTGCGGTCCATTCGGCGGCGTTTGAGCTGGATGGCCTGGCGGGCGCCGGGAAAGAGCAGGCTGTTCGCCGTGCACACCTTGATGCGGCGGATCTCACCGCGTCCGTGGCCGGTGTCGTGGGTGCGGCCCTGCAGCGGGATCTGCTTCCAGGGAAGGGATTTGAGCTGCTTGTGGAGCTTCTTCTGGTTCCCTTTCGCGATCACGAAGTACTGCGCGCCTCGGCCGAGCAGGTAGCTGGCGTGCTCGCGCTGGGTGTGCATGGCGTCGCTGGTCACGACCACGCCCGCCAGATCGGCGAGGGTCTCCAGCAGAGGCTGGAAGCAGGTGATCTCGTTGGTCTTCTCGCCAACGTCGAGTTGGGCCAGGACCAGGCCGGAGAGGTGGTCACAGGCGGCGAGTAGATGAATCTTGCGGCCCGTGGCCCTGGCCGCTCCGCGTAGGGTCTTGCCGTCGACCGCCACTGCGTGCAGCCGGCCGTCGGCCCCAGCGCGCCGGTCGGCCAGCCAGCGGCCCACCGCCCGGTCCAACGCGTCGCCGTCGATGCGGCCCAGCAGCCGACGCACCGTCGCCTCCGCCGGCAGGCACCGCTTCGGGAAGAGCGGATCGGGCCGTACGCCGAGATGCTCCAGGACGGACGGCGGGGCGTCGGTGATCCACTCACCCACCGCCAGCAGGGAGGTCGCTCCGGCCAGAACCGCGCACGCGGTCAGCGCAAGCATGACGACCAGAGCGTGCCGTACGCCGCGCGGATTGCGAGGGTCGGGCACCTCGGCCAGACGCTCCAGCAGGCCCGGGATCTCCCCGGGTACGGCCCCGGGATGCTCGCGGAGTTGGTCAAAGGCAAGCGGGATCGGCGATGACGCGTCGGCAGGCACGGTTCATTCGCCCGCGGTGTCCTCGGCCTCCCAGCGAAGCAGATCGCCTGGCTGGCACTTGAGCACCTCGCAGAGCGCGGCGAGCGTCGCAAAGCGCACCGCCTTGGCGCGGCCGTTCTTGAGTACCGCCAGGTTGGCGGGCGTGATCCCTACGCGGTCAGCGAGTTCGCCCACGGACATCTTCCGCCTGGCCAGCATCACGTCGATGTCGACGGCGATCGGCATCAGATCACCTCGTCCAACTCGGCCTGCATCTGCGCCGCTTCGACGTCGCGGGCGACGGCCTGGGCGAGCAGCATCCGCAGCACGAGCACGATGAGCGCGACTCCCAGGATGGCCACGCCAATCCCGCCCATGATGAGGGTGACGCCCGGGTCGTCCCGCTGGCCCGGCGCGTTGAGGACCGTGACTGCGAACCACACGAGAGCAGCCGCAACGATCGCGCCGATGATGACGTCCACGTACCGGAAGGCGGCGTGGGAGAACACGGTTCCGCGTCGCACCATCGTTACCAGTCGCCATACACAGACCAGGGCGACCTGGGCCGTCCCGATGCCCAGGATCGTGATCACGCGCAGCGGGGTCAGCGGGAGCGACCCGTCCTCCGGGTCGCTCCCGCTGACCAACGCCCACACCATCAATGCCTGTACGAACACGGTGCCGGTGAGCACCACCACGAGCACGGCGCGCAGCGCGCGCACTGCCAGCTTTCCCATGACCCATCCTTCCATCGAGCTACGATGGGAATCTATCGAATCTCGATAGGTGAAGCAAGGGCTGGGCCGGAGGGCGGGCGGCGGTTTCGCACCATGGCGGGATGCCGCCGCCCCCTCCCGCGGCATGGCGCGTTGCGAAGGTTTTCGATCTTGCCGAAGTCGACCTTGCTTAGCCACAAATCGGACGCCATACGACTACGCCGAAGCCTTGGTCCTGTTTGTGAGCCAGGCCAAGTTGTCCCCCAAGGACTCAGTGCTTGAGGACGGATGATTGCAGCGGCGGTACAGAAAAGCAGTGAAGATGACGAAAGTGCTTCGTGGGAATGAAGCGGCCCCGGCCGGGATTCCGGTCCGGCCGGGGCCTGGTCCCGCCCGCCCCCAGAGCTCACGGGGGTACGGGGTCGGGCGGGGGCTAGGTGCGCGCGGCGCGGTACGTCCTCCACAGCTGGTCCGCCTCCGCGCACCGCCGCTCTCCGTGCCCGCAGCCGTCGCACGTGGTGGCGTGGTCGATGTAGGCGCGGTACGCGGTCTGGATGCGGTTGTACGTGCCGCTGTCGGCGACCATCTGATGTGGCCTGACGCGCTTCCCGAGTCGCGCCACTCCCGCCTTACGCCGCTCACGACGCGCCGCCCTTGTGCGGGTGGTTGCGGATCTCGATGCTGCAGTCCGTCGCCCGCGACGGGTTCCCTGCGGTCGTGTACTCGGCCCGCTGCCGGGCCAGCGCCCCGCAGACACCACAGCCCGATGCGGGGGCGGGTTCGCTGAGGGGGAGTTCGAGCGTGATCGGCGGGTCCATGGTCGTCTTCATCCGCGTGCCTCCGCTGGCGTGGGCCTGCCCAGACACCGGAGCGCGGCGTGTGCACGGGCAGAGTGGTCGGGCTTCCGCTGGCCACGACGCTAGAAGCCCGATGTGCAACACAGCCAGCAATGTGCAGATCTGTCTATGAACCTGCGCCAGACCAGAGTGATGGCCGTTTTGCCCTCTTGACCGACTAGCCCTATGGGATGACGGTGTTGCACACAACTGCACATCCCATAGACGGAGGCAGCCATGTCGCTACTGTTCATCGGCATCGACCCGAACACCGGGGACAAGCAGAGTCCCACAGTGTGGGTTGACCAGGAGAAGAAGGAACTCGTCTTCCAGGGCTGGAAGCCAGGCACCGAAGGAAGCGGAATGCGCCGCGTTCGAGGTGCCCGGGCACGGGAAGGGGATCCCGGAAAGCGAGGCCGTGATCCGTATCCCGGCCAGGATGGTGCACATGATCAGGGAGGCGTGCGATGCCGTCGAGCGTGCCGACATTCGATGAGCTGATCGCGAACTGCAGGCACTCTGCTGAGCACTTGGAGATGCGCGACTCCTACGCCGTCGACTACGAAGAGGGCCCGTTCGCCGAGTGGCGGAACGGTTTCCGCCACGACCCATCCGACCGAGAGTCGTGGTGGCGGCAGTGGCTCGACCTGATCCAGGAGACCGTGGGCCGCGGCATCGTGGTGCGTCGGGCCCGGATCGTGTCCGAACCGGTCAGCGAGTACACGAAGTTCCTGTACGACGGCACCTTCACCAACGTCGCCGCAGGCGAGCAGGTGCGATGGCTGCCGCGCCGCCGGGCATCCGACATCGCCCTGCCGGGAAACGACTTCTGGCTGTTCGACGATCAGTGGGTCCACTGGAACCACTTCGCCGGCGATGGATCCTGGACCGGGGAGGAGATTACGGACGACCCGGCCGCCGCCAAGCTGTGCACCGAGGCGTTCGAAGCGGTGTGGGCGCGCGCCACCCCACACGACCAGTACGAGACCCACTGACAGGAAGCACCGGACAGGCCAGCTCATGACCACCTCCCCGTCCTCGTCTGCCCAGGCGGCGCGCGAAGTCGTCGCGCTCCGGCTGCGAGACCTCCGCAAGAACGCTGGGCTGACGGTCGTCGAGCTGGCCGGCCGGTGCGGCTGGCACCACTCCAAGACGTCCCGGATCGAGAACGCCGTCACTGCCCCCTCGGCCAACGACATACGAGCCTGGGCCACCGCCTGCGATGCGGCCGAGCAGGCGCAAGACCTGGTCACCCAGTCCCTGAACGCCGAGTCGATGTACAGCGAGTGGCGTCACCAAGTGCGCCGAGGGATGAAGCAACTGCAGGACAGTGTCGTGCAGTTCTTCCACGACACGCGGCTGTTCCGGATCTACTCGTCGACGATGGTCCCGGGCCTGCTGCAGACCGAGGGATACGCGGCCGCGCTGCTCAGCAACATCGCCGACTTCCGCGGCATCCCCTCCAACGATGGCGCCGGAGCCGCGGCCGCGCGGGTCGAACGCTCCCGCATCATCCACGAACCGGGGCACCGCTTTGTGATGCTCATCGAGGAAGCGGTCCTGTACTCCCAGATGGGTGACGAGGACGCGATGGCTGCCCAGCTCGGCTACCTGCTCGCCGCTGGAGCCCTCCCGCAGGTGTCGCTGGGCATCATCCCCATGGCCACGCGCGAGCGCCTGCAGTGGCCCATCGAGACGTTCCATGTGTACGACGACACCCTCGTGTCGGTGGAGTTCCTGTCGGCGGAAGTGAACATCACGCAGCCCTCGGAGATCGTGCTGTACCTGAAGGCCTTCGAGCAGTTGCATGGCATGGCCGTGTACGGCGCAGGCGCGCGCGCCCTGATTGTGAAGGCCATCGACGCGCTGCGCTGACCCCGGATACGACGAAGCGCCCCCTGCACGGCTCATGTGGACCGTGCAAGGGGCGTCTTCACGCGTACTCGCGGCGGGAGGGGTCGCGAGGCCTGCAGTGCTGGATTGACGGACTTCCGGCGGCGCCGGGAGGGAGCCACCCTCTCAGGTAACCGATTTTCGCGGCGCTGCCTCACCCTGAAAGTTGCAGGTCAGGGCCTGGTCGGCGGGTCGCTGAACGTGACGAGGATGCCGTCCAGCCTGATGGTCACCGTCCGGCCCGGGGTGCTCAGGAGCCGTGCGTAGGCCTCCATGTCCTCGTCGTAGCACTCGGCTTCGCGTTCGACACCCTGGAGACCCGCTACCGCCCGCCCCGGGGACCCGAGTTGCATCAGCCGGCCTCGTTCGCCGGCAAGGCTGCCGACGAGTTGCTGTCCTGGCTGGGCTTCGACGACGTGCAGGGCAACGCCCACCGCATCGTCACCAGCAGCAGCCCCGAGTCCCGGCCGGGCTACATCCTCACCCGCAGCGCGGACGTCCACGGGCGCTGCGTGGCCTTCGCCGGCCGCGGCAGTGACGCTCCGGGCGGCAGCGGCACGTTCATCAACGTCACCACGGACCATCTGCGCCAGACGGCCAATCATCACCAGCTCGCCGAGGGGCTGGCCTACCCCACCTTCTACCGCAAGCTCTTCGTCGACCTGCGCGAGGAGATGACCGCGGCGGCGCAGCAGGCCCAGCAGGCCGGCACGGGGTTGTGGCCCAAGGACCAGACGCAGAGCGGGGCGAAGGTGGAGGGGATGTCCACCCTGACCGACGCCGCGGTGCTGCTTCCCAAGCTGTTCCGCCGGCTGGCGGACTATCTACAGCTCAACGACGGCGATCCCTCACTGGACGGCTTCCACGACTACCTGGAGCAGCGGGAGGACCGGCTGTTCATCCTCTCCACCGGGCAGTGGACGGGATTCGACACCGTCGTCAATGTCACGAACGGCAACACCGTTCGACTCACCGACGCACCGGAGGACCTCGTCTTCGACGAGAAGTAACCCCTCCACGCTGCCGTGACCGACGCCCCACTCGGGCTGGCCCGTTCTGACGGTGATCAGCTCCAGTTCGGCGAAGACCCGTGCCGCTCCCCGGTATGGCACCGGGCGGCCGATGAACGTGTCCAGGAGGATGCGGTCGCCGACTGGCCGGTGGCGTGGGCGCCGGGGGGGCAGCACGCTGCGCTGCCCCCCGGGCTCGGTGCCGTCTAGGAGCCGGCCGGGGTGATTTCCGGCATGTCGTGACACTGGGGATCCTCCCAACGCCGTCAGCCGGCCGACGGCACGTGCCGCGGGCGGCCGCTGTGAACGTCGGGCAGGGCCAGCAGCCCGAAGGCGCGGTGGGCCACACCTGTCCCACGCCGGACGACGGCCACGGAGATGAGGGCCGCCGCGGCGGGCACGCCGAGCCACCAGTCCAGCAGATGGATCAGAACACTTGAGGCTACGGCGCTGCCGAGCGCCACTGCGAAGACGGCACCCAGCACCGCGAGCACGATGCGGACGTGCCCGGGTGCCGCACCGCTGCCCGGCTCACGCTCGCCCGACCCGAGCCAGTAGACCATCGCTGCCAGCATCACGGGTACGAGGACAGCTCCCATCCCGTACAGCGTCAGCGCGACCGGCGAAGACAGCCAGTCGCCGACGCGCGACAGGACCTGCCCGAAGCCCGGGTGCTCCGGCCAGGCCGCGAAGGTCTTCCGGTCGGCCGAGAAGAACCGCTGGTACCCGCGCCCGTCCCACCCGTGGACCAGGATGAAGAACATCCCGAGGTAGCCCACTCCGGCCTGGAGGAAGGCGGCGTACACGCGGCCGGCCGCGATCAGCCGCGCAGCGACCCAGTATCCGAGCAGGCCCTGGCTCACGTTGGTTGCGGCGAACAGGGCAACCAGCCAGGCGGGCAGCGCTTCGTGCCCACGCGCCACCTGCATCGTCTCCCAGTCCGGGAAGCCCCAGAGCAGCCATACGCCGCTGGGCGCGAACAGCACCGAGCAGTACAGGACGGTGCCCATCAGGTACGGGTCCGACCACCGAAGGACGCGGCGGCGGGGCGAGCCGGGCCTGCTGGCGAGCCGGTACGCGGCGGCGGTCGCGAAGCTTGCGCCGATGCCGTACGACCAGAAGACGTCGACCTGGACCATCGTGCTCTCCTTTCCGGAATGACACGTCATTCCGCTTCGAAGGCAGGGAAAATGAACGGTCCTTGCGGGCCTGCGGCTCAGGAGGAGCCGAGGCCGTCGAACATGAGGGTTTCCACCGTGTGGATCCACGGCTGACGCATGCCGGCCGGGTCCTGCACGTGCAGCAGGCGTACGGTTCCGGTCACGATCATCCCGTTCACCGCGAGCCCGACCACATGAGCGTCCAGATCGCGACGCAGAAAGCCACGGTCCTGGCCGTTGCGGATGAACGCGGCGGTGTACGCGGCTGCCGCCTCCATGGCCTGGCCCGCGAGGTCGGGCTCGGCGCGGTCGATGGCTATCGCGTCGTAGAACAGAATGCGGCCCAACTCCGGTTCCGCCAGGACGAGCTCGAACAACTTGTGGCCGATCCGCCTGACCTGCTCCCGGTACTGCGACAGGGTCTGCGAGGAGCTGGGGTCTTCGTCGGACAGCGCGTCCGTTATCCGGCCGAGCGCCCGCGACACCACGCTCCGCGCGATGTCCTCCTTGTTCTTGAAGTAACGGTAGAACGTGCCGTGTCCGGCGCCGAGCTCCCGCGCGATGTCGGAGATACCGGTCGCGTGGTAGCCGCGTTCGGCGAATACCTTTCCCGCGGCGCGCAGGATCGCGTCCCGCTTGTCGACCACACCTGCGGGCACGGAGTTCCCCTCACGTCAGCGGAACGCGGAATGACGTGTCATTCTCGAACTGGCCACCGGCCACCGTCAAGAGACCCGACTCCGTCCGCTGGGCGAGGAAACCGAAGCAGACGGCGTGATAGGGCCTTTTCCCATACCGGAGGGCACGCGTGTGGCCTGGTGGTAGTACATCCGCCAGCCCGCGGCTCCGTCCCCCTTGCGCCAGATCGAACTGTGCCTGGTCCTGCACTCGCCGAGCATGGTCTCGAACGTCAGATGCACCAGACCCGGCGCGAGCAGCACGCCCGAGAGCTTATGATCGCGAAGTCGAATGCCGCGTCGTACGTGCCGTCCTCGGCGCCGAACGCGGTCTTCGGATCAGTGGCGTCGCCCACCTTCAGTCGCACCTGGCCCGTCCGGTCCGACAGCCGGCGCCGGGCCTTGGTCACCATCGTCGGGTCCAGGTCGAGCGCGTCGACCTTCGCGGCGCGGAAGCGGTCGACGATCATCCGCGTGCCGTAGCCGGATCCGCAGCCGATCTCCACTGCACGGCTGTCGGGCGGCAGCGGCCCGCCGGCCAAGCGCAGGAGGGCCGGAACCTCGTAGAAGCGTTGGAGTGCCCGGCGGGCGGCGCTGTTGACCGCCGCTCTCTCGATCCGGTTCATCAACATGACACGACCCCCATAGATGTCATCGAGTGGTAGCGCGGCCACCTCTTGCGGGGCGCCGTCGGCCGCGGTGGCCCTGTTCAGCTCCCTGGGCGACCCGGCCGGCTGGCGATCCTGCGCCGCCTCGCGGAGGGTGAGGCCCGGGTCACGGACCTGGTCAGCGGTGTGGGGCTGGCGCAGTCGACCGTCTCGGCACACCTGTCCTGCCTACGTGACTGCGGGCTGATCACCTCCCGGCCGCAGGGCCGGGCCTCTCTGTACTCGCTCGCCCGCCCCGAGCTGCTGGACCTGCTCGCTGCCGCCGAGCAGTTGCTCGCCGCGACCGGCGAGGCCGTCGACCTATGCCCCACCTACGGCACCCACCCCGCCCCCGAGGAGCCCGCCCGATGAGCACCGCCCCCGCCGCCACGCCCGACGTGACCAGCCCGGCCGCGCACCGCGCGGTGCGCTACGCGAAGTTCACCATCGGCTACAACGTCATCGAGGGCATCATCGCCGTCGCCGCCGGCACGGTGGCCGGGGCGGTCTCGCTGATCGGCTTCGGCATCGACTCCGGGATCGAGGTCGCCGCCGCCGTGGTCGTCCTCGTACGGCTGCTGGCGGAGATCAAGGGCGGCGAGCCGGACGAGGCCAAGGAACGCCGGGCGCTAAAGTTCATCGCCGTCACGTTCTTCGCGCTCGCCGCCTACGTCACCGTCGAAGGCGTCCGCGACCTGATCGGCGGGGAGAAGCCCGACACCTCCCTCGTCGGCATCGCCCTGACCGGCCTGTCTATCGTGATCATGCCGTGGCTGGCCCATGCCAAGCGCAAGGCCGGGCAGGAGATGAACTCCCGTCTGGTCGTCGCCGATGCCGTTGAGACCAAGCTGTGCGCCTGGCTGAGCGTGTCGACCTTTGTCGGCCTGCTCGCGTTCGCCGCGTTCGGCTGGACCTGGCTGGACCCGGTCGCCGGATTCGTCATTGCCGCCTTCGCGGTCATGGAGGGCAAGGAAGCCTGGGAAGGTGAACTCGTCTGCGACGACGGCTGCGAAGACGACAAGCCCGCCGAGTCCGGCGAGGCGGCCTCCTGCTCGGACGGCTGCAAGTGACCGCCTCCATCAGCGAGTCAGCAGCTCGGTCCGGCGCCCTCAGGCGCCGGACCGAGCTGCTGACTCTGGCCGCCGTCCTCGCCGGGACGGACCTGGCCATCAAGGCATGGGCCGAGCAGGCCCTGCCCGGCGCCCCGGTCGAAGGCGGCCCACTCGACGTCCAGCTCGCCTTCAACCCCGGCGTCGCGTTCTCCTTTGCCGCCGACGCGCCCGTCTGGACCATGCTCGCCGTTACCGGTTTGATCGCCGCCGTCGCGATCGCGCTGTGGCGGCCGCCGCCCGTGGGGCACCGCACTCGCCGCCATCCTCGGCGGCGCGGCCGCCAACCTCGCCGACCGGCCCGCGACGGCCAGTCGCCCGACGTGAGCAGTCGTATTCGGGCGGCGGGTCTAGTCGGCGTCACACTGAAGTCGTGAGGTTGCGGCAGATGTCGCCTTCGGTACACGTGGCCGGGTCGGTTTGGGTCGCACGACGGGCGAGTCCGCGCAGCGCCGCACGGGCCGCGACGAGCTCGGCCATGCGGCGGTCGATTTCGGCAAGGTGTGCGTTGATCAGCTCGGTGACATGCCCGCAGGGGCCTGGCCGTCGTCGCGCAGTTCCAGGACCGAGCGGATCTCGGCGAGGCTGAGGCCGGCGCCCTGGGCGTCGCGTCCTCGGCGATGTCCGGCCTCAGGCGGCGATGACGCTCGGAAGGGCTCGCAGGGTGAAGCCGATCCGGGCGATGCTGATCACGGCCGCTAGGACCAGCGGCCAGGTGACCGCCGGGGCCGCCAGTGCGGCGCCGACGAGGACGGCCGCGTCGAGGACCACCAGGCCGACACCTCCCGTGATGACGGCTGTCCGCGTCCTGGCGTAGTTGGTACGGCCTACGGCGGCGGTGAACAGCGCGGCGACAACGGCGCACAGGAGTACGCCGAGTGCCAGCCGGGCCGGGACAGCGATCGGCCAGGTCCAGGCGCGGCCGGTGATCAGCACGACGGCCCAGGACGCGGCGGCCACAGGCCCTGTGGCGAGGAGCGTCCGCGCCGTGCGGCACCCGGGCGACTGAAGGGTGAAGGCAGTGACGACCTCGGTCACGCCACCGAATTCGGCGAGCGCGGCGCGGGCGGCAGTCCGAGAGTCGCCGCTGATGCCCAAGTGGCGGCACGTCGGCGGGCAGGCAGCGGCCCAGCCGGGCGAGGTAGTCGTCGATCAGCGGGTGGCCGGACACGGCGGGGGCTCCAGCAGCGCGGTGACGGTCGCGGCGAACTCCCGCCACGTGGCGCGTTCGGTGTGCAGGCTCTTCTGGCCGGCCTCGGTGAGGGAGTAGGTGCGGCGGCGGCGACCGTCGACGACCAACCACACACCGCCGATCAGTCCGGCATCCTCAAGACGGTGCAGAGCCGGGTAGACCGTGCCGGTGGGCAGGTCGAACCTCCCGCCACTGCCCTCCCTCAGTGCCTCGATCACGGCATAACCATGCCGCGGCCCCGCCTCCAGCGTGGCGAGAAGCAGGGGGTCGAGATGGCCCTTGAGGAGCTGCGCCTCCTTCATAGGTAGCAATGCTACTCTTCGATGTATAGGTAGGTTGGCTACGCATGGGGGAGTGCGGTGCTGCTGCGGACCATCATCGTCATCCACATCGCGGCCGGGCTGACCGCGGTCACCGCCGGCGCGACGGCGATGCTTGCGCCGAAGCGTCCCGGCCGTCATCCGCGCAGCGGGCGCGCCTATCTCGGCGCGCTGGCCGTTCTCACCGCCTCGGCCGCGGTCGTCGCGACAGCTCGGCCACACACCGCTTACCTGCTGATCCTTGGCGCCCTCGCGTTCGCCTCGGCCGGGTACGGCTGGCGCGTCCGCCGCGTGCATCATCGGGGCTGGCGGTCGCGCCACATCACCGGCATGGCGCTCTCGTACGTCGCCATGTTGACCGCGTTCTACGTCGACAACGGCCCCCGACTGCCCCTGTGGAACCTGCTGCCCCCACTGACGTTCTGGTTCCTGCCCGCAGCCGTCGGCCTGCCCCTGCTGCTGCGAGCCCTGCGACGACACCACATGCCACGCCGCTCCTCGGGGTGAGCAAGCGGCGGCGGTCAGTCGGCGGCGTTCTCGATGATGCGGCAGACCACTGCACCCTCGCCACGGTCGGCCGCCTGGTCGGCCTGGGCGCGGGCGTGCCGGAGGGTCGTACGGAGGGCTCGGAGGTCGGCGATGCGGCGGTCGATGTCGGCGAGGTGCTTGTCGAGCAGGTCGGTGACGAGGGCGCAGGGCTGTTCGCCACTGCGCTGGAGGTCGAGGATGCCCTTGATCTCCTTGAGGCTGAGGCCGAGGGCCTGGGCCTGGCGGATGAAGCCGAGGACGGGGACGGCGTCGTCGGTGTAGGTGCGGTAGCCGGCGGCGGTGCGCTCGGGTGGGTCGATGAGGCCGTTGGCCTCGTAGAGGCGGACGGCCTTGGGGCTCAGTCCGGTCTGGGCGGCGACGCGGCCGACGGTGAGCATGGTGGGGCTCCGTTCGTGCGAAGGGTTTCAGTGTGCGCTTGACCTTGCCCTATGGGCAAGGTTTTAGCGTCCGGGGCATGAGCACAGACCAAGGCGACAGCGGCGGCCGTACAGCGGCGATGTCGGTGACTCCGCTGAGCGGCCGGTGCGCCGAGGCGGTCGAGCGGGCCGAGCACGTCTGCTTCGGGATCTCCCCGTTCAACAGCTACTTCTCCACGGCCCGGATCCGCGAGCTGGCGGCGTGGGGGCTCGACCGGTTCGAGCGGGTGGACTTCTTCGTGCCCGACGTGCCGAGTGCGTTCACCTTCGAGGCGCTGGGATACGCCCCGGAGAAGGCGGCGTGGAAGGCTCGCAGGCAGGGCCAGTACACCCGCAACAAGATCGTCACCGCGCTGGGTTCGCTCGGTGTGACGGACACGGAGGCGCGGGTGCTGGGTTGGGCTGAGCTGGAGGCCAATGCGGTGTTCGGCCGTCTCCATGCGGGCGGGCTGCGCCGGTACGGCGAGGACGTAGCCTTTCGGGACGCCTGCCGGGAGGCGACCGGGTGGGTGCTGGCGGGGAAGCTGCCCGCAGGGCAGGCGCCGGACGAGGAGCAGGTGGAGCGGGCGGTGCGTTACTTCCTGGCCGAGCTGCCGCTGTTCATCGACACCCCGGCGATCGTCGGCGCCGAGACGTCCGTGTTCTGCTACCACGAGCCGCCTGCTGTGCTGCGCCGTCTGTACGGGGGCGAGCTGAGCTGGCGTCCCGCCGCCGGGCAGGGCTTCGCCGTTGTGGCACCGGCCGTACGCGACTGAGAGAGAGGAGTGCTGCCGTGACGACCACCACTCGGGCCGATGCCGAGCAGTCCATAGAACTGGCCATCACCGGGATGACCTGCGCCTCGTGCGTGGCGCGGGTCGAGCGGAAGCTGGGCAAGCTGCCCGGAGTGACCGCGACGGTGAACCTGGCGACCGCGACCGCGCACGTCACCCGTGAGGACCTGGCAGTCGAGGTGGCACAGCTGATAGCCGCCGTCGAAGCGATCGGTTACGGCGCCGAGGCGCCCCGGAGCGGCGCACCGGGCGCGGACGATGAGACGGTCGACGCCGAGGGCGCACACCTTTCCGGGCTGCGCCGCCGCCTGATCGCCTCGGCGCTGCTCGGCCTGCCCGTCGTCCTGGTGTCGATGATCTCCCCGCTGCACTTCCCCGGCTGGGAGTGGATCGCGCTCGCGCTGGCGACCCCTGTCGTGGCGTGGGGCGCGTGGCCGTTCCACCGGGCCGCAGCCCTGAACCTGCGGCACGGGTCGGCGACGATGGACACTCTCGTGTCGCTGGGCGTGCTGGCCGCCTACCTGTGGAGCGCGGGGACCTTGGCGCTGGGTGGGCATCACCTGTACCTGGAGGTGGCCGTCGTCCTGACGGCCTTCCTGCTGGCGGGCCGGTTCTTCGAGGCCCGTGCCAAGCGGCGGGCCGGGGACGCGATCCGGGCGCTGATGGACCTGGGTGCCAAGGACGTCGCCGTACTGCGCGACGGAACAGAAGTCCGGATCCCGGTCGAGGAGTTGGCGGTCGGCGACCTGTTCCTGGTGCGGCCCGGCGAGAAGATCGCCACGGACGGTCAGGTCGTCGAGGGCGCATCAGCGGTGGACGAGTCGCTGCTGACCGGTGAGAGCGTGCCGGTGGAGGTCGAACCCGGCGCACAGGTCACCGGCGCCACCGTCAACAGCCACGGGCGCCTCGTTGTGCGCGCCAGGCGGGTCGGGTCGGACACAAAACTGGCGCAGATCGCCGCGCTGGTGGAGCGGGCCCAGACCGGCAAGGCGGAGGTGCAGCGCCTGGCCGACCGGATCTCGGCGGCGTTCGTCCCCGTCGTCATTGCCCTGTCGATCGGCACCTTCGCCGTGTGGATGGCGACCGGAGCCTCGGCCGCTACCGCGCTGACCGCCGCCATCGCTGTGGTGATCATCGCCTGCCCCTGCGCGCTGGGGCTCGCCACGCCGACCGCGCTAATGGTCGGCACCGGACGCGGCGCCCAGCTCGGGCTGCTGATCCGCGGCCCGGAGGTGCTGGAGTCGACGCGGCGGATCGACACCGTCGTCCTGGACAAGACCGGCACCGTCACCGAGGGCAGGATGCACCTCGTCGGCGTCGTACCGGCCAACGGCGAGGACGAGCAGCAGGTGCTGCGGCTGGCCGGCGCCCTGGAGGACGCCAGCGAACACCCGATTGCCGCCGCCATCTCCAACGCCGCCCGGGAGCGCCTGGGTTCGCTGCCAGCCGTGACCGGCTTCGCCAACACCCAGGGCCGGGGCGTGACCGGGCAGGTCGAGGGACGCACGGAACGCGCGGGCCGGTCGGCGTGGCTGGAAGACCAGAGTCAGGTGCTGCCCGACGAGCTCGTCCGCGCCCAGAAGGAGGCCGAGGCCCAGGGCCGTACGGTCGTCTTCGCCGCCTGGGGCGGGCGCGTGCGCGGCGCGCTGGTGGTCGCCGACACCGTCAAGCCGACCAGCGCCGCGGCGGTGGCTGACCTCAAGCGGCTCGGGCTCACCTCCGTCCTGCTGACCGGCGACAACACGGCGGCGGCACGCGCGGTCGCGGCCGAGGTCGGCATCGACCAGGTGATCGCCGAAGTGCACCCGGAGGACAAGGTCGCCGAGGTCGAACGCCTCCAGCGGCAGGGGCGGGTAGTGGCGATGGTCGGCGACGGCGTCAACGACGCGGCCGCCCTCGCCCAGGCCGACTTGGGCCTGGCCATGGGCACCGGCACCGATGCCGCGATCGCCGCATCCGACCTCACCCTGGTACGGGGAGACCTGCGCGCGGCGGCGGACGCGATCCGGCTGGCCCGCCGCACCCTCCGGACCATCAAGGCCAACCTGTTCTGGGCCTTCGCCTACAACGTGGCCGCGCTGCCGCTGGCCGCGCTCGGCCTGCTCAACCCCATGATCGCCGGGGCCGCGATGGCGTTCTCCTCGGTCTTCGTGGTCTCCAACAGCCTGCGGCTGCGCCGCTTCCAGCCACTGCGCTGACACAGGCACTCGCACCGAGGGGCAGCCAGATCGAAGTCCGGGCCGCCCCTTCGGCGCACCTGCCGCCCACCCGGAGGGTGCTTCATCTGTCGGCGGGCCCGGCTGTGGGCTTGCGGGCGGTGAGGCGTTCGACGATGCCGAGCTTGAACCGGCCGTGCTGCTCGATCTCCAGGCCCGCCGCCTGAACGTGCCGGAGGGGCCGGCGCAGCAGATGCTCCCCGCCCATCGGCACGGTGATGAGTTCGATGATCCGCTGCAGCGCGCGGACGGGCCAGGTGGTGCTGGGGACGTGGTCCAGCAGGAGGAGCTGGCCGCCGGGCCTGAGCACGCGGCTCATCTCCGCGATCGCGCGCTGGTCGTCGGGGATCGCGCACAGCGAGAGGGTGCACACCACGGTGTCGAAGGACGCGTCCGGGAACGGCAGGGCCTGGGCGTCACCCTCGCGCAGGTCCGCGGCCAGATCGAGCCTGCCTGCACGGCGCCGGGCGACGGCCAGCATCTGCGGGCTCCACTCGATGCCAGTCAGCCGCCTACCCGGAGGGTAGAGGGGCAGGTTCAGACCGGTGCCGATGGCGACCTCCAGAACGTCGCCGCTGGCTTGGGAACACACCCAGACGCGGCTCTCGCCGAACAGGGTGCGGTCGAAGAACCGCATCTGCCGGTCGTAGGAGCGGGCATGCTTGTCCCAGTAGCGGCGCAGCCGCTCGTTGCTGCTCGGCTCGGGCATGGGCTCATCCTCGCCGCCGGGCGACTCCTGAGCACGTAAGCGTCGCCCCTCCGCAGGACCCGGCCGGAGGGCTTCCCCCGGCCGGGCCACCTTGGGCTTGGGCGTTGTCGTGTCAGTCGGCCGGGCGGGCCGTGTAGTCGCCGGCCTGCTCCACCGCCGCGACGAGTACGGCCGTGGCCACGTCGGCGCCTTCGTCCAGGCGGACGGTGGTGCGCCCGGTCTTCACGTCGGTGTGGGAGGAGCGGACCCCGGGGATGTCCTCCAGCTCGTCATCGATGAGCAGGCCGCAGCTGGTGCAGTGCATGCCCTCGACGTGGAGCACCAGTTCCGGACCGGTGTCGGCTTCGGTGTTGTTCTTACGGCTGAACAGCTTCACTACAGGTCCTTCTTGAAGTCGATGGCGCCGGTCTGCATGCCCATGGCGCAGGAGAAGCGGAGCGTGCCGGGCTTACGGGTGCCGAGGTCGATGTTGGTGTCGCCGTCCCGTTTGACGATCTCCTGGACGCCGAGTTCGGGGATGGTGAACGCGCGGGCGCAGCCGCCGGAGTCCTTGCCGTGCAGCACGAGCGTGGTCGGCACTCCGGCCTTCGCGGTGAACTGGGTGGGGGCGTAGAAGTCCGTCACGGTCAGCGTGACGATCTGCTTGCCGGAGGCGTCGATACGCACCAGCTCCGGGACATCGGCTTCCGTCGTCCCTCCGCCACCGGAGCCGCCCTGCTCGCCGCCCTCGACGGTGAACGGCTCACTCGCCACAGCCTGCTTGTCGGGGGTGGCGAACGAGACCCAGCCACCGGCCTGCAGCGCGGAGCCCACCGTCCAGGCCGCGACGCTCAGCACCACCACACCGGTGAGCCCGGCCAGTCGCCCGGACAACGCCTGACTGCTGCGGCGGAAGAGGTAGCCGAGCACGGCGAACAGCGGCGCCGTACCGATCACGAAACCGGCCATCACCGCCGCCCCGGCCACCGGAGATCCGGAGGTGATGGCGAGCAGCTCCATCGACAGGGTCACCCCGCACGGCACCAGCACGGTGGCGAAACCGACCAGGGCCGGGGTGACGGCCGAGCCGGTCCTGGTACTGCGCCGCATCAACCGGCCGAACGATGCCGGAGGACGCGGCACCAGCCGCCCCACCCACCTGACGCCGAACAGGTCCAGCGCGAACAGCACCATCAGCACCCCGGCGGCCAGCAGCAGCACCGCCTGCATGCGAGGGCTGGGCTGCAGCGCATCACCAAAGACACCCAGCAATGCGCCGAGCAGGGTATGCGAGAGCAGCTTCCCGGCAAGGAACACTCCGACCGGCGCCAGCGGCGTGGCAGCTCGTTCCACCAAAGGCGCGGAGACAGGGCGGGACTGACTCGGCGACTTCTTGGAGGCCGACTTCGCGGGGGAGGGAGCGGGGGCGGGGGCACGGCGGCGGGTCACCGCACCGGCCAACAGCCCCCCTTGAACGGCGGCACACGAGGCGCCACCGGCGAGCAGACCGGTACTCGCACCAGTGATCAGCAAAGCGACGGACGACGGCATGCGTCGGAACTCCTGTTCTGCGACGACGGCACGCACACAGGAATGCGGTTACGGGCGTGCCAAGGCGGACGTCAGGAACACGGCGTCCCACGAGGCGGCCCGAGGGGCAGCCTCACGGGCGGCGAGCCGTCACGTCCGCGACACGCACAACCGATGCAGATCAGGAGGAGCCACCGCAGGCGGAGGGGCATTGGGCTGCGCCACCAGCCGCGCAGGGGAGCACGCGATCGCGCGCGGGGTGACCGCGGGCGCCTGTCCGGACGGGCCGTCCTGGGCGAGCGTGGCCTCCGGCGCCGCACACTGCTTCTCGGCCGCCGGGCAGCGCGGGCTGTGATCCACCGCCGACTCCGCCACGGCCGACGCGGCAGCACCTTCGGCATGCTCTACATGGCCGCCGACTGCCGACTGCGATGCCGCGTCCATCGGCGCCGACATCCCCATCGGCATGGTCATCGCCATCGCGGGACGCGCCAGCCCCGTCAGACACACGAACAGCGCGCACACCAACAGCGCCCCGGACCACGCCCGGAGCGGCAGCAGCACGCGTCGCGACATGCGCGCCATGCTAAGCCATGCCCGACGGCCGCCCCGCCGACCACGGACGTGCCGAGCTACTCGGCCAGTCGTAGCTGCTGGGCACGTCGGTCTTCTGGCCCACCGGCCCGTACACGAGCGCGATCTCGTCATGCGCCCGGAACTCGACCACGGCCGGATCGCCGACGTACTCCTTGCCGTTGACGTAGGCGCGGAACTCGTTGCCGCCACCGGCCTTGAGCCCGTGGAGTCCTGGGTGAGGATGTCCCACTCGGTCATGAACTGGCCCAGGGAGAAGGTGGCCTTGACCGGGGACTCGATGTGGACCACGCCATTCGCGGCAGGCGTGTGCTACGAGCTGATCTGCCGCGCCTGCTGGTCGATCCCGATGCCCGCGGGCACGGCGTCCGGCTGGCCGTCCACAAGGACGTCCAGATGCGCGTGAATGTGCTCGACGTTGCCCTCCTTGCCCAGCATCGGCAGTCCGGCCGCGCTGACCCGGGCGGAAGGATCACTCGGCACACCCCAGGGCGGCTCGGTCGTACGGCCTGACGCGGTCTTCATGGGAGCCGGGGATGCCCGTCTCGGCGGTAGTCCTGGTTCCGTCGTCCGAGGTCCGGACGACGGCGAGAGAGATCACGGCGACGACCTCGAGTACGGCGACACCCACGACGAGGACAATCAGCCGGCGGCGTCGACGCTCAGCACGCCCCGCCCGCTCATGCATCGCGGCGGCTCGGGCCCGGCGGCCTGGCGATGTCTTCTTGGCGGGCTTGCGGGACATGCCTGGATTCCTCCGAATCACGCCCGAGAGAAGCACCTCAGATCCAGCCTAAACAGACCCTTGACCTTGCCCCAGGGGAAAGGTTTTAGCGTCGTCGCACCGGCACGAAGCGGGAAGGAGGTCACCTCATGGCATTCGTCGAAGGCGAGGTGTACCGGTGCCCGGACCCCAGCTGCGGCTGCGAGATCACCGTGACCAAAGGTGCACCCCCAGGCCATGGCGGTGATCAAGCCCCGACCTGCTGCTGCGGCCTTCCCATGGAGAAGGTCCGCTGAGCCGGCGCCCGGCAGCCGCGCTGTCCCGTCCTGCTGCTACGCCCACCCGATTGTCGACCGACACGCAAGAACACCCGAGGGACCTGTCATGAGCCAGCTGCTTTACGTACTCCCCGCCCTCGTCTGCCCCATCGGCATGGGCCTGATGATGTGGTTCATGATGCGCGGCAAGCGCCCCGCCCCCGACCAGTCGCACACTGCCCCAACCACCGCGCAGGAGCAGGAGCTCGCCCGCCTGCGCAAAGAAGTCGAGGCCCTGCGCGACGAGCAGCGGTCCCCGAAGGCCGACCTCCACAAGGGCTCTCCGGCATGACCGGCATTTGGCTTCCCCTGGCCGCGACCGCACTCGCCGCAGCCCTCACATACGTGTGCTGCATCCGTCCGACGCGCCGGCACGGCAACTGCAGCCCGGCCGGGCCTGAGCGCACGGCGGAAAGCGTTGACGGGGAGATCCGCCGCACCCGCGAGGAACTGCACCACCTGCGCGAGCAGGCCTCGGCGCAGGAACGGTCCGATCATCTCCGGACACCGGCTCGCAGCAGACGACAGCTCGACTGACGCAGAGACGGGGCTGCCGGTCGGGCCGGGCACGGGAGCAGGACGCCACCACCGTCGGCACGCAGAAGCGGGCCAAACGGCACTGGCGACCTCCGCGGCTCTGCTCGGACAGTGAAGAGGAGCCTCTCGGGAGAGGTGAGCGCAGGCATGGTGCCGGCTGGGCCTGGATGGCTCTGATACCCCTTTTGTGGATCGCATTGATCGGCCTGGTGGTGTGGGCGGCCGTATGCCTCGCACAGCGTCCCGCCGGCCACACCACCGCCATCGCCGTCACCGCCCTGGTGGTAGTCCTCGCCGTGGGGCAGCCGCCATCCGCCACCGCAAACGGCAGTCGGCCCGCCACTCCACTCCCACCAGGACAGCCCCCTCCGCCGCCGCAGCGGACGACTGCTGCGCGCCCCACACCGGCCTCAACCGACCGCGACAGCGACGGCCACTGCTGCTGACCCCACCCACGCCCGGACCCGCTGCGGCCGGGAACAGACCAAGCCCCGCTGCGGGCAACTGCCGGAACGGAACCACACATGACCACGACAGCAGCCCGCGACACGGCCTCCCCGGCCGAGCGGAGAAGCCCGCACGCCACGATCGGCGCCGACCGGTTCCTCGCGCTCCTGCTGCTCCTGGGCGGCTCCCTCTGCCTGCTCGCCTCGGCCGTGCTCACCCACGACAAGATGAAGCTGCTCGCCAACCCGAACTACGTCTCGGCATGCAGCATCAACCCGGTGCTGTCCTGCAACAACATCATGAAGAGCTGGCAGGCATCCACCTTCGGCTTCCCCAACCCTTTCATCGGCTGGGTCGCCTTTTCCGTCGTCATCGCCATCGGCGCCGGACTGCTGGCCGGCGCCCGCTACCGGCGATGGCACTGGTGGGGCCTGCAGGCCGGCACCGTCTTCGGTATCGGCTTCATCACCTGGCTGCAGTACTCCTCGTTGTACGCCATCGGCGCGCTGTGCCTGTGGTGCACCCTCGTGTGGGCCGTGACGATCCTCATCTTCTGGTACACCACCGTGCACAACATCCGCCACGGGCTCATCCCCGCGCCCGGCCGGGCGCGCCGCACCGTGGAGGAGTTCCACTGGGTCGTACCCGTGCTGTGGATCGGCATCATCGCGGTGCTCATCCTCACCAAGTGGGGCAGCGCCCTGTGGGCCTGAACCCTCCACCCCAAAACCCCGGTGCCCCAACCCGCGTGAGTGCCGCACCCCCGGGCGGCAGCCAGCCACATCTGCACCCCACTGCCCAGCCGATGCGCACGGCACCCCGCAACGCCGCCATCCGGATCCGCCGGGTGCTCGGCCACCTGCTGACGGCCGCCCTCGCCGAGTGTGGCCGTTCTTCACTAGGGAACGGCCCACAGCGCCTTCCGCGGACACGGTGCTTAGCGGGAGGAGGCGGGCAACCGGGGCCGGATGACCCGCTGGGCGGGGCCTAAGGACACTGGCGGCCTCGGCGGGTCTGCTCGGATGGTGACTGGGAAGCCTCTCGGGAGAGGTGAGCGCAGTGATGTACTGGGATGGTGTCGGCTGGGCCTGGATGGCCCTGCTGCCCCTGCTGTGGATCGTGTTGATCGGCCTGGTGGTGTGGGCGGCCGTACGCCTCGCACAGCGTCCCGCTGGCCACCATGGCGGCGCGGACCGTGGAAAGACACTCGTCGAAACACCGGAGGACATCCTCGACCGCCGCTTTGCGACCGGCGAGATCGACACGGACACCTACTCCGAGGCACGCAAACGCCTCGCCGAGCACCGCTCGAGACCTCAGTGAGCAGTCTGCGGGGCAGCTGGATGCCGCTGACCGTGCTGGTCGCGGGGGCCATGCTGATCGTCCTCGATGGCGCGGGTTCGGGGCAGATGGAACATCCTCTCCCGGGACGGCGGTGGGTGACGAAGACCGGCCCACGCGTGGCCGCCCTTCAGCAGCCGCGGCAGCAGGCGGGCGGTGCTGGCGTCCCAGCAGATGGTCTCCAGAACGAAGCCCTCGCGCACCTGGCCCGGCGGCGGGCCTTTGTGCGGGCGCCCTTGGCCTTCACCGGGCAGCGGCGCCCGGCGAAGTCCTGGGCCTCGATGTTCCCGCCCAGAATCTCGTCGGACCGCCCCGCGGTCTCGTAGAGCATCCAATACAGCGTCTTCCCCCGCAGGTGCACCTCGCGCCGTACGATCAGCCGGTCGATGGCCATACGCGAGCGGGCGGGCGTCAGAGAGTCCGCGGTGATGGAGCTTGTCGACAACGGCATCATCGCCCTGACCCCCGGCGCGATGGACGCCCATCTGTCCTACGCACTGTTCTGGACCGCGCTGCTGGGCGGCTTCGGCGTCGCCTTCTGATCACGACCCCGGTCAAGAAGTGGATGATCGGCCGCGGCAAGGGTCACGCCGTCGTCCACGCCTACCACTGACCTCGCGCGCCCGAGACGCGCCCGAATGCACCGTGAAGGTGCGCCCGGGCGCGTTCGCGCTGAGGAGGGTTAGCTGGAGGTGTACCGGGGGCTCGCAAGGCGGCCGCCCCGGTCCGCCGGCCCCGCGGTGAAGGAGGCATCGCGATGTCCAGCACCGTCAAGGACATGCTCGCCACCTACCCAGCCGACCTCGGCGACATCGACCAGGGCAAGCTCACCCGCTGCATCGAGGAATGCATCACCTGCGCACAGGCGTGTACCGCGTGCGCGGACGCATGCCTGTCCGAGGGCACGGTTGGCGACCTGACCAAGTGCATCCGCACCGCCATGGACTGCGCCGATATCTGCACCGCCACCGCTGCTGTGCTCTCGCGCCACACCGGCTACGACGCCAACATCACCCGCGCCATCCTGCAGGCGTGCGTCACCGCGTGTAAGGCGTGCGGCGACGAATGCGCCTCCCATGCCGACATGCACGAGCACTGCCGCGTCTGCGCCGAAGCCTGCCGCTCATGCGAGCAGGCGTGCAACGAACTGCTCGCCGCCCTCGGCTAGCAGGAAGCGACGCCTGCAGACTTGGGGCTCAATTCAGCACGGCTCGGTTGCTGGCACGGCGGCCAGGCAGCAGGCTCTGCGGGAGGCAGGCCAGAGTCTTGAAGCCAGGTCGCGTGGTTCAAATCCCGCCCCCCACCTCCAACTCCGGCCCGCTCGACGCACCGTCGAGCGGGCCGGAAGCGTGTGGGCGCCGGGAGCTACGAGCCGGACATGGCCGCCGCGACCTAGTACTCCAGCAGCGGTTCGCTATTCCTGCTGGTCAGTGGCCTGATTTTGAGTGTAGGGGCCTGATGTTCCGTCAGGGGCGGGTTCGGTGGATCTCTCATCCGAAGGGTGGGTTTGCGCTGGTCGGCCGTTCGGGGTGGGCAGGGTCCGAGCGTGATCGAGGATCTTGGAATGGGCCGGTGGGCGGCGGAACTTGAAGATCTCTTCCTGCGGGTGGGCGGCAGGTTCTCTCGCGTCGAGCCGCGGCGACGGATGCGAGACTACGTGCGCGGCCTGCTGGGACCGGTGGTCCGCAAGAACGGCTCGCAGCTCGCCGAGTTCGCCGGCCACGCCACGCCGGACGGGCTGCAGCGACTGCTCGCCGGATCCGGCGTCCGGCCTGGTGGACGGGCCCGGCTTCCAGCGGCTGGTTTCCGAGGTCGGCCTCGACCACGTCGGCCTGGTCCTGGGCGTGGAGATGTCCCGGCTGGCCCGCAGCGGCCGCGAATGGCACCAGCTGCTGGGTGCGCCACGAAGTACTACGTCATCGTGTGGAGGTGAAACGACTTCACCGCCTGGCCGTCGCAGCGGCCGGGTTGAAGCTGGAGGCAGCCTGAGCCGGGGATCGCCGGGGAGGGTGGAAGCAGCCTCGACAACGTCGGGACGGGTCGGTACTGCCAGACGGTCCGGGTCCGGCTAGCGAGGTCAGAAGGCGTAACGCAAGTGAACCAGTGGTTGAAGCTCCGTAACGGTGCCTCCCGGCTCCAATCTGGCGGATATGGGCCGGGATTGCAGTACGTGACCCGATTCGATTAGGCGGGTCAACTCCGAAGCCGGTTCCAATAGACGGTGGGGAGGCCACGCTGAAAGCCTGCGGCGTAGGCGTGGCGATGCTGCCGGGGTATAGCTGGACGCCGACCTGGCCGAACGATGCGTAGTGAACGTGGGAACCACCTGCGGTCGCCCTCCCCCCGGACATCCGGTCCGGTGGTGGGCAGGCTCGTTGCCGGCTGACGGCCGTCGGGTGGGGCGGAGGCCCCGTAGTACTCCGAGCCGGGGAGAACCCGGCACTTGGGGAAGGGGGCCAGCAAGTCGGCAGGGAGGATGCTGGAATGCCGGGAGGACGTTGGTGAATACCGACGAGCTGGAGTGGGCCTTGATGAAGGCCGAGCGCCGGGTACTGGAGATCCAGACCAAGCTGCACCGTTGGGCCGTAGAAGATCCTCATCGACGGTTCGACGACCTGATGAACCTCGTAGCCGACCCCGCGTTCCTGCTCATTGCATGGGACCGGGTTCGGAGCAACAAAGGGGCGAAGACCGCAGGGGTGGACGGCCATACGGCCTCGTCCATCGCGCTGCGGCCGGGCGTCGAGGCGTTCCTCGACGAGCTGCGGACCTCTTTAAAGGACCGCAGTTTCCGTCCACTGCCGTCGCGGGAGCGGCTGATCCCGAAGCCGGGGACGGCCAAGCGCCGCCGCCTGGGGGTCAGTTCGATCCGCGACCGGATGGTGCAGGCGTCCTTGAAGCTGGTGCTAGAGCCGATCTTTGAGGCGGATTTCCTTCCGTGTTCCTACGGATTCCGCCCCAAGCATCGGGTCCATGACGCGGTGTCCGAGGTGCGGCACTTCACGTCCCACTCCTATGAGTGGATCGTTGAGGGCGACATTCGGGCCTGTTTTGACGAGATTTCGCATCCTGAGTTGCTAGACCGGGTGCGGGGTCGGATCGGCGACAGACGCGTTCTGGCGCTGGTGAAGGCGTTCTTGAAGGCGGGCATCCTCACGGAGGAGGGCGCGCTGGAAGACACCGATACCGGTACTCCTCAGGGTTCAATTCTTTCGCCGTTGCTCAGCAACGTCGCTCTCGCGGTCCTGGACGAGCACTTCGCCCAGGCGCCGGGAGGCCCGGCGTCCAAGTCCTGGGAGCGCGCCAAACGCCGCCGCCACGGTCTTCCGAATCACCGGCTTGTCCGGTTCGCGGACGACTGGGCGCTGATGGTGGCGGGCACCAGGGGCGACGCCGAGGCCTTGCGCGAGGAGGCCGCTCAGGTGCTCGCCCGGATCGGGCTGCATCTGTCGGAGGAAAAGACCCTGATCACCCATATCGACGAGGGCATGGACTTCTTGGGCTGGCGCATCCAGCGCCACCGCAAGCGGGGCACAGACCGGAAGTACGTCTATACCTATCCGTCCAGAAAGGCGCTCCGCGCCGTCATGGCGAAGGTCAAGACCATCTGCCGACAGGTCGATACGAACCATCCGCTGGACATCCTCCTGCTCCGGATCAATCCGGTGCTGCGGGGATGGACCGCGTTCTTCCGCCCTGGGGTGTCGAGCGTGACCTTCCAGTTCCTGGACGCCTATGTCTGGCGCCGGGTGATCGGATGGATCCGCCGCAAGCATCGCAGGATCTCCCGGAAGGAGCTCCGCCGCCGCTACTGCGACGGTGGATGGTGGCCTAGAGGCCAGGAGCGGGAGCTGTTCCACACCGGGGTGGTACGCACGACTCGGTATCGCTACCGGGGATCGGTGATTCCCTCACCCTGGCCGCTGGCAGCGGCATGAGGATCGAACCACGGCCCTGACCGGGGCTTGTGGAGAGCCCGTTGCGGGGACGACTCGCACGGCGGGTTCGGGAGGCGGTCCGGAGAAACGGGCTGGTCGAAAGGCCAGAACCGCGCTCCGGGCCGACCTTACAACTGTGTGCGCTCCGGTGCCCTGCTCGCCGACCCGGACGGCGTCTATGACCCGGCCGAGCACAACGACCGCATGCTGCTCGGTCTCAAGGGCACGATCAGCGAGGCCGAACTTCACCTGATCAAGCAGCGGATGTGGAACGGACGGATCAACAAGGCCCGCCGCGGCGAGCTGGCCGTGCCGTTGCCGGTCGGCTATCTCAGGCTCGCCGACGGCCAGGTCGTCAAGGACCCCGACGAGCAGGTGCAGGCCGTTGTCCGTCTGGTCTTCGACCTGTTCGACGAACTCGGCCTGATCAACGGGGTGTTGAGGTTCCTGGTCGACCACGGCATCCAGATGGGCATCCGGACCCGCGAGGGGCCGGAGAAGGGCCGGCTGGTGTGGCGGCGCCCCAGCCGGATCATGATCCAGAACATGCTCCGGCACGCGGCCTATGCCGGAATCTATGTCTATGGCCGCAGCCGCACCGATCCCCGCCGGCGCATCCCTGGGCGTCCCTGCACCGGCCGTGTCCGTAAACCGCGCGAGGACTGGCTGGTGTACTTGCCCGGGATGCTGCCCGCGTATGTCGGCACCGAGCAGCATGAACGCAACCTGGCCCGGATCGAGACGAACCGGTCCCGGGCGCTGAGTCTGGGTGCCCTGCGGGACGGTCCGGCCCTGCTGGTCGGACTCGTCTACTGCGGCCGGTGCGGCACCCGGATGACCGTGCACTACCAGCGTGGCGCGGGCGGCAAGCTGTGGCCGAAGTACGAGTGCAGCCGCGTCAAGGCCGACTACGGCGGCGTCTTGTGTCAGCAGCTGTCCGGAGCCTGCCTCGACCGGTATGTCACCGCTCTGCTGCTGACCGCCCTCGCCCCGGCCGCTCTCGAAGTCTCCCTGGCCGCGGCCGAGCACGCCCAGCAGCGGCGCCACGAGGTGGACCGGATCTGGCGCCAGCGTCTGGAGCGGGCCGCCTATGCCGTCGACCGGGCCCGCCGCCAATATCAGCTGGCTGAACCGGAAAACCGCTTGGTCGTGCGCGAGTTGGAGCGCGCCTGGGAAGCCGCGCTGGCCGAGCGGCAGCACCTGGGCGAGGACTACGACCGCTTCGTCGCTGCCCGGCCGCGAGTCCTCACTGCCATCGAACGCGAGCAGATCCGGGCCCTGGCCAGCGACCTCCCGGCGGTCTGGCAGGCGCCCACCACGACGGACACGGACCGCAAACAGCTGATGCGGCATCTGATCGAGAAGATCCGCGTGACCGTCATCGACGACAGTGAACGCGTCACTGTCCAGATCGCCTGGGCCGGCGGCCACCGCACCGACGGCGAGACCGTCCGCCCCGTCGGCCGCCTGGACCAGCTCAGCTACTTCCCTCAACTCGCCGCCCGCGCATGGGAACTGGCCGCCGCCGGACAGACCGCCCCCGCCATCGCGAAGATCCTCAACGCCGAGGGCTTCCGACCGCCCAAACGCCGTGACCACTTCGGCACTCAAGGCGTCCGCCAGCTCCTGCGCGAACTGGGCTGCATCAGCCCGCAGGAACAGAGCCTGCGTCGAAACGCCTCACCCCTCGGTCCCGACGAGTGGTGGCCCAGCGACCTCGCCCGCGAGATCGGCATGCCCCGCGTCACCCTGTTCGGCTGGATCAAGAACGGCTGGGTCACCGCCCACCAGCAAGATGACCGGCGCCGGTCCTGGGTGATTCACGCCGATCGTGCCGAAGTCGAACGGCTCCGCCGCCTGCACGAACTGCCCCGCGGACACGGAGCACGCCAACCCTGGCTGTACCACCAGCGGATGGCGATAATCCAGAATGAGACAGGAGCCCACGGCGATGACGACGAACCGCAGCTATGACAGCACTGCGGCTTGCTCATCTCGACGGCGTTCCGTTCCTTGCAGCGGTCTTCGTCGAAGCCTGGCGGCCGTCCGCCGCGTGATCCTTTGCGGAGGCGGGCGGCCTGGCTGTCGGGCTTCTCCGGGATGGTGTGCCGGATGCCGCGGCGGCGCAGGTAGTCACGGCAATTTTCTCCCGCGCCTTGAGCCACGGTAGAGATCCCTTGCTGCCGACCGTCGAACTGTCCGGCACGCTTGGACACGCTAGTGCTGTGACCGCATAGGTTCGCCGGGTTGGTGGTCGTGGCGGTTGGATGTGCGGTGACATCCGATCTGATCGCTGGAGGCGTGGTGGCTGAGCCTGTCCGTGTGCGCAGACTGACCGACCAGGAGGGGCGGCGTCTGCAGCAGATCGTGCGCCGTGGCAGTACGAGTTCGGTGCGCTATCGGCGGGCGATGATGCTGCTGGCCTCGGCCGGCGGGAACCGTGTGCCGGTGATCGCCCAGCTGGTGCAGGCCGACGACGACACCGTGCGCGATGTGATCCACCGGTTCAACGAGATCGGCCTGGCCTGCCTGGACCCTCAATGGGCGGGAGGCCGTCCCCGCCTGCTCAGCCCTGACGACGAGAACTTCGTCATCCAGACGGCCACCACCCGCCCCGCCAAGCTCGGCCAGCCCTTCACCCGCTGGTCGCTGCGCAAACTCGTCGCCTACCTGCGCAAAGTCCACGGCCGGGTGATCCGAATCGGCCGCGAGACCTTACGCGGCCTGCTCGCCCGCCGCGGCGTGACCTTCCAGCGGACCAAGACCTGGAAGGAGTCCACCGACCCTGAGCGCGACGCCAAGCTCGACCGGATCGAGTACGTCCTGGAGAACTTCCCCGACCGCGTATTCGCTTTTGACGAGTTCGGCCCGCTGGGCATCCGCCCCACCGGGGGAGCCTGCTGGGCCGGGCAGGGCCGCCCCGACCGAGTCCCGGCGACCTACCACCGCACCCACGGCGTCACCTACTTCCACGGCTGCTACTCGATCGGCGACGACACCTTGTGGGGCGTCAACCGCCGTCGCAAGGGAGCGGCCAACAGCCTGGCCGCACTCAAGTCCGTCCGGGCCGCCCGCCCGGACGGCGCCCCGATCTACGTGATCCTGGACAACCTCTCCGCGCACAAGGGCACGAAGATCCGCCGGTGGGCGCAGAAGAACAAGGTCGAGCTGTGCTTCACCCCGACCAACGCCTCCTGGGCCAACCCGATCGAGGCGCACTTCGGGCCACTGCGGCAGTTCACCCTCGCCAACTCCCACCATCCGAACCACACAGTCCAGACCCGTGAGCTGCACGCATACCTGCGCTGGCGCAACACCAACGCCCGCCACCCCGACGTCCTGGCCGCCCAACGCAAAGAACGCGCCCGCATCCGCAGCGAGAAAGGCATCCGCTGGGGCGGACGCGCCCTCGCCGACGCGGCCTGACCCAACCGGCGAACCTATGCGGTCACAGCACTAGGAATTGGCCGTACAGGCGTTGCGTGCTGCCTACGCGAGAGGGGGGTGGCCTTCAGCGGCGCGGCTGAGGCTGTCCTCGATGCGGGTCAGAACGCGGAGCAGGGCGTCCTGTTCGTCGGTGCTCAGGTCGCCGACGGCGATGTCTTCGAGTTCCGCCCACATCTCTTCGACTTCGTTGCGCAGGGCGAGGCTGGCGGTAGTGGGCTCGATGATCGTGGCGCGCTTGTCGGTGGTGCTGGGGCGGCGTCGGACGAACCCGGCATGCTCCAGCCGCTTGACTGTGCGGGTCATGGTGGCCGTGTCGGAGCCCAGCAGGTGTACGAGGTCGATCGGACGCTGGGGGCCGAGGTCCCAGAGCTGCATCATGACGAGCTCCTGGCCGGGGTACAGGCCGACGCGGCGCAGGAGTTGGCCGGCGAGCATGCGGTGCAGGCGGGAAATGCGGAAGATCGCGTGGTTCATCGCGCCTGCTTGAATCGACGGTGGCATCTCGGGGCGTACGGCGTCGCTGGACGTACTTTCCGCTGACGCCGTGCCTCGGCCCTTCGGCATGTCGTTCACGACTTCTCCCCACCAGAACAGTGCCCGAACAGGCAAATCGTATCCCACCGTCCATGTAACGCCATGGCGCTCACTCACCTGCAGATTCGCCTTGAGGGGGTGACGTGAGTCACTTCTGATCGAGATGCAAACCCACTAACTGTTCGGACAGTTAAATCTGTTTTACTGTTCGGGCAGGTAGTTAGTGCGTCGCGAGTGCGGCGACCGATCCGAACGGGAATTGATCATGACGACGGCTCTTGCTCCGTACGACCTCGGGCGTCTTCGCCTGGCGAACCGCATCGTGATGGCTCCGATGACGCGCAGCCGTGCCTACGGTCCGGGACAGAGCCCGACGGACCTGATGGCGACCTACTACGCCCAGCGGGCGAGCGCCGGGCTGATCGTCACCGAGGGCGCGCAGCCGACCGTGGTGGGCCAGGGCTACCCCGACACCCCGGGTGTGTACTCCGCGGAGCAGGTCGTGGCCTGGCGCAAGGTCACCGATGCGGTGCACGCCGAGGGCGGCGTGATCTTCTTGCAGCTCATGCACACCGGCCGGGTCGGCCACCCGAGTCTGATGGGCCGGACCCCCGTCTGCCCGTCCGAGGTCACGGCCAAGGGTCAGGTTTACACGCATGAGGGGCCGCAGGACTTCGTCACCCCGCACGAGCTGACCGTGGCGGAGATCGAGGAGACCATCGCCGACTTCGCCGCGGCGGCACGCAACGCGATCGAGGCGGGCTTCGACGGCGTGGAGTTGCACGGCGCCAACGGCTACCTGATCCATCAGTTCCTCGCCCCGAACTCCAACCAGCGCACCGACGCCTGGGGCGGTACCCCCGAGCGGCGGATTCGCTTCGCCGTCGAAGTCACCAAGGCGGTCGCCGAAGCCATCGGCGCCGAGCGTGTCGGTCTGCGCATCTCGCCCGGCAACCCCTTCAACGACATCGACGAAAGCGACTGGGCAGACGTGGAGGCCACCTACACCGCCCTCGTCGACACGCTCGCGCCGCTCGGCCTGGCCTACCTGCACCAGTTGGAGGCTCCCGAGGCACGCGACCTGGTCGTGCGGCTGCGCAAGGCGTGGCCGGGCACCTTCATCCTCAACCCGTTCACCGGCACCGAGCCCACCGGCCCGGACGCGCTGAACCTCATCGAGGACGGCACCGCCGACCTGATCGCCTACGGCGCCCTGTTCCTCGCCAACCCCGACCTGCCCGCCCGCCTCGCCGTCGGCGGCCCCTTCAACACCCCCGATCCCGCCACCTTCTACGGCGGCGACCACCGCGGGTACACCGACTACCCCGCCCTGAGCTGACACGGCTACGGGCGGCTGCCCACACCCGTAGCGCCCATCTGGGTCAGTCGTCGGAAAGGCGCGACGCCAGATTGATGTCTACGTCTTTGCCTGAACCGAGAACAAAGATGCAACACCAGTAGTGATGAGGAGTAGGTAATTATGGTGCAGCCTGTCACGGGCTTTCCCGGGGTAACCGTGGAAACCGACGTACGGTGCCGATTGAGCGACGGTGTCGAACTGCTCGCAGATGTATACCGCCCGGAAGGGGCAGGAGGGCCCTACCCCGTTCTGCTGCAACGCACCCCGTACGGGAAGCAGGGCGCCCAGTCGGAGACGGCGTTCGCGCACCCGGCCTGGTACGCCCATCAGGGGTTCATCGTCGTCGTCCAGGACGTACGGGGGCGGTACGCATCGGGGGGCGAGTTCTACCCGTTCCGTGACGAGGGCCGTGACGGCTACGACGCCGTAGAGTGGGCGGCCGGCCTGCCCGGGTCGAACGGCCGGGTCGGAATGTACGGGTTCTCCTACGCCGGGTTCACCCAGCTCCTGGCCGCGGTCGAGCAGCCGCCCAGTCTGGCCGCGATCAGCCCGGCCATGACGAATTCCCAGGCCTACGAGGGATGGACCCACAACAAGGGTGCCTTCGCCTACGCGTTCAACGCCTTTTGGTCCTCCTACCTGGGCATCGCCGAAGCGGTCCGGCGCGGAGACCAGGAGCGTATAGAGGCGCTCAGTGGCGCCCTGATGCACGCGCCGGACAACTTCTGGATGGCTCCGGAGGCCTTTCCCGCCCTCGACCGGGACATCACGCCCTACTACTTCGACTGGATCGAGCACCCTACGTACGACGACTACTGGGCGCGCTGGTCCATCGACAGCGACTACAGCCGCATCCAGGTGCCGGCACTGCATGTAGCCGGTCTCTACGACGTGTTCGTGTCAGGGACCAAGCGCAACTTCGTCGGACTCCGCAGCGGCGCGAGCACCGCCGAGGTCGCCGCCCGGCAGAAGTTCGTGGTGGCACCCTTCCACCACATGCCCTGGTACCCCGTTGTCGAGGTGGAGGACGCGAACTCCAAGGTCGTCGACGACTGGCAGGTGCGGTTCTTCACGGAGACGCTCAAAGAGACGGGCACCGGCACCTTCGAATCTCCGGTCAGTACCTACGTCCTCGGCGCGGGCTGGCGTGACTTCTCGGCCTGGCCGCCGCAAGAGGCCAAGATGGAGCGGCTCTTCCTGCACTCGGGAGGACGCGCCAACACCCGCTTCGGCGACGGCACCCTGGACACCCAGACGCCGGGTGACGAGTTGCCCGACCTCTACATCTACGACCCGAACGCGCCGGTCATGAGCGAGGGTGGCCATTCCTGCTGTGTCGAGGAACTGACGCCGATGGGCCCGGCCTGCCAGTGCCAGCGTGAGAAAGCCAGGGGCCTGCTCGTCTACACGACAGCTCCCCAGGAGCGGGATGTGGACGTGGTCGGCGATGTGACGCTGACCCTCTACGCGGCCTCTTCGGCCGCCGACACCGACTGGACCGCGCGCCTGTGCCTGGTCGACGAGGACGGCTGCTCGCGCAACCTGCAGGAGGGCATCGTGCGGGCCGCCTTCCGCGAGTCCCTGACCACGCCGCAGCCCATCACGCCGGGCGAGGTCTATGAGTACGTCATCGATCTGGGTCCGGTGTCGGCTCGCGTCCCGGCCGGGGCGCGGCTGCGCATCGACGTCACGAGCTCGGACTTCCCGCAGTGGGCGCGGAACTCCAACTCCGGCTACCCCGGCGACGGAGTGCCTCAGGTGGCCACCCAGACCGTCCTGCACACGGCGGAGTATCCCTCCCACCTCACGCTGCCGATGGTTCCCGCGTAGAAGCACCATCTCAATTGATCACGGAACATGCGGACTGTATGGCCGGGTGACCTTCGGGCCCTACGCGCATGACGGCAGGGCCTTTCGGTAGCTCGGGATGGGATTCCGAGCCCAGTGATACCGGGAGGCCCTGTTTCGCCCGCCCTCCGCACCCAGGGCGGCGCGAAGCTGACCGACAGGAACGACGGCAAGAGCACCTCGAGCCCGGGCTACTACGGCGACTTGGCCGTCCTCTCCGACGACTTCTTCACCGCGCCGGAGCAGGACGTCCCGCACATCGAGTCCCTGCCGAACCCTCGTAGGAGGCCGCATCGTCCACGCCGCAGGCGCATCTGGGACGCTGAGCCGCCCGCGATCAGCCCGCAATGGAGCCCGGTCCTCCACTTCGGCGGCTACCAGGTCACCGTCAAGCCCAGCAATTCCGGCGACGGCCTGGCCGAGCTCCTCGGCCAGGCCGTCGCCGAATCCGAGCAGCACCGCCAGTGGCGCGCCCAGCGCGGATTCACCCCCGAAGAACCCACCGAGATCTTCGACACCTGCTTCGTCCTCTGACCCCGGGAATCCGCGCACAGCACATCAGGAGCCCCTCATGAACGACCCCACCGCACCTTTTCCGGCCTTCCGGCACAGCGCCCAGGAGTTCCTACTGACCTCCGTCCTGCTGTTCGGCGTGACGACCATCGTGCGCTGGGTCATCGGCCCCTCCGCCGTCTCCGACGCGATCCCCGGAATCCACCTGAAGCTGCTCGTCGTCGGTGTGACCGTCGGCCTCTTTGTCACGGGGCTCATCCTCAGCCCTCCCGGCAAGCAGTCCGGCGGCCACATGAACCCGGCCATCTCCTTCGCCATGTGGCGTTTCGGGATCTTCCCCGGCGCGGCGGTGGCGCCCTACATGGTGGCCCAGCTCGCCGGATCCCTGCTCGGCGTGCTCGCGGCGCGGGGCGTGTGGGGCAGCGCCGTCAATGCTCCTCCGGTGGCCTACGCCGCCCTGCAGCCCGCCCCCCGCTGGTCGGCCATGGACCTCTTCCTGGCGGAGACGGCGTCCACGGGTGTCAGCGTGGTCCTCTTGGGGCTGTTCCTGTCGGTGCACCGGCTGACGCGCTTCATCCCCTATCTGGTGGGCCTCCTCGTCTGCCTCTGCATCGCCGTGCTGGGTACGAGTACCGGCGGCAGCCTCAATCCCGCCCGCCAGTTCGGCCCGGCGCTGGCCGCCGGAGAGTTCGGCCTCCTGTGGGTCTATCTCCTGGCCCCTATGGCCGGTGCCGGCCTGGTACCGGCCGTATGGGATCTGCTTCTTGGGCGCCGCCGGGTGCTCGCCCACCAGCTGCACGACGCCGACGGGCCGCCGCTGCGCAACCCCGCGACCTGGTGAACCGCGCCTGCCGGACACGGGTCGGCCCACCGGGGCACCCGCGGCTGCCCGTACGTGAGGGGATCGGTCCCGTCGGAGTGCTTGGTGCGTCGCCCCTCCGCCTGCAACTCCCTCCACTTGCTTTCGAACCGCACGTTCCCGCTCTTCCAGCCGCCCCAGCGCAACGCCATCACGCTCCTCCAGCACGCCACCACCACGGACGCGCCGGACCCGCCTCACCCAGCCCCTGAACCACGTCTGACCAGCACAAACGAAGCCCCATACTCGGTTCGGGAAGACCTCTGACCGTAGCCTGAACGCAGGCCCCGACCTCGAGACCATCGTGCCCTGACGTGCCGGCAGGCACCTCCCGGCCCAACAATGTGACAGCATCCCATAGCATCAAGAACAAAAGTTGAGTTCCAACTACATGTTGTGAGAAGTGCGACGATGAACGAGACCCAGGCCGAGGCCACCGTGGAGATCCTGCCCCCTCGCGACGTGCCCCTGGGCGGGCCCCGGGCGATGAACGTGCGGCGCACCCTGCCGCAGCGATCCCGATCGCTGATCGGTGCATGGTGCTTCGCCGACTACTACGGTCCGGACGAGATAGCGGTCACCGGCGGCATGGATGTCGCACCGCATCCCCACATCGGGCTCCAGACCGTCTCCTGGCTCTTCAAGGGTGAGATCGAACACCGCGACAGCCTGGGGACGCTCTCGATGATCCGCCCCGGCGAGCTCAACCTCATGACCGGCGGACACGGCATCTGCCACTCGGAGGTCTCCACCGCGAACACCGACGTCCTGCATGGCGTGCAGCTGTGGGTGGCGCTCCCGGACCAGTGCCGAGACACCGGCCCCGACTTCCACCACTACGTCCCGCAGACCACCACCCTTGACGGAGGCGACGTCAAGGTGTTTTTGGGCTCCCTCGCCGGTGACACCTCACCGGTAACCACTTTCACCCCCCTTCTTGGCGCCGAACTCCGTCTGGACCCTGGTGCGACCGTCACCCTCGCGGTCGACCCCGCCTTCGAGCACGGCCTCCTCGTCATCAGCGGGGACGTCTCCCTGGCCGGCACTCGGCTAAGCCCGTCCCATCTCGGCTACCTCCCCATCGGCAGGGACACCTTGACCGTGACCAACCACTCGGACGCACCCGCGGTGGCCATGTTGCTCGGCGGGCCCCCCTCCGGCGAGGAGATCCTCATGTGGTGGAATTTCGTCGGCCGTACCCAAGAGGACATCGAGAAAGCCCGTGAGGACTGGATGAACGGCACCCGCTTCGGCGAGGTGATCGGGTACCCGGGGGATCCCCTTCCCGCGCCCGAACTCCCGCGGGTACCGATGAAGCCGCGATCCTGACACGCCCGTTCCGGCAAGCCGCGGTGGAGGAACTCCTCAGCAAGGCGGGCAGAGCGCCGCTCATGGCCGTCGTATGCTCTCGCCCGCTGCGACACTTCCCGTCCCCGTGGCCTTGACACTCCGCTTGAACTGCTCGCGGGCGGGGACGACAGATGGAGCACGGGACGCAGCCAGACGGTTGTTGCTGCCGGAGACTACGCGATTGATGTTCCCCCCGGCAGCGACCGCTCCTGGGCCAGCTTCTACTAGGACTCCGTTAGGTCTTCCTATTAGTCCTGATCACGAGCATGTTGGATGTGTGGACGCACATGAAGTGAACCGTGTCCGGGCGACGTTAGCGTTATACGTGGCAGATGTGTTCGCCTCGGTGCCGCGCAAGGACCAGCGGGCCAAGGGCACTGCTATCTGCGAGGGCTGATGCTGGACGGCCGCCGCAAGTCGATTCAGGCAATGGGGCCCCCTGCCAGGGCGCATCCAGCCTGGTCACGGTCCAACCGGTGGGCCGGCGGCCCCATCTGCCGCCGCTGATCGCGCGGAAGAACGGCTCCATGGGCGTTCCGTCCTCCGCCGCCCATGCCACGTCGCGGGCCTGCGCAGCCAGCGCAAGGGCCGCCTCCCGTTCTCAACGCTCCCCATGCCGTCCACCGTGCTCAGACAGTCGACGATCCCAACACCCGTGCGTCGACGGGAGCCCAGCTGCGCCGTCCCCCGTCGGCCTCGCCTCCGACTCTTGCCATCTCCCTGGCCTTCGGCACTCCGCTGTTCACCGGATCTAGGCGATCAGTGAAGACCTCATTTCCGCTGGCCGCAGCGAGTAGCGAGGAATCTGGCGAGAACACTGGCGTGTGGAAGGCCCGCTTTCTGCGCGAAGCGATGTGAGCGGGCCGCTGGGTCCCAAAGTTGGGCCAGATGCGGGCGCTGAAGAGACAACAGGTGTCTGAACATCCTGCCCGCGCCCCTTGCGCAGTTTGAGGAGTGGGGCTACTGGGGGTTTTGCTGCCTGAGGAACGCCACCCTGCGGTATAGCTCGACGGCCTCCTGGCCGCGTCCCAGCTGCTCCAGGCAGTGCGCCTCGTCGTTGCGGCTGGCGAGGGTGTCGGGGTGGTCGGGGCCGAGGACGCGTTCGCGGGTGTCGGCGACGGCTCGGTACTCGGTGAGGGCTTCCTCCCAGTGGCCGAGCCAGCCGAGGCCGACGGCGACCTCCCTGTGGCTGACGAGGGTGTCCGGGTGGTCATGGCCCAGTATCTGCTGGCGGATGGCGCACACGTCGCGGGACTCGGCGAGGGCCTCTTCCCAGCGGCCCATGCGGCCGAGGTTCACCCCCAGGCCGTGGCGGGCGCGCAGGGTGTCGGGGTGCGTCGGGCCCTGTACGCGGGTGCGGTCGTTGATCAGGTCCCGGTAGAGCGTCAGGGCCTCCGAGCTGCGCCCGAGCCTGCCGAGGCTGATGCCCACCTCGTAGCGGGCGGCCAGGGTGTCGGGGTGGTCGGGCCCCAGCGCCTGGGCGCGCGCGTCGGCCACTTCCTGGTGGGCGTGGAGCGCTTCGGGCCAGCGGTCGAGCTGGCCGAGGGCGTAGGCGACCTCGTAGCGGGTGACAAGGGTGTCGGGGTGGGTGGGGCCGAGGACGCGGGCCCGGGCGGCGGCGACCTCGCTCGCCATCTGGTACGAGTCCTCCAGCCGTCCGAGCCTGCTCAGGTTGAAGGCGAGGTTGTGGCGGCAGCGCAGCGTGTCGGGGTGGTCGGCGCCCATGGCGCGCTCGCGGGCGGCGAGCACTGACGTGTAGGTCTGGTGCGCTTCGAAGTGGCGGCCCAACTGGCCGAGTACGTACGCCATTTCCTGTCGAGTGGCGAGGGTGTGGGGATGGTCGGGGCCGAGGACGCGCTCCCTGGCCTCCGCGACGTGCGTGTACTCGCGCAGCGCGTCGGCGGGGTGCCCGGTGCGGCTGAGCGTGAAGCCGACCTCGTAGCGGCTGGCGAGCGTGTCGGGGTGGTCGGGTCCGAGGGCGTGCTCGCGTTCGGCGGCGACGGCGCGGTGCACCTCGCCCGCCTCGGTCCACCGGCCGAGTCGCCCGAGGCTCAGCCCGGCGTTGTGCCGCCCCGTCAGTGTGGTGATCAACTCCGGTGACGGGGTGGGCGGCGCATGTCGTACTCTCGATGTGCCTGGCGTATCGGCCTGTGGCGCCGGGGGCCCGCTATCCGTCGTCTGGATGGCACTGTTCCGGTCCGTGTCCGGCGTGTTGTTTGGCCCTGACCTGGCGGTCGCACGTGCCGCTGCGGAGCGGGGGGTCAGTTGCCCGGCTCTGAGGCGCTGCGTCAACACGGCCGCACTCTGCGGCCGGTCTTCCGGCCGTTTGGCCAACAGGTCCATGATGATCTCCGCAAGGAACGCGGGCAGCTCGGCGCGGTGATTGCGGGGCGGGTCGGGGGGTGTGTCGCGGTGGGCGACGAGGACTGACCACGCGTCGTCGAGGTCGAACGGCGGTGCGCCGGTGGCGATCTCGTAGAGTACGCAGCCGAGCGAGTACAGGTCGCTGCGCGGGTCGAGGTGGGCGCCGCTGATCTGTTCCGGCGACATGTAGTGCGGAGTGCCCATCTCGAAGCCGGTGACGGTGTTGGTCAGCTCGGCGGTGAAGCCGATGTCGTGGCCGAGACGGGCGATGCCGAAGTCGCAGATCTTCACGGTGCCGCCGACCAGCCGCATGATGTTCGCGGGTTTCAGGTCCCGGTGCACGAGGCCCTGTTGATGGGCGTAGGAGAGTGCGGAGGCCACCTGCTCGGCGATCTCAACGACATCGTGGACGCGCAGCGGGCGGTGATTGTTGTCCGCCAGGAGCTGGCTGAGGTTACGGCCCTCCAGCAGCTCCGTCACCACGTACAGCATCCCCTCGGACTCGCCGAAGTCGTGGACCACGGTCACACCACGGTGCTGGAGGGTGGCGGCCACGCGTGCCTCGCGCCGGAACCTCTCGCGCAAGGCACGCGTGAAGGACTGGTCGTCGACTGGTCCCAGCGGCTTGAGGCACTTGACGGCGACGTGCCGGCCCAGCGGCTCGTCGCGGGCACGCCACACCTCGCCCATGCCGCCGCGCCCGATCAGATTGAGCAGCCGGTACCGGCCCTGGACCAGACTGCCAACTTTGGCCATGGGGGTGGCGGCATGCTCGCGGCGGGTGGAGCGGCCAGCCAGGGCCTGCGTGACCTCTCCTTGCTGCGCGTGCTCTGCTGCGGACGCAAGCCTAGGGTCATCCAGATCCCTGAGCGCGAGCAGATCCTCGTGGTTGAACCGTTCCGGGATCAGAATTGCGCGCTCCCTGAGTAGTGCGGAGGCGCGTTCGTGCCGGAACGAGGTATCGGAGGTCTGGTCGGCTGTCAGCGTTCCCCACTGATCAGGCCAGAGCGTGCCCAGCACAAGCAGCGGTGCGCGGGCGGAGTCGTGAAGAAGCTCTTCCAGTGTGGCCGCGAACTCCTCGCCTGCCTGATCGCCGGTGAGCAGATACCGGTGGAGCTCGTCGAGCCAGACAACGGTGTGCGGACCAAGGCTGTCGAAGCCGTGTGGAACAGCATCGGGCCGGACTGGCACACTCGGGCGCCACAGCCGCCACGGGTGGGGCAGTTCGCGTACGGCCTCCCAGCAGGCGCGCGTCTTGCCGGTCACGGCACTGCCGATCAGCACGGCCAGCTGGCTTTGTCCTTGGGCGGCTTGATGGACCACGGCGCGCAGAGCATGGTCGTGTTCGCGGATCAGGTAGGGAGTGAGCGCCGGCAGAGTGCGGCCTTCATCTACCTCGACGGCTCGGTGCACTCCCAGAGCCAGCGGATCGAGGTCCGTGATCGGTTGGCCGAGCAAGGCAGAGGATCCGTCGGTGTGTCGGGCCGGCATATCGAGATCGGCGTCCTCCTGCGTGAGGAGACCGCTTGTGTCAGCAGTCGGCCGGCCGGCGGGATTCAGCAGGAGATCGGGCTTGCTCAGCATGCTGGTCGTCGCCCAGCTGACCTGATGCTCCTCGGCCATGCCGGAAATCGCGTTCATGCGGTCGACGATGCTGCCGACCCAGGACGCGGTGCCCGCCGGGCCGGCTGTGATTGCTTGGTCCAGCAGACTGGCAAAAGAGCTGTCCACGGGTGCTTGACCCCCCGTGACGGAGACCATGACTGCCAGCGCGGAGCCGTTGACCGATACCCACCGCCCACCGATGTCCGTCAGATCGACCGCTCTCAACCGTGCTCCGCGCTCTCCCACGTGAGCCGTGTCCAGCATCAACAGCACCCGCCTGCGCCCACTGCCTTGGAGTAGCGCTCTGATCAGGTCTTCAACGCGCAGTCCCGTGGTCGCCAGACGGGCGGGGTCCGTGTCAGCGGTGAATAGTAAATGTGCACCGTTCGCGCTGACGGCACTGTGCCCGGTGACGTATACGGCCAACAGGGATTCGGGGGATGAGCTGATTTCTGTGCCCAAGGCCGCAAGATGCGCGAGAAGCCGCATGCTGGTGAGATCGCGTGGGGACACGGACGCATGCTCGTAGCCGAGCCGAGTGGTGAACGTATGGGCGAGACGCCGGTGCGCTTCTTCGTCGGCCACTCGAGCCGGTGTGGTACCCCGCGGAGGGGGCAGAGCGACGGACAGCAGCAGGCCACGCGGCTCGAGTGGCCGCGGCGCAGAGCTGGCCTGCGAGGCCGACTCCGACCGAGCTCTGGCCGGTGCGGGGCGGCTCCTGTCGGCGTGGCGCCCGGCGCCTCGGATGCCGGGCGGGGCAGGGGCGCCGGAGGGGGGAGTCAGCCGGTCGGCGAGGTCCTTGTAGCGTCCGCCGAGTTTGGCGAGCACGGTTGCGGCGACATAGGCCATGGGTGGTGCGTCGGCACTGCCGAGGGCTGGCAACGGCGTTCCCTCGGGGTCCGCGAGCAGGGCGGGGAAGTCGAAGGGCTGCCCGAAGCGCTCGCTGACGAAGCGGCTGGTTTCCCTCAGGACCGTCAGCAGGTCGTCCCGCAGAAGGTAGCCGTTCAACTCGTCCCGGACGCCTGGCACGAAGTCGTACGGCGTGGCCTCGGGGTCTGCTGCTTCTTCGGCAGAGGCCGCTGCCGTGAGCAGCCCGCCGAGGAAAACCTCGGCGAGGTGGGAGGTGTCGGATGCGGGCAGCATGGTGCGCTGCACCATGCGCATCACCGGGAGGTTGAGCCACGCCGCCGAGAGGTAGCAGGCGAGTTGGAAGGCAGTGGGCGAAGCCGCGTCGCGGAAGCGGCGCACAATGGCCCCCGCTGAGGTGTCCGGTGGATGTGTTTCGCGAGCAGTGCCGGAGACAGGTGGTGTAGCGAGCAGGGCAGCAGCGTGCCAGCCCGGTGCGCCGGCCACCAGCTGCGCCCAGCCGCCGAGCCATCGGGCGGAGAGCTCCATGACAGGGACCGGGACCACGTCCCCACCTGCAGGAATGCGGCTTGTCATGGCCTGGTTGGCGGCGCCCGGCCGCGGGGTACGGATACGAGCGGGAACGGCGAGCAGACCGCTGCCGGCCCACATGCGCTGGGGGAGCACGGTGACCACCGCGGTGGGGGTCACGCCTCCCCACCGCCGGAGTACCTCCACCACGCGACCGTCGCGCCAGGCCGCACCGACGCCGTCGGTCACCACGACGACCGCTGTACGGCCCGCCGGGTCGATCACTGTGGCCGGGCTGATCGCTGCTCCGACACCCGTGCCGGAACTCCGTTCTGGGCCCAGCATCACAGGCGCTGCCGGGGGGACGGACGCATCGAAGCTGAGGGTCCGTACGGTGCGGAATGCGCCGAGCTGTTCGAACAGGGCGCGCAGCTCTGTCACTGTCCGCCGCCACACGACCATGGATGGGGAGGCGTCGACGGCCAGTACCAGGTCTAGCCAACGGTCCGGGGCCGGGCGCAGGACCGGCAGCCAGATACCTTCCTCGGCCGCCTGGGCAACAGTGGCGTCTTCATCGACCGTGAAGACGGTCTTCGAAGGCACACGCCGCTTGAGCGGGCGCAATGCACGAGCGAGGCGCAGCCGGTGACGCAGGGCTGGCACAGCTGGACTGCGCGCATGCATTGCCGGCAGCCCGGCCGCGCCCTGGGCGCGGCCATTACCGCTCTCCCCGGAGGCATGCAACGGGGCTTGTGCCTCGTCCTCGCCCGCTTCGGCGGCTTCCTCCTCCTCCGCAGCGTCGGCAGCTTCCGGCTCGGGCGCCTCCGGAGGCGGGTCGTTGGCTGTGGCCGTAGTTGCCAGCGCATCGACATTGAGGTGACCGGCCAGCCACAGGCCATCCCTCAATTCTCGGGGATCCGCCTCCACCCCGGCCTCGGCGAGGACCGCCAGCAGTCGGTCGATCATTCCGGTCCGGAAAGGGGGCGCAAGACGGCGTGGGCCACCTCGTTCAGCGAAGCGACTTCCTCGGGAGAGCGGCCCTCGTGTCGGCTGCCGGCAGTGGCGAGGTACACGGCGTTCAGCAACTGGTCGGTGGTGACCTCGGAGATTTCCCGCTTGGCCAGGAAGGAGTTGACCAGGTGTCCGGCCGTGGCGGTGGCCTCCGGGCCGAGGTGGGCAGTGATGATCTCCTCGACCTGCGTACGACCCGGAGCATCCAGGTCGAGGCGCAGACAGCGTCGCAGGAAAGCCGGCGGGAACTCCCGTTCCCCGTTACTGGTCAGCAGAACGAACGGGAACGCACGGCAGCGCACATGGCCGCTGCTGATGTTCGCATGACCGCCGGGGTCGGCGATCATCACGGGTACCGGGCCGGTCTCCTCCGGGAGCCGCTGCAGCTCCTCGATGCTGTACTCGCCCTCCTCGAAGACGTTGAGCAGGTCGTTGGGCAGATCCATGTCGCTCTTATCGATCTCATCGATGAGCAGCATGCGGGGAGTGGTGTAGGGCAGCAGGGCCGTGCCGAGCGGTCCCAACCGCAGGTGTCGGCCGATATCGGTGCCGGCGGGGTCTGCCGATGAGGAAGTCGGCTCATCGCCGGGCGGGGTCGGCTCCCCGGCGGGAGCTGCCGGCCGTTCGCGGAGACGGCGCAGGTTCTCTTCGCGCAGGCGGCCGATCGCGTCGTACCGGTAAAGGCCTTCGAGCAGGGTTGTGCGGCTGGTGATGGGCCAGCGCAGTACGGGGCCGAGCCCGAGCTCCTCGGCGATCAGATAGGCCAGCGTGGACTTGCCGGTGCCGGGCTTGCCGGTCACGAGCAGAGGGCGGCGCAGAAAGAGAGCCGCGTTGACCATCTGCACCTCCTTGTCGCTGGGAGTGCGGACCGAGGAATCCGGAGCGTCGAGCGTGCCGAGGCGGCGCGCGCTGGTAGGCACCAGCCGCTGAGGAGGTGACAAAGGCGGACCGCCGTCGAAGGCCCGCCAGTTCGGCGCTTCGGGAAGCAGGCGGATGCGGTCATGGGGCCGGCGGGTACCGGTGTAGATGGGCCACACGGTCACAGGGCCGCTCCTTCCAGAGTCGGTGGGTGCCATTGCAGTTCCGCGGGCAGACGATCCGGATCGTCCCACAGCAACACCAGGTCGCGGCCGGGGTGATCGGCATTCGCGCTGGGATGGTGTGCGGCGATCCGCTGGCCCAGGACGACATCTGGCAGGTCGCGTAGCTGACGGTTGCGCAGCACCCGCTCCAGAGCTTCCCGGCGATTTGCGTCACCACGGGTCGGCCGGTGCCACAGGGCCACGGGCATGCCTGCCGCCAGCGCCTCTTGCAGACCGGGATCCTCGTGGGGACCGTGGCTGCGGCGATAGGCCAAAGCGGCACACACCCGTGTCTGCCAGGTCTCCGCGTTGGCCGGGGTGCCCGGCAGAATGCATTCCACCCAGTGGATGGCACTGGCGTCGTAAGCGTCGCCGCGTTTGGTCAGCTCCCGCCACCGCGCTTGCAGAACCTGGACACGGTCGGGGTCGGTGAGTCGTTCCAGCGGCCGCATGACAACCGGGCAGGCGGTACCGATGGCTTGGCGTCGACCGGCGATCGGCACCGAGAGCAGTTCCAATTGGTCATCCAGCATGGGCATGTGGACGAGGAACTCGATGACGGGCGGGACGGCATCAAGCTCGGGATCGAATCCCTCGAGCAGGCGGCCCACTTCGCTGGCCAGCCGACCCGCGGCCCAGGGTTCGTCCGCACACACGACTTGCCGACTGTCGCAGCCTTCGTAACTCCAGCCGGTCACCAGCAGGCCCTCACCGAGCAAGTCGGGCTGCAGCCGTAGCACCATGTAGGTGCGGCACAACTCCGCGTCCAGCGCCCGCAGCTCCTCCAGGTCCACCTCCCACCGGGGTGCGGTCTCGTTGATCCACTCCCAGAGCCGGTGCTGAGTCACCGTGTCGGAGCTCGCCGCGAATCTGACCAGGAAACGGAACAGCGGCGCCGGCCGCACGAGATTGCGCAGCGCCACTACGGTCGAGGTGAGGTCGTCCGGCTGGTGCAGCAGAGCACTCGCGCTGACCACGTCGCGGGTCGCCTCACGATAGAGGTCGCGCAGCCGAGCTGGTGCCGACGCACCGTCGATGATCTTTTTGAGCCGCTGGAACTCGCCATGAGTGAGCAGCAAGGCGCCCACAGCCCGCGCTGAGGTACGGGCCGCGGGTGATCCAGCAGCGAAGATCAGCTCGTCCTGAGTGCTGCGCGAGCGGTACCAAAGACGGCTGGGCACCTGCGCGGTACGTCCCTGCTCCCGCAGGAGCTCGAATTGTCCACTGACTTCGCTCTGCAGGTGTCCGGCATCTGGCGGCCAGGTGCCGTCGCTGAGGCTGCCGAGCACCTCGAGCACTGTGCGAGAGAACAAGCCTGTCTTCGCGGCGTCGTCATTGACAGCCCGCTCTCCTGGACTCGCGGCCAGCAAGGCGTACTGATCGCGCCGAGGATCGGTGCGTCCCTCCGCGAAGTCTTGACGGGGCATCACTCCTGCCCAGCCGAGGTCCTCCACCAGGTTGGAGCAGGCATCTACGAGAACCAGCTGCCGGGGATGCCGGGCGTAGGTGCTCGTCCGCAGGGACCTGAGCAGCTGGGTCAGATTGAGGTTGCACTTGTCCTGTGTGGTGGCATCGGCGTAGATCAGGCGCTGCTCGTCGTGTTCGATGACGCCGTGTCCACCCCAATGGATGATCAGCAGATCACTGGTCGTGGCGGGCAGAGTCCTGGCAAACACTTCGCGGACCGTTACCTGATCAGCCGTCCCGCTCCGATAGCCATGCCTTTGTATGTGTTCGCGGACGAGGTCGGCGTTCGATGCAAGAGGTGATACGAGCAGGGTGATGTTCTCGGCCGGTACACCACAGCTGGTGAGCCAGCCTGCGAAACGGCAGGCGTCCGCGGCCGGTCCGTCCAGCCCCCACCGGCTGCCGATGTCATAGCGTTCCACACCCACGACAACGGCTCTCGTGCCACTGGGCAGCAAGGTCACGGCAACACCTCGCCAAGCAACGTGTAGAACCGTCGGTTGGCGAAGTAGGCACTGTGTGAACGGGGGAAGGGAGACTTGCTGTCGATACGGCGGTCCTCGACCCGCCGAGCAAATACTCCCTCGCCGACATAGGCGAGCAAGTCACGCTGGTCATACACATTCACCCACCGTGGCACGCTGCTGGGCAGCGTGGCGCCGAAGGGCAGGGTCGGCAGAGCATTGAGCTCGTAGAGCAGCGGAGCCTGCGAACCAACCGTGACCAGGAGTTCGACCGCCGCAAGCTGCTGGCCGGCAAGGGCCTCCAGTGAGGCAACTCCGCCCAAGCTGTGTGCGACGATCGCCACGGGGCCATCAAGGGCGCTGATGGTTTTGATGATGAAGTCACGCAGGGCCTGGCCGCGCGACAGGTACAGCAGGACATCACCGCCGGCCGGGGCGGCCATCCTGGTGATCGCCGCCCGCCGCCGCTCCACCGGCTTGGTTGCGCCCAGACTCAGGGCCAGACGCAGCCCCGAACGCAGCACCATGCCGCCCAGCCCGCGATCCGATCCTCCGAGCGCGGCAGCGATCGCGTCGACCAGGGCATCCCGGTGCGCCCCGTCCAAGGCGACCACGTCACACGCGGCGTCGTCCGCGGCCCGCAACGCCTCCGCGGTGACAGCCCGGGCCAGCGCGCCCCGTAACTCACCCCCCATGCCGTCCGCCATACGCATCACATCGGACACCGTCGGATCGGACACGACTGTCTCTACCGCATCGCCCAGTACCTCGCCCACACCGGCTTCCTCGGCCACGGCAACGATGCTCGCGTCCAGGGGCAGTCGCCGTGCCGCCTGTTCCAACTGCTGACCCATCGGAATGGCGTGAGGAGGCAGTTCCTCCGCGGTGTCCTGACCAGGCGACAACAGCCGCAACTCGAAAAGGGGGTCACGCTCGAGTAGACCCCACAGGGCGACTTCCTCATCCTCATCCGCGTCCCCGGACGCACTCGCACCCGGGTCGGTCAGTGCCCGCGCCGAATGCCCTGCGGGCACGGACACACCCTGCGCCCCGAGCGTCGAACCTGCGGTCCCGCCCCAGTAGCACTCGGCCACCTTGTAATCGGGCCGGACAAGGGCCAATTGATTCCTGAACCTCGCCAGTGCGTGACCGTATGCCGGCTGGCGAACACCAGTACCGTGCACGAATAAGACCGTCGCCACCGCAATCGCCCCCGTTCAACTCGCTCCCTGACCGGCGGGATACCCTTCGCGGACCGCCTCGTCATGCAACGGAATGCCGTGGCAAGTACCGTAGCCCTCTCTGCGGTAGAAAACACTCGGATCCTGGCTTGTCGCATGACCCCCGACCGAGGAGCTGGTAGGGGCACCTGCCTCGTGTTATCGGTCTCCGCTGTACGAGCCGCTCTCGGTGAAGGGAGCTTCGGGATCAGCTCAGGCCTTACCAGCCCGGGGCACATCCGTAGCCGTGTGTCCGGTTACAGGGGCGTGGTTGTGACAACGTCCGACGCCGGGAATCAAAAGTGGTCGCCGGACGCTTCGAGCGTACGTGAAGAAGATAGGCTTCCTCTCGTTCGGCCACTGGTCGCCGAGTGAGCATTCCCAGACCCGGTCCGCCGCCGACTTCCTGCACCAGTCCATCGACCTGGCGGTCGCAGCCGAGGAACTCGGCGTGGACGGTGCGTACTTTCGCGTACACCACTTCGCGCGGCAGGCGGCCAGCCCGTTCCCGCTGCTCTCGGCCATCGGTGCACGGACCTCGAAGATCGAGATCGGCACCGGCGTGATCGACATGCGCTATGAGAATCCGCTGTACATGGCCGAGGACGCCGGTGCTGCCGACCTCATCTCCGGCGGTCGGCTGCAACTCGGCGTCAGCCGTGGATCACGGGAACAGGTGATCGACGGCTGGCGTTATTTCGGTTACACCCCCGCCGAGGGCGAGACCGACACAGACATGGCCCACCGGCACACCGAGGCTTTCCTCAAGGCGCTCGAGGGCAGGGGCTTCGCGCAACCGAACCTGCGGCCGATGTTCCCCAACCCGCCGGGGCTGCTGCGCATCGAGCCGCACTCCGAGGGACTGCGCGAGCGGATCTGGTGGGGCTCCAGCTCGAACGCGACCGCCGTCTGGGCCGCAAAGCTGGGGACGAACCTGCAGAGTTCCACACTGAAGCACGACGAGACGGGCGAACCGTTGCACGTCCAGCAGCGCAAGCAGATCGAGGCATACCGCGAGGCGTACAAGGAGGCAGGCCACACGCGAGAGCCGCGGGTGTCGGTCAGCCGCAGCATTTTTGCCCTGACCAACGACCTGGACCGGGCATACTTCGGCCGCGACCGCAACTCGCGGGACCAGCTCGGAATGATCGACGACACGACCAGGGCGATCTTCGGGCGCTCGTACGCCGCCGAGCCGGACGTGCTGGTGAAACAGCTCCAGGAAGACGAGGCGATCCAGGCCGCGGACACCCTGCTGCTGACTATTCCGAACCAGCTCGGGGTCGACTACAACGCTCATGTGCTGGAGAGCATCCTCACCCACGTGGCACCGGAGCTCGGCTGGCGCTGAGTGTTCCGCCGACCTGCGTGCGGTGCGGGCCGACTCGTCACTGTGGTCGTCAGGCCCCAGCGCGGCTTGGTCCGGTGATCAGTGCCGAGCCGCGACCGGCGACCGGAGGGGCTCCGATCCCTCGGCGCCACCGCCTGTGCCTGGGGCCAGGTCGCGTCCCAGCTCGGCATCACCGTCCGGGCCTGGGTCGCGTGCTAATTCACCATCCTCGGCATCACGGCCCGCCCCCGACCCTGGCTCTGGGGCGGGCGCCACCTCGGTGTGGAAATCGCAGACCGTTGTGTCGGCGTTGATCGCAGCTGCGGCTGCCGTCATGAGTGCCGTCATCGCTGCCGTGGTGACCTTTGCCGGGGCTGATTCCGGCTCAGCAGACTCGGCGAGTCGAGAGGGGCGCAAGGTCAGCATCTCGTGGACCGAGTCTGCCGCAACGTCGTCGACCAAGACGTACGTTTTTTCCGGTACGGCAACCGGCCTGGATGATCTTGACGTTATCCATGTCATCGTCGAACTACCTGGAGGGTCGTCCCCTGCGAGCACTGGTGCTGAGCCGGGGGAGAAGTGGCTCGTTTCGCCTCCGGCGGAGATCCTCACGGGCGACCGGTGGAAGGTTGCTTGGACTATCAAGAAGCCCCCGCCGAGCGGACGTTGGGTCGCTGTGGTCATGGGCCCGTGGCCTGCACAACGACGCAACCGCCGTCACAGCGGCCCAACTACGAGACGTAACGAGGTTGATGCAGGCTGGCCAGTGGCAGGCCGGTGATCCGGAGATCCTGATCGTCATGGACTCCGGCTACGACGTGGCCTACCTCTCACACGCCCTCACGGACCTGCCCGTCGTGCTGGTCGGGCGCCTGCGCTCGGACCGCGTCATGTGTGCCGGGTTTCGGAATGAACACCCGGCGCGCGGGCAACGGCCGCCAGCGGCCTTCCTTGAGTTCCGCGGCCAGTTCGTCAAGGAGCCGGTCGATGCCGTACTCCTCGATCTGCGTGAGAGTGATGGCGTCAAATGCCTGGAGCGCCGTTGTTCCGACGCACCATCGGTCCACCGGTCCAGTCTCTTTGTTGTGCCGCGCCAATGTGCCGCGAAAGCGGCCGTACTGTGCCCGGCTGCCGGAACGACGAAGTCCGGCGACCGCTGACACGCCCCCGGGCGCGGCTAACGCTGCTGAGGAGCGTCGACATGACGAACGCAACAGCTCTACTTGCGCAAGGATTACCGGGCGTGAGGATGACCATCGAGGTCCATTCGGTCACCCGGGACGGCATCGCGACACCCCCGCGCGTCACCGTGAGCGTGCCGTACGGCTGCGCCGGTGCCCAGTGTTCAACGCTGACCGTAACGCCTTGCCCGCTCTGTCCGGACGCGGACAGTAGCGGCAGGTCGACGTGGAGCCGCGCGGATGTGGCAGGTGCCTCCGAGGTGCCGAGCCCTGCGGAGACCACATGGGCGCAGGTGAGGGCCAGTTCGGTGGTCACGAGGAACCCCAGGCCCACAGGCTCGCCCACCTCCTCGCCGGCGTACGAGCGCGTTCTGATGTTCCTCGCCATCGCGCTCATGGAGTCCTTCGGCATCCGCACCTGGGTGACCAACGACGGCGGCTTTGCCCACACCGACGGCTTCGCGCTGTCCCATGGGCGCCGGGCCGTCATCGCCTCGTGGGTACGGACCGAGGGGGCCTCCCACCTCGCGGTCACCGCGCGGCCGGGAGCCCTGCGGACGTTCGCCGACGTGACCGGCCACGTCAGCGACCACTCTGCCACGGCGGCCGAGCAGGCCGGACAGCGCCTCGTGGCAACCGCGGAGTACCTCGGCCTCGATGCCTCCTGGCTCGGTCGCCGGTGCGCACAGTTGTCGGCCGTCGGCACGGAGCGGCTCGCCCGGCCGCGCAGCCGGTTACTCGGCCTCGAAGGGCTGGAGGCCGCCTGCCGGTTCGTCGCCGAGCAGCTGGTGATCATTCCGCGTACCCGGACGATGCCGACCCGATAGCCTGCCAGAACCACTGGTGAGGCCGCGCTCGGCGGCGTCCGGATAGGGGAGCAGGGGATATGACGGAGTCGGGCAGGCACGTGGCGGTCTTCTCCCTCGGCGGCACGATCGCCATGACCACCGATCCCACCACCGGAGGCGTTGTACCCGCGCTCTCGGCCCACGAGCTCCTCGCAGCGGTACCCGCCCTGGCCACGAGCGGCATCGGCCTCAAGGTGCAGGACTTCCGGCGTCTGCCCGGCGCCTCCCTGACCTTCGAGGACCTCACCGCACTGTCGGCCGCGATCACAGCGGAGCTGGAGGCCGGAGACATCGACGGCGTCGTCATCACCCAGGGCACCGACACCATCGAGGAGACCGCCTTCCTCCTCGACCTCTACCACAGCCACGAGCAGCCGGTCGTCGTCACCGGCGCGATGCGCAACCCCACCCTTCCTGGCGCCGACGGCCCGGCCAACCTCCACGCCGCCGTCCTGGCCGCCGCCGATCCCGACCTCAGGGGCGCCGGCTGCCTCGTCGTACTCGGCGACGAGATCCACTCGGCCCGGACCGTCCGCAAGTCCCACACCACCAGCCCCGCCGCCTTCACCTCACCGTCGTGCGGCCCGATCGCACGGATCGCGGAGAACCGGGTGCGGATGGTGGGCGGCCTGCCGAGCCGCGGACCGCTGGTCAGCGCCCCCGACCGCGAGGTGCGCGTCGGGCTCTACACCGTCACCCTCGGCGACGACGGCGCCCTGCTCGACCTGTGGGACGGAAACTGCGACGGACTCGTGGTCGCGGCCTTCGGCGTCGGCCACGTCCCGGAGCGTCTCGTCGAAGGGCTCACCAAGCTCGCCTCCCGCATTCCCGTAGTCCTCGCCTCCCGCATCGGCAACGGTCCCGTCCTGTCCGACACGTACGGCTTCCCCGGCTCCGAGAAGGACCTCCTCGGCCGAGGGCTCATCGGCGCCGGAGACCTCAGCCCGTACCAGGCGAGGCTTCTCCTCCACGCCCTGCTCGCCCACGGCGCCGACGGGGCGACGGTCCGCGAGACTTTCACCACCGCCTTCGCCTACTGACCCCACCTCTTCTGGAGGCACCCGCACATGCGTGCTCACGAGCTGACCGTAGGCCGCACCTTCGGCGTCACCTTCGACCACGGGGAGGATTTCTTCGAGGCGCTGTCCACCTTCTGCCGGGACAACGGTGTGCGGCAGGGCTACATCCCCTCGTTCATCGGAGCCTTCGCGGAGGCCGAGATCGTGGGCGCCTGCGAGACGCTCGAGGACCCGGACGCACCGGTCTGGTCGAAGACCTATGTCACCAACGTCGAGGCATTCGGCGCGGGCACTCTCGCCCACGACCCGGCCACCGGCGGGATACTCCCGCACATCCACGTCTCCGCCGGCCTGAAGGCTCATTCGGCCGACGGCAGGACGAGCCACCTCCTCAGCGCCAAGGTCCAGTTCCTCAGCGAACTGCTGATCGTGGAGGTCACGTCTCCCACGATGACCCGACCTCGGAACCCCGATCTCTACGACGTTCCGCTGCTCACGTTCGGCTGATCGGAAGGAGTCGGCGGAGCCAGGGGTGGTCCGGTGCGATCACCTTGATCGCGTCCGCCAGCCAGACGCGCTGCGACAACCCCAGGAGCGGCAGCACCGCCTCGAAGTCGATCTCGTCCTTCTCCCGGGTCGCCTTCGCCTTGTAGAAGAGCTGCACCTCCGGCGCGAGATACGGGACACCCGTCTCGCTCGTCCGCCCGAGCCGGTCGATCGGGAGCCGGACCTCCGGGTCGCGCCGCGAGACCCACTGAGTGCCCTCGGCCTCGTCCACCATGATCTGGATGGACCAGGGTGCCTCCGGCGTGCGGCGGCACCAGATGTCGTGGAGCGGCGGCCGAAGGACCTCTCCAGGACGCCACGGTCGCAGCTCCCCCTGGCCGGGCGGGTCCGCCACGTACAGGTCCCAGCCGGCCAGGAGATCACGTACGAGGGCCTGGTCGCGGCGTAGGACGAGGATGTCGAGATCACCGTGCGGGCGCAGGTGACGGCCGACTGCGAGCTCGATTGCGTATCCGCCGGCGATCCACCACGGGAAGTCCGGCTTGGCGAACACCGCGGCCACATCCTCGGGACGATCCGGCACCCAGTGCCCCAACACATCAGCACTCACCCGCCCATGCTCCCAGTGACCAGGCGAGCGAAGGCGAAGGGCGGCGGCGAGTCGGCAGCCTGGACTGGCCGCCCGCTCGCTCGCACGCTCATAAACGCCCATGAGCATCAGGGCCACCGGCGGCCATCGTTGAGTGCGTGACTCGCGACCGGCCTTGCGGCTCGGGGCTTGAGCCACGATCCTCCCGGATCCACAGGCGCCCGAAGTCAGGGTGCTTCCTGCGGCAGCACGCCTCTCGGTGGCGTACTGCCCTACTTCCGTGACCACATCGCAGCCCCGGGAGAAGGTCATCGACGTCACCCACAGGAGGTCCGCCGCCCGATGATCAGCGCGCCGTCCGCCACTCTCGGCCTCGTGTACCGCTGGACCGACCACACCCTCAACCCGACCGGGGAAGTCCGCGCGGTTCAGCGAGGCGTCCTCAAGGATTTGGGCCTGTCCGGAAACGTCATCAGTGACGGCGTCCTGGGAGTCTCGGAGCTCGTGGCGAACGCGCACGAGTACGCGTGTGGCCCGTACGAGGTGCGCCTCCGCTCGGCCGCCGGGAGATACATCTGCGAGATCCATGACGGGGATCCTCTGGTCCCCACGGGCCGCTACCGCGGTGCCACGCTCTCGCCGGACGCCGAACCGGCTGAGGGGGCGAGTGGGTTGCTAGCTGAGCGGGGACGGGGCCCGCGCATCGTGAATGAGTTGGCCCAGGGGCAGTGGGGGTTCCACGCCACGGATTGTGGCGCCAAGGCCGCCTGGATCGTGCTGGCCACGGCTTCGGTGGCGCTGTCCGAGGGGAAGGATGCTGACGGTGCTCGGGCATCCTGTGCCGAGAGCGAACCAAGACACCAGAAAGCTTGACGGTGCATCGGATCCAGTCCGAAGAACCCCGCCAGGACGCGTCCGGCCAGGCAAGCGGGGGTGCAGAAGGCGCCGAGACGCGATCCAACGGCGAGCTGCCGACCGCACCGTGCCGGTCCGTTTGCGCCCCCAGCCGTGCCCAGGTGATCCGGACGACGGCGCCAAGCGACGCTGTCCAACCGCTGACTGACCAGGCGGATACCTCTCGGTCCGCTGGTGCGGTGAACCTGTGCGGACCGGTCAGCGCAGCCCCGCGAACACCACAGCTGCCGCCGTGCCGCCCACGATGGCGCGAGGAATCCAGCACTAGCGGTGGTTTGTTGACGACGGGTTCGTCCGGGAGTAGGCCGTGTGGTGAAGGCGTCAACTACGGTCTGGGGAGCCCGAGATGACGAAGAGGCTGTCGTGTCCGCCCGCGCCGGGGCCGTTGGAAGCGTACGCCGTCCGGTTCGATGACCTCTTCTCCACGCTGGCTCAGCGGCGTGGGTTTCGTGAGAGTACCTGGCCGGGCTGCTGCTGCCGCGGGACCGGAACAAGACACTGACCTGCCTGGCAGGTACGGAACCCGTGGTCGGCGCCCAGCATGCGGCAGCCCAGCGGCTGCAGTTCTTCCTTTCCGAGTCGACCTGGGACCAGGAAGCCATCAACGCCCGCCGGATGGAGCTGCTGCTGGCCGACCCGGCCACCGCCCCGCACCCGGGCGGGGTGCTGGTGGTCGACGACTCCGGGGACCGCAAGGACGGCAGTGCGACCGCGCACGTGGGCAAGCAGTACCTCGGCTCGGTCGGGAAGATCGACCGCGGTGTGGTCACGGTGACCACCTGCTGGGCGGATGAGCGGGTCTACTACCCGCTGCACGCCGTCCCCTACACCCCCGCCCACCACTTCCCACACGGGAAGAGTGATCCCGAGTTCCGTACGAAGCTGCAGATCGGGGCCGTCTTGGCCCGTCAGGCCGCAGAGGCAGGGGTGTCCTTCCGAGCGGTGGCAGCCGACTGTGCCTACGGCGACCACGACAGCTTCCGCAGGGAACTGTCCGCCGCCCACCTGCCGTTCGTGATGGCCCTCAAACGAGGCCACGGCACATGGCAGTACAAAGACGCCTTCCGGCCGGTGGATGCCGCCCGCGAACTGGCCTGGCGGGGTCCCGAGCAGCCCGGCGACTGGCAGCCGGTCACCCGTGCTTTCCGTGACGGCCGCACCACCACCTGGTGGGCCGCCGACGCCCAGCTGGGCTGGTGGGGACCCAACGGCGCGATCCGGCTGGTCGTGGCCACCACCGACCCGGCCACCCTGCCCAAGAACGCCACCTGGTACCTGGCCACCAACCTGCCCCGCCCCGGCTCACCCCGCGAGCAGTGCAGCCGGCACCCGGCGGCCGACCTGACCGAAGTCGTGCGGATCTACGGGCTGCGGCACTGGGTTGAGCAGAGCTACAAACAAGTCAAGGACGAGCTCGGCTGGGCCGACTTCCAGGTCCGCTCCAACACCGCCATCCGCCGCCACCAGACCCTGGTCACCTGCGCGTTCAGCTTCTGCTGGAACACCTGGTTCGCCCCGCCCCCGCCCGTCCGGCCACAGGCCGAACACGACGACCCGCCACCGGCGGGAAAGAGGGAGCGAGACGGAACACCATCCACCTCAACCGCCCTGCTGGCCCCGGGCGATCCGGGCCGTCCGTGGCTGGCTGGTGCCCTGGAACACGCTGCGACGCTACTGGCGGGCCTGGACACCCCAGCCCCCACCCACCGAACTCCAGGCCATGATCGACGCCGTCGCCACCGGCAGACCTCTTGATCTCTACCGCCCGGTCTAACAAACCACCGCTAGTACGGATTGGCGACGAAGAGTTCCTGGGCCGGGAAGAGGGTGAGGACCCGGACGCCGTCGGCGGTGACCACGACCTCCTCCTCGATTCGCGCCGCGGAGTAGCCGTCGGCGGCGGGGCAATAGGTCTCGAGCGCGAAGACCATGCCCTCGTGGATCTCGGCGGGGTGCTCGAGGGAGTTCAGCCGACTGATGATCGGCCGCTCGTGCAGACCGAGACCGAGACCGTGGGCGAACTGCAGCCCGAAAGCGTCCATTTCGGTGGCGAAGCCGAACTCGGTGGCCTTGGGCCAGGCCTTGGCGATGACGTCGGTGGTCTGTCCGGGGCGCACCAGCTCGATCGCGGCGTCGATCCACTCCCGCGCCCTGGTGTAGGCGTCGCGCTGCGCGGGCGTCGAGGAGCCGACGTTGAGGGTGCGGTAGTAGCAGGTGCGGTACCCCTGGTAGGACTGAATGATGTCGAAGAAGCAGGTGTCACCGGGACGGATGAGCCGGTCGGTGAAGTTGTGCGGATGCGGGTTGCACCGCTCCCCCGACACCGCGTTGATCGCCTCGACGTCGTCCGAACCCTGCTCGTAGAGGTACTTGTTGGCGAGAGCGACGATGTCGTTCTCGCGCACACCCGGCTTGAGGGCCTCGGAGATCTGCTGGTAGGCGCCGTCGACCATCGCCGCCGCCTGCGAGAGCAGCATGAGCTCGTCGGCGTTCTTGATCGCGCGGGCGTCCAGCATGACCTGCTGGGCGTCCACGGTGGTCAGTCCGGCACGCTGCATCTCGAAGAGGAACGGGGGCTCGACGATGTCGACGCCGATCGGGGCGTCGGCGACCCCGTGGTCGACGAGAATGCCCTTCAGTTCGGCGACCGCACGCTCCATCAGGCCGACTTCGGGACCGATGGCGCCGCGCAGGCCGAGCATGCCGGCCCGGCAGTTCTCCGGCCCCAGCCACGGCGCATGAAGCTGGTGGTGGCGTGCGGCGGACCCGAAGTCCCAGACGACGGGCTCGTGATCGCGGGTCAGCAGCGCATAGCGGGTCATCTTGTCCCGCGACCACTCACCGATCACCGTGCCGGTGACATAGCGGATGTTGTTGATGTCGAACAGCAGGACCGCACCCAGGTCCGTGCTCTCAAGGGCCGCCCTGGCGCGGGCCATGCGGTAGGCACGCAGCCGGTCGAAGTCGATCCGGGTCTCGAAGTCGACGTCGGTGTGTCCGGGCGCGGGCACCAGCGGGCTCCTGAACAGGGCTGCCCGCTCCTGCGCCACCTCGGACGAATTGAAAAGGACGCCGGTGGTGTCGGTGGTCGTGTCGGTCACGCTGGTCTCCTGGTTCACATTGCTGTCATAGGCGTGGGTAACATGAGGCAGCGTCAGGAGGCGTCGCTCAGACCGTCCGTGACTTTGGTGTCCTCCGGCTCGAGGGTCAGACCGGCGGCGAGGGCCGCCTCGGTCAGCAGGACCGCAAAGTCGATGTCACGGTGCCCGCGGCCGATGGAGTGTTGCACCAGCTGGTGGGTCAGCGACGCGACCGGCATGGGGACCTCCAGTTCCCGGGCGACGGCCAGGCCCAGGTCGAAGTCCTTGCGCAGCAGCTCGGGCGTGAACGTCGGGCTGAGGTCGAGGTTCACGAAGGCGGGGGTCTTGTACTGGGTGAAGACCGACCCCATGACCGAGCCGTTGAGGAACTCCAGGAAAGCGGCTCGGCTCACGCCGCCCTTCTCCGCCAGCACGGTGATCTCGGCCAGCGACTGGGTGACGACACCGAGGAAGATGTTGTGCGCCAACTTGACCAGCCGAGCCACCTCGTCGCCACCGGCATAGGTCACCGCGCGCGGCGCGATGGCAGACAGCAGTGGCGCGACCTCGTCGAACACCTCGCGGGGCCCGGAGGCGACCATGGAGAGCTTGCCCGCCTTGACGACCTTGCCGTTGCCCGAGACGGGTGCGGCCAGCAGGGCGGTGCCGATCTGCTCGGCCTCCTGGCGAACCTGAGCGGAGACATCTGCGGACACGGTGGAGCAGTCCACCAGGATGCGCGGCTTCGCCGACTGCCGCAGGATGCCATGCTCCCCTAGGGTGACCTCGGCGAAGTCCTTGCTGGCGCTGACCATCGTGAAGACGATGTCGCGGTCGGCGAGTTCGGCGGCGGTGTCGACGACGGTGGCTCCGAGTTCAGTCAGCGGCTCGCACTTGCTGCGGGTCCGGTTGTAGACGGTGACGTCGTGGCCGGCCTTCAACAGGCGCGAGACCATGGCGTATCCCATCCGCCCGGTGCCGGCCCAGCCGATGGTGGTACGCGGTGTGTTGTCGCTCATGAGTCAGTCCTCAGGTCGAAGGGCCGCGCGAGCACGGCCTGGCATGGCATTGACGTGGACAATCGATTGCATCACCTTTCCCGGGCGGCGGAGGTGTGCCGCCACGGGATTGGCTGGGGAGGAGTGAGTGCGAGTGGTCAGTCGCCGGAGACGGCGGACGCGGCCGGTACCGCGTCCTGGACGGCCGTACCGGCACCGAGGTAGAGACGACCGACCTCGGGATCGGTGAGCAGGTCGGCACCGGTTCCGGTCAGAGCGACCCGGCCGCCCTCCAGAACCACACCAGTGTCCGACACGGCCAGGCCGGAGCGTGCGTTCTGCTCGACCAGCAGTACCGTGCGCCCGGAACGGGCGAGCCCGGCGACATTGCGGAACACCGCGGTACGCGACTTGGGGTCCAGGCCGATGGAGGGTTCGTCCAGGAGGATGAGGGCCGGGTCGAGCATCAGGGTGCGGGCGATCTCGACGGTCTTCTGCTCCCCTCCGGAGAGCGAGCCGGCATGGGCGTCGGCCCGCTCCGCCACCAGCCGGAAGGTGGCGGCGATCTCTTCCCACCGCTGCGCGACCAGCCGCCGGTCACGCAGCACGAAGCCGCCCATCTCGATGTTCTCCCGCACGGTCATCGCCGGGAACAGGCTGCGGTCTTGCGGCACATGGACGATGCCGCGCAGCAGCCGCTCCCGTGCGCTGAGCCGGGAAATGTCCTCGCCGCGGAAGGTGACGGTGCCGTCCTGCGGCCTGAGCAGCCCGGAGATGGTCTTCAGCGTTGTGGACTTGCCGGAGCCGTTGGGCCCGATGAGACAGGTGACCTGCCCGGCGGGCAGCGAGAGGTCGACACCGCGCAGGATGAGGCCGGCGCCGTATCCGGCTGTGATACCGCTGAGCCGGAGCAGCTCCCCGGGCTGCGGAAGTTGATAGCTCGTCACTAGTCCCCCAGATAGGCGTCGAGGACCCGGGCATCGGTCTGGATCTCAGCCGGTGTTCCGGTCGCGATGGTCCGTCCCCGGTCCAGCACGATGACCGGGTCGCACAGCCGCATCACCAGCGGCATGTCGTGCTCCACCACCAGGAAGGTCACTCCCTGTGCGTTTCTGGCCCGCACATGGCGCTCCATCGTCTCGATCATCACGGGGTTCACCCCTGCGGTTGGCTCGTCGAGCAGCACCAGACGCGGATTCGCCATCAGCACGGCGGCGAACTCGCACAGCTTGCGCTGGCCGTAGGAGAGGTCGGCGGCCTTGACGTCGGCCTTGGCGGCCAGACCGAAGTCCTCCAGGAGCTCGTCGGCGCGGGCCCGGTCGGCGCGGGCAGCCCGCGGGCCGAGCAGCCCGGTCCAGCGGTGCCCCGCGGCCGCGACCAGGTTCTCCCGCACGCTGAGCGAGCCGAAGATGCGTGCCTGCTGGAAGGTGCGGGTCAGTCCGCGGCGATAGAGCAGCGCCGGGTCCGGCTTGCGGTACTCCGTACCTGCGAACCGCACCGATCCGGCGTCGGCCCCCAGATAGCCGGTGATCATGTTGAACACGGTGGTCTTGCCGGATCCGTTGGGGCCGATCAGTGCTGTCACCGACCCTTCCTCGACCGCGAACGAGCAGCCCTGGACCGCTCGCACCCCGCCGAAACCCTTGCTGAATGAACGGACCTCGAGCAGCACTGTCATCGCTTGTTCACCCGCCCTCCGAGGCGCAGCCGGTCCGCCACCGACGGCAGGATGCCGCGCGGCAGGACCAGCATGACGGTCAGGAACAGTGCGGCGTACCCGACCAGGTGGAGCGAGTTGGCCCCGAGCCGGTACGCCAGGTACTGCTGGAATGGCACCACCAGGAACGCGCCCAGCACCGGGCCCCACAGGGTGCCCCGTCCGCCCAGGAACACCATCAGCACCATGCCGATGGTGACCAGCGGGTCCACCGCGAACGCCGGGTAGACGAAGGAAACGTAGTACGCCCAGACGGCGCCGACCGCGCCGGTGATGCCGACCGAGAGTGAGAAGGCGGCCAGTTTCGCCACGGTCGTCGGCGCGCCGACGCCCCGGGCCTTGTCCTCGTCATCGCGAACGGTGAGCAGGACCAGTCCCAGCCGGGAGCGGCGGACGTACCAGGTCACAGCGACGGCGAAGGCCAGCACGGCGACCAGCACGTAGTAGAACGGGAACGCGTAGTACGCGGCGCTAAACGGGGCGGGCGCGATGCCTACGCCCTGGGCGCCGCCGGTGAGCCCCTTGGCGTTGTATGCGATGGTCTGGGCAAGGAACAGCAGGGTGATGGTGACGATGGCGAAGGTCGTCGTCCTGGTACGCATCGCCACCCAGGCCACCGGAAGCCCGAGGGCGGCGGTGACGACTGCCACCAGCGGCAGCGCGAGGAAGGGCTCCCAGCCGGAGACCGGCGGATGCTGGTTGAACCAGATCGCCTGAGTGTAGGCGCCGACGCCGAAGAACGCGGCGTGACCCAGGGAGGGATAACCGGCGAAGCCTCCGACCAGGTTCCAGGCACTGGCCATGGCCGCGTACATCATGGTGAAGATCAGCAGGTTGACGATCCAGGGCGCGCCGACGGTCCAGGGAGCGGCCAGCAGGGCTCCGAAGAACACCACCGGTACCGCGCCGCGCGGCAGCCGTCCGAGCCAGGTAGCAGCACTACGGCCGACGGCGGCGGCCTTCGGTTCGGCGGCCGACGCGGACGTCACCGAGGGAGCGGTGGGAGTGGAGGTCACAGCGCACCCCTCAGCTGAGCACCGAACAGCCCGCGGGGCCGTACGAGCAGGACAAGGAGCAGGGCGACGAAGAAGGTCGCGGAGGCCCATGCCGGGGACCAGGTCGCGGCGACCACCGACTCGGCCACACCCATCAGGATGCTGGCCGCCACGGCGCCGCCGAGGCTGCCCAGACCGCCGAGGACGACGATGGCCAGCAGCCGCGCGATCAGGTCGTAGTGGCTGGCCGAGTTGAAGGGGTACACCAGGCCGAACACGGCGCCGGCGGCCCCTGCGGTCGCCGCTCCCAGGCCGAAGCCGAGTGCGGAGACCCGGTCGGGGTCCACTCCCAGCAGTCGGGCCGCGGTCGGGTTCTGCACCGTGGCCCGGATGGAGGCGCCGAATCGGGTGCGGTGCAGGAGCACCCACAGTCCGCCGAGGACGGCCAGTGAGAGACCGAAGGCAGCCAGCCTAGTCACCGACAGGTGGTAGCCGGCCAGCTCCAACGACTCGTCCCGGTAAGTGGCGTTGATGGACCTGTAGGTCGTCTTGTAGGTGGCGGCCAGAACACCCTCGACGGCCAGCGCGACCGCGAACATCACCATCAGGCTCAGCTCGCCGTCACCGGCCTTCAACGGGCGCAGGAAGACCCGGTGCACCACCACGCCGAGGAGGAACATCAGCGGGGCGAGGAGCAGGATGGTGAGGAAGGGATCGATTCCCGCCGTCGTGAACAGGGTGCAGGACAGATAGGCGCTGAGAACCACCATGGCGCCCTGCGCCAGGTTGATGACGCGCATGATGCCGAAGATCAGCGTCTGGCCGCTCGCCATCAGCGCGTACACGCCGCCGGTGAGGACACCGAGGATGACCGCTTGGACAAGGGTGTGCATGCCGCTCACTTCCCCCAGGCCGGCTTCGACGTCAGCGGCTGGACGGCGGCGACTTCGGCTGGGAAGACCGGGGTCAGCCGCCGGTTCTGCCACTGGACCAGGGTGTAGTTGCTCTGCGGCTCGCCGTAGGCATCCCAGGACAAGTCGCCGATCGGCGTGGTCCAGGTGCCCGAGTGCAGGGTCTTGACGATGGTGGCGTTGTCGGCCTTACCGGTCTTCTTCGCGACCTGCTCGACCAGTACGCCGACGGAGTACGCCTCGGCGCTGGTGGTGTCGATACCGGTCTCTTCCCCGCCGTACTTGGCCAGGTACGCCTTGACGAACTCGGCGGCGCCCGGCTGCTTGGAACCGGCGAACCAGTCTCCGGTGGTGAAGATTCCGTTGACGTTGTTCGAACCGACCTTGTCGGGGAACTCCACCGGGTTGTTGGCGCCGTTGGACATGAACAGCCACTTGGGACTGAACTTGAGCTGCTTCATGGCCTTGACCTGTGCGTAGGCGTCCTCGGACTGGGTGCCGGATACCACCAGGTCGGGCTTGCCGGCCGCCACCTTGGCGATCACCGGGGTGAGGTCGGTGAGGCTGTCCGGGTAGGTCTCGGAGTACACCGTCCTGATCCCGGCGGCCTCCAGGCGCTTGCGGAGGTTCTCGGCGAGCGGCGCGGCGAACGGGTCGTCGAGCGCGGCGTACGCGGCGGTCTTCGGCCGCTGGTCGGCAGGGAGCTTCAGCAGGTAGTCGGCAAAGATGTCGCCCTGCCTGACGATGGAGGCGGGCTGAACGAAGAACAGGTTGTCCAGGCGCTGTTCGAAGACCTTCGGCCCGCCGCCGGCGGGCTCCAGAAAGGCGTACCCGTACCGCTTGGCGACCTGCGACGCGGGAATGCTCAGCAGGCTGGAGAACGGGCCGAAGACGAGGTCGACCTTGTCCTTGGTAATGAGGTTGGTGTAGTTGGTCGTCACCTGGTTGGGGTTGGAGGTGTCATCGACGATCTTGAGGACGACCTTGCGGCCCAGCACGCCACCGCGTTCGTTGACGTCGGAGGCCCATAGGTCGTATCCGCGCTTGGCGGCCTTGCCCGGGTCGGCGAAGTCGCCGGTCAGCGAGAGCGACACACCGACCGTCAGTGTGTCCTTGGCCGCGGCATCGCCGCCCGCGTCCGGGCCCGCGGTTGCGGGGCCGCATGCCGCGAGGGACATGCTGACCGCGACCGCGGCCAGTGCCGCCAGCAGCCGCCTGCGGCGGCGCTCCCGAAACAGCAGTTGAACGGCCTCGCCTGACAATCGATTGCCATCCATGGCAAGCGGCTCCCTGACTCAATGAGAGTGGAATACACGGCGTCTCGCGGTCCGGCCCGCGGATCTCGGTGAAGGGCAGTGCAATGGGTTGCCGCGAAGCTACGGCCGCCTCTAGGGGGTGTCAAGGGTTGCTGCAGAGGTATGCAATCCATTGCCATGGCAATGGATTGCCCTGGCAATGAGCAGGGCCTAAGGTATGGAGGTGTGACGAGCTTGAGTGACGTGGCGCAAGCGGCCGGAGTCCATCCGGGCACCGCGTCCCGAGCGCTGAATCCTCAGACCCGCCACCGTGTGTCGGCGGAGACCGCGCAGCGTGTCCAGGAGGCGGCCGACCGGCTCGGCTACCAGCCGAACTCGGTTGCGCGGGCGCTGCGCACCCGGCGCTCGCACATGGTCGCGATTCTCATCCCGGATCTGACGAACCCTCTGTTCCCGCCCATCGTCAGAGGTGTCGAGGAGGTGCTGGCGCCCGCGGGCTACTCGGCAATCCTGGTCAACACGGACAATGACGAAGCCAAGGAAGGGCATCTCTTCGCCGAGCTGCGCGGTCGCCAGTGCGACGGCTTCATCGTGGCGACAGCGCGGCGCGAGCACCCGCTGCTCGAGCAGGCCGCAGCGGAGGGGGTAGCGATGGTCCTGGTCAACCGCGTGACGGACAGGCGACCTGCGTCGTCGGTGACGGCCGACGAAGCCGGCGGTGTACACGCCGCGATCGCCCACTTGTCCTCCCTGGGGCACCGGCGGATCGCGCATCTGGCGGGCCCTCAGAATCTGTCGACCGGTCTGATCCGATACCGGGCGTTCGTCGATGCCTGTGACCGGGCGGGGCTGGGCCCGGACGACCGCCCGGTCGTTGTCTGCGACTCCTTCAGCGAGACCGCCGGCGAGGCGGCGATGCACCGGCTGCTGCGGGAATCCGTACGGCCCACGGCGGTGTTCGCGTCCAACGATCTGCTGGCCCTGGGTGCTCTGGACGCTACGAGGGCCGCCGGACTGCGCTGCCCACAGGACCTGTCCGTGGTCGGCTTCAACGACATGCCCTTCCTGTCCCGGATGAGTCCAGCGCTGACGACCGTGCACGTTCCGCAGCGGACGATCGGCGCCGAAGCCGCCCGCATGCTGTTGCAGTCCCTCGAGGACCCGGGCCCACCGCGCTCGTTGCTCCTGGGGTGCGAACTCGTCGTACGGGCCTCGACCGGCCCTGCCCCGAGGAACTGACCGACCGACAGGCAGGCCCGGTAGGGATTTGCGGGTACTTCACGAGTTGCCGGACGGACCTTGACTGCTCCCCTCCCTGAAGGGAGGGGATTTTCTCCTTCAGAGTTGAGTGGGGATTCCAGGCTCAGGCCGCCTCCTGGCCCAGCGGGCCAGGATGTCTTACGCCCTCGATACCTGCCGGGCTCAGACCCGCCCGGACCAGCATCACGTGCGCGGAGTTCTTGTCCCTGGGGCAGACGGCTCCGCACGCGGTGCAGGCATACGTTCTCTCGGAAAGAGGCAGTGCGTGCTTGGTTCTCGCTCCGCACTGCGCACAGTCCATCGTGGTGTGCGCGGGGTGCACCAGGTGCACGATGCGCCCGTGCTTGCGCGCCATCTCCAGCAGTGCCCTCTTCGTGCTGCTGATGGCCGCGTCCGCTGCCTTGCGCGCCATGGTGGTCCTGGCGAGGAACTTGGGCCGGAAGTCCTCTGCCGCTATGGCGTCGTGGTCGCGCACGACCTTCTTGGCCCACTTGCGGCCGGTGTCTTCCCGCTGCCGGGCGACCTTCTTGTGCAGCTGCGCACGGAGCCGCTGTGCCTCCCGGTAGCCCTTCGACCCCGCTTGCCCCTTCTTCGGCTTGCGGCGCGCCATCATCCGGTCGTACCGGGTCAGCTTCGCCTGAGCCTTCTTCCCATGCCCGGCATGCGGAAGGTCGTGGTCGTCGCTGGTGGTGGTTGCGGTCTCCTTCACGCCCCAGTCCACGCCGAGCACCCGGCCCGTCGCCGGGAGCGGCTGGATCTCGGCGGCAACGACGAAGGAGCAGTACCAGTGCCCCACACTGTCTTGGTGGACGCGGACGCTGGACGGGTCGGCCGGAAGGTCGCGGGACCACACCACCGTCAGACTGATGCCGCCGGCCAGATGCAACCGGCCGTCGTTGAGGCGGAAGCCGCGCTTGGTGTAGTTCAAGGTCGGGCCCGCCTCGCGCTTCTTCTTCCAGCGCGGCATCCCTGCCCGCTGCCGCATGGGCAACCGGTCCCTGCTGTCCTTGTGGGCCTTGGCTCGGGATTTCCCGAAGTCGCGGATGATCTGCTGCTGAGGAACCGAGGATCCGCGGGCCAGCCACGGGGTGGTGCGCCGGGCTTGGGTCAGCATCGTGTCGAGCTGGGCCGGGCCGCATGTCTGCTTCTCGCCGGTCGCCTTGTTGCGCCGGTGCGCGGCCTTGGACTTGGCCACGCACTCGTTCCACACCCACCGGCAGCGGTCCCACTCGCCGAGAAGGGCCTTCTCGGCGCCGGCCGAGACGCGAAGACGATAGGTGTACCGGGCGTGCCCCGCACCCTCCGTCATCGCTCCCGCAGCCATGAATCTCAACCTACCCGGGAGGTACGACAGTTGACCCCCATTTGATCTTTGTGGTGCCTCACCTGCGCGAAGGGCGGACGCCCAATCGCCCTGGCGGCGATTCGGCTTCTCCTGCCCTGCTCCGCAGGAGTCCGAATCCTCCCCGGCCTGAAGGCCGGGCCATCCTCGGAGGAACCGGTGACATGCGGAGCTCCGGGTGAGACGTCAGAACGGGGCCGGCGGCTCATCCGATCGGAGCTACGACCCGCGGAGCCGGGAACCCCCAGTGGATCAACGACGCGCAGCGGGATATGGAGGCGGCGCTGAAGAAACTCGATGCGCTCGCCACCGTCACCCGGACCCGCGTTCCGCGTAATTCGGGGGTTCTAAGCGGCTTTGGTGAAGTTCGCTGCTGATCCTTGAATGCGGGCTCGTTGGCGGGTCAGCGCCTGGTCCACGGCGGCGCTGATGGCGTCGAGTTCGGTGTGGGCGCGCTGGGGGTAGTCCTCGTACTTGGCCGAGCGCCAGATGAGTTCGATGTCGTTGAGCTCGGGGCTGCGGGGTGGCAGGTAGAACAGCTCCACCCCGATCTTCGCCAGCTGCTCGCGACGGCCCTTGAACGCCCTGGCCACGTGCGCGGAGGCATTGTCCAGCACCACGGTGCACGGTCGGCGCCGTCGCCAGACCGGTATGGGGGTGCCGTCCGCCGCGAGGTCCAAGGCGGCGGCCCCGCCGGGCAGTCGGGCCAGCCGACGGCAGACGAACTCCAGCAGCACGGCCGCGTCGATCGAGCTGGTGATGCGCTCTGACAGCAGATCGGGCTCGGTGCCCACGACCAGGGCGCCGAGGACGTTGACCCGCCGGTTACGGGTGTCCTCGCGGGGCACCACCGCGCGCTGGCCGATGCGTGACCAGGTGTAGCCGGTGGGCATGGTGGGCGCGAAGCCGGACTCGTCGAGGAAAGATCAGGTCGTGCGTGCCCGCGTCGGCCTCCATCCGTAAGTCCGCAAGTCCTCCAGCTGGTCCCGGGCGACCTGTTGGAGGACGGGGTCGGCCTTGTGCCGAAGGCTGTCGCGGGTGCGTTTCCACCGGAAACCCTCCCGGTGCAGCAGCTCGGTCAGCCACGCCGCCGACACGTGCACGCCCCGGTCCTTCTCCAGCCAGTCGCACAGCTCGGGCGCGGTCCAGGTCACCCCCTCCTCAGCGGAGGCGTCCAGTAACGCGCCCAGTGCCTTCAGGTGTTCGTCAGTGAATGAGGAGGGCCGTCCCGGACGCGGGGCATCGGCCAGGGCGTCACATCCGCCGTCGGCGAAACGGTGCACCGCCTCGCGCACCGTGACCGGGTTGCATTCCAGCAGGTCGGCGACCTGCGGCACAGTCAGGCCCCGGCTCAGCAACCGGATGCACTCCAACCGCCGCCGCTCGTTACGCGACAGGTCACGTCTGGCCAGCCGCCGACGCACCTCGGCCTGCTGCTCGGGCGTCAACTCCACCGTCAGGATCTTTGGCATCAGCACCACTTCCCGTCAAAGCTCCTACCCCAACGAGGAGTTGACTTCACCGAGACCGCCTAGACGAGCCTCACCACCAGGCCCCGACTGCAACCCGCAGCCGGGGCTTCGGCGTTGACGGCCGACGACCTGTAACAGGGCTCACCCAGCCCCAGGCTGAGGCGCGCGCTCGCCGAGGTCGGCCTCATCACTCTGACAGGCGGCGGCAGCTATATCGTGCCCGAACCTTCACAGCACTGCTGGACGGGGTCCGGAGACCGGTGTGGGTCAGCGCGTTTGTGCTGCGCACGGCCCGTGTTTTCCCTGGACCACCGGGCTTGGTCCAGGGGAAACGCACCGCACCGAACGCACCCGGTGCACCACATCGGTGCGGAGGATGCACACCAGGTGCGCCGCGGAATGGGAGGCCGCGGGCCTGCCGGACTCTGACGCAGTCTCCGCCGAGCAGCTGCAGAAGGCACGCACCGGGCTGCAGGTCTGATGCCCGGCGCACCCCAGCTCTACTTGGCGGTGAGCAGGAACAGCGCGCTGAGAACCATGAAGGCCACGCTGACTGCCGCGCTTATGTCCCCGGCGTTCTGCTGCTGGGTGTGTTTCCAGGTGACGTTCCCGGGTACTGCTGGGCCCAGTAACTGCCGTGTGGTCAGCTTGCCTCGCGGAAGCGGGCGAGGGCGGCGGCGAGGGCCTGGACGCGGGCTGCCGGAGCGGAACTCGCGTGGACAAGCCTCCGGGTGTGTGACCCGCTCGATCGCGCCGTGCGGTCGATGCGCTTTCCCGGCCGGTCGGACGGGCGGATCAGCGCAGTCCGGCGAAGAGATCGTTCTCGGGTATGGCCGCGCCGGTGGCGTCCTGGACACGTACGAAGGTCTCCATGCCCATCAACTCGCCGAACCTCTCCTTGCCCATCTTGAGGAAGAAGATGTTCTCGCCCTGACTGGCGTGCGCGGCCAACGCGTCGAACTTCTGACCGCTGAACGCGGTGGTGTCCACCCACGTGGTGATCTCATCGTCGGGGAGGCCGATCTCGGCCATCGCGGCGGCCTCGGCAGGATCCGGCTCCGGCATGTCCTCATGAAACTCGCGCATGATCTCGCCGAACCGCTGCATCATCGAGCGGGGCATCGTGGTCCAGTACACCTTCGGTGCCAGCGCGGTCATCTCCAGCGCCGCCATCGTGATGCGGTGGGCCTGGATGTGGTCGGGGTGGCCGTAGAAGCCGTTCTCGTCGTAGGTGACGACCACGTCAGGTCGGTAGTGGCGCATGAGTTCCGCGAGTCGGGCCGCGCCTTCCTGCACGGGGGTCTGCCAGAAGGATCCGGGGGCGTCGTTGCTCGGCCAGCCCGTCATCCCGGAGTCGGCATAGTCCAGCATCTCCAGATCGCTGACCTTCAGGACGTCACAGCTCGCCTCAAGTTCTTGACGGCGCATCAAGGCGACCGCCGCCGGATCGTGCCCGGGATCGCCCGGCTTGACACCCCCCGGTCCGTCACCGCAACCGCCGTCGGTACACGTCACGAGAACCGTGCGGATGCCTTCCGCCGCGTACCGCGCGAGGACCCCACCGGTTCCGGTGGCCTCGTCGTCGGGGTGGGCGTGTACTGCCATGAGCGTCAAGGGCCGGTCAGTCATGAAACAGTCCTCCTGCAGAAATACGTCTTGGTCCGAGTGCGCGGCGGGCGTACCGCGATCCTGGGGCCCGGATCCTGGTGGGGCGGACGACCTTGTGGTCTCCGTGTTCCCCGCCCGTGCGGCGCCGGTCCCTCGGTCGATGCAACCGTGCCGGCCGGACCGGCTGTTCCCGGCGCGGCCGCTTGGCCTTCCAGGCGTCGGCGTTTCAACGCGAACGAGGTACAGGCGCGACCTGCCTGTCTCAGCGCCACGTCGGATCCGACTTCCATCCGGCACCAGCCGTGAGATTCCGACACGAAACTTCTCTGAACCAAGCGCCCGGTGGGCTCGTGCGGAGCGGGCTCCGCAGGGTGGGCTGGGCGGTCGGCGGGCTGACCTGACCAGCGGCTTGGCGTCTGTGGGTGGTCAGTCGCAGCCGGGACGGCAGCCGCACGCTTCGTCTGAGTCGGCCGCGGCCGGGACCGCTGCGGCGGTGGGGGTCGCGCAGCAGCCTTTGCCTTTCCAGGCGTCGCGGCCTTCTTTGGCGGCGACGGCCGCGATGACCAAGGCGGCGATCGGGTCGGCCCAGGACCAGCCGAGGGCGGCGTTGAGGATCAGGCCGACCAGGAGCACGGCCGAGAGGCAGGTACACAGCAGGGTCTGTTTGGAGTCGGCGACCGCGCTGGCGGAGCCGAGTTCGGCCTTGGGACTGGTGAGCTCGCATGTTCAGGTGTCGCCTCTTCGCGGCCGACTCCAAATGGGGCTCGCGCTGAGTGATCAGCGCGAGCTCGGCGGACGTCGATCGCCAGGGGCTACCGCTGCCTGGCGCGGACAACGTGCGAAGGCGCCCGACCATGCCAGAAGGCACCAAGGCAGCCCTTGCTGTCAGGGGAAGTCCGGGCACTCCTCGGCAAAGCCCTGCGAGACGGGCTGCCATACGCCGTGGTCCTCACGCACGCTCAGCCGATCCGCTTCCTCCGCAGTCTCGATCAGCTGAGCGGTGGTCAAGGGGACGGCCGCCGCGAAGACCCTCCCGAGGTGGTGGCAGTGCAGCATCGGGCGGAGTTCCTCCGAGTACGGCTCATCGGCGACCGCGAAGAGATCGGGCAGGGTCCAGCCCAGCGGACCGGCTACGGCAGATAGCTGCTGGCGCCGGTGCGGACTCGGCTCCCAGCGCCACACCATCCCGTACAGCGTGCTGAGGGACAGTCCCATGAACGGCAGGTCGCGGATGCCGAAGCCGCGATTGCGGATCAACCCGCCGAGTACGGCGGCGAACCTGGTCTCGGCGGGGCGGGGGTACGGCCAGGCCGGCTGCACGAACGGTCCCGGGGCGGCGACGCGGGGCAGCGAGCGGACGAAAGCCTCCAGCGCGGCGAGCTGCGAGTGGTCGCAGTAACTGACGCGGTATGCGAACTGCCTCATGACCCTGGCGTCGCGCTCCGGGGGAAGGAGTTCCGCCGGCACCGGGTGGCCTGCGACAACGAGAAGGTCGGCGGCCGGTATGTCGAGTTCGGCGGCAAGTTCGGTGAGTCGCTGCGGGGCGGTGTCAGTTCCGCTCGCGGCGAGGCTGCTCAGGATGGTGGCCCGTTCCATGTGGTGAAGGTAGCGGGTGGGCTGCCAGGACAGCCGGGGCCGCAGGAGTTCGCGGTTGGGGCTCACCTTCGGTGATCGCCCGGGGCGTATCGGCTCCAGGTTCCACCGGCTTCGACGACCAGGTGGGTGGTGGTCTTGTCGTGGTAGCCGAGGGCCCGAGCGACGACGGGAGCGGGGGCTTGGAGGACCAGTTGGCGGATCGCTGAGGTCCGGCCGCGCTGGGCGGGAACTCCGGCGGCTCGGAGTTGGTCGAGCAGGCTGGTCGGATCCATCGGATGCCCGGGCTGTCGGCTTGCCTGCCGCTGAGAACCCGAACTGCGGCCTCGCTCGTCCTGCTCCACCCCATGTGATCAAGCAGGACCAGGCCCAGGGAAACGAAACTGCTAATGGCTGCAAATCCCTCTGTTGCAGGGGCGATTGGCGTCGCCGTCCGCGCACCCGGGCATGGCTTCATCATCCCAGGACCGGCCCGTCACGCGCAGACTCAGCCCGGGACCCCATGTCCAATAAGTTGCTTTTGCGGCATCGTTGGTTCGGGAGTGTCCAGGGGGCCAACTCCGCCCGCCCGCAGGCCCAAGAGCCGCCACCCGGCCCCATCAGGGCTCATGGCTCACGGCCAGGGCGTCAAGCCCCCTCGTTGGTGCAGCCGCGTCCACACTCCGCTTGCCGCCCGCCCTCTGTCTAGAAGGCTGCTGAAAATCTTGTTGTTGGGGCTGTCCGGCCGTGGGCCGGGCGGCCCTTGTCGCTATGCGGTGGCCGGGGTGAGGTGCCAGGTGGTGCCGGTTCGGGTGAGTCCGAGGTTGATCAGTCGGCGGAGGTTGAGGGCGGCGGCGCGGTGGTGGAGCCAGATGTTGTTGGCGATGATGCCGCGGTGCGGGACGCGGCGGTTGCCCTTGGCGACCAGCCAGGCGATGGCGCGTTCGACCGGGGGCCGCCATCTGCGGTATTCGGCCTGCCAGGCTGGGTCGGCCGCCTCTCGCCGGGCGGCGGTCAGCAGTTGGTGCTGGGGATGGACGTTGAGGGTGCGTCCGGTCTTGGAGGTGGTGCAGCGCCCGCGCAGGGGGCAGTCGGCGCAGAGGTGTTTGAACTGGGCGGTGCGGGCGCCGTCCGCTTTGACCTGGCCGAGGTTGGCGGTGCGTCCGGCCGGGCAGGTCGCGGTGCCGGCGGCTGGGTCGATGCGGAAGTCGTCGATGGTGAAGCCGCCGGGGATCACCTGTCGCAGCGGCGGTGGCTTGATGACCAGGGTGTGGCCTGCGGCCTGCAACTGTTCGCGCAGGTCGCCGGTCCCGTAGGCGGAGTCGCCGAGCACGGTTAATGCGCCGTCCTCCCCGTCCAGCAGTTCACCGGCAACGGCCGCTTCGTGGCTGCCGGGACCATAGCCGCCGGTGAGGGCGACGGCGGTGAACAGCCCGCTCTCCGGCTCGAAGGAGACGTGTCCTTTGAAGCCGTCCTGGTGGCGGGTGCGGTTTTTGTGGATGTGCCGGGCGTCGGGATCGACGGTGGACACCGTCCGGTCGGGCACGGTGCGCTGGGCGATGCGCCAGCGCCCGTCGCGTCCGTCGGAGTCGGGGGCCGGCTCGACGTCCTGCCCGGCGACCAGGGCCAGCAGGCCCACCGCGTTCGCGGCCTTCTCGCCCAGCTCCCGCTCGGGCAGGTGCCCGAGCAGGTTGAGGGCGTCGGTGACCAGCGCATCGACCAGCGCGGCGCGCGCCTGCTCGTCGTTCCAGGCGATCTTCGGTTTGCCCGGGTCGGTGTAGTCGTGCGCGTGGCAGTGCTCTGCGGCCACCTCCTGGGCTCCGGGGACCTCGCGGATCACCCGGCGGATGGCGGAGATGATCTGGGTAACGGTGTCCTGGGTGGCCACCGCGTCATCGAGGACGGTGGAGTCCAGCGCCCGCCGCTGCCTGCCCTTGAGTACGCCGGTCGCGGCCACGACTTCCTTGACCTTGGTGAAGATCCGCATCGGATCGGCCGAGTGGCGCAGACGGCGCCTAAAGTACGTCAGCAGCGACGGATCGAATGCCATGTCGTACAAGCCCAGCCCGCAGGCCGCTTTCCACCGCAGATCACACCGCAGTTCCTGGACCGTCTCGAAGTCCGACAACCCCTGCAGGCTCTGCAGCACCACGGTCGCGGCCAGGACCTGCGGCGGCAGACTCGGACGGCCGTTGGACGAGGGATACATGTCGGCGAACATCGACGGCGGGAACAGTGCCTCCCGGTGCTCGGCCAGGAACGCAAACACGCTCCCGGCCGGGATCAACTCCCGGCAGGTCTCCCACACATCCGGCCCGGCCATCTCCCCGGCCCATTCCCCCTGCATGCCTACAAGACTGGCCCCGGCCCGGCCGGGCCGGGGCCAGAACCCGCAACATTTTCAGTGATCTTCTAGATGATGCTGAGCAGCAGATAACAGCGAGGCCGGTTCACCCGGCCCGCGGATGTCCTTGAACTGCTACTGGCTGCAACGTATCGACAGGGACACACACGGCAGGGGCACGTTGGCGCGTACCCCGCCCGCACCAAGCCGGTACCCCTGCGGGTACGGGCTTCGTCGTTGCCACCACGCGATTGCCGCCCGGTACGGTGCCGGGATCCCCCTGGTCGAGCCCGGGCCCGCCATGCCCTCATCTATTGCAAGAGCGGATGCTGTTCGCCTCGCGCAACGCTGCCTCTCTCCGGGCGGGATCGCCAGTCTTCGACGCCCCCCTAGGGCTGGGGGAGTGGGTCGCGCGTAAGGGAGTCCGAGTGCGGCGATGGGGAGATGCGGGAGTTGATCTCGGCGACGCCTGAATTCTGACCCTCTGACGGCGGATCAAAAGTGACCCTCTCGGTGGTCTTCGCCTGAACCTGATCTTGATCGGAAGGTCAGGAGGGAAGGGTGATCCGCGTGGAGGACTGGGCAGAGATCCGCAGGCTGCACCGGGCCGAGCAGATGCCGATCCGGGCGATCGCCCGGCATCTGGGCATCTCGAAGAACACGGTGAAGCGTGCACTGGCGAGTGACCGGCCGCCGAAGTACGAGCGGCCGGCCAAGGGCTCGGTGGTCGACGCGGTCGAGGTGCAGATCCGTGAGCTGCTCAGGGAGACCCCGACGATGCCTGCCACGGTGATCGCCGAGCGGATCGGATGGGAGCGCGGGATGACGGTCCTCAAGGAGCGGGTGCGGGAACTGCGGCCCGCCTACGTTCCCGTCGATCCGGTCTCCCGCACGACCTATCAGCCGGGCGAGCTGGCCCAGTGCGACCTGTGGTTTCCCGACGCGGACATCCCGCTCGGCTACGGGCAGACGGGGCGTCCGCCGGTGCTGGTGATGGTGTCCGGCTACTCGCGGGTGATCGCCGCGCGGATGCTGCCCTCCCGCACGACCGGCGACCTGATCGACGGGCACTGGCGGCTGCTGAACGGGTGGGGCGCCGTGCCCAAAACGCTGGTCTGGGACAACGAGGCCGGGGTCGGCCGCGGCAGGCTCACCGCAGAGTTCGCCGCGTTCGCCGGCCTGCTCGCCACCAAGATCTACCTCTGCAGGCCCCGTGACCCCGAGGCGAAAGGGCTGGTCGAACGCGCGAACGGTTATCTCGAGACCTCGTTCCTGCCCGGCCGCACGTTCAGCGGCCCCGGCGACTTCAACACCCAGCTGACCACCTGGCTGGCGGTTGCCAACCGGCGCCTGCACCGCACCCTTAAGGCCCGTCCCGCCGACCGCTGGGAGACCGACCGGGCCGGGATGCTCACCCTGCCGCCCGTCGACCCGCCCGCCTGGTGGCGGATGCAGACCCGCATCGGGCGTGACCACTACGTCCGCGTCGATACCAACGACTACTCCGTGCACCCCGAGGCGATCGGACGCACCGTCACCGTGCTCACCGACAACGACGAGGTCATCGCGCTGGCGCCCGGCGGCGTGATCGTCGCCCGCCACCCCCGCTGCTGGGCCCGCCACCAGACCCTCACCGATCCCGATCACGCCGCTGCGGGCCAGACGATGCGCGGGCAGGCCCGCCATCAGCAGGCCGCCCAGGCCGAGGCCGGCCCGCTCGTCGAGGTCGAGCAACGCGAACTCGGCGCCTATGACCGGCTGTTCACCGTCATCGAAGGCGGCGGCGACAGGGAGGCCGGCTGATGCCTCGCACCACCAGTGCCCCGGCCCAAAGCACCGGAGCGGGCCGCAGGACCGGCTCCCAGACCATCGCCGACCTCGCTTTCCTCGCCCGCGCGATGAAGGCCCCGGCCCTGCTGGACGCCGCCGACCGGCTCGCCGAACGCGCCCGCAAGGAGTCCTGGACCCACGCCGAATACCTCGTCGCCTGCCTCCAACGCGAAGTGTCCGCCCGCGAATCACACGGCGGCGAGGCGAGAGTACGTGCCGCCCGCTTCCCCGCGATCAAGACGATCGAGGAGCTCGACGTCACCCATCTGCGCGGCATGACGCGACAACAGCTCGCGCATCTGGGCACGTTGGACTTCATCGCCGGCAAGGAGAACGCCGTCTTTCTGGGCCCGCCGGGCACGGGCAAGACACACCTGGCGATCGGCCTCGCGGTCCGCGCCTGCCAGGCCGGACACCGCGTCGCCTTCGCCACCGCCGCCGAGTGGGTCGACCGCCTGGCCGCTGCCCACCACTCCGGACGGCTCCAGGCCGAGCTCACCAAGCTGAGCCGCTACCCGCTGATCGTGGTGGACGAGGTCGGCTACATCCCCTTCGAAGCCGAGGCCGCGAACCTGTTCTTCCAGCTCATCTCGAACCGATACGAACGCGCGTCCGTGATCGTCACCAGCAACAAACCCTTCGGACGCTGGGGAGAGGTCTTCGGCGACGAGACCGTCGCCGCCGCCATGATCGACCGCCTCGTCCACCACGCCGAGGTCCACTCCCTCAAAGGCGACTCATTCCGCATGCGAGGACGCGAACTCGGACGCGTCCCCGCCACTACCGACAACGACTGAAACGACCGAACCGAAGACACCCGGGTCAGATTTCACCTGTCCAGACTGGGTCCGAGTTCAGCCGCCGCCGACAGTTGATGGCGGCCGCGAAGTACCGTCAGCCCAGGCAGGGGACGGGCTTGGCTGGTGTGGGGGCGCCGGCGGAGGAAGTGATGGTCAGGGAAGGGATACCCAAGATCCGGTGTGGGGAACGGGAAGGGCCGGCCGTCGCCGCGGTCGGGTCAGCGGCCGTGACGCCCGAACAGGTGCTGCCAGAACGTGGAGCGTCTCCCGTGCCAGCGTGCCCAGATGAGTTCTTCGCTGGATGGGCCGGTGAACTGCTGGCGCGGCGACATCTGGACGTACGCCGAGCGCCGCGAGCGTGGAGGCGGCCGCCCGGCCGGAACGACGGATCGCCGCTGCCCCTACGACGGCGATCCCCGTCTGGACCAGGCCCGCACCGCGGTCAAGGCAAACCCCGGAACTCCTGCAGCCCAACTCGCCGGCCAGCTGGCCCACGAGCACGGCGGCACCGCCATCGTCCGCAGCGCGCGACAGCACCCCGAGGACTGACCCGCGGCGATGAGCAGAGGGGTGCTTACGCCTTTAGTCGCCCTGGGGACCATCCCCGCGGGCGCGGGGACGGTTACATGATCGGCCGGACAAGTCCTGACTGAAGCTCCGGCCAGGATGCATCCACCGGCCGGGGCTCGAGAGGTCCCGCCCCCCGGGAGCTCACGTGGTTCGGGAACCCCAAGATGGTGCTGTGACGCCACTGCGTAACGGCTACTAACCGTTACAGGGCGCGGGCGGTCTTCGGTGGCTCTTCGAAGAAGAACGGGGTCGGTGCGACGCCAAGCCCAATCCACGAGGGCCCCAGGCCCTGGCCTTTGCGCTTTGCCCGCTGAGCCAGCAAGGCGATGATGCCGGCAGACGCCGCCACAACTTTGCTGGCGGTGGAGTCTGGGATCGCGGCAGCCACGATAGCTACGGCAGATGCCGAGTCTGCAAGGTCCTCGGTCTGTTCCTTGGTGAAGTAGATCGTCAGGCCGAACCGCTTGCGCTCGTAATGCACCATGGCATCCCCCAGATTTCTGCAGTGGTATGCCCGTTGCCTCTCGCCCTTAAATGCCCGGACATGGAGCGGCCCCGGCCGGGATTCCGGTCCGGCCGGGGCCGCGGTTCAGGCGCGGGCGGCGACGATCAGGGTCCCGATGTGGCCGGGCTTTGGAGCCTCGAGGACTTCCGCCTTGGCGGTGGCGAAACCGGCCCGGATCAAGAACCGCTCCCACACCTGGGGACGGTAGCTGTACCGGTAGGCGTACATCGCCTTCCCCGCGAAGCCGCCCTTGTACATGCCCTGCGGGCCGTAGGCGCCGGGGATGGCCGTCGGGTGGGAGAAGACGAACATCCCATCGGGTTGAAGCCGGGCGTGGACGAGAGGGAAGAGCCGGCTCGGGTCGGTGAACCAGGCCGCGCCGAAGATGCTGTACACGGCTCGTAGGTCTCGCCGCCGGCCGCCAGGTACTCGAGGACCTCGCCCTGATGGAAGACGGCTCCCGTCGTCGCCCACTTCTCGGTGGACTTCTTCACCATGACCGGCGACAGATCCACGCCATGCGCGGTGACGCCCCGCTCGGCCAGGTATGCAAGGGCGCGGCCGGTGCCGCAGCCGAGCTCCAGCACCTCGCGAGAGTCGCCGAGGAGCTCAGGGCCGGGGCCATGGCCGGTGTACTGGGTCCAGCAGAAGGACGGCTCGGCGTCGTCCTTGAAAGCGGACTCGGCGTAGGTGTCCCACAGTTCGGTCTCGGCGGCGATGTCGTGCGGTACGGGCACAGCGCGTTCCTTCGGGTCGTCAGGATGCCGAGCCCCCGCCCTCGGGAGCCGTCAGGGCGGGGGCGACTGTAGCGAGGTCAGTGGCTGTCGGGGACCTTGTCATCGCACGGCGAGCAGTCCGCGCCGTCGATGGCCCACAACTCCTCGTCGATTGCCCAGCCCTGGCTCTTCAGGAAGTCGCCGGTGCGCAGGCACAGGCCGTCGCGGCGGCGCTCGATGAACGGGGCGTGGTGCTTGAACCGGCCGCCCTTGTACAGGTGGCAGATACCCCACCATGGCTACGTTGATCTCTAGGAACAGCGTTTCTTGATGGGTTCCGGAGTCAGTTGGTGATCATCCGGTGCGGGAATGTCGAGCAGAAATGACGGCGTTGCCGTGGGGCGGCGAGAAAAAGGGAAGGCGGAAGCCAACTGGCCGTTGGCAGGATGTCCCCGCTCAACATCCGATGGGAAAGGACCCGACAACCGTGGCTCGTGCCATCACTTTGATCCGCTCCGCCTCCCTGTCCGAAGTCGCCGAGTACGCCTACGCGGCCACTGCGCCCGCCGAGTCACGCCTGATCTTCCTCGCTGGGGCGTGTCCGCTGAACGATGACGGCTCCACAGCAGCGATCGGGGATTACGCGGGCCAGGCAGCGAAAGCCATGGAGAACATGCAGGCCGCTCTCTCTGCCTCAGGTGCGTCACTGCAGGACGTCATCAGTACCCGGGTCCTCGTCGCATCGGCCCGGCGGGAGGACCTGGTGGCTGCCTGGCGGGTAGTCCGCGACTTGTTCGCTGACCATGACGTCCCCAGCACCTTGATGGGCGTCACCGTGCTCGGCTACAAGGACCAACTCGTCGAGATCGAGGCCGTCGCCGCCGTGCTCGATTCTTGAGACCTTCTCCAAAGGACACCGCGAACGTGGGACGGCCAGCCGTCGAGGAACGTAGGCTGCGGTCAGCCGGCCTTGGCGGGCTGCTCAGCTCGTGCTCGGGTACTGGCGAGGCGGTAGGAGTCTGTGCCGGTCTCGATGATGGTGCCGTTGAAGGTGAGACGGTCGACGATGGCCGCGCAAAGCCGGGGATCCGTGAACGTCTTGGTCCAGCCATCTGGGGCTGGCACTTGTTCCCCATCGAGAGTTCCTGCTGCCACCTGGCCGTATCCCGTTCCTGGGGTCCTCGTTGAATCTCGTGGCGGCACTCAGTTTCTCCAGGTGCCACCTTGACCGTTCAGGCGCGAGGAAGGTGTGCCGGTGGGCGAGGCGAGACTGCAGGTCATCGCAGGCGGTGCCGTTCCGCAGGGGCCGCTGATGACGGACCCCTGGCAGTTCCAGGCAGTGTGCGTCGATGCGTTCGTCGCCTCATGGCGGGCTCGCGGGTTCAGCCCGGTGACCATCGACAACGACATCGGTCTCCTGGAGCGGACCCTCACGGCTCTGGGACGACCAGCCTGGGAAGTGACGCCCGAGGACGTTGACCGCGTGGTCGGTGACCTCGCGGTGAAGGGCCGCAAGACCTCAACCCGACGCGAGTACGTGCAGATCTTCAAGGGCTTCCACCGGTTCCTGCAGGCCCGCAAGTCGGCCGAGATCGAGGCGGCCTTCGGGGTCCGGCTGGTCTGCCCAGTCGACGAGTTCAACGCGTCAAGGCATGTCGGCGATGACTCCCCGGCCTTGGTGCCGCCACCGACCCCGGAACGGGTGGCGGAATTCTTCGACTTCATGAAACAGCGGATCGCGACCGCCCGGAAGTACGGACCTGCCGCCCGTGACTATGCGATGTTCCGGACGCTCTATCACGCTGGGCTCCGCTCGGAGGAGGCATCGCTGCTGGAGAAGCCAGACCTGCACTTCACCCGCGGCCCGTTCGGCAAGCTCCACGTCCGCTTCGGCAAAGGCGCCCATACTTCGGGACCGCGGCCGCGGTGGGTGCCCATGCTCGACGGCCTCGACCTGGTGCTGCGATGGTTCCTGGAGGACGTGCGGCCCAAGTTCCCTGACTCGCCTGTGCTGTTCGCCGACGAGTCCGGCGGCAGCCTCCATCGCGGAACCATCCGCAACCGGCTGCGATATCTCATGGAACTCGAAGGCCGGCCAGCGGCCGAGCGGTTCAGTCCGCATGCCCTGCGGCGGGCCTGCGCGACCCACAACTACGAACGTGGCGTCGACCTGGTCGCGATCCAGCAGATGCTCGGTCACTGGACGGTCAGTTCGACCATGCGATATGTCCGGCCTTCCGCAACGTTCATCGAGGACGCCTATCAACGGGCTGTCGCCGGCACCCTGGCCGAACTGACCGGGAAGGACACCACCGCATGAAGATCCAATGGCGGCTGCGGATGGCCGCCGCCCAACGCGAGGTCTGGACGGGCACCGAACTGCGGCGGCTGCTGGCCGAGAAGGCCGGCCTGGAGTTGTCCTCCGCGTCGGTTTCCGCGCTGTTCACCAAGGAGCCCTCGCAGGTGAAGATGACCACGCTGGCCGCGTTGTGCACCGCGCTGGAGTGCACTCCCAACGACCTGATCCAGGTCGACACCACCCCCGTCGGGCCCGTCGCACCACCACGGCCGGTCGCAGATCTTCCGCAGGCCGCCTCCGCCCGGGGCCGCTCGATGCCACCGTTGTGACTCGGAGGGTGTGGTGGGCAAGAAGCAACGGGACTGCAGCACCTGCGGTGCCCCGGTGGGATTTCTCGACCGGGACCTGTGCTGCCTTTGCTTTCGCCGCCTCAAGGAGCAAGCAGCGAGGGCGACTTGTCCGTCCTGCGGCCTGGACCGTGTCCTGCAGGAGGACACCGGCCGGTGTGTGTTGTGCTCGCGAGTCTGCGAAGAGTGCGGGCATCCGGTGCGATCACCGCAGAACCGGCTGTGTCGGGACTGCCGACGCCGAGCCGAACGGCTGGCCTCCCAACAACGGTGTCCCCGTTGCGGAAGGGCGGGATATCTGCGCGAGGCGACCGGCTGGTGCGGGTCCTGTTCACGGCCCCGACAGGGGAAACAGCCGCCGCGGAACTGCCGCGAGTGCGGGCAGCTCAGGCGTCATGCCGGGCTGGGGCTGTGCTCGGCCTGCTGGCAAAAGCACCCCGGCCGCCCCTTCATCCGCGGCGAACACCTTCGCGACCAACTACCCGACCCGCCTGCATGGTTGGACGACTTCGTCGCTCATGTCGCGGCCCGCCATTGTGTCGGCCGGGCCTGCGGATTCGTCGTGGACCTGGGCCGCCTTCTTCAGGACGAGCACTCCAACTCGCCCCAGGCTCTCATCGAACGATCCCGCAGACCGGGTCGGTCCATGGGCTCCTTCGCCCGCGCGCTTGAGGACTTCTTCACCCTCCGCGGCCTGGCCCTGCCCACTGACCAGTCCGAACGGCTCGCCGCCGGGCGGCGCAAACGCCGCGTCGACACCGTGCCCGAACCGCTGAGACCGGCCGTTGTCGCCTTCGATGACTCTCGGATGCGAGCCCAGGACCGAGCCCGCCGGGCGGGAACCCGCCCCCGCAGTGATCACACGCTGGAAACGGCCCTGGCCACCATGCGGGACCTCGCGCTGTTCCTCATGAACCATCGAGGCAAGACCGACTGGGCCCTCGTGGATGTGCATGACGTCGAGGCATTCCTGGTCACGCTGCCCAAGGGACGCAAGCGGCGGCTGACCGTGCTGCGGCAGTTCTTCCGCTTCGCTCGCTCTCAGAAGATGGTGCTGGTGGATCCCACCCGGACCCTGACCGCAAAGGAGTCGAACGGCTTCCGCGGCCGGACACTCACCCTCGATCAGCAGCGTGAGCTATTCCGCCGCTGGACCACCAGACCCCAAGTCCACCCGCATGAAGCCCTGTTGGGCATGTTCGCCCTGTTGCACGGAGCCTCCAGCTCGGACATCCGCCTGCTGCAGATCGCCGACGTGAACCCGCTGGCCCAGACGGTCGGGCTCGGCAAACGACCCCGCCCCGTGCCACTGGACCCTGCCTCCTGGGCCGTGCTGCAGAGATGCCTTGACCATCGCGACGGCTGGCGAACCGACAACCCGCACGTGATGGTCACCAAAGGAACAAAGGCCGGGCGGAGCCCGGCCTCGACTGCCTATCTTTCCCACGTCCTGGACGACTGCGGATACCCGCCGCGGATGATTCGCAGCACCCGCCTCGTCGACCTGGTGAACACCATGGATCCCAAGCTCGTGGCGGCGGCCTTCGGAATGACGGCCGAATCGACTTTGATCTATCTGGCCGATCACATCGACGACGGGCGCCTGCCGAACCCGTGAACTTTCGGCAGCACCTCGCACGAGTTCGCCGGAACAAGTGCGCTTTGCCGAAGGACTCGTTGGAGGCGATGGCGACGCTGTTCTTCTCCTCGCGCTCGGTCAAAACCTGGAAGAGAAGTTCGGCTCCGTGACGGTCCAGTTCCATGTAGCCGAGCTCGTCGATGCACAAAAGATCGACGCGTCCGTAACGGGCGATGGTCTTGTTCAGCTGCTTCTCGTCGGCGGCCTCGACCAGCTCGTTCACCAGCTTCGTGGCGAGCGTGTAGCGGACGCGGTAGCCCTTCATCGCGGCCTCGGTGCCCAGGGCGATGAGCATGTGGGACTTGCCAGTGCCGGAGTCCCCGATCAGGCAGAGCGGCTGGCTCTTCTTGATCCACTCGCAGCTGGCAAGGGTGTGGATGGTCGCCGCGTCGATGTTCGGGTTGGCGTCGAAGTCGAACGCCCGCAGCGACTTCTCCCGCGGGAAGCCAGCCGCCTTGATCCGCCGCTCCGAGCGCCGGCGGGCCCGGTCGTCGCACTCGGCCATCAACAGCTCTGCGAGAAACCCGCGGTAGCTCATCTGGTCCTTGAGCGCCCGCTCGGCGATATCGGAGAACTCGTTGCGGATCGAGGGCAGCCGCAGCAGCCGGCAGGCGCTGTCGATGGCGGCGTCGGCGGCCTGCTCGGTCAAGCCTCGCTGGCGGGGCAGAGTCACTGTGCTTCTCCCTCACGGTGGTCGCCACCACTGGTGCGGCGGCGTCGGAGCAATTGGTCATAGGGGGTCACCGAGGGCAGCGGCCTGGTGTCCGGCGGAAGATGCGCGAGCCGCCATTCGTGCAGGGACGTCACCGTCGCCGACGGTTTCCCGGAAACCAGCTGGTCTGCCGAGGGGGTGGGTTCGATCTCGGCCTGGGCGGCCTTGCGGGCCTCCAGAGCGACCGCGTCCGCGGTCATGGCCCCGGCTCGCAGAGCCGCGGCCAGGCCGGCGACGACATGCTCGTGAGGAAGATGACGCCCCAGCAGGAGAACCTCGATCAGGGCCCGGGTGCCGTCCCGCTCGCCATGGATCCGGCGGGCCTGGTCCCACCAAGCGTCGTGGACCGGGGTGAACCTGCCTGCTGAACGGGCCTGTTCGAGGGCAGTGGAGCCCGGGAAGGCACCGGGCTTGCGAACCAGGACTTCCAAGTAGTGGTCCAGGTCCAGACGGACGGCGCCCTTCGCAATCAGCCGCTCGTGACGGGCCACTTCCACGTTCTGGTCGTAAACCACCAGATGAGAGGCGTGCAGTACAACCCGCACGCGTTTACCGATCAGCCGGATCGGGACCGAGTAGCGGTTGGTGCGGACCGGAATCTGGCCGTAGCGGTCGACCCGCGGGGTGAACACCCGGCCCGTCTCGAACGGTTCCTCGGGCAGCGGCAACAGCAGTGGCTGTTCGAGTGCGAAGTACTCCGCGACCGTCTTGGGCCTGGACCCGATCCGGCGGGCGTCGTCCTGCCGGTCCCACTGTTCGACCATCTCGTTCAGCTCGGCGAGAGAGGAGACTTCGGGGACGGCAACGAAGTGGTTGCGGCGGAAGTAGCCGATCATCCCTTCGACGCCGCCCTTCTCATGGGCGCCTTCGATGCCGGGCCGGCAGTAGAAGCTCTCGATGCCGAACCTCCGCGAGTTCAGGAAATCTGAGGCCCCTGAGCTGCGAACTGAGGGATGCGGAGGCCGTTTCGTGGTGTCAAAGGGCCCAGTTCTTGGAACTGTGGGCGGTTGTCACGTGCTGATTCGATCAGACTGGGGTGGAGAAAGGCATGGCGTCGGCCCACTCCCAGAACGCGCCGGCCTCTGCGACCTCGCGTTCCATGACCTCGAACAGTCGGGAAGGGGTTGTCTGGGGCGGGACGTCGACCGCGACGTGACGGTCCCCGCTCCATTCGCTCAGCAGGCCAGCTGCGTCGATTTCCTGCTTGATGCGAGCGGTCGCCTCGGTCAGCCGTGTCGGGTCCGGGCCGGGCATAAGAAGCATCCGCAAGACGCGGTGCCGGGAGAGCCCCACCACCTCGCTGACCTCGTCATCAGCTGAGAGAAGCACGCGGTCTCCCAGGGCCACTCCGTAGACGCGGAAGGGGATGCAGGCAATGGAGAACGTGCCGTCGTTGAGAGGCTTGAGCCAGAGCTGCTCCATCTGCCCGTTCAGTCCAAAAGGAGCGAGGTTGGCGTGGGCGATGTAGTTGCTCTGAGCACGTCCAACCGGATCGTCGTGGACGATGAACTCCGTCATGTGCTTCCCCTTGCTCGATACTGCTGCGCGGCCATGATGCCGTGGCAGTCCATCGAGGAGTGCAGGGGGCTGCCCGTTCAGCGGGTGCGTGAATCCTGTTCTGCAGCGGAGAGGGCGACGCCGTACCGGGTCTCTCGGTGCAGGGCACAGAGGGCACAACCATGAAGCTCGTGAGCGGACCTTCATGCCGCTTCGCCGCGGTGTCATGCGGGAGTTGCTTCACCGCTCCGAGGATGCCCAGCCGCGGACCGGCCGCTGGGCTCCGGTCCGCCGCAGGGGATTGCTGTAAACGCCGACCGATCAGCGGATCTCGGCGCCTCGCGCCATGCCTTGTTGGTTGTCGGCGATGTCTCGGTGGGCGACCGAGTTGTAGGCGTTCGCGGAGGTCGTCCACCGCCGCGAGTTGAGAAAGGGCCGTGTCGGTCTTTCGCGTAGCGAGGCCGGGAGCCGGATCGCACGCGCCAGCGGGGCGTCGACAGTGTTCTCAAGGCGTAGCGATCATTGGAGCGGGTCGCTACTTTGTGGTGGTGCCGGAGAACGGAGCGCAGTTGCGAGAAATCAAAGGGGATCGTGATGCTTGACAGGCCTGTGGTGGTGGCCGCTCGAGCGGCGGCGCGGGAAATGTCCGCGCAGTACGGGCCGCGTCTTGAAGCGGATATCGAGGAAGCTCTCCGCGGAGGCGGGACTGGGCCGCCGGACCAGTATTTCGATCCGGTAGCGGCCGCAAGCCTGATCGTGGCCGTAGCGCAGTTCGCTTACCAGACCTACACCCAGCACAAGAAGGACGGCCGGCGTCCCGAAGCGGAGCCGGTGGTTGGCGCCGTCCGCATCGAGCGCCGCAGGTACACCGAGCTCACTCGTGCCGAAGAGCAGATCATCGAGATTGTGACCGCCGAGGTCGTCAGGGCGGCCGCCGAGAACGAGCCCGATGGCGACGCGGCTGGTTGTTGATCTCGATGAGGGTGGCCTGCGCAGGTGGCCGCTCGACGCGGAGGCGCTTGAGGATCTCCGGTGGTATTTGGAGGACTACCTCATTGCTCCCTACGGCGTGTATGAGGACCGAGGCGCGCGCATCGCGGCGAGGCTCCCCGGCTGGGGCGGCGACGTCTTCGAGGCGGTGCTGCCTCTCGGACCCGCACGCGACGCCTACGCGCGGGGACGGGACGGCGGAGAGCTCGAGCTGGTCCTCCGCTCCTCGTCCCCTGACCTGCTCGGGCTGCCGTGGGAGCTGATGGCCGATCCCTCGTCTGCGGCGCCACTCGCCCTGGAGGCGGGAGGACTGAGCCGATCGCTGGCGACCGTGTCCGACGACGCCGCGACGATCTCGGTGGCCCGGGGACGGCTACGGGTGCTGATGGTGATCTGCCGGCCCGCCGGGAGCCGCGACGTCGGCTATCGGATGATCGCGCGGCCGCTTCTCGAGCGTCTGGAGACGGTTCGGGGAACCGTGGAGCTGGTGGTTCTGAGGCCCCCCACCCTCGACGCGCTCCGCGCTGAGCTGGCGGCCGCGATCGACGCGGGAACGCCCTACCAGGTGGTCCATTTCGATGGGCACGGAGTGTTCCTCGGCGCGGGTACCGGCAGCGGGGGAGAAGGGGCCCTGGTCTTCGAGGGGACGCGCGGCGGCCCACAGTATGTGCCGGCCCGGACGATCGCCGCGGCGCTGCGGGACGGTCAGGTGCCGGTCGCGGTGCTGAACGCCTGCCAGTCTGGAGCGGTCGGCAAGGAGCTGGAGGCCGCGATCGCGACCCGGCTGCTCGCTCAGGGCGTGGCCTCCGTCGTCGCCATGGCCTACAGCGTGTACTCGGTGGCGGCTGCGGAGTTCATGACTGCGTTCTACGAGCGGTTGTTCGCGGGCGGGACGGTGGCCTCGGCGGTCTCGGCGGGCCGGCGGCAGATGGCCCGCCGATCCGGGCGTCCGAGCCCGAAGGGCTTTCTGCCCTTGGCGGACTGGCTGGTCCCGGTCCACTATGTCCGACGGGAGGTGAGCTTCCCGCGAGCGGTGGTGGCCCGCACCCCTGGCGCGCCGGCGCTGGCCGAGGCCCTCACGGCCGTCGCCGAGACCGCGCACGATCCCGGGCTCGGCCCGCTGGATCCGGCCGGCGGCGTCTTCGTCGGCCGCGATGCGCTCTTCTACGACTTGGAGGAGGCAGCCCGCCAGGGCAAGGTCATCGTCTTGGCGGGCCCCGGCGGGACCGGCAAGACGGAGGTCGCGAAGGCGTTCGGCCGGTGGTGGAGTGACACCGGCGGGGTGGAACGGCCGGACTGGGTGTTCTGGCACTCCTTCGAACCCGGTCTCGCCTCCTTCGGACTGGACAGCGTCGTCACCGAGATCGGCCTGCGCCTCCACGGCACGGAGTTCGCGGCGCTGACCGTCGAGCAGAGGCGCGGGGTCGTGCTGGAGGCGTTGGCGTCCCGGAAGATGCTCCTGATCTGGGACGACTTCGAGTCCGTCCAGTCTCTCGCCGGTCAGGCTCCGGGCCTGGACGATGCCGGGCGCGAGCTGCTGCGCTGGTTCGTCCAGGCCGTCCAGGCACATGCGTCCAGCGTGCTTCTCATCACCAGCCGGACGCCGGAGGACTGGCTGGGCGAGGTCCACAGGATCACCGTCGGGGGGCTGGCCGGCCACGAGGCGATGGAGTACGCCGACGTCCTGCTGGCCGACCATCCTGAGGCGGCCGAGCGGCGGGCGGGCCGAGAGTTCAGCGAGCTGATGGAGTGGCTGCAGGGGAACCCGCTCGCTCTGCGGCTGGTGCTGCCGGGACTCGCCCGGGACGAGCCCGCGGAGCTTCTCTCGCAGCTGCGCGGACGTATGCCCCCGAGCACGGAGGACGGCCGCGCGAGCGTGCTGGCGGCCGGCATTGAGTACTCCTATCGGCACCTGAGCGAGTCCGGTCACCGGTTGCTCCCGGTCATCTCTCTGTTGGGCGGAGTGGCGGACGCCGCGGTGCTGGGCGGCTTCTCCACGGGCGAGGCCGTATCCGGTGAGCTGAACAATGTCCCCGCGCGGTTCTCCGGCGCGCGGAAGGAAGACTGGATGATGGTCCTCGACGAGGCCGCTGGAGTCGGGCTGCTGACGGGTCTCGGCAGCGGCCTTTACCGGATTCACCCCGCGCTGCCCGGCTATCTCACCGCGCGATGGCGGGAGGAGGAGCCCAATCGGTACGACGCCGCCCGGGACGCTGCGGACCGGGCGTTGGCATACACCTACGCCAGCTGGGGCTTCTTCATGGACGACCAGATCAAGTCGGGTCGCGCCGGCGTCTCCTTCGAGGTCATCGGGCTGAAACGCCGGACCCTGCTGACATTCCTCGGCAATGCCGTGGACGCTGGCTGGTGGGAGTGCGCGCAGGGGATCGCCCAGCCGTTGTGGGAATACTGGAAGAGCGCTGGCCTCGACAACGAAGCAGAGCTCTGGGCCGATAGGCTGCGGCGTGCGACCGAGGGGTCGACGTCGGCGGAACCGCCCGTTGCCTCGCCGGCCGGGCGCCTTTGGCTGTTCGCCCTCGGCGTGTTGGGCGAGCTGGAGCTCCTGCACCAACGTCTGGACCAGGCTGCGGGCCACTACCGTCGGATGGCCGCGGCCGTCGAGCCGGACACGACCCTCGTTCCAGAGCTTCAGAAGTTCTATCTCGCGAACATCTACCACGGAATGGGTCAGGTCGAGCAGGACAGGCACCGGCTGCGCGAGGCGCAGAACTGGTTCCGACAGTCCCTGCCCCTCAGCCAGGAGCTCGACCTCAAACCCCAGATGGCCGCCACATTTCTCCATCTCGGCACCATCGCGCAGCTGAAGAAGCAGTTCCCGGCGGCGGAGGACTGGTACGGGAGGGCTTCGGCGCTCAGCCAGGAGCTCGGCAACGAGCAGTTGGTGCTCGGCACCCACCATCAGTCGGCCCAGCTCGCCCAGGAGCGAGGGCAGCTGATTGTGGCCGAACAGCGATTCCGTGACGTGCTGGCCCTTGCCCGCGATCTCGCCGACATCCGCGTCATCTCCAACAGCCTCCACCAGCTGGGAATGATCGCCCAGTTCCAGGGGCGCTTCGCGGTCGCCCAAGAGTGGTTCCGCCAGGCCCTGGCCATCAGCGAGGAACTCGGGGACCGGCCCGGCATCGCGCGCACCTACAGCCAGCTCGCGGTGCTCGCCGACATGCAGGGCGATCCGCAGGAGGCGCTGGCCTGGACGGTGCGCGCCGTGACCCAGTTCGACGAGTTCCCTCATCCAACCATGCCGACCCTGCCCCACAACCTCTTCGTAATCGCCGGCCGCGTGGGTATGCCCGCTCTCGAACGGTGCTGGCAGGACGTCACGGGCAACCCCCTGCCCCCCGAAGTCCGCACTTACGTCCGCCCCGCCGTGGTCGGCGCCAAGGTCCGCAGATTCCTTCGTATCAAGGCCCCAGCCGACCGCCCCTCACCTCTGCCACCCTCCGATTAGGGCGCGTATCGAGTCGTGGTCCGCGCGCGGAACCGAGTGCACCACCCCCACCAGCCGGCCCCTTTCGGAGGCCATGCAGCAACGACGCCAGGTCCACCCCAACTCCCACACCCCCGCCCGGAGGGGGACTCGGGCGCGGCGGCGGGATTAGGGCGCAGTCTGCGTGGACCCAGTGTCGTGGTCGTGGTCGTAGAGGGCGCGCTGCCGGCTGCGCGCCTCACCGCCGTGCTCCCGTGGGCAGAGGGAGGTCCGGCTGCGATCTCGTCCTCGGCCTGCCGCGGCTGTCGTCGAGGAGCTGGCTGTCGGGTGCGCCGGTTCGGGCGTCGGTCGTGACCCGCCCGGCCCGGCAGGCGATAATCGGGGCATGGCTCTCAGCTCCTCTCGTTTCCCGGTGCCGAACGCGTTCGAGCTGCTCCGCGAGCAGTACGCCAAGCGGCTGCCCGCGCGCCTTCAGGACCTGAGGGGCCCCACCCACGGCTCGGTCGACCTGCCGCTGCACGTTGCATGGTCGGGACGCCGGTCCTACGACGTAGAGCAGCCGCGCTCGCGGATGGGCCTTTACCGCACCGTCCTGGCCGAGGGGCAGCGCCAGGACCTGGTCGCCTTCCTGAACCGGGATCTGCTGCTCGGGCAGTGGCCGGTGCTGCGCACCCTGATCAGCCGGCCGCTGCGGGAGGCCTGGGAAGCCGCCTTCCCCGAGCTGGCCGCCGTCCGGAGCGTGCCGGCCGCGTGAACCTGACCGACCTGCACCGCCGGCTCCTTGCCGACGTCCTCGCGATCGGCACCCCGTACCCCTTGGTGATCACAGGCGGTTATGCCGTCCAGGCCCACGGCCTGGTCGACCGCCTCAGCCAGGACCTCGACGTAGCCACCGAGAATCCCGCCTCGATCGCCGAGATCGTCGCCGTGGTCAGCGACGGCCTCGCCACCCGTGGCTGGAGCGTCCGCCAGATCGAGACGGGCGCCCTCTCCGGTCGTCTCATCGCAACCGACCCGCAATCCGGGGAGGAATGCGAGGTGGACGTCCTCAAAGAGGCATTCTGGGGTCCGCCCGCGGAGACCGAGTACGGACCGGTGCTGGCCCTCGACGACGTGATCGGCACCAAGGTCCGCGCGCTCGCGGACCGCGGCGCGGTCCGCGACCTCATTGACGTCCACGCCGCCTCCCAGCACCGCACCACCGCCGACCTCGAAACGCTCGGCCGCCGCCACGCACGCTTCGAGTTCAGCCTCCAGGACCTGCGCGACCGCCTCAACGGTGCCGAATGGTGGGACGACAAGGACTTCACCGACTACGGCCTCAATCCCGGGCAACTGGCCGACCTGCGCGGCTGGGCCCTCGCCTGGGCGGCCGAGCTTGACGCCCGCCTGTATGCCGAGGAGAACCCGGACGAGGTCTGAGAGGCGCTCGCACGCCCCCGTCGGCCGGATGACATCCGCCGCTGGTGCGAGGCGTGCGAGGCAGCCGACCAGGCGCCGGACATCATCGCCCAGTCTCACAACGCCGAGTCCATGTACGTGGAGTGGCGCCGTAGGCTGCGCACCGGACTCAAGCAGCTGCAGAAGAGCTATGTGCCCCTGTTCAAGTCAACCCGGCTGGCTGTGAACGACTTCTCTGGCCCCAGCGGAACGAACCTTTGGGCCCCAGGAGCTTGATCGCAGTTTGAGTGTTCGTCAGAAGTGGCCCCAGGGGCGGTCTTGCAGTGGGAGCATCGATGTGCTTCCGACAGTCAGGGGGCCCGCATGGATGGCCCGAGAACCAAGGTCGAGCTCTTCGCGGCGATCCGCCGCGACTCCCGTACCGAGAAGCTGTCGATCCACGAACTCTCGCGCCGCTACGGCGTCCACCGGCGTCTGGTGCGCGAAGCTCTGACGTCCCCGTGGCCGACACCGCGCAAGCCGATGCCTCCGCGGCCTTCGGTGATCGACCCCTACAAGCCTCTGATCGACGCGATACTGCGTGCTGATCTGGATGCCCCGCGCAAGCAGCGCCATACCGCCAAGCGGGTCTTCGACCGGCTGGTGGACGAGCAGGGGATGGACAACGTCTCCTACGGCCGGGTCCGCGACTACATCAGGCGCCGCAAGCCCGAAATCTGGGTCGAGGAGGGCCGCGGACCACCCAGCGTGTTCATCCCGCAGACGCACCGCCCCGGCGAGGAGGCCGAGGTCGACTTCGGAGACGTCTACATCACGCTCGACGGCGTGCGCACCCTGTGCTACCTGTTCGTTTTCCGGCTCTCGTTCTCCGGGAAGGCCGTGCACCACGTGTCGGCCTCGCAGGGGCAGGAAGCCTTCTTCGAGGGCCATGTCCACGCCTTCCAGGTACTGGGCGGCATACCCAGGGGCAAGGTCCGCTATGACAACCTCACCTCCGCGGTGGCCCGGGTGCTCGGCTTCACCCGGGCCCGGGTGGAGACAGACCGCTGGACCGCGTTCCGCTCCTGGGCGGGCCTGGACGCCTTCTACTGCCAACCGGGCATCGACGGCGCCCCTGAGAAGGGCGGCGTCGAGGGCGAAGTCGGCCGGTTCCGCCGCAACCACCTGGTCCCCGTCCCCGACGTCACCACCCTGGCCGAGCTCAACGCCCGGATCGATGAGTGGGACCGGCAGGACGACCAGCGCCGGATCGGCGAGCGCCCGCGCACCGTCGGCGAGTACTTCGCCATCGAAAGACCCCTGCTCCAACCGCTGCCCGAGGACCACTTCGAGACCGGGCGGCTCCTGACCCCGAGGGTGGACCGCTACGCGCAGATCACCGTGCGGCAGAACCACTACTCGGTGCCAGTACGGCTGATCGGCCGCCAGGTCCGCGTCCTGCTGCACGCCTCCGAGGTAGTGGTCTACGACGGCCGCACCGAAGTCGCCCGGCACGAGCGCCTCGTCACACGCGGCGGGAGCCGCCTCGACCTGGACCACTACCTGGAAGGACTGCTGCGCAAGCCGGGCGCGCTGCCCGGGGCGACCGCACTGGACCAGGCCCGCGCGGCGGGGAAGTTCACCCCCGTGCATGACGCCTGGTGGGAGGCCGCCAGCCGCGCACACGGCGACGCGGCCGGCACCCGTGCACTGATCGAGGTTCTGCTGCTGCACCGGCACATGAGCCACGACCACGTCGTCGCCGGGATCGCCGCCGCACTGCGAGCGGGGGCCCTGACCTCGGACGCGGTGGCCCTGGAAGCCCGCCTGGCCGCCGAACGCGACACTCCCGCCGAGGCGGGCCCGGACACGGCGCTGGGCCGTATCGCGTCGATCCCCCATGACCAGGGCATTCCCGCTGCCAAACACAGAGGCCGGGGGCTACGCGATCGTGACCGTCACGAAATTCCGCCCAGACCCTTGAAAACGGCCAGCCCTGCTCTTCGTTCCCCACTCGGTTGAGCGATCCACCCAGGACCCAGCCGCCCGCTTGTTGAGTGTGGGGGCCGCGACAGGGTGTGAGTCGTCGAGGGACAGGAAATCCCGGTGAGATTGATCTTGCTGGGGTTCGCCTACTTCACCTGGGTTTCGAGCTGGTGGGGGATGGCGCCAGCGTGCCCCCCAAGGGGCTTATGAAGACCCTGCGGGGTTCGAGCGGCTCCACAGAGCGATCTTCAGAAGAAGAAGGTTTACTGAAGGAGCGCGCAGCCTCCGGCGGACCGGCTCCGCGGTCCGGTCGATCGGGGGCGACTCAGTGGGGTGCTGCATGATGCCTGCCTTAAAGCCCGGCCCTGGTACGGCATGTCCCAGGCCTTCCTCAGTAATCACGGCATAACTTCTTCCTTGAAAGAGGACTGTCCGTAACCGGCAGCGCCATGCGTCGTCTCACCAGGAAGTGAGTCATGCCTGTTCAGGCGAAGAGATTCGGTTTTGGTATGCCGTGGGAGTCGCTCTACGGATACAGCCAGGCAATCCAGGTCGGTGACACGGTGTACGTGGCTGGGCAGGTGTCCCATGACCGTGACGGCAACTTCGTAGGTGCCGGCGACTTCGAACTCCAGGTCAAAACCACGCTGGCCAATCTGGACCTGGTGCTGGAGCACTTCGGGGCTGAGCGCAGCCAAATCGTGGAGAGCACGGTGCTGGTGAGGAACCTGCGGGAGAACTTCGACACGACGGCACACCTTCACGCCGAGTACTTCGGGGAGCACCGGCCCACCAGCACGGTCATGGGTGTCTCCGACCTGGCACTACCGGACCAGTTGGTCGAGATCGGCGCGCTCGTGCGTCTCGACGTGAAGCCATAGGTCGGAGTCTGCCTGGCTCCCACCAGTCCTTCAAAGCGCTGGCCTGGAACCACCTACTCACGAATTAGGAAGTCGCCATGTCCTACCCAGAGCCCCGCTACCTCGGCGAAAGGGGCCAGGCCAGCGCGCTGTTCCGACCTGCACCCCCGCAGCCCGACACCGGCTCGGGCGGCACCAACATCAGCTACGTGGCCAAGCAGGAGAACACCAACGGCGAGTTCGGCCTGTACAAGATCGACATGGCGCCGAAGACCATGGGCGCCACGGAACACTTCCACCGTACGATCTCCGAGTCCTTCTACGTCCTGTCCGGCGAGGTCCGCCTCTACAACGGCGAACGCTGGGTCACAGGAGGCGAGGGAGACTTCCTCTACGTACCGCCCGGCGGGCTCCACGCCTTCCAGAACGACAGCGACGACCCGGTGTCGTTTCTGCTGCTCTTCACACCGGGAGCTTCCAGGGAGGAGTACTTCGAGAAGGTGGAGAAGTACTCACAGCGCAGCCGCGAAGAGTTGAAAGCCTTCCGGATCAGGCACGACCAGTACAACACCACCGACATGCTCGAGGACTAGTGCCGCATCAGGCAACGTTCGCCCTGCGGTCATGTGCCGCCCGGTTGCTGCGCCGGGCGGCACTGGACGGCCAGAATGATCACGTGGCTGAACGCGTGCGGGTCCGAGAGATTGATGACGACGAGGGCAGGCGACTGCTGCGGATCATCCGCAGAGGCACCGGGTCGGTGGTGACCTGGCGGCGAGCCCAGATGGTGCTGTTATCCGCACAGGGCATGCCCGTGGCGAAGATCGCCGAGGTGACGTTCACCAGTAAGGACCGGGTCCGGGACGTCATCCACAACTTCAACGCCGACGGCTTCGACTCCCTTTACCCGAAATACAAGGGAGGCCGGCCAAAGACCTTCACCCTCCCGGAACGCCGTGAGATCAAGAAGATCGCCAAGTCCAGGCCGGCCGAGCACGGCCTGCCGTTTTCGACCTGGAGCCTGGCCAAGCTGGCTGACTTCCTGGTCGCTGAGGGGGTGGTCGACGACATCAGCCACGAGGGCCTGCGGGTCCTGCTCCGCGAGGAGGGCGTCTCGTTTCAACGCATAAAGACCTGGAAGACCTCCCGCGACCCGGACTACGCGGCCAAGAAGGCCCGCGTCGAGCATCTCTACGCGATCGCCGACGGCGAGGTCATACCCGAGGAAGGCGAGCCCGAAGTCGTCTTGTGCATGGACGAGTTCGGCCCGCTCAACCTCCAGCCCCACCCCGGGCGGCAGTGGGCCGAACGCGGCGGCCGGCACAAGGACCCCGGCCGCGAGCCCCGGCCCCGCAGGCGGGCGACCTACACCCGCCCGCACGGGGTCAGGCACCTGCTCGCCGCCTACGACCTCGGCAGGGACAGGCTCTACGGGCACATCAAGCCGAGGTAGAACCGCACGAGGTTTCTGGAGTTCTGCCGCTACCTGCGCAGTCTCTACCCATCCAAGATCCGTATCGCGATCGTGCTCGACAACTTCTCCCCGCACCTGACCACGAAGAGGGACACCCGAGTCGGCGACTGGGCCACAGCCAACAACGTCGAGTTCGCCTACACGCCGACCAACAGCTCCTGGCTGAACCGCATCGAGGCCCAGTTCACCGCCCTGCGCTACTTCGCGCTGGACGGCACCGACCACGCCAGCCACAAGGAGCAGGGAAGCATGATCCGCCGCTACATCATCTGGCGGAACAAGCACGCCGCCGACAAACGCCTTCGCGAGATCGTGGACAGGGCGAACGTTGCCTGATGCGGCACTAGCTCTACCCTGCTGGTTGGGCAGCACATGGGAGGGGCGGCATGGCGGAGATGACGGCGGGCATGCACAAAATCTGGCCGCACGTTCTGCAAGCGGTCAAGAACCGGCGACGGTTCACATGGATCCTGCTCGAGCAGAACACGGACGTGCTCTTCTACGACGGCACCACGCTGACGCTGAGCGCAACGAGCCAGGGCGTGTGCGACAACATCGTCGCCTCCGGCTCTTCGGCCGTACTCGACGAGGCCCTCGCCGAAGTCCTCAGCACCCGGCCCGCCGTCGAACTGGTCGTGGAGGGACAGACGCCGTTCGCCCTGCCCCGCTCCACGCCGCAAAGCCCCGCGACCGAGGTGCGGGTGTCCGTTGCCGTCACCACCCCTGAAACCTCCGGCGAGGCCACCGAACCGCCGACGCCCGCCCTGCATCTCGTCCTGGCCCAGACCGCATTCCTCATGCACGAGCAAGGCAACAACCAGGCCGCCGCACTGCTGGCCGACGTCGAGGACGTGGAGCTGGTGCCCGGAAACCGGTTCGGGGACTGGCAAGACGCCGTTCTCATCGTGCCGCCCTACCTCGTTCCCCGGTTCACCGAGGAGGTCACCGCGGCGATCCAGCCGGTGTTCGAGCACGTGGCCGGGCGGCACAGCCTGGAGATCGGCGCCGTCACCGCCGCGCCTGCGCTGCCCGACATCGGTGACGACTGGCGGCAAATCCTCCAGGAGAGGCTGGCCAAGGGAGCAGCATCCAACCAGGCGTCCCGGACCCGTGCCCGGGGGGTCGTCCCCGGGCTCAGCAGGGAAGGCTTCGTCTTCGACTCCCGTGAGGAAGTGCTCGTCTACGAGGCGTTGAAGAGAGTGCAGGCATCGCTGCCCGAGGAGTCCACCATCTCTGTCTTTCCCCTGCCGTTGGGGCGCGTCGGTGTCGGCAACGCGTGGACGCCGGATTTCCTCGTCACCGTTGCCGGCCGGGTGGGGATCATCGAAGTCGACGGCCCCCATCATCACAGGCGCTTCGGCGCGGACGCCACACGCGACCGGCACTGGCGCAACAGCGGGATCGTCCACATCGAACGCATCCTGGTCGAGGAGACCAGTGCCGACACCGACCTTGATGCACTCGTTCGGCAATTCCTTACCCGGCTGCGTGAGTACCGCTGAAGGCGAGGGCTGCATGAGCTTCGAAGAACGAGTCGTTCGGGCCCTGGGCAAGCAACGGGCCGACCGTGTCCGGGCGGCAGCCCGGCAACTGATGACGCTGGCCGACCATGACGCCCAGAGCACGCAGGCGGTGGTCCATATCAACGTGCCGCTGCACGCGCACAACGCCCACGAGGCGACAACCGAGCTCGCCAACCTGCTCAACGCCGCCGCACCGGATGAGACTTGGACTTTCGTCACCATCTCCCATCCCGACGGCACATGGACGGGCAAGGCGAGCCCGTTTATGCAGGACACCTCAAGACTCGGCTCACGGGACTGGATCGCCCACTTCGCCCTGTCCGACCTGCACATGAGACTGGCCGCCTGGCGACTGACCCAGCTGTGGCGCGCGGCCGAACTGGCCGAGCAGACCGTCGAGTCCCTCGGGTGTTGGCGGCTGCTCGTCGCGGCCGCATGCTCCCGCTCCCTGCTGGAGGGAGCGGCCGCACTCACCCACGAAACGACCCTCCTCCACCAGGCGTGGGACACGTTCAAACAAGCCGGCCCGCCCACCACGGCCTCCCTCACCCAGTTCAGCGCCGACCTCAACAACCGCCTGGCGAAACTCCAGTACGCCTCACGCGTCGGACAGAGCTCCGGTCGGCCTCCCGTGCTCCAGAGCACCAACGTGATGACCTACATCAACAAACTGGCCAAGAACACCACTACCGTCGACGTGCTCGACTTGTACGAATGGCTGTGCGACGCAGTCCACCCCAGCTTCGGCTCCGCCACCACCTACACCGTGCTGCGGGCCTCGGACCGGCCCAAAACCCATGCCATCGAGCAGTACGCACGTCACCCCCTGCAACCGCTCGCCGCCTCAGGCTACGCCGTGCAGCCGACCGTCGCCCACGCCGCCGCCGACGCTCTCGTCCTGGCCGCCGAGGTGGTGCACAACAGTCTCTCGCTCGTGAAGTGGACCATGGACGACATAGGCCTGACCGCGGAGATCCAAAGCCTCAACCGTCTCCCCTACGCCGGCAGCAGCGACCAGCCACCCCAGCGCAGTGACCCATGCCCGTGCGGCAGCGGCCGCAAGTACAAGCGATGCGTACACCGATGGGGCCAACCCGGCACCCCGCCGCCGGCCGCCGAGCAGTGAGAGGCCGCCTTGCACTGGCGGCCGGCGCCCGCACCGATGCCGCCCGTTCGGCCCGATCCTTACGGCACCGCTACGGCGGGCCAGCCGACCCATCCTCAAACCGGGACTGCTGGGGGGAGTTGAAGACCGTTGGGATGGTCAGGCGGGAGGCCGTCGCCCGGTGCGCTGCTCCCAGCGGTCGAGCACCGCTTTGAGTTCCGCTTGCGCCCGATTGAGCTTCTCGTCGTTGTCCTGGAGGGCGCGGAGAGTGGCTAGTGCTGTGACCGCATAGGTTCGCCGGTTGGGTCAGGCCGCGTCGGCGAGGGCGCGTCCGCCCCAGCGGATGCCTTTCTCGCTGCGGATGCGGGCGCGTTCTTTGCGTTGGGCGGCCAGGACGTCGGGGTGGCGGGCGTTGGTGTTGCGCCAGCGCAGGTATGCGTGCAGCTCACGGGTCTGGACTGTGTGGTTCGGATGGTGGGAGTTGGCGAGGGTGAACTGCCGCAGTGGCCCGAAGTGCGCCTCGATCGGGTTGGCCCAGGAGGCGTTGGTCGGGGTGAAGCACAGCTCGACCTTGTTCTTCTGCGCCCACCGGCGGATCTTCGTGCCCTTGTGCGCGGAGAGGTTGTCCAGGATCACGTAGATCGGGGCGCCGTCCGGGCGGGCGGCCCGGACGGACTTGAGTGCGGCCAGGCTGTTGGCCGCTCCCTTGCGACGGCGGTTGACGCCCCACAAGGTGTCGTCGCCGATCGAGTAGCAGCCGTGGAAGTAGGTGACGCCGTGGGTGCGGTGGTAGGTCGCCGGGACTCGGTCGGGGCGGCCCTGCCCGGCCCAGCAGGCTCCCCCGGTGGGGCGGATGCCCAGCGGGCCGAACTCGTCAAAAGCGAATACGCGGTCGGGGAAGTTCTCCAGGACGTACTCGATCCGGTCGAGCTTGGCGTCGCGCTCAGGGTCGGTGGACTCCTTCCAGGTCTTGGTCCGCTGGAAGGTCACGCCGCGGCGGGCGAGCAGGCCGCGTAAGGTCTCGCGGCCGATTCGGATCACCCGGCCGTGGACTTTGCGCAGGTAGGCGACGAGTTTGCGCAGCGACCAGCGGGTGAAGGGCTGGCCGAGCTTGGCGGGGCGGGTGGTGGCCGTCTGGATGACGAAGTTCTCGTCGTCAGGGCTGAGCAGGCGGGGACGGCCTCCCGCCCATTGAGGGTCCAGGCAGGCCAGGCCGATCTCGTTGAACCGGTGGATCACATCGCGCACGGTGTCGTCGTCGGCCTGCACCAGCTGGGCGATCACCGGCACACGGTTCCCGCCGGCCGAGGCCAGCAGCATCATCGCCCGCCGATAGCGCACCGAACTCGTACTGCCACGGCGCACGATCTGCTGCAGACGCCGCCCCTCCTGGTCGGTCAGTCTGCGCACACGGACAGGCTCAGCCACCACGCCTCCAGCGATCAGATCGGATGTCACCGCACATCCAACCGCCACGACCACCAACCCGGCGAACCTATGCGGTCACAGCACTAGGTGCTGACGGGCGGCTTGCCGGGGACCGGTGTCCGCCCGGGCGGCCGCCAGCTTCGCTTCGATGGTGCGGATCGACGCGGCACGGTCGGCGCAGGTTTCCTTTTCGCTGATGACCGCGTTGGTGATGGCGGCCTCAAGATCGAGTACCTGCTGTTCCGTGTACTCGGCGAACGCGAATGACTCGTAGTCCTTGTAGCCCTTGGGCCAGATCAGATACAGGTAGTAGTGGCTTTCGTCTCTCTTCATCTCCACCGACGACAGATCCTTCAGCGGCATATCCCGCTCCTTGAAGACCAGCACGTGCTTATACAGCGACACCGCGCCGAGTGACCCGCCGTGCTCGCCCCGGCCGACGTCTTCATGCTCTTGCTGCCATGCCTGCTCAAGCTCCCTGATCTGCCGCGCATACGCCTGATCGACCTCGGCGACACGGTCTCGAGCAGCCCTGAGTTCCTGCCGAGCCGTGCTACGCAGAGAACGGACAGCGTCGCGGTGCTGGTCCAGTTCCTGCCTCTCGGCCTCATGCGCGGGCCCGAACGCATCCTCCCGGCTGCCCGGATAGCGGTACAGCCGCCAGCATCTCCTCGTACCCAATGCCACGCCCGCAACGAGCACGATCCCCAAGATCAGCCAGACCGCATCCACAGGCCCTCCACCCATGCGGACCGGAGACAACACCGGTATGCCGCGTTGTGTCATACCCCACCGAACTCCACGAATATGGGGCGTAGTTGATGTCGGGTCAACAGGGCCCGTCGGCTAGGGGGACCGACGGGCCCGTTGCCGACCACCGGAGCAGCGACGTTGTGGGACCGGACCAGAAGCGCGCGATCCACGCCGCCCCTTCGTGCGCTGAGACTGTCAGTGGTCCCTCCTAGACTTTTCCCATGGCATTCCAGACCACCACTCTCCCTGTGCTGATTGCCTCCCCCGGTGACACCACGGGGGAGCGCAAGGCCGTCGAAGAGGCAATCCTGAGCTGGAACAGCGACCGGACCCGCGCAGCGAAGGTGCACTTGCTGCCCTTGCGTTGGGAGCTGGACGCCACCTCGGAGCTCGGACGCGGTACAGCTCAGGAGGTGATCAACCGGCAGTTCGCCGATGAGGCGGACATCGTGATCGGAATCTTCTACAGCCGGCTCGGCCAGCCAACGGCGGACGCCCCGTCCGGAACCGCTGAGGAGATTCAACGCGCCATCGCACGCGGTGCCGCCGCCTCGGTCTACTTCTCTTCCGCACCGCTGGACCAAGCTCGACTCGACATCGACCAGTTCCAGCGCCTGCAAAGTTTCCGCAAGACGCTGCAGGAACAGGGGCTCGTGGGCACCTTCGAGTCCCGGAAGACCTCAAGTCGCAGGTCCGCTCGTTCCTTGAGCGTGCGACGCACCAGTTGACCTCCGGTACGGAGCATGACGCGGACAGCGCTGATGCCTCACCTGCGCCGCGGGCGGTTCTGCGCTGCGAGTATCTCTATGACCGCGAGGCGCGGTCAGACAAGAACGGACGCATCAGCTACCGATCTGCCCGGCAGCGGCTCCAGGTGAGCAACCTCGGCAGCGGTCCTGCAGACCACCTGCACATCGAGGTCGAACCAGTCGGCGGTGGTGAATCCCCCATTGTCCTGGACGCCCGCAATGGCGGTGCCGGACTGGTGGTCGAACGGCTCCTCGATCACACCCACATCGACTTCCCGCTCGCCCTCACGATGGGTACCGCCCCTCAGGCCAAGTTGACTCTGAGCTGGGAAGAGGCCGGCGAGAAGTTCACGGAGGTGCAGTCCATCCGCTGGATGTGACTGCTAGCCTCCGCTGCTCCACACTCAGCCCAGATCTCAAAGACCGGCAAAGACCCGGCCAAGTACGTCGACCGCGAGCGCGGGATCATCGTCAAGCGACGGTCCCGACGCGCCACTGGCGATCGCGTAGGTCAGCCATTGCGGGTGCGCACCACACCGCGAACGATCATGAGACGGTGGGTGGACCAGGAACTGTGGCAGGTGTCGCACACCGTCTTGCGCCAGCCCATCGGGCTGTCGTTACGTGTGCGGATGCGGCCCGGCACACCGCAGAACTCGCAGGTGCGCATCGCCTCCGCCTGGGCGGAGGCGATCAGAGGGCGCAGCGTGTCGACGGCGCCTGCCGGATTCTCCACACGCAGGCGCAGGCCACCGAGCTTTTCCGTGAGATCAACGAGACGGTGGTCGGGGGCGATCGCATGGATGTGTTCGTGTAGACGCTCCAGCAACTGCCGCCAGCCAGGCCCTACCGCGTGAGCACGTGCGGGGATCTGTATCGGATGCGGACCGGGCGCCGCACTGGGATTGGACATACCGCCATCGTCGCGCTCACAACACGTGCGTGCACATCGTCTCGGCACCAGTGCAGCCCGCAACGACCCTGCTGCCACGAGCCTGGCGGACGTCCTCACACAGACGGCACCCGGTGGGCCCAGCCCAGGCTCGGTTCATCCTCGCCGCCCTGACCGCCCTGGTGGGCCTGCTGAACGGCAACTAGCCCGAGCATGACCCCGCGACTGCCTGCCCTCACCGCCACCATCCAGGAGGACATCGGACAGTGAAGCGTGACGCCGCCGAAGTCGCCCGTCTCCGTCGCCTCGACGAAGACGGGCCCCGCCCGCTCGACTTCGAGGAGTTCTACACCACCCACTTTCCGAACCTCGTCGCCCAGGCCTGCCTGTATGCCGATAACAGGGAGTTCGCCCACGACGCCGTCCAGGATGCGCTAATCGACGTGTATCGGCGCTGGAACGACATCGAGAACCCTGCCGCATACGCAGGAGTTGCTGTCCGCCGCAGCATCTGGACCTACCACCGAGGCCAGCAAGTTGCACCGCTGACCGCGATCGCGCCGGATGCCGTTCCCCTCGCCCGGGACTCCAGCGGCCGGGTCATCTGATTCCTCCGTGGATACTCCGCCTTTCAGGGCGGAGAGGAAACGGACTCCTGCGGAGCAGGACAGGGAAAGCCGATTCGCCGCATGGGCGGGTCGGCGCCCAACAACCAGCTGCCTGCGGGGAGTTACGAGATGGTTTGCTAGTTTGTGAGCTGTGACCACTCACGTGAAGCGGGCGTATCGGTACCGCTTCTATCCGAGCGATGCGCAGGCGGCTGAGCTGTCGCGCACGTTCGGGTGTGTGCGGAAGGTCTACGTGCGACGCGAATAGTCGCACTCCGTCAGTGAGGTTCCCGCCGTGAGGATGGAGCCTCCCGGACTGTGACCTAGGTCCGGTCGGCAGCTGCGGGTGCGTCCTGGGCAACCGGGGGGGTGCTGAGCCGCAGCGAGAAGCCCAAGGAACGGGCAGATCCACTGCCCAACACAGGCAAGCCGAAGATGGGACGGGTGAACGAGAGTGAACCCTCGTGGTAAAAGGTCGTAATTCGCACCTCGCGACAGTGGATAGGCAACCGGCGGGGGATAAACCCAGGGTCTGAGAAGGCCCATGTGGCTCCCGGCAGGTAGACACCGGGAAGCAGGTCACCACAGGTTCGGCCAATAGAGGGCACCCACCCCCATCGCATCTGTGGGGTGTGAAACGCGGAAACCCCGTAAGGGTCCGGGAATGGTCTCCCGGTAAGCCGAAGGCAACAGAGGCCCAACCCCCCCGCGGGAACAGGATGTTCCAAGAAGCGAAGGCCGCCAGGGCGAAAGCCCAGGGGAAACGGTAGGGCACCGGGACTCACCCCGCTACCGATAACCCGGCGGATACCAGACCGGTGTCTGGCCCGAAAGGGTGCTGACGTGGAACAGGTGGGCCATGTAAGGAAGAAGGCCAACGCCTCAACCGTGGCGCAAGTTGGACAGGGAGGGAACCGATGACCGTCACGGCCGAGGCGCCCTCTGTGAACGGATCCACGGACATGCTCGACGATGCCGAGTTCTGGTCGTCCATCGACTGGAAGTCGGAAGAGAGACATGTAAGGCGCCTGCGTCAACGGATCTACAAGGCCAGCAGGGAAGGCGACCTGAAGAAAGTTCGGAACCTTCAAAAGTTGATGCTGCGCTCTCGTTCGAACGCATTGACCAGCATCAAACGGGTCACGCAAGTAAGTACCGGCAAGAAGACGGCAGGCGTCGACGGGAAGGTTGCACTCACACCGTCGGATCGGGGCGAGATGGCGCGGCGGATACTCGCGGCACCGCTCATTCCCGCTAGGCCTGTCAAGCGTGTGTACATCCCGAAAGCCAATGGGAAGATGCGCCCGCTCGGAATTCCCGTCATGGAGGACCGCGCACACCAGGCACGGTTCAAGAATGCTCTTGAACCGGAATGGGAAGCAAAGTTCGAGGGACGGAGCTACGGATTTCGGCCGGGTCGATCCACGCATGACGCGATCGAAACCATCTTCATTCAGACGGCGAGAAGGGATTCGAAGAGAGTCTGGGTCCTTGACGCAGACCTCTCCTCGGCCTTCGACCGCATCAGCCATGAGCACCTCATGACCTCCATCGGCCAGTTTCCAGGGCGACGGCAGATCCAGAGGTGGCTCAAGGCCGGTGTCATGGAAGGACGCACGTTCGCGCGCACAGTGGAAGGAACCCCGCAAGGGGGCGTTATCTCCCCGCTGTTGCTGAATGTCGCCCTTCACGGGATGGGGGATGCCATCGGCGCCAACAAGCCGACAAAGCACCAAGGCGCAAAGGTGGCTCCTGCACTGGTGAGGTACGCCGATGACTTCGTGGTGATGTGTACCTCGAAGGAGGAAGCGTGGTCCTACCGCGAAAAGTTGGCGGTATGGCTGAAGCCAAGAGGTCTGGCCTTCAACGGCGAGAAGACCCGAGTCGTTCACATTGACAAGGGATTCGACTTTCTGGGTTTCAACGTCCGTCGCTACAACGGTAAGACACTCATCAAGCCGAGCAAGGAAGCCGTCAAGCGCGCGAAGGAACGGATCAGGACCGAGGTACGGAACCTTAAGGGCGCACCAGCTGCAAGAGTGGTGTCTGCTCTCAACCCGTACGCCAGGGGCTGGTCGACCTACTATCGCCATGCGGTTTCCTCGGCAGCGTTCGCGGAACTCGACTACTTCACGTTCTGGACTCTCTACCGGTGGGCCTACAGGTCTCATCCTGCTAAGCCGACCGGTTGGGTCAAGAAACGGTACTGGGGAAAGTTCGAGTCTTCTAGAGGCGACAACTGGGTATTCGGCTCTCCGGAGCACTACCTGCGCAAGTTCGCCTGGACGAAGATCGAACGACACGTGTTGGTCGCCGGAGGAAACTCTCCAGACGACCCCGCGTTGGTCGAGTATTGGAACAAGCGCCGCCGGAAACGGATGCCTGCGACGGAGTCCAAATGGATTCTGACTCTGGCATCCCGACAAAAGGGGCTCTGCGTCAGGTGTGGGCAAGACCTGATCGAAGGGGCCGGTTACGACCCCGATGACGTGAACGACTGGGCCAAGTGGTTCTCTGCGAACATGCGCGGCCTGCACGTTCACCACAAGGTCTACCGCAGTCACGGTGGCAGTAATGACCGGGACAACCTGGAAGTGATCCACACGCAATGTCACCGACAGCTCCATGCTGCTGATATCCGGAATGGCTTGCGCCCTGCGAGCCGTGGGCCTGCTTGAGCCGTATGCGCTGAAAGGCGCACGTACGGTTCTGAGGGGGGCGGAGCATGGCAACATGCTCCGCCTACCCGACAACCTGGCGCTGGCCGCCCGCACGGAGGCATGGACGCGGCGGCAGGAGCGGGTCAATTACAACGCGACGTCGGCGATGCTGACGGTGTGGAAGAAGACCGAGGAGCTGGCCTACCTGTCCGAGGTCTCTTCCGTGCCGTTGCAGCAGTGCCTGCGGCACCTGCAAGGGGCGTTCGTCAACTTCTGGCAGAAGCGAGGCAAGTACCCGCGCTTCAAGTCCAGGAAGAAGTCCCGCCGCTCGGCCGAGTACACCTCGTCGGCGTTCCGGTACCGCAACGGCGTTCTGACGCTGGCGAAGATGACGGACCCGCTGGAGATCGTGTGGTCCCGTCCTCTGCCCGAGGGGTCGGTGCCGACGACGGTGACCGTCTCGCAGGATCCGGCGGGACGCTGGTTCGTCTCGATGCTGTGTGAGGACGCGTCCGTGAAGCCGCTCCCGGTCACGGATGCGGTGGTCGGGGTCGATGCGGGGATCACCAGCCTGGTGACGCTGTCCACCGGGGAGAAGGTCACCAACCCGAAGTTCGAGCGCAGGGACCGGGTCCGCCTGGCGAAGGTTCAGCGAGAGTTGTCCCGCAAGCCCACCGGCGACGGTGCGAACCGGGCCAAGGCGCGCCGCAAGGTTGCCAGGATCCATGCCCGGATCGCTGACCGGCGCCGGGACCACCTGCACAAGCTGACCACTCGGCTCGTTCGTGAAAATCAAACGATCGTGATCGAGGACCTGACGGTCCGCACTATGGTCAAGAACCACTCGCTGGCCCGCGCCATCAGTGACGCGAGCTGGACCATGATGCGCTCCATGCTGGAGTACAAAGCAGCCTGGTACGGAAGAAACCTGGTCGCCGTCGACCGCTGGTTCCCCTCCTCCAAGCTGTGTTCCGCCTGCGGCACCCTCGCCAAGAAGATGCCGCTCAACGTCCGCACCTGGACGTGCGAGGGCTGCGGGACGGCTCATGACCGGGACGTGAATGCGGCCATCAACCTCAAGGCCGCCGGGCTGGCGGCTTCTGTCTGTGGAGCCGGTGTAAGTAGCTGTTGTCGTACCGATCTTGGGGTTTGTCGATCGCACGGGAGTCCCGATTGGGTGGTCGCGGGGTGCTCGGCGCATACGAGCAGGGCCTCCTGAACAGCTCGTTGGTGTCGAATCACCGAGCAACATCAGGAGGCCCTGGTGCCGCAGTGTTCCGTGTCGACGGGCGGGCAGTCCAGTTCAGTCATGCTGGAGTGTGACTGTCTGGCTCACCGGTTCGGAAACGCCGCCGACAACGGGGTGCGGCAGCCGCGTTATCCGACGGACATGACGGACGCGGAGTGGGCGGCCATCCGGCCGTTGCTGCCGGTGCCTGGCTGGATGCGCGGACGGGGAGGGCAGCCGGAGGCGTACTGCCACCGGGCGATACTCGATGCGATCCGCTACCTGGTCGACAATGGCATCAAGTGGCGGGCGATGCCGGCCGACTTCCCGCCGTGGGACCGGGTGTATGCGTTCTTCCGCCGCTGGCGCGACCACGGCATGGTCAAGGAGTTCCACGACCGGCTGCGCGCCAAGGTCCGCGAGAAGTTGGGCCGCGACGCGGAGCCGACGGCCGGTGTGATCGACTCGCAGTCGGTCAAGGCGGACGCCGTCGTCGGCTCTGACAGCCGCGGGTTCGACGGCGGCAAGTTGATCAACGGGCGCAAGCGGCACGTCGTGGTCGACACGCTCGGCCTGCTGCTGGGGGTGATGGTCACCGCTGCGGACACCGGCGACCGCGCCGCCGCCCGGGTCCTGCTGCACCAAGTCGCGGACGCGCACCATCGGTTGGCCCTGGTCTGGGCTGATGGCGGCTACACCGGCAGCCTCGTCGAGTACTGCCTGGCCACGCTCGCGCTGGTCCTGGCGATCGTCAGACGCAGCGACGACCAGAAGGGGTTCGTGGTGCTGCCCAAGCGGTGGATCGTCGAGCGGTTCTTCGCCCACCTGATGCGCACCCGCCGCCTGGCACGCGACTACGAACGCCGCACCACCAGCGCCGAAGCGATGGTCTACTGGTCGATGATCCTGCTCATGACGCGCCGCCTGGCCCGGCCACACCCTGCGCGAGGGTGAACCGGCCCGGCGCGGGCTCGGCCAGCCAGCCGCGCGCGACCAGGCGTTTCGCCTTCGACCGCAGTGCCTCCACCCGCGCCGGCACCACGTCCATCCCGAACGAGACGGCCATCTCCTGGCAGGTCAGCGGCCCTTGATGGAGCCGGAGACGGTCCGCGAGCGCCTGCAGAATGCGCTGGTAATCCACCGACAGCACCGACCAGGCCAGCCCCTCACGCCACACCGGCACCTGCGACTTCGACTTCGCCGCGGTCGGCGCTGACGATGTCTCCTCGGCCTGCCCCATGGCGGGCGCTGTCCCAACGGCCTGGGCGTGGCCTTGCCCGGGCTCGTCCACCGGGGCCAGCACCTCGCCGACCCGTGAGCGGGCGATGGCCCACTCCCGCCATTCCCGCTCGGCCACGGCCAGTTCGGCCTGGATGCGGTCGGCCTCCTCCCTCAGCCCATCCACGCGACGGCGGGCGGCGACCTCGCGCTGTTCCAGCAACCCCACGACCGACGGCATCCACGACCTCCACCGAAGCGACGACACGCCACCACTCCCACGGGAACGCCCGCCCTATGCCCGACCAGCGAAAACGCCGACCTCAGGTTCGGTACGACAACAGCTACTAAGACCTCAACGGAGCACTCCGGGCGGGCAGTCGGCGACGAAGCAGAAAACCTCACAGCGCAAGCCGTGAGAATCTCCCTCGTTCACGAGGGGGAGAAGTCAACGACTACGTCACCCTCATCACGCATCTCAAGCGCCTGCCCGACATGCAACGAACCGTCACCACGCTGCACTACTTCGAGGGCTGGAAGATCAGCGACATCGCGGGCAGCCTGGGGATCGCCGAGAGCACCGTACGCGCGCACCTGGTGCACGCCCGACGCCGGCTTACTGACTTCGGCGTCTTGGGGTTTGGATCTGTGTCGGGACCGGTGACGCGATCTGTCCGGGCTGGTACGCCGGAGGCATGCGGTATCCAGATGGGGGCGGGCTGACCGCCCAGCAGCGCAAGCGCCGGGAAGACGTACGGATGCGGGCCGCTGACCTCTTCCAGGAGGGCGTAAAAGTCCCGTGCGTCGCACGGGAGTTACGGGTGAGTGAGAAGTCGGTCTACCAGTGGCGCCGCTCCTGGAAGGCTGGCGGCCGTAAGGCGCTGCGTTCCCGGGGCCCATCCGGCTCCGACTGTCGTCTCGGCCCGCACCTGCAGGCCAAGCTCGCCGGCTGGCTGGACGAGGGGCCAGCCGCCCAAGGCTGGGCGGACGACCAGGTATGGACAGCCGCCCGGGTGCGCACGCTGATCGGCCGGAAGTTCCACCTCTCCTACAGCGTCTCCGCCGTCACCCGGCTGCTGCACCGCATGGGCTACAGCGTGCAGATGCCCGCCCGGCCCGCAGTTGAACGCGATGAGGACGCAATCACCGCATGGCGGGAGGTGACCTGGCAGGAGGTAAAACCTCCCGGGCGGCGACTGGCGCCTTCATCTGCTTCGAGGACGAAACGGGTGTGACCGGCCGTCCGCCCAAGGGCCGCACCTGGGGCAGGCGCGGCATCACCCCGACCGTGAAGGTGCCCGGCCGCAGCCGGGGCCGACTGTCGGCGGCCGGGCTGCTTTGCTTCAAACCGGGCCTGCCCGCCCGTCTGTGCTACCGGCTGCGCTGGCACACAGGCCACAAGGGCGAGCGCCGCTCTCTCGGCGAGAGCGACTACATCCGCCTGCTGGACGGCGCCCACCATCTACTGAAGGCCCCGCTGATCGTAGTGTGGGACCGGCTGAGCACCCACCTGTCCAAGACGATGAAGGCTCTGGTGGCCGAGCGAGAGTGGCTAACGGTGGTCCTGCTGCCCGGGTACGCGCCCGAACTGAATCCGGTGGAGGGCTTGTGGGCGCATATCAAGCGGAGCCTGGCCAACCTGGCCGCCCGCACGCAGGAGGCAGTAATGGAGGTGCACGGGACACGTCGGACAGGATGTACTGCAGCCATGGCGGAATACCTTCAACGGCACAGTGACGACTGGCTGGCCTACTTTGCCGCGCGGGGCCACCGCGCCCCGCAACCGCTGGCCGCGGGCGTCGAAGGCGCGGTCTACCGGCTCGGCGAGGGCTTGGTCGCCAAGGTGTGGAGCGGGCGGCCGCCGGCCGGTTTCGGCCTGATTCGTGAGGTCTACCAGGGCATCGCCGCACACCCGCTGCCTTTTGCCACTCCGCAGATCCTGGCCACCGAGGAGCGTGACGGCGTGCTTGTCACCTACGAGCGCGAGCTGCCCGGGTCGCCGCTACGAGGCGGCGCCGGGAACACGCCTCCGGCCCGGGACCTGCCCGCGCGCGAGACCGATGCCCTGCTCACTGTGCTGCGCGGCCTGGCGTCTGTACCGGGATCACCCGCGATGCGGCGGCTGGCCGTCCAGGGCGACGACCGCCCGCTGTGGGACGGTCACACCCGCTTCCCCGACGCGCTCGCCGCTCTGGCCGAGCGTGGCGCCCGCCGACACTGGAACGTGCTCGCCGCGGCGGTGCCCCGGTTGTCCTGGGCGGTCGAGTGGACCACCGAATCGTTGCGAGCCCTGCCGACGACCCCCGTCACCGCCATCCACGGCGATCTGGTCCCGCCCAACATCCACGTCGACGACGCCGCAGTCCCGGTGGCGGTCTTGGACTTCGGCTTCTTCACCACAGCCGGTGACCCTGCGTTCGAGGCGGCAGTGACGGCGGCGATCTGGGACATGTACGGACCCGACGCGGAGCACCACATGGCCGAGCTGACCAACCTTTTCTCGTCAGCGCTTGGGTACGACGCAAAAGTGCTCGCGCTGTACCAGGCGGCATACGCCCTGACCACCTACGACCTGTTCAGCCCGGACGGCAGCGACGGCCACTTCCAGTGGTGCGCGGCGCTGCTGAACCGCCACACGGTTACCGGCTAGAGCACCCGGCCGATCGATCACGACGGGTCCTGCGCCTCAACAGACTGGACTGACCCCGAAACGCCGGAGTCAGTAAGGGACTCCTCACGCCCCAGCCGGACTCCGCCACAGCCGCGCACGCTCGTCGCCCGACCGGCGAACGCCGTACACCGGCAGCCGAGACCGTTCCTGCGCCGCAGCCAGCCGTGATCACCACACCCGTCGAACGAGCACAGTCCGGCGACCGGGAGGCCTTCGCCAGCCTCTACGACGAACACGCCGACACCGTCTACCGCTACCTCTACCTGCGTGTTGGCCAGAAGGACACCGCCGAGGAGCTCACCGCACAGACCTTCCTGAACGCCTTGCGTAACATCCATCAGTTCACTTGGCAGCACCGGGACTTCAGCGCCTGGCTGATGACCATCGCCCGTGGACTTGTGACCGACCAACGCAAGGACAGCCGCTTCCGGCTCCAGGTCACGGCCGATGACATACTTGACACCAGCCCCTCACTGAGCCCTTCAGAGCCCTGCTCCGGCCATCGCGCCGTGCTTCTCCAGGCCATTGCTCAATTGGGCGCATCGCAGCAGGGGTGCCTGACCCTGTGCTTTCTCGCTGGTCTGTCCGTGGGAGAGACCGTCCGCGTCATGGGCAAGACTGAAGGCGCCGTCAAGACGCTGCAGCGCCGGGCTCTGCGCATGCTGCGTCGAACACTCACCCGGGTGTCGGACAGGCCGCCACGTGTGGCGACAGATGGCGCCGCACGAGAGGTATCTCCATGTGCAGCACCACCCGCCACGACACCTGCCGATGGAACCGATCTCTCGCGTGTCTTGCACGATGTGGGCGCTCACTGTACCGAGGCCACCCAGCCCACGGCGCATGCCCACAGGCGAATGCGGGCCAAAGCGGGGGTATGCCAGGCAGTCATCTGACGAGCATCCGGCCTGCGCAGCCAGCCCGGGCGTCCGCCTCCTCAGGGAGGATCCCGCCGCGCCGCCTTGTCAGCCGGGCGGACCGGTCTGCGCCACAGTCGAGTGCCGCGACGGCGCGGGCCGCCGCGACACGTTCAGCCTGTACCCGGTCAGCGAGTCGCTGTCGCTGCCCACCTCCGCCAGCGCGGCCGGCCGCGACCGGCGCGCCGCTGTACGACCGGGCCCGATCTGCCGACGCCCCCGCCGAGGACCGAGGTCCGTGGTCTCTTCAACGAGTCCCCGGGCACTCTGGTGGAATCGGTCCCGGCACCGATCGGCAAGGTGGCGTACGAGCCGGTCGATACCCACGCGTACCTGCGCCAGATGCTGAACTCCATCACCGTCGGCTGAGCGATTGCCTGTACGCAGGGTTCCCGTGTATGCCATTCTCCGGATGCCGCGCATTTTCGGGGGATCGGTGATGTGATATGTGGACATCAACAAGCGCTGCCCGCCTGGCCGTTGTCCTTCTCCTCTGCGTGCCGACAGCACTGGCCTGTGGGGACACGGGGGACGATGCGGGCGGCAGTGCTGACAGCGGAACCAGCGGCGGCGGGATGCCGGCCCCCGGAAGCGGCGGGGGCGGTGGGAGTGGGGACGGAGGCGGCGCAGATGGTGGCGGAGGCGCCAAACCAGGGCCGCTGAAGATCCCGGAGTGGGGCAAGAATGGTTTCCTGTTCGACGACAGCACCGATGCGGGCAAGGACAACTGGGCTGAGATCAAGGACCTGTTCATCACGGAGTGCAAAGACGGCACCCTCTGCGTGAATCTCGTGCGCGTCTACCGCACGGAGGAGGGCCAACCCAGCAACGGCCCGTGCGGCTACGACCACGTGGAGCCCGCGGCGGACACCTGGGTCAAGCGGCAGAGGACCGTGTATGTGGTCGGCGTCTGCGCCTCGGAGACCGGCGGGCCAGGCGAGACCGGAGAGTCCGGCGCGACTGGTGAGACGGGCGCGACTGGTGAGACGGGCGAGTCGGGCGGCTCACCGGACGATGAGCCCTCGCCTTCCATCGAGACCGTCCCCACCACATGAACGAAGGCGCCGGCGGCCTCGGGCGGCTCGGAACGATCGTCGGTGCGATCGCCGCGCCGACGAGCCTGGTCACCGCGCTGCTCTACTACTTCGGCTACTACCACGCGTACTGGTTCTTCGCGTACTTCAGAGTGAACTCCACCGTCCTCGGCTTCGGCACGGCGGACTATCTGATGCGCAGTCTGGACGCCCTGTGGGTGCCGATGACGGTGACTGCGACTGTCGGCCTGCTTGCGTTCTGGGGGCACGATCTGTTGCGGCACAGACTCGCAACGGGTGTGCGGCCACCTGTTCTGCGCTACGTGATATCGACCGTGGCGGGTCTCGGATTCCTGTTGGCTCTCGGGGGACTTTGGTCGACGTTCACGAGGACCTTCCTCAACCGCGTCCTCGCGTTGGCCCCGCTGAGCCTGTCCGTCGGAGTGTCACTCTTGGCGTACGCCCTGCACCTCAGACGTACGGTCGCGACGAACGCGACCGCATCCGACGACCACGCGGATAGTCAGAGCAACGCGGTCGGCCAGAACGACGACTCCGCCGCGCCCTCCAACACCGACAGCACCCCGAACAGCGGCACCTCCAACACCGCCCCGCCCCGGCCCGCCACACGGCCCGAATGGGCCGCCCTCGCCGAATGGGCGGTCGTCTTCGTACTCGTGGGGCTCGGACTTGTCTGGGCCGCCAATGACTACGCCGCCTCAGTGGGCGTGACTCGGGCACAGCGTTTCGTGGCTGGCCTCTCGGACTACCCGTCCGCCGTGCTCTACAGCGAGCGCAGCCTCAGCATCAGCGCTCCCGGCGTACGCGAGACCCGCTGCGGTAAAGGCAAAGCCGCCTACGGTTACCGCTACGACGGACTCGCGCTCATCCTGCAGTCCGGCAATCAGTACGTCCTCCTGCCCTACCGATGGACACGGGCCGATGGAGTCGCTCTGGTCATCCCCCGCAACGACTCGGTACGCCTGGAGTTCGGACCGCCGCCGAGTTCACTTTCCGGGGCGGCGCAACACCCCGCCTGCTGAGGTACGCCGGGGGTAGTCGGCGCGTTGAACCTCCCTTCTGAATTCACCACGGGCGAAGTGTTGAGACCCAGTGTTGGAGGCCCGCACCTGATGGGTGTGGGCCTCTTAGCCTCGATCCACCGACGCGCTCTGAAGATGATCTCTTGGTCGTTTTGTGGGCTGGTTTCGGTCGGTGGTCGTGGATGGGCAGGTTGTAGCTGCTGGTCTGCCCAGCTTTTCCACGGGTTCGGTTCCGGTCGGGCCCTGGCGGGCGGGGTGGTCAGGGGGGATCAGGCCGGTGCGGGTGGGTCGTGGACAGTGTCGAAGAGGTGTGTCCAGGCGTGCTGCCAGGGCCAGTTGTGTGGCAGGTGCAGGGTGATGCGTCGTGCGGAGCGGGCGATCCGGGCCGGGACCTGAACCAGGTGGCTGCGGAGGGTGGCGGTGGTGGCCTTGGTATGGAAGGGCGAGGTCAGTGCACCGGTGGCCCGCAGCAGGTTGTAGGTCATCGCCCACAGGGTCAGCCAGGCGGCGTTGGCGTGGAAGTGCCCGGAGGGCAGGTGGGTCAGGGCGCCGGCTTTGGTGTCGGCGATGACCTGCTCGACCACCGCGTGGTGCCGGTGTTCCCGCTCGGCTTGCAGGGTTGCGGCGGGCTGGTCGGTGAAGAAGGGGTGGTAGCGCCAGACGGGAAACAGCTCGCCCTGTTCACCCATGACGGCGGGTTTGGCCAGGTCACGGACGCGGCGCACGATCAGCCGGGCGGTGACCCGCTCGCTCCTTTTGCGGCTCGCGAAGGCGCTGTATTGGGGTATCTCGGCGACTTCGGCGTCCGAGATGAGTTCACCGGTCTCGGGGTCGGGCACCGCGGTCGGGTAACTGATGTGTTGCCAGGCGTCGTCGGGAATGCTGTGGACGGCTCGTTTGATGGAGGGGTTCATGCCGGTGGTGATCGAGAAGTGGGCTCCGGCCCGGTGGCAGGCGGCGATCACCCCGGCGTTGTAGAACTGCGAGTCGGCCCGCAGAATGCGCATGCCGGTGCAGCCGGCCTCGACGGCGGTGGCCAGGGCCTCGCTCACGAATTTCGGGGCGCCCCGGGAGTCGGCTGCTTTGCCGCGTCGCATCCGGACCCCGGCGATCACCGGCCGCGCGTGCGGGGTGCAGATCGTGGCGAGGAGAGGGTGCAGGGTGCGGATGCCTTTGAACCGGCCGTACTCGGCGCCCTGCTTGGTCCGGCCGTAGACGCGTTTGTGGGTGGAGTCGACATCGATGAACGCCATCGCGTCGGCGCCGGGCAGCAGTGGAGTGTGCGCGGCCAGCGCGGCCAGGAATCTGCGGTGGACGGCGTGGAGTTGGAGGGCGTGACCGTGGGTGAACGCGCGAAGGAAGGTGCCCAGCGTGGACGGGGCGCGGATACCCGCGAACACGGCCGGCATCGCACCGTGCCGCAGGATGTGAAGGTCGTCGATGCTGTCCGCGCCCGCAGCCATGCCGCCCACGATGCTGGTGACCTTGGCTTCCGCCGCAGCCCCCGCACCGTTCCTGGCTCCGGTCAGCTTCACCTTCGCAGCCACCAGTCGCGGCAGGCCGCACCGCTCGGCCAGCCGCATCACCGGGACCAGCCCGGCATGTGCGATCAGATTCGGGTCATCGAACACAGCGGAGACCGCTGCTGGAGTGTGGGAAACTTGCATCTACGAGGTGCCTTGCTGATTGTGCGTGCTGGAAGCGTCAGAACTCCCATCATCGCAGGTCAGCAGGCACCTCTTCTTGATTACTCATCCACAGGACGCGAGTCACTCGGTGGATCGAGGCTTAGAGGACGTTGCGCGCTGGCGTACGCGAGTGGTTGAGCAGTTCGTTGATGAGGTGCTCCGTCTCCCTTTCCAGTGAGCAGTCCAAAGCCCGGTTGACCTGTTGCACGCGGGTGATGGCTGTGACGGAGCAGTGATCTTCAGGGGGCGTGGCTGTTCTGGTCTGGTGTCCCGTTTTCCAGTTGGGATTTTGAGGTGGGGGAGCGGTCCCTGTCGGGTGTAAGTGGGTTGGCCTGCTGGGGTGTTCGGTTTGGGTGTTCGGGTGGTTGGCCTGGGGTCTTGTAGTTGGGTGGGAATGATCTTGAGTTTCCTGTGGGTGTAGTGGTGCGCCTGATGGCTGCTACTCCAGCTGGGTTACAGTCCCGCATGGGCATTGCAGACACATCCATCGCGGCCCTTGCAGCCGCGTTCAGCGGGCTCGCTGCGTTCGGTGCTTGGCAGGCCTCACGTCAGGCAAACGACACCGCGGCATCCGTTGCTCAGATCGAGAGGGACCGCTGGCACAACGCTCTGACTCCGCAGCTCCGGCTGAAACTGGAGCAGTCGGATGGGCTGCTCTACGTCCGCTTTGATGGGCCGGCCCAACTGGGCCGACTCAGCGTACGACTCACCATCCGTGACGACTTCGACCGTTCCCGGGTGCTCAGCCTTGCCGGCGGTCCGACGCCTGACGAGATCGCAGGGATCATCTGGGGTCCCTACCGGTTCCGGCCCGGCATCGACGGTGCTGACCGACTCGGTCGGAGTAACGCACCATTCCCACTGGAAGCAGGCGACCGCACCAGGCTGGCCCTTGACCCTTCTGCAAAGCCGACTTGGTACGAAGGCGCTGATGGTGAAGAACGTTGGCGGCAGCAGTACCAGGACGCGACGATCAGGCTGTGGGCCGACTGCGAAGCTGAGGGGCACAAGCCTTGGCGACTGAGCTTCGGGGTCACTCCGGACGGCCGTTGGGCGCAGACAGGCCGCACCGTCGGCAGCTGAGGCTGTATGCGCGACGCTGACCGCTGGCGGCGGCAGACGGATCGTCCGCCACTGTGTCAGCTGCGCCTTCCAATGTTCGGTCTCGGCACGCGCGGTGGACCAGGGCACGATCATTGGGTGCATGTCCACTCCTAGACCTGCTTAGCTGCTCGCGGACTACGTTCGGTCTGTCCTCGGTGACGGCCCATTCCACTCGCCCGGTGGCTGGACGCACATGGGCGCTGTCATCTGCGATGCCAGCTTCCATGCGCGGCGGCCGTACCGATCGACTATCCGGCCGCGGCTTCTCCGGCTGCAGTCGGTGTGGCCTGATGCCGTCACAGTCCGCGGCTTTCAGGCACGGATCGCTGCGGAAGACCTTGCCGCCGCCATGGACTTCAACGCCCCGAGCAGGGTCGCGACGGCCCACGCCATCACCGAATTGCTGGTCGCCCGAGGTGTTGATACCCGGGACGACCTCCATGTGTGGCTCGACCACCAGGACAATCGCGCCGCTCTGCGCGCGGTGAAAGGGGTGGGGCCGAAGAGCGTCGACTACATCGGCAACCTCGTCGGTCGGTCGCAGGTTGCAGTGGACGTACACCTGCGTGACTTCGCGGTGGATGCCGGTGTCGCGGGTCTGCGGTACGAGGAGCTGCGGGCCGCGTACGAAGAGGCTGCCGCTGTTCTCGGGCACGAACCCGGCGGACTGGAGCACGCCGTATGGCGGTTCAAGTCGCAGGCTGGCACGTAGACCCTGCGGAGGGCACGCTGCGGTTCTGCGGACAGGGGCGTTGTCGGTGGCGTGGGGCAGCATCTGGTTCATGACGCAGATGAACAAGGACTGGGCCATCGCAAAGCTGAAGGCTTTCCTCGTCACTGCCCGGGTGACGTACGTGCCGGACGCCCCGAACACCGTTGGTTTTTGGGGCTACAAGTTCGATCAGCCCAAGGCGGAGGTGCAGGCTGCGGCGCAGATTGTGGAGCAGATTTTGGACCGTGTGCTGCCTGTCTGGCGAACCGCGGAGTGGGAGGAGGCCGCGAGGCAGCCGATGTGGCGCCATCGTGAGGCGGCGCACCGTGCGATCGCCCTGCTGGAGGCGGAGCAGGAGCTGCAGGAGAACCTTGGCAGTGGTGCGCCCCAGCTCGATGCGTCCACGCTGCATCCATGGGTCTGGGGCAGCGTGCAGGGCTTGTGGGGCAGCGGCCACTTCCGTGAAGCGGTCGGAGCTGCTGCGAGGGCGGTGAACGCCCAGGCTCAGGCGAAGCTCGAGCGCAGGGATGCTTCGGAAGCCAAGCTCCTGTCCGACGCCTTCTCTACCAACGCACCCGTTGCGGGGCACCCTCGTCTGCGCCTGAGTGCGAACGACGGAGGCGATACGTTCCGCAACCGTCACGACGGTGCCGGGAACTACGCGCGGGGCGTGTATGCGGCCATCCGGAACCCCATCGCCCACGAAGAGGACGAGGAACTTCAAGAGAACGAGGCCCTGGAGCAGCTCGCCGCTTTCAGCATCTTGGCGAGGTGGATAGACACCGCCACGGTCGAAAAGGCCGGTTGACAGCCGGGCCGTCCACCCCGGAGGGACCCCCGCCGGGGTGAGGCGCCCCCGGCCGGCCGTCCCATCTGCGACCACGCTGCGCGAGGGTTGCGGCATGGGCCTGGTTCACGGGGTGCTGCTGTTCCCGCCCTTACGGGGGCGGTGGTGTTGTTCGGCGAGGTGGTCCAGGCGGATGGCGTCGAGGGTGGTTTTGGTGATGCGTTCGGTGCCGTCGCTGATGGCGGTGATGGCGGCCTGGCGGATGAGGCGGGCGAGGCTGCCGATGCGTCCGGCGGTGCGCTCGTGGAGGTAGGGGGCCAGGTGGGGGAGGGTGCCGGGTTTGTGGTGGCGTAGGTCGAGTGCGTTTTCCATGGCGGTGATGAGGTCGCGGAAGGGCTCTGCCTCGCCGAGGCGGGCGGGGAAGGCGGCGCAGTCGATGAGGGAGGCGCGGCCGGCGAGTTGGGCGCCGCGGACGCCGGTGAACAGGGGTGTGGTGGTGACGTCGATGCCGGCGTAGATGAAGGTGGCGCCGATGCGTTCGGTGAGGTCTTTGATCCAGTCGGCGGTCTGGGCGCCGGTGGTGGTGCGGGGGTTGAGGCGGTGGATTTCGTCGATCATGACCAGTTCGACGTGGGCGGCTGTGTAGGTGTGGCAGACGGCGCTGGTGATCTGGGCCTGGGACATGCGGGTGGTGGCGGGGATGCCGAGGTAGCGGGCGAATTCGAGGGCGAGGGTTTTGGCGGTGGCGGCGGGCGGGACCAGGACGTAGGCGACGGGGACGTGTCCGGCTGTGGCTGTGGGGCCGTGGCGTCGGGTGTGGGCGAGGTGGCAGACGCGGCCGACCTGCAGCAGGGCGGTGGTTTTCCCGGCGCCGGCGGGGCCGGTGACGATGAGGGAGGGCCGTGCGGTGACGGTCTGGTGGCGGCCGAGGATCATCAGGGTGCGCACGTTCTTGGCGAGGGTGTCGATGGCCGGTGTGCGTACGGTGACGAACCGCGAGTGGTAGGCGAGGCGTTCGGCGAGGCTGCGGGGCGGCGCTCCGGGCGGGGGAGGGGCCGCTGCGGGTGTGGTGGCGAAGGCATGGAAGCCGTCCCAGGTGGTCACCGACTGGTCCTGCGCGCGAGGGGCCTCGGCGTCCGTAGGTGCCGCGACACCAGGCAGCCGGTCGGTCGTTGGCGGGTGTCGGCCGGACGGCGCATCTTTTGTGCCTGGTGGGGTGTTCACCATTGCTCGGCCTCCGCTTCGGCGTCCCACAGCCCGTATCCGTCTACCCCCGCCGGCCTCATGTCCGTACCGTCCTGTTTGTGTGTGCCGGTGCCGGTGCCGGTGCCGGTGCCGGTCGCCGGGTCGGCGCCGATGGGATCGTCCAGGCTCTCGCTCCAGTCCAGGCCCGGCGTCGGGCCGCCGTGCGCACTGTGCGTTCCGCTGTCTGCCTGGGTGACCGGCGCATGGCCGGCGGTCTCTACGGCCGGGTCGGCGGTCTGTGTATCGCGTGCTCCTTGCTGACCTGGCAGGTCGGGCAGTGTGGACAGCTGTGCTGCGCTGCTGGTGGGGCGGGTTTTCCTGCGACGGCTGCTGTGGTCCGTTTCTGCGGGGCCGCGGGTGCGGCGCAGGAGCTGGTCGAGTGCGTCGGCGAGGTCGGCTTCGTGCTGGTCGCGGCCTGCGCGTTGTTCGACTTCGCTCTGGACGTGGCGCCAGGTCTGCTCGTCGAAGGGCTGGTGGACGTGGTCGCGGTGGATCCAGGGGATTGCGTGGAGCTGTCCGTCGGTGAGGCGGATCCAGATCTGGCGGGCGTCGTGCGGATTGTGGTGGATTTCCCACTTGCCGTCCTTGCCGGCGTGGGGCGAGCGCCGGCCGCGGTAGGGGTTGAGGACGGGGTGGTTGTAGGTGCGGTGGTTCAGACGGATACCGCGGTCGGTGATGGGCTGCCAGCGCACGGGCAGCAGTTCGAGGTAGTCGGCCCCCGTCAGCGGCACGGGGACGTATCCGCTGAGGGTGATCAGCGCGGCCCACATCTGGTTCGGTGTGAGGGCGGTCTTGGGCAGGACGGGGTGGCGCAGTCCGTCGTGGGGCCGGTTCTGCCACCCGCAGGTGATCCATTCGTCGAGGAGGTCCTGCAACTGCGGGACCGTCCACCGTGCCTCGGCGGCCACGTCAGGGCCGCGTCTGAGGGGGCTGGAGCCGGTGTGGCCGGCGACGTGCTGGCAGAACAGGTCGTTGATCGCGCCGAAGGTCCGTTCCACCACGGCCTTGGCCTGCGGGCGTCGGGGTGGGGCGGGCTGCACGCTCACTCCGAGCATCTCGCAGGCGGCGACGAAGCAGGCGGAGAGGTAGATCTTGCCGCGGTCGACGACGATCGTCTCGGGCACGATGACCGGGCGGGCGGCCGCGCCCTCCAGCCGTTCGTCCAGCGACAGCATCCGCTCGTAGGGCACCTCGGCCCGCGACAGATGCAGCGACTGAGGCCAGGTGGGCCGTGCTGGGTGGGGGACGGCCATCTCGGCCAGGAGCAGGGCGGCGTCGACGGCTTTGGTGCTGTGCGGGCGCAGCACGGCGGCGAGGATGGAGCGGGTGGCGACGTCGACGGCGATGGTCAGCTCCGGCCGCCCGAGGGTGCCGTCCTCGAGGACGGCCATGATGTCCAGGCGGGTGGTGTCGATCTGCACCTGTTCCCCGGGCCGTAGCACCAGCGGCGCTGAGGGCATGCGGGCGGGTGCGGTGGCCGTGTGCGCCGCCCGGCCGGGCAGCTCGGCCGGGTCGGCGAGGGCGTTGACCAGCCGGTAGAACGACGACGGCGGCGGCAGCGCCACCGCTTGCGGCCCGTGCAGGTCGTCGAGGATCTGCCCGGTCAGCACCCGCAGTCCCTTCACGGTGCCTCTCGACCGGCCGCGCTGACGCCGCAAGGCCTCCAGTACCGCGGCCACGACCCGTTCGTCGGCGCGGCCGGCCGGGCGGGCGGAGCGGACGGTGCGTTTGTCGACCAGCCCCCACAGGCCCTGCCGGCGGTAGGCGAGCCGCATCCGCTCCACCGTCGTGCGGGTCACCCGGGCAAAGCCCAGCAACGTCAGTTCCCTGGCCTTGGCAGCGTCCCGCTCGGCCAGCGTCCACCGCTTCGGGTCGTACTGCGGCCTCATCGTCTGGCCGGCGCGGCTTCCTGGCGGATGCGGCCACCCGGTCTCCACCTCCCGGATGTGGGGCAGCCACGCCAAAGCCCGCTGCTGGGCGGCCGCCGGCACGGTCTCGAACAACCCCCACTGCGGGACCGCTTGCGGCGCCCGCGCGCCCACTACCTCGAAGCCGGGATCGGCGAACAAATGACCCATCAGCAGGGTCTTCTCGGCACCGTTCTCCTGCACCAGACAGAGCTGCTGGCCCTGCAGAGCGGCCACCTGCCAGGTCTCTCCCCGGTGGACAACATGTGCTCCGACCGCCACCACCGGCCGCCACCGCTCTTGCTGCCCTGTCACCGGGCTCCTCCCTCACCGCGCCCACCCGCGCCCGCCGCCAGGGCAGAGGCATGCCTGCCGCTGCCGCTGGCGGCGCAGGTGCGGAGCACCGTCTGCTGGCCGAGCGGTTCATCGAGCGACGCCACCAACTGCCCGGCCCACAGGGCGTGGTACAGGGCCGGTAAGACCTGCAGCGGATCGCCCGCCAACGCCACCCCGTCCCCGAGCGGCCGCGGCACCGCGAACACGGCGGCCAGCGCGGACCGCAGCCAGGACGGTCCCTGGTGGCGAGGATGCCGGTAGCCGGCCAGCCACCGCAGATTCGCCGTCCTCACCGCCCCCGGCGGCTCCAGACTCCGGTAGACCCAGCCCACCCGCGCGCACGCCGCCTCCAGCACCATCCGAGCGCGCTGCGTCAGCTCGCTGCCCGCGGTGGGGCTGGAGGGACAGTCGGCCAGCAGGCCGGTGCCGTCCGCGTAGCGGGCGAACAGCTGCGGAACCCACGCACGTACGCCCCCACCGGCTGGATCCCGCCACAGGAACCGTGCAGGTCGTGCGGACAGGCCGGTCACCTCGGGGTCGCGGTCCAGCACCATCAACTGGGTGCGCATTGCGACGGATCCGTGCACCACGTGCCGACCGGTGGTGGCCGACCACCACCATCCGGGCGCACGGCGGCCCCCAGGCGCCACCGGGAAAGCCGATACCGGGGACAGCTCCTCAAAACGCACCGAGCCGGCTGCCAGGTCCCAGGGCAGCTGAGTGAAGCGGCCCCACTCCTCGGTGAAAGCCACTTCCACAGCCAGGCCGTGCATCCCGTGCACCTCGCCGGCACGGCCTAAGGCACGGTCTGCGCCTTCATCTCGTGTCACCTCGCCACTCAAGTCGGGGCCGACTCCACGACGCACACGGATCTGCCCGCTCCCACCCGAACGAGCGGTTCTCAGCTGAACAGCCGGACCGGCCCGCTCACCAGTGCTTTCCAGCACAACTTGGTGGCGCAGGTACGGCAGCGCCCGCCGCCGGAGGAGTCCTTGCAGGGCCACGACGCGCCGAGGCCATGGTGCGGCGTAGCCGGGCTGACGGCAGTCGGCCAGTACCTGACGGCACCTGCGAATGAAGCGGGCCGGGGCGCTGCCCCCGGCAATCACGCCGGGATAGCCTGCCGGGCAACTGCGGCCCTGAGACGGACACAGATACAGGTGAAGCCGATGTCCCGTCCATACGGGCACGGGAATCGGCTTCACCTGGGCAGGTGCGCCAACACCTGCCCGTTCCCTGCTGCAGTGGTTGGAGCCAGTAGCAATCAGGGCGGGCGGGCCGTTTCGCGGCTGCCCGTGATGAGAAGTCTCCCTCTCCAGGGAGGCAAAGGAGAAACCCGGATGGCGTGATCCTGAATCAACGCAGGCCAGCGCCCTGCCCCTGGTGGACGCCACCATGCGAAGCTGTCACCCGAAATACCTCCACGAATCCGCCCCGAACGACTACGGAACCCGCCCTGACCTGCGCCGTTTCCTCGATTGTCGGCCCGGAACGCATTGTCAGCAGCACGTGGTAGGCCCGCTCGCAGCGCCGTGACCTGCGCGACTTCTGCCTGCCCGGGCCCGTCCGGGCCGTCCTGGCGGGTCTCGAACCGCCGTGGGTGACGTCCTCTTCGACAAAAAGGACTCGTTGGCGCGTTGATGAGGCAATTGACTGATGCCCCCTCAGGAGTGGCGTAGGGGCTGGGAAACTGGCGGCAGTAGCAGCCCATTTGCGCGCAGGGAGCGCCAACTCCCCTTGACCGCACCGGTGGGCCCCGGTTGGAGCCATAGAGCACCGTCCGGCGATCGGCTGGTCGCCGGACGGTAGTCAGGAGATTGTTCATGGGCAGCAAGCCCCCGGCTGCGTCGCGTACCGCGACACCTTCTTCAACATCGCCACAGAACACCGTCCCGTCCGTTCGGCTAGGCATGCCGCACGCGTTCGTGATCGTGGCCTTCGTCGTCACCGCGGCCTGCCTGGCACCCGACGCGCACAACGTCCAGGACGTTTTGAGGCTGCTGGCGGGAGCCGGAGGCATCGGCGCCGCGGTCGTCGTCCTGGCCGTCATGCCGAGCCGCGGCGGCGGTCGGCTCAGCCGCATCGTGCGCGCCTACTTCAATGCCGGGAACTGAGGTGGTGGTGATGGGACGCCGCGAGAACCCTGTCGACCGCACCGTGCCCGCCCGGGCGACGCTCGCCGACTTCCTGCGCGCACGCCGGCATCAGGCGCAGATGACCTACCAGCAGATGGCTCGACGCAGCACATCAGTGTCTGCCGCGACGTTCGAGCGTGCCGCATCCGGCGCTGTCGTGCCCTCCTGGGAGACGGTCGAGGATTCATCCTCGCGAACATCAGCGACCGGGACTTCTACCTCGATATCTCATCGACGAGGCCCGCCAACTGTGGATCAGGGCCCGCCGGGCCACGCGCGCCCCGTACTACGTTCGCACGGCACCCGATCCCACGCTGCTGGCCCCCCAGCCGACTTCCTGCGCGCCCTGCGCCGGCAGCACGTGTGGGCCGGTTACCCCTCGCCGGCGAGATGGAGCGCGCCTGCGGGCCCGGCCGGCTGCCCGCGACCACCGCGCGCCGCATCATCGCCGGCGACGTTCTGCCGTAGACCCCCAGCAGGCCGTCGCCTTCCTGAGAGCCTGCCATGTGGTCAAAGCGGTCGATCTGGAGCGGTGGCTGGCTGCCGCGGTCCGGATTCTCAGGACGTCCCGTCCCGGCCAGGAACCTCGACAAGTGGATCCAGGCCCACGAGCATTGGTCCAAAGGCCCGGACCGAAACCGTGGCCGCTTCGGTCAGCCGACTACCCGCGCCCCACGAGGGGAGGGCGGCCGCTTAGCCGGACGCCACAGCACCCACCGACACACGAGAGAGCCGGATGCGCGCTGCCTGTCCCGCTGCAGCGCCCCTCCTCAGCCACCATGCGGAGCGGACACGAGCCAGGCGGCCAGAGGCCGCTGCCAGCGAGTGTCGGGTTCGGGCAGGCGGCACGGCAGATGCGCTCAAGGGTGCCGTCCTCGCGCCAGCGGCCGAAACGCTGCTGGCAGGTCCAAGCGGACCCCAGAGCCTGGGCAGACGCCTCCACGTCGTCTTCGTGCAGGCGATATGGACGATGGCTTCCAGGATCTGTCGCTCGCAGCGTCGGCGGCCACCGCTATGCGACAGCGGAGGAAGAAGAGCGGACACGGCCCGCCAGGCGGCGTCGCTGATCCGCGGCTGCCACACCGGCGCCTCACCGGCCAGCGGCAACAACTGCTCGACCATGCTCCGCTGGCCGGGCTGCAACAGCGGCCGCCGCGCCAACTGCTCCCGCAGCCACACAGCGGTGTACTCAGTTCGGGAGCATCGGGCCACCACCCGTCCCCTTGGGGAGCCCGGTGAGGTGATCCGGGCAGCCCACCAGGTGCGCTGCCAAACACCGGCCAGGACGGGTTCCACCCGGCATCGATGGCGTCCAGCTGCCGTCCCAGGCGGGTGGGACGGCCGGCGCTGCGCTGGCGGCAGCGCGCCTCGTTCAGCCAGGCCCCAGAGCGAAACCGTCGACGCAGGTCGGCTTGGAGACGGCGAGGTGGCCGTGCCGGGCAGCGAAGGCGCCCGCAACCTCCAGGCCGTCTGCAGCGGCGCGACGGCGACCGGGCCACGCATGAAACGCCGCACCTCCGCTGGGTGTGGCCGAGCTCACCGAGCAGACCGCTGCTCTCGCGCAGGTGCCCGTACTGGCTGATCTGCAGGCGCAGCCACCGCTCCAGCACGTCGGCAGCCCTGCGAGGTTGCTCCCGCCATCGACCGGCCCGTGCTGATCAACGAAGGCCCGGGCTCGATACCAGGCGCGCTGCCAGTCGACGGGCCAGGGCGGATTCCACCACCTGTCCAGCTCACGCAGCTGCGCTGCCTGCTCCACGGTCAACGCCGCGGCTTCCGCTCGCCGGTTGGCCACCCACCGCCCCAGATCGAACCCCTCCCGTACACGCCGAACCGGTGTGCGCGAGGGCCAGATGCCCGACCTCGCGCACGTGACGGCGAGCATGCTCGAGCCCTTCAGCGAACTGCTGAGCACGCCGCTGCTGCAAGTTGC